>JAGAHT010000031.1:0-41786 GCA_017626945.1 Fibrobacter sp.
CCCTGATTTCGCGGGACAAGTCAGACGCTCCTGCCGGAACATTTCTTGCAAGGCGCGCCACCTGGTGGCCAGTCATGTCAAAGAAATCCACCTGGGCATACCCCGATTCGCGGGCAATCAGCGTACCATCTGCAAGATTCAGGTGTATTCCGGAAGCAACGCGAATGTTACCTGCAAAGTCGTCTTCTGCGGTGTAGTCGCCACGGGTAAGCCCCGTCGTTCCCGAAGAATCTCCCGCGACTTCAGCGCTCAAGGTGTCGATCGCCGAGAGTTGCGTCGAATCCTCGAAAAGCACCACGCCTTCGACATCAAAACCGATCTGGTCGACGTTCGGTGCACCCGCCTCTTCCAGCGATTTCAGATAAAGTACATTCAACCCCTTCTGGAGCGAAACACCCACCGAGACGCTATCCCAGGTATCCCAATCGGCAGTGGGCTTGAACGTCAGCGAACCGACCAGGTCTTCATTCATCTTCACCATAATGCGACGCGTATCCGTTTTGCCGTGGGCGTAGCGCAGCACCATCGTTGCATTCTTGTATTCCTTCGGCGAAACCAGGTGGTAAATGCCGTAGCTATCGAGACTGTTTTCGAAATCGTAGAATCCTGTGCCGCGGAAATTCTCGTGGTTGTCGGCAAAGGCTCCCTTTGCATCGGTCGGTACCGCCGCTTCTATATCGCTCCGAACCATAAGAGGAGCAGGTCCCGATTCCACGACACTCAGAATGGTGAATTTTCCGTTGCGAGTCGCTTCGCCAAAGTCAGCATTCCCGCCTTTCGTCGTAATCGTGTAGGTAAACTCGCCCTCGACAACGGGAGTCCCGCTAAAATAGAGCGATGATGTCGTCGCATTCCACACGGCCGTCACGCCTGCCGGGAGTCCGTCAACATTCGCCCCATCCGCATGCTGGATTGCGAAGGTGAACGGGACAATCGAATCACCCTTCACAATCACCTGGCTCGAACTACCTGCGCCCTGCTTGACAATCGCGGCCGCCTTCGGCGTGTTGTCGCCTATCAGCACGATGTCCGGCTTCGGAAACTTGCCCTTGTTGCCATGCAGCCAAAAACCCAGATGCGGCGGCTGGTTGTAGGCGGTATTCTGCCAGCTCATGCCATTGCGATAAACCGGGTCGTGCGCAAGCGTGTACATGCGATGTTCGGTAGGCGTGGTCGTCGTGTAAATGTAAAGCTTGGAGGCTCCATCGTGCAAGATGACTTCCTCGCGCCAGTCGCCCAGAATGTCACCGCTGAAATTCGGTGTCGCCTTGGTGGTATTGCAGCTGTTGCCCTGCATCTGGAAAAGCGTATTGCTCTGTTGCTTTGCATGGTCCCACTTGCTGATGGTCGTATTGTCCAACAATTCGTCAAGCAGGTCTCCATCCCAGTAGATACGGAAGTTGTAGGCGGGGCGTTTGTCAGCCTTCCAGATTTTTCCCTTAGCCGTATAGGTGTTCCAGTTTGCAGCAGACCAGAGTTCATGTCCGCGGCTGTTGGAATCAACATCGCCCGCGACACCGCGCCCGTTATCGCCCGAACTGGTTTCGTAGAAAAGCACCTTGCCAGTACGTGCGTCGTGCAAGTTGTAGCCGTAGGGCTTTTCCTCGTGGACCTGCCAAACCTCAAGGCCGTCGTTGTCGGGGTCCAAATCGCCAAAGTGGATTGCATCACCATGACCGTAACCTACACGGTACATGAACTTACCATCGTGATCGATAGCGCAGTTACCCTGCATTATTTCATCAAATCCGTCGCCATCCACGTCACCCGCCGAAAGGTTATGGTTTCCCTGCCCGTAGCATTCCTTGCCGCTCGTCGCCGAATTGTGGTACCAGCGCTGCGTCAGCGATTTTCCGTCCCAGTCGTAGGCCGTGAGCGCCATGCGCGTGTAATAGCCGCGCTGGAAAACCATGCTCGGTTTCTTGCCGTCGAGATAGGCATTTGTCGCAAGGAAGCGGTCGACGCGGTTCCCGTAACTGTCGCCCCAGTTCTTTACCGTACCGCGCCCTGGATTATAGGCGACGGTCGCCATTTCAAGTCCCGTTTCGCCGTTGAAAACCGTGAGGTATTCGTCACCGGTCAGAATGTATCCACTCGAATTGCGGTAATCGCTGGTATGTGCCGCATTGGCCGCTGCGCCCTTGCTCAGGTACTTTCCGCTGGCATCCTTCGTTCCCGGCGCTGTCTTTACGGCAAGTTCCGCCTTGCCGTCGCCATCGTAGTCACCCACGAGCATCTGCGTGTAGTGCGCCCCCGCACGGATGTTTACGCCTAGGTCGATGCGCCAAAGTTTTTTGCCGCTCATCTTGTAGCAATCAATGATGACATTGCCCGTCTTGCCCTTCTGCGAGTTGTCCTTGGAATTGCTCGGGTCCCACTTGAGGATGAGTTCGAATTCACCATCGCCATCCACGTCGCCCACGGCAATATCGTTGGGACTGTAGGTGTAGTCGCTACCGCCTGCAGGCCTGTCCAGGTTCACAGTCAAGAACTGCTCGCCCCACACGGGTACGGCATCGTCAGATGCAAGTTCCTTGCCGTTTATGACAGCCTTTACGGAATACCTGCTCGAGGTTGTCCCTTTCGCGTCGGTATAGTTGCTCGCCTGTGTCCCGCTGAGGGTCGCGATTTTCTCGCCATCGCGGTACAGGTTAAAGCCCGTCTCGGAGCCCTCGGTCCCGAGGACGCGCCAGCTGAGGAACACGCCCCCGCCGGTCTTAACCGCCACAAGCCCGCGGTTCAGCCATTCCATCTGGCGAGCCGCCTGCGACATGCCCACTCCAAGTGCGAGCGAAAGCCCAAACATCCACAACTTTTTCATCATCCAATCCTTTTTTTGAATTACAGGCCCCGCACCACCGGGAACCTGCACCTATAATATATCTCCGGCACTCCAAATAGTACCTTCACCACCACACTTCCGGTTGTCCATAGACAACGGAGACAAAGGAGACAAGTTTCTTCGTGGGCACCTGCGGTGCTTTTGTTACTTCGCAAAAACGGGCTGTCGGGCCTTGCGCAAACGCATTTCCTTTACCCGCGGGCTGTCCGCAGTTCCCAGAAGGCGACCGCGAACATCGTAAACCTTCGCACCACGCATATCCTGCAGGCTGCGTCCCGTTTCAACGCCATTGCGAACCGCAAACGACGTGGTCGAAGAATCAGGATCTTCCACCTGGATTTGCGTGCTGTCGCCCGCCACGCTATTCACGGAAACCGAAAGCAGGTCGACCACACTCTTCTCACAAGTAAACCCGAGCGACATCTCGGCAGTCGATGCGGCCCTGTTTACCGCCTTGTAGTGATATGCCTTGCCATCTTGCGCCGTGATGCGGGCCGAGTAGGTAACGACATCCTTTTCGCGCGAGACATCCATCACCACTTCGGCGTTGCGCATGATGCCAGCGAAATCGTCCCAGTTCCAGTCGAAATCGTAATCGAACGTCCCCGCGTTATCCATCGCAAAGGCATCGGCACGCAACAGCGTCGTCGCCCCGCCGGCAGTCGCACGCACAATGTAATTGTCCCAGTTGTTCACCTTGTTCGCATCAGCAAGCCCGTAAACCGGCTTGTTTCCGTAATTCATAAAGCGGAATGTTGCGCTAAAGTCGCCCGAGACCTTGTATTCAGCCGTCTTCTGCGCATTGAACGCTACATTGTATTCGCCACCGTCGTTTATCGTACCCGCCACGATGCGATTTTCAAGCGTCCCGTACGCAACACGGCTCAACTCGAGCGACGCCGCGTCGGCACCGAGCAAGATTTCGTAATCGCCAACCGGTGTCCCCGTAGCCGTAACCGCATACACTAGCGAGTCGGATCCATCCTTCGCCGCACCGCGCAAGAACGCATACACATTTATCAGGTAGCCGTCCTTTTCTGCACGCAGGCGGACTTTTGCACCGTCGTACATCTTCTTGAAGGCATCCCAGTTTTCACCCCAGGCATTCCAGTAGTGCACCGTATTTTCGCCACCGAGCGTTTCCACGGAATAGCCGTCGGCACGCAGGTACCACATGTCGCCACCGTTCCTAAAGACGAGCACCCAGTTGTTCCAGTTTTCGGCTCCGCTCTTTACCTTGTTCCTGAATTCAAATTCCGCGACAAAGTTTCCGCTTACCTTCACGGACTCAAATTCGTCATAGGCATCCCATGCCGTGCTAAAGTCCTTTTTCCCAACGACCTTCACGCTGTCGCCGTAATAGCGGGCATCCTGCAGCACTTCGGTTTTCGGCACACGGTAACCCCAGAAGGCACGGTTCCCCGCCTTGTTCATCGCCGAGAACGTTAGCGTCCGCTTGCTCATATCGTTCTGCAACTGGTCAAGCACCACGCCCTCGTAGACAGTTCCACCCAGAGTAAGCGTCACGTAGCTCCGGCCCTTCGCATAGTCGTAATCCCAGGTTCCCGTGTAGGCACCCGTCACCGTACCGTCGGCATTGAGCTGCATGTTCTGTTCCTGGTTCACCGCCACGGAATCTTCCCAGGTCTGCGGGTTGTTCCTGGGCGGGTTATGCATAATCACCTTGTACGGGCCAGCGATATCGCTGCGGTCGAGCGCACGCGCCGGTAGCCCGTAACCCTCGTGATACTCGAAAGGTGCCGCCACAATCCAGCCCATCCTGTTAAAGAACAGCTGGTGAGTCTCGACATTGTGCCAACCCGTATGGTTGTTGAACTTGCGGTGATAAACCAGGTACATACCGCCATCGTCGTCGCGCAACAGCGAATTGTGCCCGTCCGCAATTTCGGCACGGTCCTCGGCCCAGAAACTCCAGCGGTAATTCGCGACAATCGGGAATCCGCGGTCGGTATTGCCCCAATAGTTCAGGATAAACTTTTCAAAAATCGCAGGAGTCCCATCCACATCGACATAGGGTCCCTTCACGTCCTTGCTGCGGAACACGCGCATGGTGTAGCCGCCCTCGGGCGAATAGAACCCGTAACTCACGAACAGGTAGTAGTAGCCATTGCCATCCGCATCCTTGAAATACTGGATGTACGAACCCTCGCCACTCACATAATAACCGCCACCCACGTGGATGCCCATGTAAGGGTCCTCGAGCATCGAAGTCCCGCTCCACTTGGCAGCGCCGTTGTTCCCGTACTTGTACGAATAGTCCCTGAGACCGGTAGACTCATCGAGCTTAACCAGGAAAAGCCCGCCGCTCCACGAACCGTACAGGAGCCACAGGTTTCCGTCCTCGTCGTAGAACACGTTCGGGTCGATGCAGCTGGAACCATAGCCGCCATCCCACTTGCCCAAATTAGTGACACCGTTGTTCGCGATATAGTAACGCTCGTCGATTGTCGAAGAACCGGTCACCTTCGCGTAGTCGGCATTGGCGGCAGAACCCGCCGTCTGCTTGTCCATCCCGCCGTAGACGACCGCACCCTTGTACTCGTACGGCCCCTCGATTTTGTCGGATGTCAGGAGCACAATGGAACTTTTCCAGTCCTCGCCCGCCATCGAAAAGTACAAGCACCACTTTTTCAGCTTCTTGTTCCACACGATATCGGGCGCCCACAGGTTCCCCTTGGCGGTCGCGGAATTCGTATGTTCCGCATAGTCGGCTTCCGCCTTGAACACGCTGTAGTAATCGTCCCTGGCCTCGTTGCCAGTGACATACACCGTGCCGCCCCTCGAAAGCTGCGGCGTAAACGGGGTCCAGTCCAGCATATCGCGGGAATATGCCGCCCCGTTCATGGTCCCGAATATGTAATAATACTTCGTCCGCGACTTGGCCGCATCGTTTTCAGGATACGAATTCCCGCCCGCGTCCTTATAGACCACAATGACGGAAGGATCGTGAACGGCGACCGAGGCCGCAAATGCGGCAACAGCCGCGAGAGATAAGGCGACACACGCCGCCCTGAATGTTTCCAATACACCCATACCACACTCCTTTCCAGAGAATATATAAAAAATCTACACTTTTTGCAATTAAAAGTCAATAGTTTTATGATATTTTAAAATAATATGATTAGATTTTAACAACGTTTTGATTAAAAAAAAGTCCACACTTCATAAAACATACCCCGAAAGGCGCCTTAAACGCCCATTTATTCCATTATAACCGCATATTGCAGGGCGTAGAAGAGCCGCATCCAGTTGTTGGACTGCGTACCATCGAAGAAGAATACCTCGTCGACACCACCGCGGATACCGCCATAACCGATTGTGGGGTTGAATGCGGCAGCAAAGCCTTCGCCCGAATCGAACTGCCTGGATTCCAGCAGCGTTCCGTCAATGAACGTGGTTACGCTATCGCCGTGAATCTTGAACGAATAGTTATGCCACGTGCCGTCGAGCACCCCGTTTGCGCGGCCGAACAGGGCGTTATACGCCCCCGTCCTGGTATCGAGCCTGAGATTCACCGCACCCGTTGCACCGCGCTTCTGCAGTGCAAAACCCGTACTGTCGTTCTTGGCAGAAATAATTTGCGCGTACTCGCTCACCTGCATGGAATCTATATTAAACCAAATGGAAAGCCCCATGTAGTAGCCGTCTTCGGAGAAGGGTTTGAAATCGGGAATGTAGAACCAGTTGTCGGTAGAATCCACCCAGCGGGAACGGCCCAGAAGATCCTTCTTATCTTTGAACCTAGCGTAAGCGGAATCGGAAATTTCTGCATCGGAGAAATGGTTTCTGTAGGTACCCAACTGTAATTGCAGATTGTTATCTTCAACACACTTATCTATAATTCTGAATTTGAGTTTTCCCGTTCCAGATAATTTCACCGCAGGAGCCTTGCCCCAATACAACACGCTATCGGCATAGTAATCACGTTCGCTCGCTTCCAGCTTGATAAGGTTATCTTCCGCATCAAGCAAGCAAGGATTGTCAAGCGATGCCGGCAAGAACATCGGGAACGGGATATCGATAAAAATTTCGTCCGTCTTGGCCAAGTCTTCAAATCCTTCGGGCAAGGCTACCTCCACACTGTCAAGGTTGCCTACATAAGAATTCGATATGAATATCGGCGTTTCAGATAAATTCCACTGTCTAAAATCTTCCTTAAAGCCATTGGACAATCCACGTTCATTCGACACCCTTCTAATACTCAGCTGGTTGTAGAATCCTCCCGGAACGCCCTCAATCTTCGTCACACCTTTTAAAACATCCTCAGCCGACACCACCTTCGTTGCAAAATAATTGGTTTCGTGAAGCGTATCGCCGTTCAGTTCCCTTTCGGAGCGCATCATCGAAAGGGTATCACCTTCGGCCATTTCGAAAGATTCTATAAAGAAGTAAAATTGGGCATCGCCCTCACGCACAGGAGTAATGTCAACGGCAATGGGCCTCGCACCGTCAGAATCGATATAGTAGGATTTTCCCTCTTCGATATAGAACGAAAGTTTATGTTTCTTGGTTTCGCCGTTCGGCGACGTCACCAGCAAGGAATCATAGTGGCCGTAAGGTATAAACGCAAGCAAGGCGCTCCCGGAAGCTACGGTTACCGAATCCATCACCAAATTGGTCCAGTCATAATACTCAAAATGCGACACCACCAGCGTATCTTCAAACACGCCCCAATTTTCCGTCCCATACAATTTCAGGGAATCACCCGTCTTTATATTGAAATCAGAAATAGACATATATACAAAGTCGGACAAGCCCGTCCAAGCCGACATTTCAACTACCGAAATTTCCTTCACGCCATTCACGTCGACCATATAGGTTTCGCCGTCCTCGACATCAACGTCCACAACATACGAGCGCTCACCATCCAGTCCGTAAATAGTCACGGAATCGTATTTCCCTACGGGAACGCTATCCATGTCAAACATTCCCGAAAGTACCGCAGAAGAATCCACCACCTTGCGGTAGTCACTTTCATACACGAAGACAGTATCGCCCACGGTATCGCGATCAGCAAAGGCAAGCGAAACAGTATCTCCAGCAGAGAGGCCCCACAGTTCCGGAGCAACATATATGCGAGCAAGCCCCTTGTTGCCCGTATTCGTCTCAATCAAAATTCCCGCGGAATCCGTAGAAGACGTATTGCTGCAGCCCGCAAAGAAGGCGAGTACGCACACTGCGACAAAAGCGAACGCGAGTCGCCCCGCATCAAAGATATTCCTAAAGCATCCCATAATTCTTTCCTCCCTATGCCTCGCCCGCTTCGGACGGTTTATTATTTTCGCGAATGTTGCTGAACACGTGCAGGTTCACATGCTCCACGACGGTCGGCGTCTCGCTATCGGCCATCACGATCTGGCGCACCTGCGCCTTGAATTTTTCGGCAGCCTTCTCGACCTTCGCCTGCGCGGATTTCGACACCGCGAACGTGAACGTGGTCATATCGCGGGATTCGCTCCCTTCGGATTCCAGCGCCTGTTTCGAGAGTTCCAGGCACTGCTTCTGGAACTGGAGTACCATCTGACTCTTGCTCTGCTGCACTGTGGCAAGGCTATCCTTCGTCGGCTTCCAGAACCCGCGCTCGTCCTTGCGCACGAGCGACATTTTCTGCATAAGTTCAAGGCTTGCCTTCAGGCGCTTCTCGGACACGGGCGGGAAAATCTTCGCCGCAAGTTCCGATACGTCGTCGCCCACATCCATCACCTCGAGAATCGCATAGACCGTGCTGTTGTACCAGTTGCCAAAGAACTCGTAGCTGTCCGGGTCCACAATCGCCTGCGGGTTCTTGTTCAGGCGCATCATGGCATCGAACGCCGCTTCGCGCACCTGGGCAGTCTTCCCCTGGTCGAAATCGACCATCGCCTCGAAATACCTCGCCTCGTTTCCCTTGAGCCCGATAACGTTGATAAAACGTTCGCGCATGTTGTCGGTCACGCGTTTGCCCTGCACCACGTCATTGAAATAGCTGCGGGTATTCGGGAGCCCCAGCAAGTTACAGAACTCGGTACGCGAAAACGAAGGCTCCGCTGCCTGGCGGCGCTCCTGGTATTCCGCCAGGAACTTGCGGAACTTGGTAAACTCGAAAATGTTTACGAAGGTATTCATGATATTAAATATACATAAAAATGTAGTACATGGCATAGTAAAAACAAAGATATATGCTATTTACCCATTTTTTTTGCTAAAATTTGGGAATTATTCAATTTTTTTCTTGCATTTTATAAATTTTTATAGTACATTTTGTAGTACATTGACGATAAAAAGGCAGTACACTACGTAGTATCGTCATCAGGGATGTTAAAAAATCAATAAGGAGTAACCCATGTTACGCAAGACCCTTCTCGCCACATGCATTGCCGGGGCAGGCATTGCAAGCGAATCGCTCGCCGCAGGCGAGGCTCTCGTCAAAAGGCAATTTGAATACCTGGATAGGGGCGTTGTCGCCGTACGGCAGAACAATTCCAGCGCACTTGTCAGCTGGCGAAGCCTCGCCACCGACGAAAGCGACCTCGGATTCAACGTTTACCGAACAACCGACGGAAAAACCGTCAAGTTGAACCAGACCGTACTTACCAAGGGTACAAACTTCACCGACGGTACCGCCGACTTTTCGAAGGCCAACACCTACTCCGTCAAGAAGGTTCTGAACGGCGTAGAACTCGGAACAAACGGCAGCTACACCATGCCCGCGAACAAGGGAATCGGAGCGTATGTCACCGTTCCCGTCCCAAATATCACATCCACCGTCCATTTCGTGTGGGTGGGCGACTTTGACGGGGATGGCGCATACGACTACCTGCTCGACCAGCCCGCACTCGACCACCAGCAACTGCAGGCATACTCGAGCCAGGGAAAGCACCTGTGGACTCTTGATCTTGGTCCGAACAGCGAGAACAAGAACAACATTACACCGGGCGCATCAACGCTCGACGTGGGCATGTGGGACGGGGCAACCGTCTATGATATCGATTCCGACGGCTTTGCCGACGTTATCGTGCGAATAGCCGACGGTGTCACCTTCGGTGATGGCAAAAAATTCACGCTCAGTGGAACGAACGCCCAGGCCATTGCCGTCCTGGACGGGCGTACCGGCGCACTGAAAACATACGCTCCTGTCCCCGATGACTACATCTCGATCGGTCCGATGGCCTGCATGATGGAAATCGCCTATCTCGACGGAAAAAAACCGAGCGTCGTCACGTGGATAAAGAACAGGAATGCGGACAAGAGCTTCAACAGCATGACCGTCGCCTACCGCGTCGAGAAGGGAAAGCTCACGCAGCAGTGGAAGCATGATGCGCGCAAAAGCGGCGGCGGAGCCGAAGCGCACCAGATTAGAATCGCCGATGTGGATTACGACGGCAAGGACGAAGTGTTGCACATGGGCTACGCTCTGAACGGCGACGGAAGCCTGCGCTACCAGATTCCCGAAGTCGTTCACGGTGACCGCTGGTACGTAGGGGCATTCAACAAGGGCGACAAGGTGATGATGGGCTACGGAATACAGCAGGACCATCCGAAAAACCTGCTCGAATACTACTACAACGCCTCCACCGGCAAGGTCATCTGGACCCACTACGGCGACGAGTCCTGCGCAGGCCAGTGCGACGTCGCACGCGGGAACATCGGAGACATCGACCCCGATTACGACGGATTCGAAGTCTGGAGTTTCCAGGGAACCTACAACGGCGCCACCAACAAACTTATCGCCAGCAACTACCTGTACCCCGTACTCCGCTACTGGTGGGACGGGGATCTCGCGGCAGAAAGCTACAATGACGGAAAAATCGAAAAGTGGGATTACAAGAACAAGTCGGTTGGCCGTGTGGCAACCACATGGAAAATCTACGGCAGCAGCGGGAGCGAGAGGGGCGTGGGAATGTTCCACGGGGATATCTTCGGTGACTGGCGCGAAGAATCAATTCTCGTGAACTATGACACGAAGGAACTCGTGATATTCACGACAGACATCGCAAGCGAACACCGCTTCTACTCGCTGATGCAGAACCCCTGCTACCGCATGGGGACTACTGCGAAGGGCTATGTGCAGGCAAGCATGCTCGACTACTTCCTCGGCTACGGCATGAACATGCCCCCGAAACCGGATATCGAGATTGTCGGAGGACTACGCGAAGAATCCTTCGCCGACGTCAACTCCTCAAGCGCAGAAATCGTCGGGCCACAGTCTTCCAGCGCAGCAGAAGGCATATCTTCCAGTGCGGAAGGAACCGAGGGCACCACCGCCGTCGAATCCTTGACACCGCGCAACGCAATTAGCGGCCATATCGACGGTAACACGCTCCTTCTTGAGGGCATCGACGGCGGCGCGCACAACATCAGCTTCTTCGACATGCAAGGCCACCGCATCGCGGAATTCCGCGCAGTGCAGGGAAGCGAACTCCACGTAACCCTACGGCAAGGCGCCTATCTCGTCAAGGTCGCGCAAGGCAACCGGACTCTCGGGATATTCAAGGCCGTAAGGCGATAACTCTCTCGAAGTAACACACCTCCAACAAAAGCTCCCAAGCCGAGAGTCACGGGCAAATAAATTTGCCCGTGACCGAGGCGCAGAGCTTTGCATTGACCTCGTCAATGCAAAAGCACCCCGGCATTCGCCGGGGCGCCTTTGTTTGGTATCATCGATTTATCGGAAAATGTTTATCGATTTCGCCTCGCGGTAGCTGCCGGTCGTCACCTTCACGATATAGGTCGCCATAGGCAAGCCTTTCATATCAAACGCAAACGTATGCGCACCTGCGTTCTGCATGCCAATCACTTCCTGGGCAATCAAGGCTCCAAAGCCCGTAAACAGGCTGATTTTTACATTGTCACGCTGCGGAAGCGTGTAACGCACCTCGATCTGGCCGCGACGAAGCGCAAGGTCAACATGAGTCGAAAGTCCCTCAAGTCCATACATCAACGCCGTTGTCGCCTCTCCACTCCCTTTTTCGTTGGTAACTGTAACGTTCACCTTGAACAGCACCGACTTTCCGTTGTACGAAAGCCCCTGCGTAAAGCTGTACTTTTCGCCGTCCTTCACGCGGTTCGGATAATGTCCAACAGCAAGCGTTCCCTTCGACAAGTCGGCTTCGCTGAACACGTAGGCTGACTCACCCCATTCCACCACCTTGCCGTCTTTACCGAACCAGTGTCCCGGAGCGGTGGCGGTGCTGTTGGTCACCATGTTGCCGTCGCTTTCCTGGGCAAAGAAGGTCGCCTGGGAAAGAGTCGCCGCAGTAAGTCCAAGCTTTTGCGCGATTTCGTTCACATCAAATTTTGCCGCAACCGTCGCATAATTGTCGTCAATCGGAAGCGTCACTGAGATAGAATATGTCGTGGCACCGTCCAAGACAATCTTTTCGGAGTTGCTGGAAGCCACCACGCTGCTGGAACTTGCGGGAGCGACGGAGCTGCTCGAAGCTACAGAACTACTGGACGCAACCGGAACCTCGCCGATTTCGGGCCACTTGTAATCAAGCTTGAAGTCGTTGTAGTACTTGACGTTTGCAGCCCCAGCGCCACTGACGCCCGTTTCCAGTTTCAACTTATAATCGTAATGCAGCTTGCGAATTCCCGTATTTCCGGTGTACTGGTAATCGGTATTCACGATGACCGCGAAAACCATCTGCGCACCGTTTGTCGAAGAAGGCGTCTTATCCAGACGAAGCGTCGCAGAGCCCTCACCCGTAATGGGTTCGCTGTACACAGGTGTACCGTCGGTTGCGCGGTAGCACAGCAAGAAATTCATGTTACTGTTATTGGAATTCGCGCCGTTCGGGTAGAAGCTCACGGTTACTTCCTTTGCGCCGTTTTGCACCTTCAGCGGAACCACGTTCGAGCCAGACCAACCCGGAGTTGTTTCCTGATTCGGTACAAGGTAACCGTTGCTTTCCGTTACTGTCTGGTAAGGCGTCATGGTCCAGGTGTAGCTTTTCCTGTTATTATCCCACATGTCCTGTTCCCAGTAGGTGTCGCTTCCAAAATGCTGGTTCAGCAAATTCTTGATTTCGCCGGACCATTTTTTCATGTCAAGCATCGCAAGCCTTGCGCGGAATTCGGTAATGAGCCTGCGCACGCCCGCATCGCCCAGCCCCTTGTCGAGGCCGTAGGTTTCGAGCAGGTATTTGGTCTTACCGTAAGCGTTTCCGTAAATCCAGCGAACAGCCCCCGTACCAATCCACGTGCCGATAAATGTCGGGAAGATGTTGCTATACTGAGAGCCCCCCAGCAGGTAACGCTGATTTTTACCGGTCACGCCACCGTCATCGGCACCGCCGCCGGGGCCACCGAAAGTGCCGTCAATCAGCCAACCCGAATAGCATTCGATCGGCATGAACGGCGCAATGACCGTTGCCGCATTCAAGAATCCCATGCCGCTGTAAACACCATCGCGATGACTGAACATATCCTGCTGAATCCAGGTGTTACCTGCTTCCTGAAACCAGTGCGCATCCTTTGCGCCGGGGTAACCGTTCGTCATCGAGTGAATTCCCTCGTGAATCATCGCATCCATCTGCGCTACACGATCGTGGTAAGGGCAACTCGTATTGAAACTGTACAGCGGATAGAACGAAGCGGCCACGGCCGTGTAGCCAGCCACCCACGTCTGCCAACCGCCCGTAGTGTCTTCCTTCGCTCCACCGGCACATGTACCCGAGCCGTAGTAATAAACGGCGCTGTACTGGCCGTCCTGCGCCTGGGCATCTGGCGCCCAGCCCATCTCATTGTACAAATACTCAAAGTCAGTATCGTACTTCTTGAGAATCGAATCAATCGTCACGTCGGTAATGCGGCTGTCGCGATCCTTGCCCCAGTAGAACGCCCACCATTTACCGGCCTTCTTTCCGGTAACGCCCGAACAATTGTTATTGAACTTGGTCGGCGGCTGAATGTCACCCAGATTCGACTTCGTGTCGTAATCCAGGTCGCTGCGGTAACCGGGCCATGTGTAAGCATCACCCGACGCCGCGTATGTGTGAACACCTAGGGCTGCCGTCAAAACAGCGCCCGGAATCAATCCCAAACAACTTTTTTGCATAACACACTCCAACTCTTATGCTGATATAAAAATACTCCCCTTTGCGCTAGGGAGTACCAAAACTTTCATTTACGTGTTGTCTGTGGACAACGGGCTTCGTCGCAAATACTTTTCGCCTTATTTAGTCGTAACGACGGGCCAATAATTTTCGGGACGCTGGTTCAGGTAGGTAAGGCGCGTCCAGTCGTCATCGCGGAAACAGCTGCCGAGCATAAGTTCGTCAATCGAGCCGGTAAAGCCGCCGACTTCAAAGTCTGCGACATCACGGACGCCCGTCCAAGTGATTTGCTCCGGCTCCGTTTCTATCTTACGATCGTTCACATAGAAATTGGACTGCGATGTCGTATGGCGGCTAAAGGCGACATACACCCACTCGCCCGCCTTAATACCTGACGTTCCCGATGCCCAGGCGTATTTTATAGAATCGGAACTTGAATCGGGGACCCAGAGGTCCACGACAAAGCCAATCTCTGGAACATAGCGCAATACATATTCCTTGGACTTTTTGAAAATGGTCTGCTCCGCTTCAAGACTTTCGAGCTTTACCCACACCGAGAAGCAGAAATATCCGCTGCCGTCATAATTCAAGTTCACCTTGCGCGAGGAATCAGCCGCACTCGAATTTTCGGCAACAATAACATCGCCTTCTTCAAGCTTTGCACCCTTGCCCACAACACCGTCGGCAGCCACGGCCCCTGTCGGCAGCCCCTCGAAGTAGCCCTTTTCCGCTCCATCGCCTACAGGTTCAAGGCCGCTATCGTAATGCCACACCAAAGAATAGCTACGGTTCGTGGGGAACACATCCTTCGCATATGCGGGATCCATGGTGTTGTCAAAGTGGATTTCCAACGAATCGGAAACATTCAGCGAATCGACACTCACCCAGAACACGGCTTCCTTGGCAGAAGCACCAAAGTAGGTTCGCGCAATCGGGAGTTTCTTGCTGCGATTTCCGTCCTGCGAAATGCGCACGGCCTCCCAACGGCCGTTCACCACCTCCGCAGAATCAAAAGCAATTTCTGTCAAGCGGATGGCCAGCGGGAAATCGCTCACGACGACACCGAGAGAATCGATTCCTTCGGGGAGTGCGAGCGGAGCTTTCAATGTGTACGTCACCGAGTCGCCCCAAACAGTCGTTTTTTCAGGCTTTACGGAAACATCCTTAAATTCAAACGGATCCATGCCATCTATGTAAACAACAATTTCAAAAGTATCAGCAGGGAGGCTATCGACCACGATTTTCCCGCTCTGCACAGAAACCTTTCTGCGAATCGTCGTCCCGATGACAATGGCCTCACCGCTTTGGTTTTCGCGGAATTCACCCGATACGAGAAGTTTGACCGTACCCGGACCTTGCAACGTGTCGTTTACGGTAAGCAGTTCATCTTGTTCGGCACTCAGGTTCTGCACCAGAAGCATCTGGCCCGATTCCTGGTGGAATGCCTCGAGAGTGAAGCTTCCCGACGGGATGGAATCAAACTCGTAGTTTCCGTTTTCATCCGTTTCGGTTTCGAACGCAGAGGGTAGAACCTGTTCAGCCTCGCTTGCAGCAATGATGTTGTAGTCGCCCGGCACGCACTGCACCCGCGCATGCACAGCCGGCTTGCCGCCATCCAATACCAAGATGCCCGCGAGTTCCGGGGACCCCGTCTCGGCGCTATTGCCGGCGGTAGTGTCATGAGAAGAACACGCTGTCAAACAAAATGCTGAAATAACACCCGCCAAGCCAACGGCGGATACACAAAGCCAAACAGGCCGCGCAACACGGCATTTCCATACACTCATCACCACTAATATAAATATAGATTTGCAAAAACGAATCCAAAATAGTGCAAAAAATTACCCGTTGTTTCCGGACAACGCCCAAAAAAGCAAAAAAACGGCATTTTTTGTGTTCCCACCCGTCACTTTTTATATACATTCAGGGTATGCAGCCCCAAGCACTGAGATTATCCGAGATTACAATTTCAAATCTGCGTTCTATCCAGAGGCAGACGTTTCCGCTCAGTAGCTTCACGGCCCTTATCGGTTACAACAACGCCGGCAAGACAAACATTTTGATGGGCATTCGTTGGCTATTGTCCAATTTTTCGTTCGACATTTCGTACTTTGACGACCCGAATCGCCCTGTAGAAGTCATCGGCGTATTTGACGGTATTTCGGAGCAGGTGCTCGGCCGACTGGGCGAAGAGCGCGCCGCCGCCGTGCGCCCCTATCTGCAGAATACGCCGCAAGGTCCCGGTAGACTTCGCGTCAAGAAGGTGCAGCGCATTCCCGGCGAGAATCCCGAAGGACTCGATGTATTGGTCTTTGTTCCGAGTAACCACCGCAAGGGCGACAAGCGCGAATGGGTTCGCCCCAGCGAGGAATTCAAGAAGGCGTACCACCGCATGTTCCCCGAATCCATCGCCATTTGGGACTTCGAAGGGAATCAGGCCTTCACCAAGCTTCTGCATGAAATTTTCAAGCCGCTCGAGCGCCGTTTCGGAAGCGAAATCAACACGCTCCTGAACAAGTTCTGCGACCTGCTCTCGCCCGACAGCGAAAACCGCGCCGCCGAAATCGGGGCATTCGACCGCGAAGTCAACGAAAAGCTTTCGCCGCTGTTCCCGAGCGTGAAAGTTGAGCTCGACATTCCGATGCCGACCCTCGAGACGTTCCTCAAGAAGGCGAGTCTCAAGGTTATCGACGAAGACGACGGTTTCGAACGTGACATCAGCCGCATGGGCGAAGGGAGCAAGCGCGCCATCCAGATGGCCCTAGTGCGTTACCTCGCCGACGTGAAAAAGCATCACAACAACCATTACCTGAGTCGAACACTGCTGCTCATCGATTCACCGGAACTCTACCTGCACCCGCAGGCAGTAGAACTTGTGCGCGTAGCACTCAAGAATCTTTCAAACGAAGGCTACCAGGTGGTTTTCGCAACGCACAGCGCCCAGATGGTCACCAGCGAAGATGTCAGCACTTCGCTCCTCATCCGCAAGAACAAGGCCCGCGGAACCTTTATGCGCAAGCGAATGGAAGACGCCGTGCACCAGGTGGTGCAAGACGCCCCGAGCCAGCTGCAGATGCTCTTCAGCCTATCGAACAGCAACGAGCTTCTGTTCGCCGATTACGTGCTGCTCACCGAAGGCAAAACCGAATGGCGCGTACTCCCCGCGCTTTTTGAACGCATCACGGGGCAATCCTTCGCCCTCATTAAATGTGCACTGGTTCGCCAGGGCGGCGTGAGCAACACGCGCAAGAGCATGCAAGTACTCGATGCCATGGACATGCCCGTGCGCGCCATCGTGGATCTTGACTACGCGTTCACCACCGCCACCCGCGACGGATTTTTGGAAGCAAACGACCCCGACATCCGGTACTGCCGCGACCTGTTCCGCGAGCTCGCCTTCCACAATCACCTGCGCCTCGTGAACGGGCTCCCTGTGAACAAGCACAGCAACATCAGCGCCTCCACCGCCTACGCCATGATGGCCGAAATGGAAGAAGCGCAACAACCCATCCGCAGCATTCACGCGAAGCTCCGCAGCCAAGGCATTTGGGTATGGACAAAAGGCGCCATCGAAGAACATCTAGGTCTCGAAGCCAAGAATGAACAGGCCTGGAGCAAGTTCATCGAGCGCAGCAAATCGCCGAACTTTATAAAAACACTCCCCGACTACGCAAGTATCGAGGAGCTGTGTAATTGGATTATCGAAGGCAGCCACGGGAACTAGTATGTTCCCAAAAGGGCACGGACTTTTTCCATCATCGCCTTAGACTTCACGCGAGCCTTCTCCTTACCGTACGCGAGAATCTTGTCAATTTCTTCGGTGTGGTTCAGCAAGTAGAAATACTTTTCGCGGGCGGCACCCAGGTGTTCTTCGAGCACGTTCTGGAGTTCCTGCTTCGCATGTCCCCAACCCATACCGCCTGCGCGGTAGCGGGCAGCGAGAGCTTCGGTCTGTTCCGGAGTCGCAAACAGCTTGTACAGTTTGAACACGTTGCAAGTGTCCGGATCCTTGGGTTCTTCGATCCCCTGGGAGTTCGTCACGATCTTGCCAATCTTCTTCTTCAAGGCCTTGCTTTCGAGGAAGATGTCGATGACGTTATCGTAGGACTTGCTCATCTTGCGACCGTCGAGGCCCGGAATGACACCCGTCGTTTCCTGGAACACAGGTTCCGGAATCGTGAACACGTCTTCGCCAAAATGCTTATTGAACTTGATGGCGATATCGCGGGCAAATTCAACGTGCTGCTTCTGGTCCTTACCAACCGGCACGATGTCTGCACCGAACATCAGGATGTCGGCGTCCATCAGGCACGGGTAGCAATAAAGACCCATGTTCACGTTGGCATCAGGATCTTCGCCAGCGGCTTCGTTCTTCGCGACCTTGTCCTTGTAGGCGTGAGCGCGGTTCATGAAACCCTTCGGCGTAAAGCAGCTAAGCGCCCAGCTGAGTTCGAAAATTTCAGGAATGTCACTCTGCTTGTAGAACAGACCTTCTTCCGGGTTCAGGCCAAGGGCAAGCCAGGTCGCCGCAATCTTGTAGATATTCGCACGCATTTCGGCGCCGTTCTGCACGGTAGTGAGAGCGTGGTAGTCCGCAATGAAGTAGACCGTATCGTAGGTCTTCGAAAGTTCAAGAGCGGGGCGGATTGCACCGAGATAGTTACCCAGGTGAGGTGTGCCGGTGGGCTTGATGCCCGTGAGAGAAATTTTTTTCGTGGCCATAGAATTGAAGGGTTAATGATTTGAATCTTTTAACAGTTTGTCGAAATACACAATCGTCTTTTCGAGGCCCTGGCGCAAGGGAATCGTCGGTTCCCAACCGAGGGCGGACTTTGCAAGATCGATGTTGGGGCGGCGCATCTTCGGATCGTCACCGGGCAGCGGCTTGTACACAATCTTGCTCTTGGAACTCGTGAGTTCAAGAACTTCCTTCGCGAGTTCAAGCATCGTGAATTCGCCGGGGTTTCCGATATTCACCGGTCCAATAATCTTGTCCTGGTTCATCATGCGGACAAAACCTTCGATGAGGTCGTCCACGTAGCAGAAACTGCGCGTCTGGCTGCCGTCACCGTAAATGGTGATGTCTTCGCCCTTGAGCGCCTGCACAATGAAGTTGCTCACCACGCGGCCGTCGTTCATGAGCATACGCGGTCCGTAGGTGTTAAAAATTCGAACGATGCGGATGTCCACATTGTTCTGGCGATGGTAATCCATGAACAAGGTCTCGGCGACACGCTTGCCTTCGTCGTAGCAGCTGCGAATACCGATGGGGTTCACGTTTCCCCAATAGTCTTCGGTCTGCGGGTGCACCGCCGGATCGCCATAGACTTCGCTGGTGGAAGCCTGCAAGATGCGAGCCTTGACACGCTTTGCCATACCGAGCATATTGATGGCACCCATCACGCTCGTCTTGATGGTCTTTACCGGATTGAACTGGTAATGGATGGGGCTTGCGGGGCACGCCAAGTTAAAGATGCGGTCCACTTCCAAAAGAATCGGCTCCGTCACGTCGTGGCGAATGAGCTCGAAATTCCGGTTATCGCGCAGGTGGGCAACATTCACCATACGGCCCGTAAAATAGTTGTCAAGACAAATCACTTCGTGACCGTCGTTCAACAGACGCTCGCACAAGTGACTTCCTAAAAAACCAGCCCCACCAGTAACTAAGCAACGCATATTAAGCTCCAATTATTCGAGCATAATATAGCTATTTAACAATCTGGTTCTTACCGTGTTTCTTGCCCCAATACAGTTTTTCGTCTGCCTGACGGAGGTATTCCTCGTAATCAACAATACTTTCGCCCGTGCAAAGGCCAATAGTCGCCGTAATGGCAACCCGAGTTCCCTTGTGATAAATTTCCTGTTCCGAAAGCTTCGTCCGGAACGTTTCCAAGACTTCCAATGCGCGGGAATTTTCCACCTGAGGCAGATAAAGCACAAATTCTTCGCCACCCCAGCGAACCGCCACAGCATCCTGGGGAAGGCAAGCCACAATGCACTTGCTTACCGCCGCCAAGACTCTATCGCCGGTTTCATGGCCATAAGTGTCATTAATTTTCTTGAAGTCATCCACATCCAGCATCGCGACAGAGAAAGACGTTTCCTTCTCGTCCTTGCTACGCTTCATGATGCTTTCAAAGAACCGACGGTTATAAAGGCCCGTCAACATATCGTGATTGCTGCTGTAATCCAGTTTTTCGCGAGTGGTTCTCAGCTCCACCAAATAAAGGTTGGTTAAATAGAACAGCGAGAACAGCGTAATGATCAAGTTCAAGACTTTCACAAAAGAGCTGTGATGCAGAACCAAATCCATCAGTTCTGGATAAAGGGAATAATTAAAAACGGAAATCAAGCTAATTGCAACCGCAAGCGCAGCGCCGACAAGCTGATATATGTGTTTTTTCCTGTTGGAATAAGGCAGCATAAAGAAAATCACCGCCACCATGCCAATAACAAAAGTCAAGGTACCAAAATGACCGCCCGAAATCAATTCCGTCATAGCGGAGAAAAAAATGATTTCGAAGTAGGCAAAGGAAATTCTGAGATTTTCATCCTTAAAAATTGTCAAGAAAGCAACGTATATCACAGAACTAATGGCATTCAGAACCACCAACGGGAAAAGCCCAAACTTCCAAAACAGGAACACATTAAAAATGTGAACGCACAGGCACATAATTAAGAAAATTAAGGTCCTATGCTCCGAGAGCGTTTCAAGAAATTTTTTCGGCATTTATTTTCCCCTTCTTACTTGAGAAATATTATTCTTCCTCGGTGTCCCGCGCCTCTTCGCCGTAAGCAGAAGTTGCCGTCCCGTTCAAGGCGACTAGACGAATCCCTCGCAACGTCAAGAACGGATCATACTTGTCAATCAAGGACGTCCTGCGAGCAATCGTTTTTCCCCAACCGCCGGTCGCATACACAGGCATATCGTCGCAGGCCATTTCTTTCTTGATTTTGCCAATCAAAAATTCCAACTGGGCAAGGAATCCGTACAGAAGACCAGCTCGGATTGCATCGTCCGTATTGTCTGCCACCACGGCCTCAGGCCATTCAATCGTCACGGGCAAAAGGCGCGCGGCCTTTTCCGTCAAGGCATCCAGGCTCGCGTTAATGCCGGGAATAATCACGCCACCTGCAAAGGCGCCATCCTTCATGACGTCGAAAGTGGTAGCGGTCCCCATATCCACGACAATCGCATTCTTGAACCCCGCATCGCGCATGGCAATCACATTGCACAAGCGGTCGGCACCAGCCATCGACGGGTTCTGGTAATTAATCTGCAAGCCCATGCAGTTCTTGGAATTCACCACCTGCACCCGTTTTTTCAGCAAGGAATCCAGGGCCTTGATCCAGGGGCGTTCCAGAGCGGGCACCACGGTAGAAAGTCCCACATGGGTAATCTCTTCGGACTTGATCTTGGAGAACCTCAAGAGGCCCCCCACCTTGTTCATCACTTCGTCAGAGGTGGTTTCTTTGCGGGTGGTCAGGCGCCAATAATCAACCACCTTGGTATCCTTGAAAATGCCAATCACCGTGTGAGAGTTGCCCACGTCGACCACAAAAGAAATCGTATTCACCGTATCAACCGTCTTTTTCAAGTCCTTTTTCACATCAACAATAATAGAAAAAGATGTTTTTTTTCAAGATTCCTTGATTTGCAATGTTCAATATTTTTTCAAAAAAGGGTTCTTTCCATTTCCATTTTCTATATATAGCCTACATGGCAAGTTTCGGCTACAGTCTTTTACTGGTATTGACGGCGTTCATCTGGGGATCGGGCTTTGTCGCCCAGATTGAAGGGAACGCCTTTGGGCCGTTTGCATTTTCGACGATCCGCTGCTTTATAGCTGCCGGTTTTCTCGCCCTGGTCTTCAAGGGACTTGACGCATTGGGAAAAAGTCCGCGCAGGCCGCGCTCCCCCGCCGAAACCAAGCTTCTTTGGAAAGCAGGATTCTTTTACGGGCTCGCCCTTTGCACCGCCATGAACCTGCAACAGCTCGGAATGTTCCTCGGCACCTCCGCCGGCAAGTCCGGATTCCTGACAGCCTGCTACATAATACTCGTGCCGGTCGTGAGACTCGTTCTCGGGCACCGCATTTCGCCTAAGACATGGATTTGCGTCGCGATTACCACCGTCGGGCTTTACCTGCTCTGCATCAAGGACGGTTTCTCTTTGGAACTTTCGGATGGCGTTTCGTTACTTTGTGCGCTAGCCTTTTCATTCCACATTCTCGTCATCGACAAGTTCGCAAATCGTGTTGACCCCATTCGCGTTTCGGCGATACAGTTTCTGACAGTCGGCATGTTAACTGCACCGCTGATGGTTCTTTTCGATTTGAAGTTCCCTGCATTGGACTTTAGCACGATTGCCGCAGCGGCACTCAACCCGCGGGCAGTTGCAGGCCTCTGTTTTGCTGCATTCTGTTCCAGCGGCATAGCCTACACATTGCAAATTGTTGCACAGGACAAGGTGAACCCCACCATAGCTTCCCTCACGATGAGCCTCGAATCGGTATTCGCCGTACTTGCAGGGTGGGCCATTCTAGGAGAACAGCTTTCGGCCCGCGAAATCGGCGGTTGTGCCATCATGATGTTCGCCATCGTCGTGGCACAGATTAAGCGATAGCCGACTTATTTTTTGCAGGCAACCGACTGCCGCTTTTTAACAAGTAGCAACCCACCCACAACCAATACGACACCTACCAAGAGCGAAAGCAAGGCACTACGGGTAACGCCTGCGACAATGTAACTTACAAAACTGATGGCCGCAACACTCAAGGCATACGGCAACTGGGTATTCACGTGATTCACATGGTTACATTCGGCACCGGCACTTGCCATAATCGTGGTATCCGAAATGGGCGAAATATGGTCGCCGCACACAGCCCCCGCCATACAGGCAGAAATGGAGATAATCATCAAATTCGGATCGATGCTGGAGAATGCCGCCACCACGATTGGAATCAGAATGCCGAACGTTCCCCACGAAGTACCTGTCGCAAAAGCAAGGCCGATACCAATCAAGAAAATAATCGCCGGCATAAAATTCATCAATCCCACAGCACTTCCCGAAACGAGTCCCGCCACAAAGTCTTTCGCGCCAAGCGTATCGGTAACACCCTTCAGGCTCCAAGCCAAAACAAGGATTATGATAGCCGGAACCATCGCCTTGAAACCTTCGGGCAAGCTTTCTAAGCACCTGCGAAGTTTCAAGACTCGACGACCCAAATACCAAATCACGGTTACGATAAAGGCCGCAAAGCTCCCCAGCACAAGACCAACAGAGGCATCGCTACTGCCAAAGGCATCGACAAAGCCCTTATGCGCTTCGCCACTAGCAAAGAATCCGCCCGTATAAATCAAGCCGATTACGCAGAACAATATCAGCATCACAATCGGGAATACCAAATCTAGTACAGTTCCGCGGGTCTGCTCAATATTCAGTTTTTCCATCTTCGCATCAATCATTTCGGCCGCAGATTCATACTTTTTCATCGGACCAAAATCCACCTTCAAAAGTACCAAGGCAAACAGTGCCACAATCGTGAGCAGCGCATAAAAATTAAACGGTATCGCCTTCACGAAAAGGCCTAATCCATCTTCTCCTTCAACAAATCCCGTGACAGCAGCCGCCCAGGAACTCACCGGAGCGATAATGCAAATAGGAGCAGCCGTTGCATCAATCAAGTAGGCGAGTTTTTCGTGACTGAGTTTAAACTTATCTGTAACCGGACGCATCACGCTACCCACCGTAAGGCAGTTAAAGTAGTCGTCCACAAAAATCAGCACGCCAAGGATAATCGTCGCCAGTTGCGCTCCAACTTTGGACTTAATATGCAATTTCGCCCAGTTTCCAAACGCAGCTGCAGCCCCCGACTTGTTCATCAGGGCAACCATCGCACCCAGCATCACCAAGAAGAAAAGAATTCCCACATTCCACGGATCGGACACCTGCTTAACCATACCGTTCTTGAAAACCGCATCCAGGAATTCCGGGAAACTCCCCTGACTAATAAAAAGTCCGCCAATCAAGACTCCGACAAACAGAGACGAATAGGCTTCCTTGGTAATAAGGGCAAGGACAATCGCGACAACAGAGGGCACCAACGCCCAAAATGTTCCATGAAAATAAGAAACAACTTCAGTAGTTTGCTCCATATATTTTTTCCTATAGGTTACTAAAATAATAGTAAATTGCCCCACTTAGGCAACTGACTCGGAACCACAACAAACCGCAAGACCTGTACCGGGCGTTGTTAAGTCAAACAACAGAATATGCATTCCAGCCTATACCTATCCGCTTTTTTGAATTTATTTTATTTGTACATGGGAATGTAGAATTCACTATGTTCACATGGGGTTGGATTATTATGAAAAAATTTACGTTTCTCTTGCCGGTGGCAATAGCCGCTGGATTTTGGGCCTGTGGCGACGAAAATAGCACCGCCTCAGAATGTGTAACTGAACAGTGCCTTATTGAAAAATATGGCCAATACAACGCCGATTCGGCCAATGCGGCAAATCAGCAGAACCCTAACGGGGACTCGATTCCGGGCCTTCTGGATCCGAATAACCCGCTTGATCCAAACACCCCCGTCGATCCCAATAACCCGCAGGATCCGAACCTGCCCGTGGATCCCAACAATCCGCAAAATCCAAACGAACCGGCTTCTTCAAGCGACACCGGTATACCGCAGCCTGAATCCTCGGACGCCGCTCCGATTGCAGGATCTTCGAGCAGCCACCACCATCATTGGGGCAGCAGTTCCTCCGTTAGCATAATCCCCGTGGCATCCAGTTCCAGTGAAGAGATTATTGTACCGCCGACACCCGGCAGCGACTTCAAGGAACACTTCCGTGACGAATGCCCCGTTGCAAGCATTCCGAAAATCGGAAGCAACCCGAAGCTTCCCGATCCGTTTACCGCCTTCGACGGTTCCAAGGTGACAACGAAGGCTCAATGGAAATGCCGCCGCGAAGAAATTTCGGCACTTCTCGAAGAAGTTGAACTTGGCGAAAAGCCGCGCAATCCGGAAAAAGTGGAAGGAAGCTATTCCGGCGGTTCGCTCAAGGTCACCGTCACCGACAAGGGAAAAACCATTAGCTTCAGCGTCAAGATTTCCGGAGCAGGCACCAAGGATGCCCCGAAGCCCGCCATTATCGGGTTCAGCGGCGGAAGCCTCGACTACTCCGGCCTGAATATCGCGACGATTTCGTTCAATCCCGATGATGTCGCCCCGGAAGCGACCCGCGGCAAGGGACGGTTCTACGATATTTACGGAAGCAACCATAGCGCAGGCGCGATGATTGCATGGGCCTGGGGCGTAAGCCGTGTCATCGACGCCCTCGAAAAGACGCCTGAAGCGGGCATCGATGTACACCACCTGGGTGTTACCGGATGTTCTCGCCTTGGCAAGGGTGCCGCCGTGGCAGGTGCCTTCGACGCACGAATCGCGCTCGTCATTCCGCAGGAATCCGGCTCCGGCGGAGCGTCCAACTGGCGTAGCGCCGCCAAGGACAGCGAAGCCCAGCCGCTCAGCCACGCCTGTCAGGAAGCAGCCTGGTTCCGCTCCTCGCTCTGTAACTACGGTAACCGAATCAACGACCTGCCCACAGACCACCATTACCTGACCGGCATGGTCGCCCCGCGCGCGCTCCTGGTTCTCGACAACACCGGCTGGGTATGGCTCGGCGAAGGCGCCAGCTACGCAAACGCCATGTCCACCGTCGAAATATATAAGGCCCTCGGCGCCGAAAAGGATTTCACCTACAGTAAGGCGGCAAACCACATGCACTGCAGCTTCCCTGCCGAAAACAAGGACGAGCTCACCGCCTTCGTGAAAAAATACCTGTTCGACGACAAAACTCAAAATACGGGTAAGATTGAAGCGAAGGGCGTAAGCTACAACGCGGCGGACTGGCAAGACTGGACAACGCCCACTTTGAATTAAACCATCCTATAAAAAAAGGACAAACACCCAGACCCCCGGCGCAAGTCGGGGGTTTTTGCTTACTTTTTTGAATATTTTTATCTGTTTTGGGGGCATTTTGCCCTTGACAAAGCCCCTAAAATTTTCTCTATTTGCGCATACAATTTTTAGTTTAACCCTTAACGGAGAAACAACATGCCTTGCGGAAAGAAAAGAAAGCGCAGGAAGATTGCGACTCACAAGCGTAAGAAGCGCCGTCGTCGTGACCGTCACAAAAAGAAACTTCGCTAATATCCGTTAGCATTCTATTGTGATTTCCTGTTAAAGACGGAGTGTAAAAGCTCCGTTTTTTACTTTTTTTGTTTTTATAGGGCTTGCCCAAAGGATAGAAGATGATTGATCGCAACAAGCACTTCCTCCGCCTCATGGACTGGAGCGAAGAAAAAATCCTCGAAACCGTAGATATCGCCTCCCGCCTCAAGGCCGAGGTTCACGCCGGCAAAGTGTCCGACCGTCTGCACGGCCAGAACATCGCCATGTTCTTCGAGAAACCGTCGTTGCGCACAATTACCACCTTCCAGGTGGGCATGAACCAGCTCGGCGGCCATGCCGTGTTGCTCGCCCCCGATTCCATCGGTCTTGGCAAGCGTGAAAGTGTCAAGGATGTCGCCCGCTGCCTCAGCCGCTGGGTGAACGCCATCGTGGTCCGTTGCTTCAAGCAGGATCTCGTCGAACAGCTCGCCGAATACGGCAGCGTGCCGGTCGTGAACGCCCTGACCGATGACTACCATCCGTGCCAGGCCATCGCCTTTGCCCAGATGATTTGCGAAAACCTCGGCGGATTCAAGAACGCCGATGGCAAGCCGAAGACTGTCGCCTTTATCGGTGACGGCAACAATGTTGCCAACTCCTTCCTCGCCCTCGCCTCCAAGGTGGGCATGAACTTCACGCTCGCCTGCCCGAACGGTTTCGAACAGCCCGCGAAGGTTGTGGAAGAAGCCCAGGAAGGCCTCAAGAAGCACGGTTGCCAGTACCGCGTTTTCCACGATCCGAAGGAAGCTGTCAAGGACGCCGACATTCTCTATAGCGACGTGTGGGTCTCCATGGGTCAAGAAGGCGAAAAGGCTACGAAGCAGTCTCATTTCTTGCCGTTCCAGATCAACGACGAACTTTTGAAGCTCGCTCCTGCACACTGCAAGGTTTCTCACTGCCTCCCGGCTCACCGCGGCGAAGAAATCACGGACTCCGTGATGGATAACCTCGACGTGAACATGAGCTTCGAAGAAGCAGAAAACCGCCTGCATGCTCATAAGGCAGTGCTCTGGCAGGTCATGGAGCCTTTTTCCCGATAAGCATCGCTATACTGCGTTACTCGGTTCCTCACGTACGAGTTTGTACGCTACGGAACCTCGCGCCTTGTCTAGCTCGCTTCTCAGAAAAAAAGAATTTAAGTAAAAAAAGTCCGACTGAGTCGGACTTTCTTTTTATATACGCAAACGAGACGATTACGAATTTTTCAGAGCCGCAAGGAGCGCCGTGTATTTTCCCACGAACGCCGCGTGATTCTGCCTTACGAATCCTAGGTTACTTTCCTTGCAGGCCATTTCCAGCGCCTTTGCCGCCTCGGAGACTTTGGTCGCCCCGATGGTAAGCGAAGAACTTTTTAGGGCATGGACCACGATGCGGTAGTTTTCGAAATCTTCCTTTTCAAAGAATTCCACCAGCTCCTTCGTCTTGTCGCCCTTGACATATTCTTCCTGCATTTCGCGATAAAACTTTTCATCGTTCATGCAGTAGGCCAGCCCCGTCGCCGTATCCAGGAAATCGGATAGAGACGGTTGCGCGTTGCTCTTTTCGGCAACCGGAGCCGCCGCAACTGGGGTCGGGTCAACCGAAGCAAGCTCATCGTCCGTTTTTTTCTTGACAACATGAATCAGGTTCTTCGGCAAGAACTTCTTCAAAGTCGCAAGCAGAACTTCCTCGCGCATTGGCTTCGTGATGTAATCCGAGAAGCCTTCGTCCATATAGAGATTCTTGGCATCCACCACCGCATTTGCGGTAAGCATCACCACAGGAGTTATGGGATTCGGATTTTCTTCCAGTTTCTTCATCTTACGGAAGGCTTCGATACCATCCATCACCGGCATCATGTGATCCAGGAAAATCACATCATAATGCTTTTTCTGTATATACCGCAGCGCTTCCGCTCCGTTGACAGCCATATCGATCTGGATTTTCGTTTCCTTGAGGAGTCCTGCAAATACCTTAAGGTTCATTTGCATATCGTCGGCAACAAGGACGCACGCATCGGGAGCCTCGAAACACTCATGGGCCTCGCCCACCGTCTTCTGGTGCTGCTTGTACAGCTTCGCAAAATCACCGATAGGCGTTTCGTCGCTGACCTGCTGCAAAAGCCGAACGGTAAAGGTGGAACCCTGTCCATAGACACTATCCACATGGATGGTGCCGCCCATCATGTCCAGCAGCTGTCGGGTCAAATTCAACCCGAGGCCAGTTCCTTCGATATTGCGGTTCCGCTTTTCGTCAAGGCGGACAAAGTTCTGGAACAGTTTCCCGCGGTCGCGTTCGCGAATTCCGATACCCGTATCCTTCACCTGGATGCAAAGCACGACCTCGTTCGCGAACTTTTCGGACATCGGGCTCAAATTGTTCTTCTCGGCACGCACCGACAGCATCACGGAACCTTCGTTCGTGTACTTAACCGCATTCGACAGCAAATTGTTAATGACCTGCTTAATACGCACTTCATCACCAAATAGGCTCGACGGAATATCAGGCGAAATGTCCATGACAAGATCCAGATGCTTGTCACGAGCACGGGTCGATACAATATTGTAGCAGTCACTCAACACCGAGAAAACGCTGTACTTCACCGGCAAAATTTCCATCTTGCCCGATTCAATCTTGGAAATATCCAGTATGTCGTTAATCAACGAAAGAAGCGTATGCCCCGCATTCTGAATGTTCAGGGCGTAGTCCCGCAAGTTTTCATCCTTACATTCCTTGAGGAGCATGGAATCCATTCCAAGGATTCCGTTAATCGGCGTCCTGATTTCATGGCTCATATTGGCTAGGAAAAGGCTCTTGGCGCGACTCGCACTTTCGGCACTTTCCTTTTTCCTAAGCAGTTCCTTGTTTTCGCGAGCCTTCCTTTCGGAGAACACCACATAGATCATCGCAATGATGAACATGAAAATCAGCAATCCGAAAACCCAGAGAATCAAGAACGAGATGCTATCCTTTTCCGAAGCGACCACATCGGCGGGAACAAGCCCCGTCAACGTGACTCCCGGCAACTTAAGTTCCGCGACAAAGTAATAGTACTCGGAACCATCTACGTCCCATTTGGCAGCGGATGCAATTGAGATATTCAATCCGCTTTTCAGCTTCTCACGAACTGCCCCGTAACCGTTTTCACCCCAAAGCAAATCACTTGCGAGCGAGTCGTTCGCGGACCTGACGATGATGCTATCCCTGGAATCTCTGATGGCAGCATATCCCTTGCCACTATAGCATATGATGCCAAAATTCTTGACAACCTTTTCGTCCTTATAAAGCCTATAGAGTACATACTTGACATTCTTTCCGCTATACACGGGAACAGAAAACATCAGTCCCTTTCCCTTAAAGTAACTGATATATCTCGATCCGTGAAACGATTCGGAAATTCCCTTGAACTCCGAAGCATGAACATCCTGAGGGCCGTCGGAAAAAATATGTTTCCCGTTCAAGGCAATGACGCCATAACTATATTCATCGTTGCCGTTCTTCAGAGTCGAAAGCATATTTTCGAGATGTTGCGGATCGGCAGAAAGTCCTGCAGAAATTCCCGCCAAGGATTTCAGCTCAAGCACAAGCCTTTCTCCTATGGCTGACGCATAATTTTCAGCCTGGAAAGCGACCTGTTTTTCAACATAGTTCTGGAAAAGGCTCGAGAACTTGACACGCAGCAGGACTCCCACCAAAAGGAGAATTAGGACAAAGAACAGGAGCCCGATCAGGGGACGCGCCCCGAATTTTTTGATCATGGTTCAACCGCGCCCTTTACAAGCCATTCCATATCGCTACGCAAGACTTCGTCGCTAATGGTTTCTCCCTCTTCGGAACGGACCTTGCCGTTACTGTCGACAATTCGGCCCGAGAACATGTTGTACCCCGCCTTGATTCTTTCAATGGCGTCATTCACAAGGGTCTTTACGGAATCGGGAACTTCGCTCGAGTAGAAAGCCAATCCCACTGCATCCTTTTCAAGGCCCAACCAGTAATCCATATTCTCGTTATCCTTTTTCTGGATGTAATCCTGGATAAAGTCCTTGTAGATAATTCCCCAGTTGAGCGCAATGGAGCTCAGCATCTTGGACGAGAACCGGTTATTCTCTACATGGTTTCCGATGCAGTACACACCACGTTTTTCGGCCACCTCGATAATATAAGCCCTATCCTGATGGAACGCAATAACATCAATGCCGGAACTGTCGATTAACTTATTTGCATTTTCGGTTTCCACTTCGCCTTCGTTCCACGAATTCGTCCACCGCACATAAACCTTCGCCTTGGGATTGACACTCTGGACGCCAAGGATAAAGGCGTTCAAGCCACGGTACACCTGAATATTTTTCATAGCAGCGACATAACCGACATGGTTCGTCTTGGTCATCGCCCCCGCAAGGATACCGGCCAGATACCTAGCCTGATAGATACGCGCAAAGTATGCCTTGTAATTGGGAGCATCAAATTCCCAGTTAATTCCGTAGAACATCACGTCCGGATGGCTTTCGATGATATCCTTTATGATAATGGGATAGCTGTAACTGGTGAGAACGATGATTTTGAGACTATCGGCAATCATATCGTTCACGGCCTTTTCCAGCGGATCCCTTTCTTCGGGAATCTCCGATATCACGGACATCTGGACTCCGAGACTGTCACATGCGGACTTGATTCCCCTGTAATGCGTTTCGTTCCAGCCATTATCCGCCGTATCGCTCAGCAAGACAAAGCCAACGCGGAGTTTCTGGGCTTCCGCTATCTTTTTCACTTCTTCGTTACCGACCTTCGAGAAAGAAAGATACAGCAAAACGAAGAACGCGACAACCGCAAGCAATGCTATTATCGTGATTTTACTTTTCATCTAAGTTCACCCCCTTGACAAACCAGTTGAAATGATTCAACATATCATTATCCGACATGCTTTCACCATCATTAACGCGAACCGTCCCCGTATTATCTTCGATCGGACCGTAAAACACATCAAAAGACCCATTCAAGATCTTCTCGCGTTCGGCCTGAACCAACTTTACAGCTTCCGGATTCACATGCGCAGTAAACGGCGCCAAATCGACAATCCCCGATTCGATACCGTTCCAATAGCTTCTTCCCACAAATTTGTGCTTGAGTACATTGAAAATGTTCGGCGTATAGAATTTTTCCCAGCGCCATATCGGTGCCGTCAAGAAATGTTCCGGATAGAATTCCGCATTATCCAGGTTATAGCCCACAATCCAGATTCCAAGAGAATCCGCAATCCGCATGGGTTCACGACTGTCGGTATGCATGGCAAGGACATCGATGGAATCCCCTTGCAGCAGGGAACGCGTCGCTTTTGCGCAGATTTCGTCATCTTCCCACGACCGCGTCCAGCGCACAATCACGTTCGCCTCCGGATTCGCCTTCTTGACGCCCAGAGTAAAGGCATTGATTCCGCGGACAACTTCGGGGATGTCGAATGCGGCCACATAGCCGACCTTGCCTGTTTTCGTCTGCATTCCCGCCACGATGCCAGAAAGGTAGCGCATCTGGTAGATTCGGCCAAAGAAAGTCGACACATTCGGCCCCGTCTTGATACCGGAGGCATGGAAAAATTTCACCTCGGGATGCCGGGCAGAAACCTCTTGAATAAACGGACCGAACTGGAAGGAATTCGCCACGATGATTTTCACACCCGAAGCAATCAGCTTTTCCATTTCCACAAGAGCATTCGTATCTGCCGGGATATTCTCGTGGAAGGAAACATCCAGGTTCAGTTCCTTGGCGGTCTTTTGCAAGCCCTCATAATGGGACTGTCCCCAGCTGTGGTCACTGACGGAGCCGTTCATGATCATCGCGACCATCGTTTTTTCGCGGGTGACATTCGTGTCTTTCTTTTTAACATTAACCGCAAGCAAGCCAACCACGATAATCGTAAAAATCAGCGCAGGAATCACATAAATCAATTTCATTTCTGTTCAACTCCCAGGGGAACACATTTCGAAAGTTTATCTAGAATAGTCTTGTAGTCTGCCATACATTTTTCATGCTGTTCGCGAACAAAGTCCATATTTCCTTCTTTGCAGGCGCCCTCGATGGCCTTCGCCGTTTCTGACAAGCGGACCGCTCCGATGGTAAGCGAGGTGCTTTTCAGCGAATGCATGGCAATTCGGTAATTTTCAAAGTCACTTTTCTCGAAGCACGTTTCCAGTTCGGCACAACGGTCATTCTTGACATATTCGGCGAGCATTTCAAGATAGAACGCCTCGTCGTTCATGCAGTAGCCCATGCCCGTCGCCGTATCCAGAATTTCCGAAAGTGACGCCATCAAAGGTCCCTTTTCAGGGGCAGAATTCTTCACTTCGGTCGTCACCGAAGAGTCAGCCTTATCATCATTGCGGCGCTCTTCGAAAGGAGTCACCAACTCCTGCGGCAAGTATTTCTTCACCGTAGATAGCAAGACTTCTTCACGAATCGGCTTCGTGATATAGTCGGTAAACCCAGCCTCGATGTAGACATCTTTCGCACCGGCAACGGCGTTTGCGGTAAGCATCACCACCGGAGTCTTTTTGATATCAAAATTTTTGATATCGTTCATACACTGGAGCGTTTCGATGCCATCCATTACCGGCATCATGTGGTCCAGCAAAATAAGGTCGTAATGATTTTCCTCGACAAGCCGAAGGGCTTCTTCGCCATTGGTCGCCGTATCGATCTTTATTTCAGTTTCCTTGAGAAGGCCACATACGACCTTCAGATTCATTTCGACATCATCGACAACCAGCAGGCGGGCCTCTTTCGCCTTGAACCTTTCGACTTCGGACTTGACCGAGACAAACGCCTTGTGACGCGCCATAAAGTCACCGACAATTCCTTCGCCACGAACCGTTTGCGGAATATGCACCTCAAATACGGAACCCGTACCATAGATACTCTTCACCGAAATGGAACCGTCCATCATCTCGATCAGTTTCTTGGTCAGGTTCAGCCCAAGCCCTGTCCCTTCGATGTTCCTGTTGCGTTCCAGGTCAATCCGTTCAAAGCTCTGGAACAATTTGCTGCGGTCCACGGAACGAATGCCGACACCTGTATCGGCAACGACAATCATAAGTTCTACGCGCTGTTTTCCGTTTTCTCTAGGCAGTTCCTTGAAATCTACCGACAGGTCAACGGATCCTTTCGGCGTATACTTGATTGCATTCGAAAGCAGATTATTCACGATCTGGCGGAGACGCACCTCGTCGCCTTCCAACAACGAAGGAATTTCCGGTTTGACATTGAAATTGAATTCCAGATTCTTGCTCTGGGCACGGGGACTGGCAATACTGTAGCAATCGTTCAAGACCGCAAACAAGTCGTAATCACCGACCACCAGTTCCATCTTTCCCGATTCAATCTTCGTGATGTCCAAAATATCGTTCACCAGCGACAGTAGCGTATGCCCTGCATTCTGGATATTCTGGGCATATTCAAGCGGAGCCCCTTCCTTACATTCCTTCAGGAGCATCGCATTCATTCCGAGGATTCCATTGATTGGGGTGCGGATTTCGTGGCTCATATTGGCTAGGAACAGACTCTTCGCCATATTCGCCGCCTCGGCATCCTTTCGCGCTTCTTCAGCTTCTGTCCACGCCTTGCGCAGCTCTTCGGAATGCTCGGCCTTCTTCTCGGCACTCATCGCCTTCTTGCGTTCATTATCCAAATTCTTAAGCAGGTAATGCGTCAGCTGCGCAATCACGGTACACACGAGTGTCATTGCGATTGCTTCGATCAAGAAACCCGCGCTGCGAGAAATCCACCAAAGGGTATCCGATTCAAATTCACCATGGTTCGCACCATGCGCCCTAAAGAACAACGAGACGACTATTAAAAGGAAACTGACAATCGAAATCTTGAATGTGAAGAACGGATCGAAAAACAGGAGACTCGTCACCATGGCAAGAGCATAAGTCATGTAGACGCCAATGTTTGCGTTGGAGGCAAGCATCGCGATACAGCACGCGATTCCAAGCACACAAAAGTAACGCCGCAATACGAGAGGCGCATTCATGCGTTCGATAATGGTCGGAAGCCACAAGACGACTAGCGTGATTCCCGTTGAAATGTTCAAGTCGGAATAGGCAATCTGGAACAACCCCAACATGTTTCCGAGATAAATAAACGGGAACGTCACCCACAACCAGCGCATCACGCGCGTCAGTGTACGCAGAACCCGACGTTCATTTTCTTCGAATATGTCACAAGAATCTGGAGTCGGCATTCTTTACCCCTGTTTACATGTTCAGCCCATCGTCACGCAATTCGTAGCGGACGTCCTCGTCAATCATCTTGAGCATGATATCAGCAAATCCAGGATCGAACTGATGACCACGTCCATTCACGATTTCTTTACGGACAGCCTCCTGCGGTAACGCAGCACGGTAACTGCGACGGCTGCTCATGGCGTCTTAGGCGTCGGCCACGGCGATAATGCGGGCAATTTCAGGAATATCGTAACCGGCAAGACCTTCAGGATAACCCTTGCCGTCAAAACGTTCGTGGTGATAATGGGCACCGATTTCGATATTCGGCATCTCGGTGATGTTCCGCAAGATTTCCACACCAATGCTCGGATGCTGCTTGATGGTTTCGTATTCCTCATCCGTCAGCTTGGAATTCTTGTTCAGGATATTGTCGGGAACACCAATTTTTCCGATATCGTGCAAAAGTGCCACGAAGTAAATCTCGTTCTGGTACTCGATAGGCTTGCCCGCTCGGAGTGCAATTTCCTTGCTGTATTTTGCGACGCGGCTGGAATGACCGTTGGTGTAACGGTCCTTGGCATCAATCGCCGAGGCAAGAGTCTTCACGACCTGCAACGAAAGGATTTCGTGCTTGCGCTTGCTTTCTTCGAGTTCCGCCGTCCGGCGCTCCACTTCGCTTTCCAGCGACGCCTGCAACTTGCGCAACGACAGAATGCGCTTGATGCGCTCCAGCACAACCTCCGGGACAAAAGGCTTCTGGATGTAGTCCAGGCCACCCTCACGGAACACGCGGACCTCGGTCTCGCGGTCACTGTCCGCCGTCAGGAATATCACCGGCAAATCTTCGCAGCTCTTGATCTTGCGGATTTCCGCCAAAAGTTCAAAGCCGTCCATGTCCGGCATGTGCACATCCAGGAGCACCATCGAAGGTATTTCCTTCGACAGGTAGTCCAGCGCTTCACGGTAGGATTGAGCCGTCACGACATGATATACCGAGCTCAACATGTGTTCGGCAAACTTCAGGTTCATGCGATCATCATCAATCACCAGCACCGTTTCCTTGTCGCACACCTGCTCTTTGGCAAAGACTTTCTTGATCCGTTCCAGGATCTCCGGTCCGAACAAAGGCTTTGAAATAAAATCCAGGACTCCCAGACGCTTGGAATCTTCCTCGAACTTGCTGAAATCGTTTGCAGTCAGGAAAATCACCCTTGTTTCGGCAATGGTCTTTTCCGAGCGGATTCTTTCTAGAGTCTCGATACCATTCAGTTGCGGCATTTCGATATCCAGAAGAACCAGATCTATGTTAGAATCCTTTTTCAGACACTCGATACAGGCTTCACCAGAATCCACGGACGTAACGTTATAACCGTCCTTCGTCAGCACGAATTCAGCCAACTTTCTGGCCATCGAGTCGTCGTCAACAATCAAAATGTTCTTGTTACATCGAACATTCATACCATATCCCTTCTTTCATTTCAAATATACATAAATTTTTTGAAACATTCGATTTTGCGCTACAAACAACAGAAATAACGCCAAAAGCCCCTATTTTTCTATATTTGGTCGCAATTCTAAAGGAAATGTCTATGTCATTTGTCCTAGAAATCAAGAATAAGGTACTTGAGGGCTACGAAATCACCCGCGAAGAGGCCCTCCGCCTGCTAGATGCAGACCTCCAGGAACTCTGTGACGCCGCCAACGAAATCCGCGAAAAGTTCCACGGCAACGACTTTGACTTCTGCTCCATCGTGAACGCACGCAGCGGCCGCTGCTCCGAAAACTGCAAGTACTGCGCCCAGAGCAGCTACTACCACACCGGCGCCCCCGAATACAAGCTCCTCAGCGCCGACGAAATCATCGAAGACGCCAAGAAGAAGGAAGCCGCAGGCATTCCACGTTACTCCATCGTGACCTCGGGCCGAACCCTTTCGAACCGCGACGTGGAACAGATTGGTGAAGCCATTCGCCGACTCAAGAAAGAGACGAAGCTTTCCGTCTGCCTTTCGGCAGGGCTTTTGAATCGCGAACAGTTTGACAAGCTGAAAGAAGCGGGACTCACCCGCTTCCACAATAACCTGGAAACGTACCGCAGGCATTTTCCCGACGTATGCACCACGCATACCTACGACGACAAAATCGGCGCATTGCAAAATGCACTTGCCGCAGGTCTCGAAATCTGCAGCGGCGGCATTATGGGCCTTGGTGAAACTATGGAAGACCGCATCGACATGTGCCTGGACCTCCGCAAGCTCGGCGTCAAGTCCACACCGGTGAACGTGCTGAACGCCATTCCGGGCACGCCCTACGAGAACCTCCCGAAGCTCACGAACGATGAGTTCTGCCGCATCGTGGCGATTTACCGATTCATCAACCCGAAGGCATTCATCCGCCTCGCAGGTGGCCGCGGCGTCTTGGGCGACGACGGCAAGCGCGCCTTCAAGAGTGGCGCAAACGCAGCCATTACCGACGACATGCTCACTACCGCCGGCGTCAACAGTTGCAAGGATTTCGAGCTGGTAAAAGGCCTCGGCTTTACCCCGCACGGGTTTATCGGTTAGCACCGGCTCTTCCTAGTTGGAATATTATTCCAAGTTGGAATATGATTTATAAAAAAAATTGTACCACTTTCAAAAAAAAGTGGTATATTAATGATTGAGCCCCTCTGGTGGATAAGAAGCGCCGGCGTCGTAGCCGCTCCAGTCAGCAATCGCGAGCCGCAGGTCTCTAGACGAGACAGACCCACCAGAGCGGCTTTTTTTATGCTCCTTGTTCCCGGACGTTTGTTCGAACGATCCGGAATTTTTTTGATTCAGTCTTTTTTCCAGACTACCCTATGAATACGACAATACCATTTCGCACTCGTACAACAGCGTACCAGTCCAGATTAGGCATGACCGACAAAAGCAAAAAAGACCTTTGATGGCGATTCGTCTAAAAGGCTCGAAAAAGAAGTCCAGAAAGAAGCTGACGCGTTGTGGGAAAGCGGCGTATTAGGAGCTGACGCTATTGAGCAAATTGGCAAGGAGCATTGGCGAACACGGTATTTAGCCTAGCCTCCCTATATATTCTTCCCTGTTATACGAAAAAATGCTTGTTCAGGAGTTAAGGAATCGACTTCTACAGACGCTTTTACGTCAAGAAATTTCAAAGAATCCATAATAGGATCCAGCGTTATCAAATAGGAACGACCATCGCATTCTACCGACATCTTCGTGCTTGAGCCATCAGACATCAGCGTCTTAATGCCCGCAGCCTTTAAGAGATTGCCTAAATAAGTCAATTCGTCCAACAAAACCATTGAAAACTTCGCTCCTATACATCACTCTAATATAACCAAAAGCCCTGTCGGAGTCAATACTTGTTTATTTTTCGCTGTTTTGAGAGTAAAAATGTATATTATTAGCGAGCTGGTCGAAGGACCCAGGTTCAACCTAATTCGGCGAGCAAACTGTCCCGCCATTTTTTACGAGCGTTTCCCACGAGCGTGGGTCAGGCTATATTTGACGCCTACGGCGTCCGCAGCATCGCCTCAGCAATGAAAACAAGCTAGCTTGTTTTCGCTGCATTCGGCTCGCATGCTACTTATGGGTTGCCCGGTTATCCACAAAGTGGATAACAACGACTAAGAACTAAAGCTCTAAGTCTTGCATAACTCCGTTCCCGCCCAACCTCATAAAACGGCACCACAGTGCCGCCCCAAGAGGTCACTATCTCCCCTAAAGGGGACCATAGCCACTAAGGCAACAAGTTGCCAAGTGGCTGGAGGCCTAACGCGAATGCAGCTAGGCTTGCTTTTTTTACTCAAAAAAGATATATTATTAGAAAAAGAGGACAAAATCATGACTACGGATGTTTTGAATAAAGAAATTCGAGCCCTGCCCAGCGAGTATATCTCGCAGGTAGAGAAGTTTGTTCTCTACCTGAAACTAAAAATGGAATTTGGGAAGATTGAGCGCGATATGAACGAGACTCTCAACCGCAAAGAGTCTTTTCTTGACGCACTCAAAGGCTGGCGTCAGAGGTGTTCGCCTGATGACGATTTTTCCAAGGACCTTGAGGCTGGACGCGTCGTAGAATATCCCGATGCAAGCAAGGCTAATATCTGGGGGTAAGATGGACAAGAGATTCTTGCTGGATTCCAATCTTATTTCCGAACTTTCCAAGCCTCAGCCAAACGCTAACGTATTGACAAACATACAAAGATTTGAGCCTTTATGTGCAATCTCGGCAATAACTTTGCAAGAGGCTCTCTTCGGTGTCGAACTCCTGCCAGACGGTTCCCGAAAGAACAGACTGAAAGAATATGTCGATATCGTAAAGCAAAAATTTGATGTCATTCCGTATGACGCAACTGCGGCGGCTTATTATGCCGAGGTAGTCGCCAAATGCAACAAGGCTGGGCAACCAAGACCGATATGCGACTCTCAAATCGCAGCAACAGCCTTGGCCAACGATTTGATCCTTGTAACGCGGAATACAAAAGATTTCGAACCTATCGCAAAAATCACTCCCCTAAAATTGGAGAATTGGTTCGAAGCCTAAACATATTATTGTGAGCTGGTAGAAAGACCCAGGTTCAACCTAATCAGGCGGGGCAAACTGTCCCGCCATTTTTTATGAGCGTTTCCCACGAGCGTGGGTCAGGCTATATTTGACGCCTACGGCGTCCGCAGCATCGCCTCAGCAATGAAAACAAGCTAACTTGTTTTCGCTGCATTCGGCTCGCATGCTACTTATGGGTTGCCCGGTTCTCCACATAGTGGATAACAGCGACTAAGAACTAAAGTTCTAAGTGAAAGCCACCTTGATATCATCCCATAACGAAAAATCTAACGACAACAATGAAGATGGCAAGGGTGGTCAGACAGGTGGTCAGACAAATGATACGGACCGCACGGCAGTTGTATTGCAAGCGATAATAAATGACCCTTACATCACCCGAATAAAACTTTCCGAATTCATGGGAATAGCCCCTTCTGCAGTCCAGAAACACATCAACAAACTGAAGAAACAGGGGATAATCAAGCGAAACGGCGGAGATTTCGGTGGACATTGGGAAATCTTAGAGAAGAAATAAGCACTAAAAAAGCCCCCTTTTGACACCCACTCCAAATTTTTGTAACTTTTTCGTATGTTTCTGATGCCCCCTGACTACCCACGGTGCTTTGACCTCGACAGTATGTCTGCCTTGACTTTGGCGGATCTCGCCCCTGCGTCGCTAGGCACGAATTTTGCGGGGGGGGGGCACAAATGTTCACTAAGAACTAAAATTTTCAAAATACAAACTAAAAGTCAACACCAGACGGTTACGCTGTTTGGTGTTTTTGGCGTTTAAACCATAAGAAGGAAAAATGGCAGACCAAAACAACATTAAAGAGCTACATTTGTTGTTTTCATTATTTTTAACAGTGCTGTTAATCTGTATGTTTCCAGCTGGTGTAGAAGCCGAAGGAGAACAGACAATTGATCTTGCTCTGCTTTCTGACCAATATACCGCGCAGGACGGTGACGTGCTGACAGGTTCTACATCGGGCACGGTGACGATTGCCGCAGATGCAAAGATTACGCTGAGCGATGTGACCATCACCGGTGGCATCATCTGCGCAGGTACGACAGAGATTACCCTCGTCGGCACGAACAGCGTGAGTGGAGCAACAAATATGGCGGGCATTCAGGTCGGCGGTTCAGGCACTACGCTCACCATCAAGGGCAACGGCTCGCTGACGGCAAACGGTGCTAATAATTCCGCAGGCATCGGTCTGAGCCGTGCTTGGAAAGTGGACGCTACGGGTGGCGATATTGTCATCGAGGGCGGAAACATCACGGCGACCGGCAAAGGCATGGGTGCTGGTATCGGTACGGGCGTAAGTTTTGGTGATGATGCTAATCATACGGCTACAATCGGTAACATCACCATCAAGGGCGGAACGGTAACCGCAATAGGAGGAACAAATCAATTCTTTCCAGGCAGCGGTATCGGAAAAGGTGGTGCTTATTCCTATGGCAACACAGTTGTCGGTACGGTGACAATCACCACAGACATCGACCTCGTGGATGCATCGAGCATCAGCGAGATTGTAACATACAAACACGGTGAGACTGATGTGACCTCAATCGCCAGCGACTACTTTACTATCAACGAGGACGGAAACCGCCGAATTATCGTACCAAAGGACGATATCGATTACAACGTTACTATTGATGAAGAAATCACAGGCGGCACGGTGACGGCGGACAAGACCACAGCAAAGGCTGGCAAGTTAGTTGCTCTGACCGTTACCCCAGAGTCAGGCTACGTTCTGCAATCGCTCACTGTTAAAGATGCATCGGATAATGATGTGTCCTTGTCAAACAGAGAATTTGTCATGCCAAGGGGCGGCGTGACTGTAAGTGCTACCTTTATCCAGACCACAGCGGCATTCGACGAAGCAACAGGCGTGCTGACGTTAAATGGCAATGTTGATGCAGACGAGGTAAAAGCATACGGAGCAATAATAGGTGACTATGGTGCCATTGTCAAAGAAAGCCCTGTAACTTCTGTTGTCTGCGAGCCGGGAACGGTGCTGCCTGCCGATTGTTCAGAATTGTTCTTGAATTATACTAATTTAATTACCATTGACCTGAGTAATGCCGATATATCAGGTGTTACCAATATGTCCAAAATGTTCGGATCGCGGAGTCTTACCACTATCTATGTCAACAGCGCATGGAGTATGGAAAACGTGACATCTTCCGATCAGATGTTCTATGGCTGTAACCTATTAAGAGGCGGCAACGGATCGAGGTGGGAAGATGTTCGAGTTGCTGTTTGGGAAAGCAACGGCAATGATCTCGAAGCAGCCAAAGCCAAAGCCAGCCGAAGCAGCTATGCCATTATCGACGGGAAAGGCGGACTCCCGGGGTATCTGACCGTTAAGCCAAAACAGACACCATCTGCCCCGACTGCTAATGTTATTACCTATACAGGAGAAGCGCAGGAACTTGTCTCTGCCGGAGACGGTACAATGTTGTATAGCCTCGACGACGGTATTTATTCTGCCGAAATTCCGACAGCAACAGCTGCCGGAACCTACACCGTACATTATAAGGTGGACGGCAGTGACAACTGGAATGCCGTGATTGCGCAGACTGTTGAAGTGACCATCGCCCCGAAGGCCTTGTCCATTACCGCAAAGGATATGACCATTGTCTACGGTGATGAACCTGCAAACGACGGCGTTGAATACAGCGGCTTTGTCGGCTCAGATGACGCATCTGTTTTGGGAGGAACTTTGGCGTTCAATACCGACTACAAACAATACGGCAATGTAGGCACATACGCGATTACTCCTAGCGGCCTGACCGCCGACAACTATGATATTTCATTCGCAAGCGGAACGCTGACCGTTGAACCGAAGAAAACCGATTTCGCCGCAGTCCAAATTCTCGAAGACGAAAACGGTGC
>JAGAHT010000032.1:0-13994 GCA_017626945.1 Fibrobacter sp.
CACATTTCACATCTCACATCTCACATCTCACCTCTCACACTCCTTTCTCCTTCCTACTTCCTACTGCCAACTATTTACTATATTGCTCCCAGTATGTTAGGTATTGAGCAGAAAAAAGGAAACGACGACAACCTGTGCGGGCGCATGATTGCCTACGCCAAGATTTTGCCGAACCCGGACGAACGGGATAGCGGCACACCGTTCGATGACATGATCAAGAACGGGCTCTTGGCGCTGGAAGGTGATTTCCGCATGTTCTCGCCGCGCGTACCTAGCAAGAAGGCGCTTGACCGAGCTGTCGATGACAAAATCAACGATATGTTGGAATCGATGCAGGCCGATGGCGTGGAACTCCCGTCCGATATGGATGTGGAACAGATGCGCGAACGCCTGCACGAACTTTCGAGCATGGAAGTCATCCCGATTCCGGCGAAAATCGGTAACTTTACCCGCGAAGAAGACATTCTCGCCGAGGATGCTGACATCTATTACATCGGTGAATTCATTGGCGCGGGGCAGGCTCACTTTTGCCTCACGACGCTCCCGATTTATTACCAGGCGCGTTTCCGCGAACAGGCTCGCAAAAAAGAAATGGATTTCTTGAACGATGCTTTGGAACAAATCGAGTCGGGCGCATTCATGGATACCGAAGACTTGCAGAATGATTCCGAAGAATTGTTCCCGAAGGGGCTTACATTGAACACCTTCATGGGCGATTTAGGCAAGCTCCTGAATACGCGCGTGATTCCGTTCTTGCTTGCGCTCGAAACTGAAGAACAGTATAACGAACAAATTAAGCTGTTCTACGAATTTATGAAGGGCTATCCGGTTCAGGCTGATGTCAAGCTGATAGACCTTGCGCTCCGTGACTTGCGCGAGAAGCGTGATTCGTCGATGGCTCGCAAACTGCTAGAACTGGGCTGTCAAAAGATTGACGCCATCTACAACGAAAATCCGCAAAAAGCCCGCGAAATCGGGCAAGAAATTGCGAAGTTCGCACAGTAATGATATACCGGACGAGGTCCGGCTTATTTGCTTGTGTTTTTAGTGAAATTTATTTTTTAAGAAGAAATCCCGCGACAGACTTTTCTTTTACGAAAGTCTTCTGGGCTGCTGTCTGAACGTCTGCTGCAGAAACTTTATTGAGCTGGTCAGCCCAATTTAAGAAGAGGCGGTAATCGCCGAACATTTCGTACCAGGCGAGCATGGTCGCCACATTTTCCATATCGGTCAGGCTGCGTACGAGCCCGGCGTAGGCGCGGTTCTTGACCTTCTGAAAATCGCGTTCGGTCACGGGTTCGGTCTTGAGTTTTTCGAGTTCTTCCCACACGATTTTTTCGACTTTCGCTGGGTCTGCATCTGGCCGCATGTTCACGGTGACACCGAATTCCGAAATGTACTTGTTCGGGCTGTTGCTGGCACTCACGCTCACGGCAAGTTTTTCTTCTTGTACTAGGCGCTTGTAGAGTCTGCCGGAGCGGCCGTTCAAGACGCCCTCGGCAATGTCGAGCGGATAAAGAATGCTGTCGCCGACTTCAGGTGTCTTGAAGGTCAATGCATACATGTTGGGGGCGTCGGGGCGTGTGACAGTCAGCCGTTTTTCGCCGGCCTGTTCGGGGTCACGAATCGTGAGTGGCGGGAACGCTTCGCCGGTCGGAATCGGGCCAAAGTATTTCTTGACCATTTCCATGGTTGCGGTCGTGTCGAGGTCGCCTGCAAGTACAAGGATTGCGTTGCGCGGCTTGTAATACTTGCGGTAATGTTCGTCGGCCATTTCGCGCGTCAAGTTCATGATATCGCTTGGCCAGCCGATTGTCGGCACGCGGTACGGGAAAGCCTCGTAAATCATGGAATTGAGTGTCTCGATGAACCGGCCTGTCGGCTTGTCGTCGTAGCGCATGCGGCGTTCTTCGCGCACGACCATGCGTTCGGAATAGAACTCGCGCAGCACGGCGTTCTGCATACGGTCTGCTTCGAGCCACATGAAAAGTTCAATCTTGTTCTTCGGAAGCGTCACGATATAGGCGGTCATGAGATCGCTAGTAAAGGCGTTCAGACCTGTGCCACCGGCGGCTTGGTAAGCGCTCCAAAGTTCGTCCTTCACAAAAATCTTGCGGTGTTCGTTCACCACGGAATCATGTTCGGCAGTGAGCTTGTTCACCTTAGCGGTGTCACCTGCCAAAATCGCCGGGCGGATCAAGGCTTGCAGGCTATCTTGTGTCGCCATAAACTTGGCGTCGGCAATGCTGTCAGTTATGCCGACTTTCTTTGTGCCCTTGAAAAGTTCATGTTCCAAAATGTGTGCAAGACCCGATTTTCCCGGAACTTCGTGCACGGAGCCCGTTACGTAAAACAGGCGGCAGCTCACTGTAGGGGCCTGCTTGTTCGGATGCAGAAGCACCGTGAGCCCGTTGGGCAAAACTTCCTTGTGTACTGTCAGGTTGACTTGGGCCTCCGCCGGAGTCACAAACATCAATGCTCCCGCGATACATGCTACAAGGCTGGAAATTTTTCTTGCGAATTTTTTCATAAGTTTGAATTTAGTAAAATCAAAAAGGATCTCTACTTATTTCACTTTTCTTTCGTCGTACGGGTCGATGTGCACAAGCGCGTCGACTACGTTTTCACCTGCCTCAATAATACGGCGCTCCACTTCTTCGGCCAAATCGTGGGCGGCCAAGAGTGTCATGTCGGCAGGGACAACGACGTGCAAATCTACATGTAAATCAGAACCCACGTAACGCGTGCGGAACCCGTGAATGCTAATTACGTTCGGACAACTGAGCGCCACTTCGCGCAACTTTTGGGCGATTTCTTCGCTTGCGCCTTCGTCGGCCACACGATGGATTCCCGGCCACGCAATTTCAAAGCCCGAATGCAGAATGAATACAGAAACGATAATCGCGCCTACGGAGTCTGCAAACCAAAGCGTCGGACAAAGAATCCCGAACAAGACTGCAATCAAGACCGGTATGGAACTGTAGGCGTCGCTCCTATGGTGCCAAGCGTTTGCTTCGACGGCCTCGCTTCGTATGGCGCGACCTTTCGCCCGGGTGTAGCGGAAAAGCACCTCTTTCACGATGATTGAAACTGCTGCCATAATCGCCGCAATCCATTCGGGGTGCGACTGCTCGCTGTTCGTGAGTGCCACGACGGCATTGTAACCGAGGCCGAGACCCACGGCGCAAACCGCAAGTCCTATTCCGACCGAAATCAAGGTCTCGAATCGCCGGTGCCCATACGGGTGTTTCGCGTCGGGTGGCGAATTCCAGAAGCGGGCCCCTACGATAATCGCTATGTCCGTGATAAAATCAGATGCACTGTGAATGGCGTCGGCAATAAGTGCTTGAGATCCGCCAAAATAACCTGCAAAAAACTTGCCTACCGACAAGGCTACGTTCCAGCCGAGCCCCACCCAAGTGATGCGGCGGACTTCTGCGGAATCATCTTTTTTTGCGATACGTGTCATTGATAGTAGTCAATCGGCAGTTTGGTCATCCTGGAGCGCAGCGACGGGATCCAGTATTGGATTCCCTCCCTTCGGTCGAGAATGACTAAGTCGAAAAATCTTGGATATAATATAAAAAATTGGGAATAAACTCTTGCGAATAGGCAACCTTTTGTCGTTCAAGCGCATCTAATTATTCGAAAAACGGGTAAGACTTTCTATTTTTAGGTAGCGTTTATGAAAAAGCTTTTGAAAATCTTCATCATCCTCGTGATTCTTGGCGCTATCGCTTATGGCGTCAAGATGTTCTTTTTTTCGGCGGCTGCCGAAAACGCCGCAGGCCCGCTCGTGAGCGTGAAGGTCACGCAGACCACGATTTCGACTACCATTTCGGCGACTGGTACGTTGGAACCCGTCGACCAGGTTGAAGTCGGCACGCAGGTGTCGGGTGACATCGCGAAAATCAACGTCGATTTCAATTCCAAGGTCAAAAAGGGCCAGGTCATCGCAGAACTCGACAAGTCCAAGCTCAAGGCCACACTCGCGCAGGCCGAAATCGCCTACCGTAGCGCCGAAACCGACTACAAGTACAAGGAATCGACCTATAACCGCGTCAAGAAACTTTCCGAAAGTAATTCCGCAAGTGCTGTGGAACTTGAAACCGCTGAATATAATATGAATTCGGCGAAACTCTCCGTAGAACGCAGCCAGAACGAAGTCAATCAGGCCCGCCTTAACTTGAGCTATGCGACTATCAAGAGCCCCATTGATGGGGTGGTTCTGAAACGCGCCGTAGAAGTCGGCCAGACGGTGGCTGCTTCCATGAGTACTCCTACTTTATTTGTGATCGCCAGGGACTTGAGCCAGATGAAGGTGATGGCCGACGTGGACGAAGCCGATATCGGGCAGGTCAAGCAGGGCCAACGCGTCACGTTCTCCGTGGACGCCTTCCAGAACGAAACGTTTAACGGTACCGTGCAGGAGGTTCGCCTGAATCCGACGACCACGAGCAACGTGGTGACTTACACGGTCGTGATTTCCGCCGAGAACCCGGAACAGAAACTGCTCCCCGGCATGACCGCGACCTGCACCATCGTGACCCAGGAAATAACTGACGCTATCGCGATTCCGGTGAAGGCGCTCAAGTTCACGCCCGCCGACGGCACCCCGATGGCAGAACCGCCCAAGGGAATGCGCCCACCGCACGAATCTGGCGACAGTTCCTCCGTGAAAGATGGCCACGCCAATGCGAATTTTAACGCCGGCGATGTCCCGAAGGGCGACTTCAAAAAGGGTAATTTCCCACCCCCCGGCAGTTTCCCCAAGTCTTTCAAGAAGCGCGCTGACGGCAAGAAACCGAGTGGCAACCTCGTGTGGGTAAGTATCGACGGTAAGGCCGCCCCCCGCCCTGTCAAGACCGGCATCAGTGATGGCGTGAACATCCAGATTCTCAAGGGCCTTTCCGTGGGCGATTCCGTGGTCGTAAGCCAGGAAACACTCGGCTCCACCAAGGAAAAATCCTCCGTAAGCAGCCCCTTCATGCCTGGCCCTCCGGGAAAAAAGAAGAAATAGCGGTGGCAATTTTACTACCTTGTAATCATTATGAGTGAAAATTGCCTTTTCTGTAAAATCATCAAGGGTGAAATCCCTTCCAAGAAAATCTACGAAGACGATGACGTCTTTGCTTTCTACGATATTGCCCCGCAGGCCCCGGTGCACTTTTTGGTAGTGCCCAAGCGCCACATTTCGACCATCATGGACATGCAGCCTTCCGACTGCGAACTGGTAGGCAAGATGCTTTACCGCGCTCAGATTATTGCGAAGGAACTGGGGATCGAAGAATCCGGTGCTCGTTTCGTATTCAACTGCAAGGCCGACGCTGGCCAGACGGTGTTTCACATTCACCTGCACGTGCTCGGTGGACAGGTGATGGGCTGGCCTCCGTTCCCGAAGGATTAGACGAAAGAACGCTCGTAAACTCGCTACAGACTAGAGACGAGAGAATTATAATGGGCGTTCGCCTCTTTCGTCTCTCGTCTTTTGTCTCTCGTCTATGATCAAGTCTCGTTGCATAGTCCTGCACCGGTTCGCGTACAGCGACTCTAGCTTTATTGTGAAGGCGCTCACGGAAGAGTGTGGCGTGGTGAGCTTTATTGTCAAGGGCGCAAAACGAAAGGAATCCCCGTTCAAGGGTGCGCTTGATCCGCTGGCGTTGTCGGAGGTGGTTTTCCGGCAGAATCCTTCGACGGAACTGCAGTTTATCAAGGAAGCCTCGATTATCAACTGGAGAGAAACCTTGCGGGCCTCCCTTATGGAGCTTGCTGTAGCCCAGGTCATGGCCGAAATCGTCTTGCGTTACGCCCCTCAAGGCGTTCCCTTGCCAGATGAATTCGCCCTGTTGGATAGTGCGCTTTCGCAACTTGACCGGTCGAATCCTGCCGAGGGTGTCTTTGCCAAGTGGCTGCTCGATATCAGCGACCTGTGGGGATACCATCTGGAACTGGGTGTATGCAGCCGCTGCGAGAAGCCGCTTGTTGAACCGGCGGCAGATTTTTTCCCTGAAACGGGAGCGCTTCTTTGCAGACATTGCTTGGGTGTGCAGAGCGCAAGGGCGCGCCAGAAAACGCTGAAAGGCCTTTGGGAGTTATATCTATGTGAAAAAAACGGCCTTGATGCTCCCCAAAATCTGAACGGTCGCGTTTTTGTGGAGAATGCTTTGCTATCTTATCTACGCAATCACATCGGATTCCTGAAAGAAATCCATTCCCTTTCATGGCTACAGGAGGTTCGTAAGTTATGCTCAGCCCAATCGACATAAAGAACAAGAAAGCTAAAGGCGAAAAAGTTTCGATGATTACCGCCTACGACTACGCTTTTGCCCAGATGGCAGAGGCGGCAGGTGTGGACCAGATTTTGGTAGGCGACAGTCTTGCAAACACCATGCTCGGCTACAAGAGCACCCGCGAAATTGGCATGAACGAGATGCTGATTTTTGTGGCCGCGGTTTGCCGCGGGGCACCGAACACCCACGTGGTGGCCGACATGCCCTACTTGAGCGACAAGGACCCGCAAACGGCATACGATAACGCACGCCGCTTTATGGACGTGGGAGCTTCTTGCGTCAAAATTGAGGGCACCCCCGCGGGCGTGCACGAATATTTGCTGAGCCACGACATTCCTATTTGCGCTCACCTTGGACTTTTGCCGCAGACGGCCGAAAACTTTAAGCAGAAGGGCCGCACCGAAGAAGAAGCGGCTGCAATCATCAAGGCGGCCAAGTTCGTAGACGACCTGGGTTGTTTCGAGATGGTGCTGGAACACATTCCCGAAGAGCTCGGTACCAAGATTACCGGCATGGTGAACGCGGTGACGATCGGTATTGGCGGCGGAAAGTTTACAGACGGCCAGGTGCTCGTGATGCACGACGCCCTGGGGATGCACCAGCGCAAGCTGCCTCCGTTCGCAACGAAGTTCGTGGATATGTTCAGCCTCGGTGTTGAAGGATTTAAGAAATATATCGACAGTGTGCAGAATCCGAATAGATGAAGTTCGCTCGTATCTGTTTGATATTCTTTAAGTTACGACTTGAAATCTTTTTTTTGATAGAAGGGTTCCCGATTTTTTTTCGGGAATTTTTTTGTTGACAAAGTGGTGGCCTGCGTGGTTTTTTGAACTTTGAACAAATTAATTTCAACATTATTCACCGAAAAATATTCTTTCTATAATCATTTTTTTTGTAAAAAATGAATTTTTTTTTAATTTTTTTGAAAAAAAGTGTTGATTATTTGTGAAAATAAGTTATTTTATACACAGATAATTCACAACATAACCATAAGGAAGAAAAAAATGCCTACAAAGACTGCTACAAAGAAGCCGGCTGCTGCAAAGAAGCCCGCTGCTGCTAAGAAACCCGCTGCTGCCAAGAAGCCTGCTGCTGCAAAGAAGCCGGCCGCTGCAAAGAAGCCCGCTGCTGCAAAGAAGCCGGCCGCTGCAAAGAAGCCCGCTGCTGCAAAGAAGCCGGTCGCAGCCAAGAAGCCCGCTGCTGCAAAGAAGCCGGTCGCAGCCAAGAAGCCGGCCGCTGCCAAGAAGCCTGCTGCAAAGAAGCCGGTTGCTGCCAAGAAGCCCGCTGCAAAGAAGCCGGTCGCCAAGAAGGCTCCTGCTAAGAAGGCTGCAAAGAAGTAATCTCAACAATTTTCTCCTTTGTTGGCGAGTTCCGGACAAGTCCGGAACTCGTTTTCTATTTTTGGGGCATGATTTCAGAAAAAGATCTCGCCGAATTAGAGAATATCCCTTACGAAGAACGTGTCAAGCGCGTTGAAAAGCTTCTTGATGGTAAAAATGAACCCCGCGCCTTTGAACTCGGACTGTTGCTTGCCCTTAAGATGGGGCAGGAAATTCGCGAAGGCAAGGAACTCGGTAGTGAATCGGGCGACTTGGTCGCCAGTTGGAACGGGAAACACCCGGATTCCGTGGTGGAGGAAGCGATTGCTTTTGCGAAGGAATTCCTGACGAATCCGGCAAAGATTGCTGAGAAGATTAAAAGTGGCATGCTGAAGGCCAAAGATGAAGCGGCCTCCGGCAGCACCGACGAGGCATCCAATGGATAACAAACTGATTGCCACCGTCGATATCGGGAGCCATAGCTGCATTCTTCTGATTGCGGCTTTCGAAGACGCTCCCGCTACCGAAGAGGGGGCCGCCCCGCGCAAGGTGCTTGTCCCGAAGCTGCAGAAAGTTGAAGTCTGTCGCCTGGGCGAAGACATTTACGAGCACGGCGCCATTACCGAAAAGCGAATCAAGGAACTCGAAGCCATCATGACGAAGTTCCGCATGGACTTGCATGCCTTGGGGGCAAACCTCAAGGCCGCCGTGATGACCGAGGCGATGCGCAATGCCGAGAACCCTGACGAAGTCATTGCCGCCGTCGAGAAGACACTCTGGATGAAGCCGCGAATCATCAGCGGCGAAGAAGAAGGCAAGCTCACCTACCGTTCCGTCAAGGAATGGCATGGCGAAGGTATTGTGACGATTGATATCGGTGGCGGTTCTACGGAACTCAGCAACGGCGATACCACGTTCTCGATTCCGGTGGGTGCGCTCAAGATGTTCAAGGCGATGGGCCCGATTCCTGGCCCCGAATACAAGAAGTTCGTGAAGGAAACCTTCAAGGAAGTGTCTTTCAAGGGTATGACGAAAAAGCCGGTGTACCTGATTGGCGGCACGGGAACGGCCCTTGCGATGGTTTACCTGAACAAGCAACAGTTCGACTACAAGGCTATCGAAGGTCTGGAACTGTCCATTAGTGATCTGGATGCCGTGACGACGAAGATTTCGAACTTGTCGAAGGAGCTGCGCGCGATGCTCCCGGGACTGGAAAACGGCCGCCATGAAGTCATTATTTGCGGGCTTTTCTGGCTCAAGTCGCTATTGGAGAAACTCCGCGTCGAAACATTTAAGATAAGTACCGCAGGTCTCCGGTTCGGACTGCTTTATGAGGATAAAAAAGCTGATGCCGGAAAAAGCTGATTCCGGGTCAAGCCCGGAATGACAATCAGCCTGGATGACCTAATCACTAACCACTGCCTACTGTCTACTTCCTACTGCCTACTTTCCTATGCGTATCAATAAATTCATCTCTCTTTGTGGAATTGCGAGCCGTCGCGCGGCCGACGCCCTGATTGAAGAAGGCCGCGTGCAAGTGAACGGTGAAACGATCAAGGACCTCGGCCATCAGGTGGACGAGAATGCCGATACTGTGCTGGTTGATGGTAAGCCAGCAAAGCTCCCGCGCAAGACGACGACCATCATGTTCCATAAGCCGGCCGGTTGCGTATGCACCAAGACCGACCCGCAAGGTCGCCGCACGGTTTACGACTACTTGCCTCCGGCCTATCAGAGCCTTAAGTATGTGGGACGCCTTGACCTGCAGAGCCGTGGCCTGTTGCTGTTTACTGATGATGGCGAGCTGCTGCATAGGCTCACGCACCCGAGCTATGAAATTCCGCGTAGCTACTATGTGTGGACAGATCGTCCGCTGTCTGAACATGCCGCCCAGAAACTGGTGGATGGTGTCGATATCCGCGAAGAAGGTGCCGAAGAAGAGGAAATCGCCTTTGCGACGGACATCTATTTGGAAAAGGGCTTTGCGGAACTGGTACTTGTCGAAGGCAAGAACCGTGAAATCCGCCGTATGATGCGTGCCGTGGGTTACGAAATCCGAGACCTCAAGCGTGTGAGCTATTGCAAGCTGACTTTGGGAGAATTGCCTGCCGGTGAATTCCGCGAACTGACTGCCGACGAACTTAACAAAATCCGACAGGCGGTGCACATTAAATAGTGTGGAAGGTGGAATGAGGAATGTAATTTGACGTGGGATGTGATTTCACACTTCACATTTCACATTTGATTTCTTCGTATGAACAGCAGAACTTTATATATCGGTGATGTGCATGGGTGCGCCGACGAGCTCGAACGCATCGTAGAGGCGTTTGGCTTTGTGCGCGGAAAGGATACGTTGTATCAGACGGGCGATGTTATCAACAAGGGGCCCGACATGATGCGCGCCCTTCGGTTCGTAGAGGACAATGGAATCCTTACGGTGCGCGGAAACCATGAAGAGCACCTGATACGCGCGATGGAGCTTCCCGAGAGTGGCTGGACCGAAAAGCAGCGAGCGCGTTTTGCGAAACTTCCGATGGAAGAATGGGCCTATATTGTATCGGTTGTCAAGCAGTGGCCTTTGTGGCGTGATACGCCCCATGCACTGCTCGTGCATGCCGGGCTTGAGCCCGGAAAGGCCCGACTAGAGGACATGGACCCGGAAGTTCTTTTATCTGTAAGGTTCTGGAACGATCGTCCGTGGTTTGAACAAATTAAATGGGACAAGACGGTCGTTTTCGGACATTGGGCGAAGATGGGTTTTGTCAACCGTCCGGGATTTATCGGTCTCGATGCAGGCTGCGTTTACGGCAAAAAGCTGATGGCGTGGTGCCCCGAGGAAGACCGTTTCTACGAGGTCCCGGCAGCCCGTGAGTATACGCCTGTGAAGGACAAGGCGAAAACGGCCATCGATGCTCCCTGTTTGGTTCCGGGCGACAAACTTCCGGAAAAGGAACAGCCGAAAACTTTTGAAGAAATCAAACAAAAAATTGCCAGCGGCGATATAGCCCTGGCAGATGACAGTGAACAGGCCCGAAAAATCCGCAAGGCGTCTCCGAGTATTGCCGCTGAATGGGCCGGATATCCTTGATGCGTCGGGGCGTTACGGGGTGTCCCCGTCCCCCTATGTAATTGACTTAACGCCTGATGATTTCTAGCATGTCGCGTACGGCACGGTCAATGCCTACCATGACAGACTTGCTCACGATACTGTGGCCAATGACGAGTTCATCGATTCCTTCGATAGCGGCGATGGGGGCGACGTTCCTGTAATTCAGGCCGCGTCCTGCCTTGACCTTTAAGCCATATTTGCGGGCGAGAACGGTCATGTCTTCGAGGGCGGAAATTTCGCGTTCCACTTCTTCGTTGCTGCCGAGGGCGCAGCTGGTGGCGTATTTGCCCGTGTTGAATTCCACGAAGTCCGCTCCGATTTTCTTGGCGGCCTTGACCTGTTCCGTTTCGGCGTCAATGAACACACCTACGGCAATGTCGTTGTTCTTGAGCGTCATGACGGGCTTTGCGAGGTCTGCCACCTTGGCGGCGACATTCAGGCCATCTTCGGTGGAAAGTTCCGTGTGGATTTCGGGGACGAGGGTCACGGTGTCCGGCTGGTTGTTGATGGCGACCTGGACCATTTCCTGGGCGGGACAGATTTCCAGGTTCATCTTGGTCGTGACCGTGCGGCGCAAAAGCTGGACGTCGCGATCCTGGATGTGCTGCTTGTCTTCGCGCAAGTGCATGGTGATGCCTTCCGCTCCGGCGAGTTCGGCGAGTACAGCTGCCGCGATGGGATCCGGTTCGCAAATCTTGCGGGCTTCGCGGATGGTGGCAATGTGGTCTACGTTAAATCCAAGTTTTACGGTCATGCGGGACTCCTTGTCATTTCTTCATAAAGGTAGATAAATTTACGAGGGTGGTGCCCTGTTTCTGAGCTATTTCGGATAGGTTGCCGAGCTTTTCCAAAGAACTTTGGTTTAAGGGGAGAATCATGGTGGCAAGACCGTTCCGCTTGGCTTCGCGCAGTTTGGCCTTGGTATAGTCCGATAGGGAACTGTTGTCGGGATTGTACGGTGCCGTGCATTTGCAGGTCATTTCCATGTCTTGGCATGTCTGCGGGACGATGGATAGCTTGTTCATGGAGATGTCGGCGAACCAGAGCCCATGTTCCTTGGTGGGCTTCAAGATAGCTTGCAGGAGTTGTCTGTGCTCAACGGCTTGTTCCCCGTAGCGGCTGACGATTCCCTTGGCTTCGGGGAGCTTGCGGTAGGCTTCGGTGATGACGTTTTCGATTTGTTCTTCGGTGTGGTGGATGCGCAGCGGACGAAGTTTGTTGTGCGCCTTGTTAAGCTTGGTGGATTCCATAGGGATCCACAGGGCGATTTCCTTGCGCTTGATTCTGTCCAGATCGCGGTAAAAGTCGTCGCTTGGACCGAAGGGCGGAACGAGTAAATCGTACTTGAAATCCAGCTGGTTCAAGCTGACGATCAATTCGGGGGTTAAGGTCGTAACCTGGAAGGCGACTGCGAGAATGGAGGCCCCCGGCTTGAATTCGTTTCGGGAAACCTGGAATTCGAGGTTCAGTGTATCCCCGTTATCCTTGATTAGGTCAACCTTTGCGGCTTGGAAGACTTCGTTGTTATTGTAGAGTTCTTCCATGAAAAGAATCTTGCCGCCGTTCTTTTCGATGAATCTTTGGGCTTGCAGGAGGTACATGATGACGGTTTGGCCGCCTCCCATCGTCCAGATATGGCGCTTCTTGCGCTTGGAATAGCTGACTTCCAGAGGGAGCAGGGCCTGCTGCATCTTTTCTTCGAAGGAAAGCGTGTCTGGAATGGATTCTTGAACTGTGGTGGAGTCAGTGGCCGTGGCGTTGGTGGTGCTGTCTGTCGCTAGCATTCCTGAAAGTTTCGGAAGCAGGAAGATGAAACCTCCGATCAATGAGGTAAGAACGATGATTATGGCGACAACGTGTTTCATTTTTCCCATGGTGGCTGATAATATAACTAAATTGAGGCCATGCCTGTCTTGTTTGCGTTGGTCGGAGCGACCGGAATCGGAAAATCGGAATTATCCTTGCGGCTTGCCGAACATTATGATGCCGAAATTATCGGCGTCGATTCCAGGCAGATTTACAAGGGCTTTTGTATTGGAACGGCGCAGCCTGACGCAGCGAGCCTTGTGCGGGTGAATCACCACCTGGTTGATTTCCTGGATCCGATGGAGTCTTTTTCGGCGGGTGGCTTTTGTAACAAAGTAAAAGAGTTGCTGTCTGCGAATCCAGAACGAAATTATATCCTGGTGGGGGGAACGGGACTTTATCTGCAGAGCCTGATGCTTGGCTTGCCGCAGATTCCCGCGGTTCCTGAAGAAGTCCGGCTGGAATTGGAAAACCTTGCGGCTCGCGAGGGTGCCGATAGTTTGTATAAAATGGCGATGGCGGCTGATCCGGAATTGGTGCGGAATGTGGAACCGAACAATGTACATCGCCTGGTTCGAATCGTAGAGGTGTTCAAGGCGACGGGTCGCAGGCTATCGGAATTCCAGAAAGACCGTGAAGGCGGAATAGGGAAGTTGCCAATCTTTTGGCTGCAACGGGAGCGAGATGCCCTATATAAGAGGATTGATTCCCGCGTGGACCAGATGATTCAGGACGGTTGGGTTGACGAGGTGAACGTGCTTGCTAAGGATGTTCCGTTGTCCGCTCCTGCGTGGCAAAGTCTTGGCTATAGGGAACTTTTGCGGGTGAAATCGTCGGCAGAAATGGACGAAGTCCTTGAAGAAGTTAAGAAAAAGACCCGCAATTATGCAAAAAGGCAGTTGACATGGTTCCGTTGGCAGGTCGAAAGTACTCCGATTGACATGGAAAAGGAGCCTTTTTCACTTATAGTTCGCTCCTATCGGGCGTAATAGCCTTGATTTTTAGCAGAAAAATTCGAGTGCCCGAAATTTTTGTGTGAATAGTTTGTGAACTCTTTGGTATTTTCCTTGCGCAAGACTCGTGGCTTTCCCGTTTTTTGCGAAAATAAGAAAAAAATGCGATTTTTTCTGCAAAAACACCCTTGCAAATGTTCCTGAAAATTCTATAATTGGCGTCGTTCCTGAGAGGGACGGCCGAAAACGAAACGCTGAAAGCGAAGAACCAAGTAAGCCGCGATCAAGGGACAGCGATCCGAGAGATTGCTGAGTAGATTGAAGGAATCGGAGATGTGCTTAGTGACGGGTCCAAGAGAATTCTTGGAAAGTCAATGATACGAACGTGATTAACGGGACCAAGACTTTAAAAATTAATGAAGAGTTTGATCCTGGCTCAGAACGAACGCTGGTGGCGTGTCTTATACATGCAAGTCGAGCGGTGCAGCAATGCATAGCGGCGAACGGGTGAGTAACG
>JAGAHT010000033.1:0-56555 GCA_017626945.1 Fibrobacter sp.
ACTTGACGCAGCACCAGAACGAATCCAAGGTCAAGCAGGAATACATTGACCCGGTGCAGAACAAGCGCTACATCCCGTACGTGGTGGAACCGTCCCTCGGTGTGGAACGCCTGCTCCTCGTGCTCCTCTGCGACGCTTACGAAGTCGAAAAGCTCGAAAACGACGAACGTACCGTGCTCCACTTCGATCCGAAGATTGCACCGGTGAAGGTTGCCGTTCTCCCGCTCGTGAAGAAGGGCCAGGTGAAGGCCAAGGCCGAAGAACTCTACCAGAAGCTCCTCAACCGTTGGAACGTGGAATACGACGAAACGCAGTCCATCGGTAAGCGCTACCGCCGTCAGGACGAACTCGGCACGCCGTTCTGCGTGACTGTCGACTTCGACACGGTGGGCGAGGGTGAATCCGATCCGGCCAAGCTGGGCTACGTGACCGTTCGCGAACGCGACTCCATGAAGCAGGAACTGGTGAAGATCGACGAACTCGAAGCTTACCTGTCCGCAAAACTCGGCTGCTAGTTGAGATGCAAAGGGAACCTATGGTTCCCTTTGGAATCCTTCCTAGAAGTAGGTAAAAGGGCCCGGAAACGGGCTTTTTTATATTCTTGATTATCTGGGGTGGCGTATTGAGTCCATATGTCTTGACACGTTCCCGCATTATTGTTATTTATTGAAAAAGCGTTCCACCTTTAAAAAAGGAAGTCCAATGAAAAAACTAGTCTTTGGGGGGCTTGTCGTAGCCACTTCTGTTATGGTTGCTTGTTCCGACGATTCCTCGTCCTCTGATGAACCCCAGGTATCTTGCCTTATGTCGGTTGTCATGGAAGACGAATTGATTCCTTATCTATGCATGCAGGCCCCGGAATCGGCAAAGGATTCCGCTGCAGAAGAGTGCGCTGACTTGACTGAGGGGGGGCTCACCTTGAATGCCTCCTGGCAAGAAACGGGTTGCGATGCACAAAACGCTAAGAAAACCTGCGAATCCGATGATGGTTCGGCCATTTTCGTTTATGACAAGACTGTGGCCAAGCAAAGCTGCGAAGAATTGCTTGCAGACGATGAAGAAGAGGATGATGTTTTTGTCAATGAAGAAGATATTGTCGTGGATAGCACCAAGGTAATGTCTTTCTATAACAAAAAAATGGAGGTGTGCGTAGAGTATAAACTCGCCGCTACATTGAAATCAAGCGTGGTGCAGTTTGCAAGTGATGACAAGGACTTAGAATTTATCGACGGGTGCGCCTCCGTGGAAAAAGAACCTGTGCAAACCTGCGATGACGATAACGGCTTTGATACGATTGTCGTAAATTATTACTCGGATGAAGACAAGGGCAAGACCTGCGAAGAACTAGCCCCCTTTCAAAAAGTCGAAACTAAATAGGAATTCTCTGTGATATGGTAAGGTTTATTTCGCCGTTCTTGCGCATGGCCTTGTTCCTTGTGCTGTTTGCCCTTGTGGCCTGTTCCGATGATTCTTCCAGTTCAGCTAGTTCCGAAGGCGTCGCCCGTTATACGGTCATTATCTATGGCCAGAATGGCGGGGACATGGAAAGGAGTATCGAGGCGACGATGAAAGATGTCAGGGATGTCATCGGAGACGAAAAAGATGTCCGTGTCCTGGTCGTCTATAAATATGGCTTGGATGGCAAAGACTTTGATGGAACCATGGCATACCCCGGACAGTTGCTGTTCTTTGAACTCACGAGGAATACCGACTTGTCTTCCATGAAAGATTCTGTAGCCATTGTAAAGGACTCCATCAAGTTCTATGATCCGGATTACTTGGCTTCAGTGATTAACTACGCACACGACAGCTTGCCGGCTCAGGAATACCTCTTTTTCCTGGAAGCCCATGGGGAGGGATTCAGTTTTGAGAGCGACTACCCAAAATCCAAGCGAGGAAGCCTGGCGAAACAGGCGGTGAAGTCCGTGATGGAGGATGAATGGGTTACTTATGGTGAGTATGGGTATAATGAGTCCATGACCATGGAAGAATTCGCCACAGGAATCAAGAAATCAAAGATTCCTCATTTTAAGGCAATTCTTTTCCATAACTGCCTTATGGGAAACCTCGAATCCATGCAGGAAATTTACCCCTATGCAGATTACGTGATGGTGTCGGAACATTCCCTTATGACCTCGCGGGGGGAGCTAATGACCGAAATTGTGGATATATTGACCCATGACGAAGATGGTAAATTTGAAGAAATTGTCAAGGGAGCCTTTGAAAATAGGGATGTGCAGGTGGCCTGGAAAACGGAATATCTCCCCGGGGAACAGAATGGGGATTTCCAGTTCCTGAAAGCAGAAAAGCTGGCGAACTTGACGCCAATCGTGAAAAGGTTGTCTAGCCGCCTTGTTACTCTTTACGCAGATGAAAAAGTGAGGCCCTCCATAGACGTAGCCGCAGACAAGTGCTACAGGGTGGCGAACATATATTACCTGTACGACATAAGGGACTATGCGCGAAAACTTGCAGAAGAAACCAAGGATGACTCCCTGGTAAAAATTTCGGCAGATTTGGATAACGCGTTTGATTCCATGACACTTGCACGTATGGAAGCACATTTTGCGAAGGATGCTCCACTGGACCATTTCTCGCTATCCGTAGTTCTGGTAGATAGCGCAACCTACAACAGCGGAATGAGTTTTACTAAAGCAAAAAAACGTGACTCTTACGAACTGACGACTTTCCACAAGGAATCTGGTTGGGGAAACTGGTTGAATGTGAACGCTCATGCTCCCAAAGGAAATCCCACCGGTCAGGATTTGCTATAAAGAAAAAAAAATCCCGGCTTGGCCGGGAATTTTTGTATGAACCGAAAACCACCCGCTAGTTCTTTTTTTTGTTCCTTTATATAAATTTTTATGTATATTAAAGTTGTGCGCCTTGTTTTGCGACATATTGCCTTGTGGTTCTGTAAAGATTTCTAGGAGGAAACATGAAAAAGAATCTAGTGTTGTTTGCGTGCGTGGCGGGTCTTGTGGCTTGTACGGAGCATGATCCTGAATCCGCTGACCTGTTCGGGAATGATCCGGTCTCGATCAAATTGACCGACGGGAAGTTCAAGGACAAACGTGATGGAAATGAGTATTCTGTGGTCAAGGTCGGCAATCAGCTTTGGATGGCGGAAAACCTGCGCTACGCCGATAGCTCCAAGACGAAGAATCTGAAGGGCAATATTTGGTGCTACGAGAATTCCAAGGATAGCTGCGAAAAGTATGGCCCGCTGTATAGTTGGACGGCCGTGTTGAATCTTGAGTCGAAGTACGCCTCTTCGGAAGCATCTTCGAATTATAGTTACCATCAGAACGATTTCCAGGGAATTTGCCCCGAAAACTGGCGTGTACCTTCGGTGGATGATTGGAATAAACTAAAGTCGTATTTTGAGTCAATCAGCGGTGCCGAGCTGGTCGGTACAGGCATGAAGGCGGTAGATGGCTGGGAACGCGCTGATTCTGCGGCCAAGGCGCTCAATCGTTTCGGCTTTTACGCTCTTCCGGCGGGCCGTAAAAATAGCGAAGATGGCAGCTTTATGAGTTCGGGGAAGTACGCCTACTTCTGGTCGAGTACGCAGATTGACGATGCGACGAGCTACGGCTGGACTCTCCGTTACGACAGAGATTATCTCGAAAGGGGAGAGTATTATAAGGATCACGGGATGTCGCTCCGCTGCGTTTTGTCGGTCAATTATTCCGATGCGAAAATCTCGGGTGACCTAGATTCTTCTTACCTCGATAAGATTCCGTTTGATTATGGCGAGCTGGAATACGAGGGCCATACTTACAAGACCATCAATATCGATGCGCAGACCTGGATGGCCGAAAACATGGCCTACAAGACGGATGGCAGCTGGTGTTACAACGACGATGAAAAGAATTGCGACAAGTACGGCCGTCTGTATTCCTTCGAGGCTGCAAAGACTGTTTGTCCCGAAGGCTGGCGTCTTCCGACTGCGGTGGAATTTGAGGGCCTTGCGGATTTCGTCAGTTTAGGCAAGATGCTCCGTACCCGCGAAGGCTGGTCCGATAAGGGCGAGGCTGGCATGAACCTGTGGGGCTTCAACGCCTTGCCGGCTGGTGGCCGCGATGCGGGAGATTTCTTTGACTTGACCTTGAGTTCGTATATGTGGAGCGATAATCAGTCGGTTCTTCTGTTGCGCTATTATGACGATGCCATCAGTGTCGAGCCGAAGGAATCGAAGAGTGCGTTCTCGGTTAGGTGCATCAAGGAAAAAGAATAGTTGAAAGTCATCCTGGAGCCTCATAGAGGCGACCGGGATTCATAAAAAAGAGGCGGACCCTTTCAGGTTCGCCTTTTATAGATCCCCTCCTTCGCGGAGCTCAGTCGAGGATGACATGAGGTGCGCGGGCTCAGTCAGGGATGACGTGGGTGAGAATTACTTCTTGAACTTCTTCAGGATAGCTTCGGCCTTGCTGAACTGCTGCTTCACGGACTTCGGACCCGTACCGCCTTCGATGTTACGGCGGGACACGCTGTATTCGAAGGTGAGCGTCTTCTTCATCTGCTTGACGTTCGGGACACCGGCGCTTGCCCAGGCCTCATCAGAGAGGTCCGTGAATTCGAGGCCTTGGCGGGCGGCTTCGCCGACCAGGCTACCGACCACGTGGTGGGCATCGCGGAACGGCACGCCGGATTCGACCAGCAAGTCTGCGAGGTCGGTTGCCAGCAGCGCCGGCAGCATCTTCGCATGCATCTTGTCGAAATTGAAACGTGCGCTTTCGAGGGCTTCCTTCATCACGCGGAGAATCACCTTCACGTTATGGACGGAGTCGAAAACCGGTTCCTTGTCTTCTTGCAGGTCGCGGCTGTAGCTCAGCGGGGCGCCCTTCACCAGCGTGTAGAGGGCGCTGAAGTTACCGAGCATGCGGCCGGACTTTCCGCGGATGAGTTCCATGGAATCCGGGTTCTTCTTCTGCGGCATCATCGAGGAACCGCTGGAGAAGGCGTCGTGCAGGGTGAGGTAGCCAAATTCGCTGGTGCTCCAGTTCACAAAGTCTTCGGCGTAGCGGCTCATGGTGTTCGCGATAATCGCGAGATCGGCTTCGAATTCCAGCATCATGTCGCGATGGCTCACGGCGTCGATGCTGTTCGGGGAGACTCCGTTAAATCCCAGTTCCTTCGCGACGAGGGCGCGGTGGTACGGGAAGGCGGAACCGGCCATGGCACCGCTACCGAGCGGAAGCTCGCTGTGCAGTTCCAGGAAGTTGTCGAGGCGCTTCACGTCGCGGCTCACGGCGAAGAACATGCTCATCAGGTAATGGCTAAAGTAGATGGGCTGTGCCTGCTGCAGGTGCGTGTAGCCCGGCATCATCTTGCCGAAGTATTTCTTCGCGAGGTCGAGCACCGTTTCCATCAGGCTCACTTCGAGGGCGCGGATTTCGGTGGCGCGGTGACGCATGTAGAGCTTGAAGTCCGTGCAGACCTGGTCATTACGGCTGCGGCCCGTGTGAATCTTCTTGCCGAGGGCGCCGATGCGTTCGGTGAGTACGCGTTCCACGGCCATGTGGATGTCTTCGTCAGATTCCTTCCACAGGTTCTTGCCGGCCTTGTAATCCTTGAGGATGCTGGCCAGACCATCGCAAATCTTCTTGTAGTCGGCCTTGCTGAGCACGCCGGATTCCACCAGGCCCTTGCCGTGGCCGATGCTGCCTTCGATGTCTTCTTCGATGAGTTCGGCGTCGAATTGCAGGCTGAAGCTCAGGTCCACCATGCTCTGTGCCATGCCGCTAGCAAAACGGCCGGTCCACATGTTGGTCTGGGTGCCCTTCTTGGCTGAAATTTCCGATTTTTTTGCGCTAGTCTTTGCCATGTTTTGCCTCGTTAGATTTTAGGGAATGACAACCTAGAAGTTCTGGTCGTCCTGAATCATAGGAGCCTGCTGCACAGGAGCCTGCTGCACAGGAGCCTGTTGCATGGGGGCTTGCTGCATTTGCGGGTTGTTCTGGGCCTGAGCGGCGTTCAGCTGCATACAGTTGATCAGGTTCGTCCTTGTCTTGCCCATGACAAAGCAAGTGGTCTTGCGTTCGCTGTCCTTGACGAACTTGGTCTTGGCGACAAGCTGGCCGTTGACGACGAAATCAAAGGTTCCGTGCTTCATGCCGGCATGGCAGGAACCCATGACATCGACGCGCTGGCCGAAGTCATCGATAAAATGCCACTGGGCGTTCTTGACATGCAGGCCGACGCAGTTGAACGGCGAGTTCTGCTGTTCCAATGTTTGAGCGCGGCTGTAGTTGCCACCGCAAGCGGTGAGAACGGCGGCGATGCTGCCCAGGGCGAGAATCAGGGAAATTTTTTTCATTGTGTTACCTTTTCGTTTTGATGTTCTTTCTCTAAAACTTCTTTCATCTTGTCGGTGAGCAGGATGGCGCTCTTCGACATCGGCATATCCTTGTAGGGGGCAACCGGGATGCTCGGCAAGACCTTGAGATTGTACATGTAGCGTTCGGTCGGGTGGAACTGCAGCATCTTGTCGTGCTTGCGGAGCCCGATTTTTTCGTTACCGCCAAAATAAATCGGTACGACGTCCGCTTCGGCAAAAAGGGCGAAGCGCGCGGCCCCTTTCTTGAATTGCCAGGGTTCGCCCGACCTGGAGCGTGTGCCTTCGGGGAAGATGATGAGGTTGTTGCCGTCTTCGATCATCGACTTCTTGGCGCGTTCCAGCTGTTCTTCGAAGGGAATGCTGTTCGGAATGTAGAGGTTCCGGATGATGGCCGAAATGCAGGCGTTCTGGACAAGGGCCCCCTTGACGATGCAGTTCGAGTTCGGAATGAGCGAGAAGAGGATCACCACGTCCAGGAGCGAGGGGTGGTTCGCGATGACGACCTTTCCCTTGATTCCCTTCAGCAGTTCGCGGTTCTCGACGCTGAGGCGCATGGCCCCGGTGACTTCGATATACTTGACGAAAAACCTGAAGAACAGGTTTACGAATCGGCGCGAAATCATGTTGAAGCGTTTTTCCGAAAAACCCGCGAGCACGTGGAACAGGGGAAATAGCGATGTCCCGAGGATCAGGCTGCTGATTCCGAAGACCGCAAACGAGGATAGCTTCGAAAGCAGCCGTCGGATGTACTTGATGCGGCGAAGCATTAGCCTAACCTCTGCTTAATGAAGGCGATGGCTTCTTCGGCGGCGGTCTCGAAATTACCTTCGAGAGGAGTCTCGTCGAGTTCGCGGCCACCCTTACTTGCGTCGGTAGTCAGGCGGAGTGCCAGGGCGCATACTGCGTTCGGGTACGGCGTTCCCGCCACGGGAGCGTAGGTCTCGGGAATCTTTTCGTCGGCGAATATAAAGACGCGTTCTGTTTCGGAACCCGCCTTAAGGGCGGCGACGCAGTCCTTGAGGCCTTCGCGGAAAGCAGCCTTCCCGGAGAATACGGCCGAATAACCGGCGGTATTCTTTTCGAGAATCGTTGCGTTCGCGATCGACGCGTTGAAGACGGAGAGGCTGAAGTGCGCAGGCGAGACGTTCCCGGTATCGAGCAGAGCCTGTGAAATTTTAAGCTGCTGCGAAATTTCACCGTACTGCGAGGCGAAGGTCACCTTGCAAGGGGATTGGTCCTTGCTGATGGCGGCATTCACGTAGACAACCATCTTCGACAGCTGGCTCAAGCGTCTGCGCGTAAGCATCGGCACGAACTTCACGTCGGGGAGCGGTTGTTCTTCGCTCGGGATAAAGTACTCGGCACGTTCAATATAAATCATTGTTCCCATTCCAACCTTACGACTACTTGATCCTGAAACGGAGCAGCGAGTAGCTGTTCGGACCAACGGTATGGTGCGCTTCCTTCAGTTCGAAACCGGCGATTTCGATGGCGTGCTTCAGTTCTTCGAAGCGATACATCTTGGAGTTGCCGTTTGCGATGCAGGTGAAGTAGAGCGACGTGGCCTGGAGCGAGTAGGCGGCGGCTTCAAAGCGCTGCTTGTCCCACAGCGGTTCGAGTACGTAGATGTCGGTGTCGGGGGCTGCAGCGGAATGGATTTTCGTGAGAATCTTCGTGATTTCTTCGAGCGAGAAGCAGTCGAGGAACTGGCTCATCCAGACGGCGTTTGCGCCCTTCGGGAATTCGGTGGTCTCGTCGAGCACGTTGCAGGGGATGGTGTCGATGCGGTTCTCGAAACCGGCTGCCTTTGCGTTCTTTTCGGCGACGGCGGTCTGGCCCGGGAGGTCGATGATGGAAACCTTCACGTCCGGGTTGAACTTGCAGCAGGCGATGGCCCACTTGGCGGTGTTACCGCCGATATCAAAGAGGCGTGCGCAGGGGTTGGAAAAGACGATGGGGAGCGCTTCGGGGAAGGCCAGGTCGGAATAGAAATGGTCAAAGCCGAACCAGCTCTTCTTCTGCTGGTCGGTCAGCTGAGAGAGACCCTGGTACACGGTCTTCCAGTTGCCGAGGTGCTTGAGACCCGCGGGCTTGCCGTCGCGGATAGCTTCCTGCATGTCCTCGGCCCCCAGGTAGCAGATATCTTCGGAAAAGTCCATGTTGACTTTCGTCATTTCGTCGCTCATCAGGAAAAATCCGATTTTGCCGAGCGTAAGCTTGAGATCGTCTTCCTTGGAATCCTTATGAAGCTTGATGGCCCCCATGCCGAGGCCCATTTCAATCAGGACTCCGACGCCGTAGAGCGAAATGCCGAGCTTTTTCGAAAGTTCTGAAACGGTGATTCCCTTCTTGCGGGCGCTGCAGATGGCTTCGAGAATCCCCATGTCTCGGAGGGCCTTTGCGGCGTGGAAGCTGAGGGGGGCAAATGCGATTTTCTGGGCTTCGAACTTGGCGTCTGTAGCCGAAATTTGGTCTTGATAGTAGTAATCGAACATAGAACTCTTTTGTTATTTAGTTTGTTTTGTGCTCAAATTTAGCAAATAATGTAAATTTATGTGGTTGACGAAACCGATTTTTTAATCTATTTTTGCGCCCAAATTAAGGGTTAAATATGAACGAATTAAAATCTCGTATCAAAGAAATGATCGTAACGGCATTGGAACTTGAAGATGTGACCGCAGCCGATATCGTAGACGACGCTCCTCTTTTTGGCGAAAGCGAAAATGGACTCGGGCTTGACTCTATCGATGCTCTGGAACTCGGTATCGCCGTCAAGGAAAACTTCGGCGTGACTTTCTCGGTGGTGAACGAAGAAACGAAGAAGCATTTCTATTCTGTAGATACGCTCGCTGCATATATTTCGGCGAACATGCCTAAATAAGAGAGGATGAAATGGATAAACAAGCGATTTTTGATAAGTTGAAAGCCGCCCTTATCGAAGATTTCGAAATGGACGAAGCCAAGGTGACCCCTGAAGCTCGTCTCTACGAAGATCTCGAACTGGACAGCATTGACGCCGTCGACCTGATCGTGAAGCTCAAGTCTCTCTTGCCGACCAATATCGATCCCGAAGTCTTCAAGACGGTTCGCACCGTTCAGGACGTTGTCGACGCCATTTACAACTTGATTCAGAACGCGGATAAGAAGTAATGAAATCCGTGGCGGGGAAGGTCCTCTTTGCCGCCTTTTCGGTCCTTTACCCGGCTCTCGTTTTTTGTGGCCTTGAATTTTGGGGGCTTTCTCCCCGCCGTTTGAGCTTGATGCTCATCGGCCTTGCTTTTGTGCATTTTTTCAATGTCACGAAGGGCCGTTCCAAGGGGTCGGATGGCTCCCAGGATTGTGCGAATATCGTCAAAAACTTTGCGCTGGTCGCCCTCATGTTTGTATGCGGGGCGATTGCCTTTTTTGCAGACAATATATTGTTCCTCAAGTTCTACCCTGTACTGGTGAGCTTGAGCCTTTTGGCGTTTTTCTCGTTTACGCTCTGGAAAAAGCCGAGTTTCGTGTTCAGGCTCGCGTGCCTGGGCGACAAGAGCATTCGTACCTCTCCGTCTTGCCGCTTCGTGGAACGCTACTGCGACCGCGTGACACTCGTGTGGTGCGTTTTCTTCGTGGTGAACGCGACTATCGCCTTGGGCACCGCATTGGTGGGTAGCGACCGGATTTGGTCCCTCTACAACGGTTTAATCTCCTATATTTTAATCGGCATTTTGTTTGCCGTTGAATTCATGGTCCGTAAAATGATGCAAAAGAAGATGCAATCCTACATTCCCGTTTGCGATTTGCAGCGGGATAGCCGCCCCGACGGGGCCATCGTCTGTTTCGACGGGGCCTCCGAAAGGACTTGGTCGGAATTCGTTTCCGATGTCTCCAAGGTCCGCCGGTTCCTGGAATCGAGCGAAAACCGTCCGTGGATTCTCCATTGCGAGGACTCCTACTTCTTTATCGTAGCGCTCCTTTCGATGTTGCAGAGCGGTCGCAAGGCGATGGTGACGGCGAACCGCCAGGAAGCCTTTATCAAGGAAATCAAGAAGCCCGGATACGGTTTTATCACCGACACTCCCTTTGGCGATGCTTCTGCCGGTGCGGTGCAGATCCAGGACATTTTGAACGGACCCGAAGTCGAGACCTTGTGGAACAGTTTTGACAAGAATGCTGCCGAGATGGTGATGTTTACCTCGGGAACGACGGGCGAGCCGAAATCCGTGCCCAAGCGTTTTTCACAATTTGAAAATGAACTGTATGAACTGGTGAAGGTTTTCGGCGATGACTGGGTGGGCCGCAAGGTCTACAGCACGGTGAACCACCACCACATTTACGGCCTCTTGTTTACGGTGCTACTGCCGACGGCGACGGGGCTTCCGTTCCGTAGACACCGCATCGACTATCCGAGCGAACTCGTTAGCCTGGCCGGTGAAAAGGCGGTAATCGCGTCGAGCCCGGCTTACCTGAAGCGCCTCGCCGCCGATGCCGAAAAGCCGATTGAGTTCAAGTATACACCGATTATCTATTCTTCGGGCGGCCCGCTTCCCGAAGAGGTGGCCCGCAAGTGCGAAGGCATCACGGGCTACTGGACCACAGAAATCTATGGCAGTACCGAGACCGGTGGCATAGCCTACAGGCAGTCCAAGAACGGCCCCATTTGGAAACCGTTTGAAGTCTGCAAGATGAGCATCGGCGAAAACGACTGCCTGAACGTGAAGTCGAGCTACATTCTGGAACCCGAAGGTTTTACGACGGGCGACCTCGTGGAAATCTACGACGACGGGCGTTTCCTGTTGAAGGGCCGCGCCGATTCCATCGTGAAAATCGAGGAAAAGCGAATTTCTCTCCCTGAAGTGGAAAATCGCCTGAAGCAGACGGGCCTGGTGCAGGATGTGCGCGTGGTCCCGATGGTGGGAAGCCGCCAGTACCTTGCCGCGGCGATTGTGCTGAATGTCGAAGGCCGTGAAAAGTTCAAGAACCTGCCGAAACTCGAAATCAACAATTTCTTCAAGAAGCACCTGATGCAGTTCATCGAGAATACGGTGTCGCCCAAGAAGTGGCGCTACCTCGAGGAACTTCCGCAGGATACACAAGGTAAGATCAAGATGCGCGATATCCAGGCATTGTTCGGTATTCCCGAAAGCCCGAATTTTAAGATTCTGAAGATGAAGCGTGAGCCGGGGACGGTGACGCTCAAGCTCGTGTTCCCCGAAACCAGCGATTTCTATAGCGGACATTTCCCGGCGTTCAAGCTGCTCCCTGCGGTTGCGCAGGTGGATATGGTGGTGACGCTTGCCCATGCGCTGCTCGGGACGTCGCAGACCGTGTCGCGAATCCAACGCACCAAGTTCAGCTATCCGATTTTGCCGAACGTTCCCGCGATTCTTGAAATGAGCTACAAGGCCGATGCAGGAAAGGTCGCCTTCTCCTATACGCTCGAAGAAGGCCGAGCCCTTTCGAGTGGAACCCTCGTTATGACGGAGGCTGCCAATGCGTGAGTCCAAGATGAAGCCAGAAGATATGAAGTTCTGCGCTATCGTGCCGGTGTACCGTCACGAGGCGACGAGCCGTAAGGTGGCGAAAACGCTGGCCGCCCAGGGACTTTCCGTGATTTTGGTTGACGATGGCAATACTCCTGAAGGTCACGAAATTTTGGTGCAGGTCGCAAACGAAGTCCCGAACACGACGCTCGTGACGCGCGAAAAGAACGGTGGCAAGGGTGCCGCGGTCATCAGTGGCCTCGAAAAGGCCTACGAGATGGGCTTTACGCATGCCCTGCAAATGGATGCCGACGGTCAGCACGACGCGGACGCAATTCCGTTCTTTTTGAAAGCCGCCAAAAAGCACCCGTTCGATTTGGTGGCGGGGATGCCGCAGTACGACGGCTCCGTGCCCAAGGCGCGTGAACAGGGCCGTAAGATTACGAATTTCTGGGTTGCGGTTGAGACTCTTTCCAAGTCTATTCCCGATTCCATGTGCGGTTTCCGCGTGTATCCGGTAGCGAAGGTTTGGCCGGTGGCTAAGAAAATTCGCACGTACCGCATGGGCTTCGATATCGAAATCCTGGTGCGCCTGTCTTGGGCTGGTCTCAAGATGTATTTCTATCCGATCAAGGTGAAGTACCCTGAAGACGGCGTGTCCAATTTCCGCGCCTTTGGCGATAACGTCGAAATTTCCTGGACGCATACCAAGCTCTGCCTCGGCATGCTGATTCGTTCGCCGATAATTCTTGGTCGCCGCCTTTTTAAGAAGAAAAAATGAGCTCCGAGAACGCACAATTACAACAGTGGTACGAAGTAAAGGAAGTGGGCGGAAGCCTGTGGCACTTCCGTTTTATGCTGTGGATAACTTGCCACTTGCCGCTTCGTGTCGTTGAACTGTGTACGGCGGTCGTGTGCTTCTTTTTCTGGATGGGGGCGCGCCCCGTCCGGGAACGTTCAGCGGCCTACCTGAAACGCCTGTCGGCGGTGCAGGGCAAGCGGATGCCTTTTATGGGCACCTACAAGCACGTGCTTTCGTTTGCGCTTTCGATGATCGAGAAACTGCTCGGCTGGCGTGGAGCGATCAAGCTGAACCAGGTGGAAACCCAGGGCGACGACCTCGACAAGCTGGTGGAACAGATTGACCGCGGCGAGGGTGCATTCCTGATTTGTTCGCACCTCGGTAACATGGAAATGCTGCGCTCGCTGACGGGCTACGGTGAAATCCATTCGCATAAGGAATTCAAGGTTTTCCCGGTGGTCGACTTCTCGGGAACGTCCAAGTTCAATGCGCTCCTTTTTGAATTGAATCCGGACTTGATGAATTCGGTGCTGGACGCAAACAAGATTGGAGTCGATTCTGCCGTGTGGATGAAGGAACAGATTGCGAAGGGTAACCTGGTGGTGATTGCGGGGGACCGGACCTCGGCGAATTCCACGGACCGGAATGTCGAGATGGATTTCCTGGGCGAGAGGGCGAATTTTCCGGAAGGGGCCTTTACGCTTTCGAGTATTCTGGGTGCCCCGATCTACTTTACGTTTGCCATCCGCAAGCATGACTTTGATATTCGTTCGCCTTACGAGATGCATGTGGTGAAGGCGAAAACCACTTTTGACTGTAGCCGCAAGGAGCGCCCCGAAAGACTTCGGATGCTTGTGCAGGAATACACGCAAATTTTACAGAAATTGTGCCTCAGGCATCCGTACCAGTGGTATAATTTTTACAATTTTTGGAAAAACTCAAAATAAAGGATGTAGAACATGAAGACTGTCGTCATTGGATCAGAAAAATTAACCATCGAACAGGTCGTGGCTATTGCCAAGCGCCAAGTGAATGTCGAGCTGGATTCCTCTGCGGAATTCCAGAAGAAAATCGACGCCGGTGCGGAATTCCTAGACGAAGCTCTCGCTAAGCATGGCGGCATTTACGGCGTGACCACGGGTTACGGCGATTCCTGCACGCAGGTGGTGCCGCCCGATCGTTACTATGAGCTGCCTATCAACTTGTCCCGTTTCCACGGTTGCGGCATGGGCAACTATTTTGACGAAGAAACGACCCGTGCTATCATGACGGTGCGTCTGAATACCTTGGCTCAAGGTTTCTCGGGTGTGAGCTATGCACTTTTGAAGATTATCATGACGTTCTTGCAGAACGATATCCTGCCGCTTATTCCGCAGGAAGGTTCCGTGGGTGCGAGTGGCGACTTGACTCCGCTTTCTTACCTGGCCGGAGCTGTGATTGGTGAACGTGACGTGCTCTACAAGGGCGAACGTCGCCCGTCGAAGGACGTGATGGCCGAACTCGGTATCACTCCGCACCGTTTCCGCCCGAAGGAAGCAATCGCCATCATGAACGGAACTGCCGTGATGAATGCCGTTGCGTGCATGGCCTTTAGCCGTGCCGAATACCTGGCCGATTTATCTTGCCGCATCACGGCGATGAATACGATCGCCATGAAGGGCAATGCCTACCATTTCTACGAACGCCTGTTCGCCGTGAAGCCGCACCCGGGTCTTGTGACTGCCGCAAAGAAGATGCGCGATGCGATGAACCTCGAAGTCGAAAAGAACGTGGTTCCTGAAAAGATCCAGGACCCGTATTCTCTGCGTTGCGCTCCGCATATCGTGGGCGTGTTCTACGATTCTGAACCGTTGCTCCGCCAGCTCATTGAAATCGAAATGAACAGCGCAAACGACAACCCGATTGTGGACCCCGAAACAAAGAATATCTTCCACGGCGGTCATTTCTACGGTGGTCATATCTGTCTCGCCATGGATACCCTCAAGAACATTGTCGCTAACATCGCCGATCTTCTGGACCGTCAGTTGGCTACAGTTGTGGACATCAAGTTCAACCGCAATCTGCCGCCTAACCTCACGGGTAGTCATGAATTTGCTCTCAACCACGGTTTCAAGGCGGTGCAGATCGGCGTCTCTGCTTGGACGGCCGAAGCTCTCCACAATACGATGCCCATGAGCGTGTTCAGCCGTTCCACTGAATGCCACAACCAGGACAAGGTGAGTATGGGTACAATTGCTTCCCGCGACTGTATCCGCGTGATTGAACTCACTGAACAGGTGGCTGCCGCCGTGTTGCTCGCCGCGTCCCAGGCTCTCCACATTCGCCTCGAACGCGGTGAAATCACCGACAAGCGCATCGAAGGAGTCCGCAAGACCTACGACCAGGTGTTTGAAAAGTTCGCTCCGCTCGCTTGCGACCGTCAGCTGGAACCGGACCTCCGCATGACGCTCGAACTGATCCGTGAAAAGCACTACGCCGTTTAATTCGGGGATTCTATGGCTCAGAAGAAACTGAAAGAAACTGTCGAGTTCAAGGTCGAGTTTTACGACGTGGACTCGATGAAGGTGGCGTGGCACGGCAACTACGTGAAATTCATGGAAGTGGCCCGTTGCGCTCTCCTTGCCAAGATCAAGTACGACTACTTCGCCATGGAGGCGAGTGGTTTTGCTTGGCCCGTGGTGGACATGCACATCCGCTACTTGCGCCCGATGATTTTCATGCAGCGCATCCGTGCCGAGGTGACTCTCGAGGAATACGAGGTTTGCCTGAAGCTTTCGTACAAGTTCTTTGACGCCGAAAGTGGCACGCTTCTGTGCAAGGCCGAAAGTATGCAGATGGCGGTGGACATGAACAAGCGTGATTCGCTCATGGTGTGTCCGCCGTGCTTTATCGAACGCGTGCGCGAGGCTCTCGCTGCCGAGGAAAATGGATGATGTTACGGTCGTTGATTAGAGGTTTCGCGGTCATGGCTGTTGCCCTTCCGACTCTTTGGGGATCCGCCCTTGCGGCGGGTTCTGCTTCGGATGTCTTCAAGATGCCTTTGACCGAGGCCTCTAAACCCGCCTTGCAGCAGTCGCTTTCGGTGCTGACGGCATCTCCGTTGACCATGGGCGATTTCAAGCAGACGCGTACGATCAAGAAGATGAACCGCGAATTTGTTTCGACGGGGTCTTTTGCGATTGACCGCGAAGCAGGAATTGTCTGGGATACAAAGAAGCCGTTCCCGTCGTTCTTGTGGGTGGGGGACAATTCCATTGTTCAGTGGGATGTCGCCCGCGATTCCAAGAAGACGATGAACGCAAAGGACAATCCGGTGTTCGCCGAATTCTCGGGAACCATCCAGTCGGTTTTCTCGGGTAAGTTCGACGAACTCGCTCGCAATTTCGATATCTTCTTCGTGGCAGGGGATTCGTTCTCCGTGGGGCTTGTTCCCAAGGAAAAGGCCGTCGCCCGTGTCATTGCATCGATTGTCCTTTCGGGCCGAACCGAGCTGGAAAAGGTGACGATTGTCGATGGCGAAGGCAACCAGGTCGTCTATGATTTTTCTGCCCAGGCGCATTTCAAGGACCTCGATTCCGTTGAGGGTGCCTTTAAGGACTTGGCCCTAAAATTTAAGAAAGTGAAAAAGTGAGACCGGCGTCGAAGAAACTTGTCTCGGTGATTATCTGGGCGGCCATCCATGTCGCCCTTATTTCGCTTGGCCTTTTACAGCCTTGGAAGGTGGAATCGGATTTATATTCGGTGCTTCCGGATTCAAGCGAATTCAAGAATGTCAGCGAGGCTGAAAAGGCGCTGAGTGCGCGTTCGATGCGCAATTTCACGGTGCTCGTTGGGCATCGCGATTTCGCGGTGGCGAAATCGGCGGCGGAGGCACTGGAAGCCTCTTTTGCCCTCGATAGTGCCTTCGCCGAAACGCGCCTGTACGTCGACGATTCCGCGATGCAGCGGATGAGCGACTTTTTCTTCGAGTACCGCAACGTGCTTCAGGGGAAACCCGTCCGCGATTTACTTAAGGCGGGACTTAAGGCGGGCGATTCCTCGGCCTTCTCGGCGATTGCCGATATGGCGCGGCAGAAGGTCTACGGCGCTTTCACGATTGCCGACTTGAGTCACCTGGAAGATGACCCTTTTCTGCTCGGTGCTGAATCATTCGACTACTTTACGCTCCATTCGCAGCTGATGGGGGGCCGCTTCACCCTGCGCGACGGTGTGCTCGCCGCCGAAGATTCTTCGGTATCGTACGTGATGTGGAGCGCTGCGCTTTCGCCGACGGTTTCGACGATGGCCTCCGACGGACATGTGCTCGCTCGCCTAGACCGTGTGCTGGATTCGCTTCGCCTTGTTCACGAGGGGCTCCGCATCGAAAAGTCCGGCGTGCCTTTCCACAGCTACGAAAGCTCCAGGAACGCGCAGTCCGAAGTGGCGTGGATTTCGGGCGTGTCGATTGTCTTGATTCTTCTGCTCCTCTTATGGGCTTTCCGCACGCCGGTTCCGATCGTGTGTACGCTCGTGGCAATCGGCGTTGCTATCTGTGCAGCGCTTTTAGGAACGTGGGCCCTGTTCGGGAGCATTCATGTGTTTACCTTTGTGTTCGGGACGAGCGTGATTGGCGTGAGTATCGATTACGCAATCCACTTCTTTACCGACTGGAAACATGGAACCTCAAAAAAAGGTCTCGATATCCGCCGCCACATTTTCAAGGGGCTTCTGCTTGGTTTCATGACGACCGAGCTCAGCTACATTGCGCTTACCTTTGCCGATTTTCCGCTCCTTCGCCAGATGGCAGTCTTTTCGATTGTCGGTCTGGCGAGTTCCTTTGCGACCATCTTGTTGCTGTTCCCGAATCTGCCCATTCCGCAGGGGGACGCTCGTGCCAAATCTATGGCTCCGACAAGAATTCCGGCTTTTATCTTGGATATCTACGATCGCTTCGCTCCTCGTACGGTTGTCGTTGCGGGAATCGTCTTGCTCCTGGCCCTTGTTCCGGGGGTACTGAAGCTGAATATCCATACGGATATGCGCGCCCTGTATGCGATGAGCGAAAATCTCAAGCGTTCCGAGGCGTTGAATGCGCGACTGAACAACTTGGGAATTTCGGCGAACTACTTTATCGTGGAAGGCTCCTCGGAGCAGGAACTTTTGCAGAACGAAGAATCGCTCGTCTGTCGACTTGATTCTGCCCTCGATTTGACCCATGATTCAGTTTCCAGTTCGGTGAAACCGGTGCTGGGCGGTTACCTGGCGACTTCGGTCTACATTCCATCTTTAAAGGTACAGGAAGAAACCTTCGAAGGTATCCGTCGGCTTTATGCGTCTCCCGTTTTCGGCGAACTTCTCCGAGACTTGAACCTTTCCTCTGATTCGGTGCGAGTGCCGGATGCTTCGCCCCATTACCTGACTCCGCAATCGGAAATTCCGGCTTCGTTCAGGAGTATCCTTTCGATGCTCTGGATAGGCGAGGTCAACGGTAAATTTTACAGCGCCGTTTTCCCGCTCCACGTGGCCGCGGATTTTGCCGCATCTCAATTTGCCGAAGGTATGCCCTTTGTTTATGCGGTGAACAAGATGGATAACGTGAATGCGACCTTGACGGACCTTTCGCGGGTCGCCCTGTTGCTCGTGGCCCTGGCCTACCTTGTCGTTTTTGTCGTGCTGGTCCTGGTTTACGGTTTTGTCCAGGCGCTCAAGGTCATTCGCGCTCCGGTCATTTCCTGCTTTTTTATTGCGGCCGTATTCGGTTATTGTGGCATTCCGTTCAATTTCTTTGCGATTGTGGGTGTCATTTTGACTCTCGGTATCGGCATCGACTATGCTCTTTTCTTCAAGGAAGGGGGTTCGCGTAACCTGACGACTGCCCTTGCCGTGATGCTTTCGGCCATGACGACGCTGATTTCTTTCGGTAGCCTTTCTTTTAGCAGCTTTGTTCCGGTTGCGACGTTCGGCTTCTCGGTGTTGCTCGGTATTCTGTGCTGCTTTGCTTTGTCTCCATTTAGTAGAAGGTAAAAATTTCTAAATTTGTGGCGCAAAAATGTCGATTTTGAGTGGATTGTATATGATTGAACCTTTTATGTCATTGCGAGGAATGTAATGACAAAACAATCTATACTCGCATTTTTGTTGCTCCTTTTAGTCGCCTGCCACAATGCGCGCCAGGTTCCGGGGACTGCCCCCGTCTATTATTCCGATGAGCGCTCCGTATCGCTCCTGCCGACAGCCTCGATGACCGAAAAGCTCGACATGCCGCAACATATCGTGGGGGAATTCCATAAGCCGGACGGTTCGACAGATTCCTTCGAGGCGGATTCCTGGGTGCGGGCAAATGATTCCGTTCTTTCGGTGGTGCTATTTTCTGGATTCGGGACGACTATCGGCGAAATCAGCTACTTCCGCGATTCCGTGAAAGTGGAAAGTTCCCTGATGGATGTCGAAAAGATGAAGGCGGAGTATCTGCTGGCGGATTTCCAGATTTGTTTTTATCCGCTTGAACCGTTGCAGAAGAATTTTGAGCAGGCCGGGTTTGAATTTTCTGAGACCCGTTCCGGAGCCGAAAATGCCGATTTTGTCCGTACGCTTTCTGAAAATGGAAAGACGATTTTAACGGCGAAAAAGACCGGCGCCGAAATCAGGCTTGTCAATGATTTGCGCGGTTACAGTTACCATATTACGTTAGGGGAGGCAAATTGAGTAGGCCTTTGTTTATTAACGACTTTGCGTTCCACTGTATTTTGGGTGGCAGCAAGGACAGCGTTTTTGATAAGTTAAAGAATGGAGTTCGCGGCGAATTCACCACCTACGATGTAGCGGGTGTCATGCGCCCTGCGGCGACCATCGATCCGTCGTCTTTGGCTCCTGTAGAGGACTCCAAGTTTGACAACCGCGTGAACAGGCTTTCGCAGGCTGCGCTTTCCCAGATGGATGCTTCTATCCGCAAGGCTGTCGAAAAGTTCGGTGCAGACCGCATCGGAATTTTTATCGGTTCCTGCGACAACGGTTCCGAAGCTTCGATGAATGCGCTCAGGAGCTTCAAGGAAACGGGGGCGTTCCCCGAAGGTTATGTGCTGGATTACCAGGCCGCTGATTTCCCGGCGCAGTATATCGCCAAGCGCTACGGCATTACGGGGATGCTCTCGGTGCATTCGACGGCGTGTGCCTCCAGTGCGAGTGCCTTTGTTTCGGCTCGCAATAACATCTATGCCGGTAACTGCGATGCGGCTATCGTGGGCGGTGTCGATATCGCTTCCCAGTCCGTCATCCTGGGCTTCGCCTCCCTCGAGGCCATGTCCGACAAGCCGACGAATCCGTTCAGCGCGAACCGTACGGGACTTACTCTCGGTGACGCGGCCGCGTTCTTCCTGGTAACCCGCGAAAATCTGCCGGATCTTGCCACTGATTCCTGTAACGGCCTTTCGGTGGTGGGCTTTGGTGAAAGTGCCGATGCCGACCATATTACGGCTCCCCGCGCCGATGGCGAAGGCGCCTACCTCGCGATGAAGGCGGCGCTGTCCGATGCGGAACTGGATGCTTCTTCTATCGGCTATGTTAATTTGCATGGAACGGGAACGCGCCTGAATGACTCGATGGAAGCGATTGCCGTGAATCGCCTGTTTGGCGAAACAACTCCGGCTAGTTCCACGAAGGCGCTTACGGGGCATACGCTCGGAGCGGCAGGCGCTCTCGAAGCCTCTTTCTGCTGCCTTGCGCTCCAGAACGGGGGTGTTCTCCCGGCGCATCTGTTCGACGGTTGCGAAGACCCGAAACTCCCGAAGGTACACTTGGTCAAACCGGGCGAACAGGCCTCGGCACCTCTCAAGTATTGTATCAGCAACTCCTTTGCCTTTGGCGGTTGCAATGTTTCTCTAGTTATAGCGAAGGAATAGAATAATGGGTACGCCTGAATTTCCGACAAGAGAATTGGTTTCCGAACTGGTTCCGCACAAAGACAAAATGCTTTTGCTCGACCGTGTCAATTCTCATGACCTGGACGAGATTACGATTGAAACCGAAGTGGATATCCACAAGGACTGTATGTTCTTTAAAGAGGACCTGCAGGGAGTTCCTTCGTATGTGGCGTTTGAGTACATGGCCCAGAGCATTTCTGCTTTGTCTGGAATTTATGGGCGTTCGCTCGGTCAAAAGCCCAAGGAAGGCTTTATCATGAGCGTATCCAACTGCAAGATGGCGGTTCCCGTTTTCAAGGCCGGCGACGTGGTGCGCATCTGGGTCCACCAGACGATGCGTGTCGATATGGCCGTGACCTTCGAAGGCAAGGTTTTCGTGGGCGATAATTTGGCTGTATCGGCGTCACTCTGTACGGTTGAAGTGGACGACCCCATGTCAATTTTGAAGATGAACTAGGATACTTTTACTATATTTGGGCGCGTATGGAAAATAAGAAGTGTGTTTTGATTACAGGTGCAAGCGGTGGCATTGGTGCTGCCATTGCAAAGGCTGTCGCATTGGCGGGTTACGAAGTGGTGGCGCATTACAATAGGAATGCGGCTCCGGTCGAACAGCTCGCAAACGAAATTCGTGAACAGGGTGGTTCTATTCGTCTGCTCCAGTTCAATATCCGCGACCGTGAACAGTGCAAGGCTGTGCTCGAAAAGGATATCGAAGAAAACGGTGTCTATTTTGGTGTCGTAACCAATGCAGGCGTCTGTGCCGATACTGCTTTCCCTGCCATGACCGACGAATACTGGGACAAGGTTATCGATACGAACTTGAACGGCTTTTACAATGTGCTTCACCCGATCGTGATGCCCATGTGCCGCAAGCGTCGTGGCCGCATCGTGACGATTTCGTCTGTTTCGGGCGTTATCGGCAACCGTGGCCAGGTGAACTACAGTGCATCCAAGGCTGGCCTTATCGGTGCGACCAAGGCTTTGGCGACCGAACTTGCAAGCCGAGGAATTACGGTAAACAGCGTTGCTCCGGGCGTCATCGAAACCGAGATGATCAAGGATGCTCCGCTCGATATGATTTTGCCCGCCATTCCGATGAAGCGCGTGGGTAAGCCCGAAGAAGTGGCTGCCACGGTCGTGTTCCTGCTTTCGGAAGGGGCTGCCTACATCACCCGTCAGGTGATTTCTGTTAATGGGGGACTTGCTTAATGCGTCGTGTTGTTGTTACGGGTGGATCCTGTATATCTTCGCTTGGTTTTGATGCTGAAACTGCTATTGAAAGTCTGAAGGGCCTTAAGAACCGAGTCGTTCGTATGGACGCCTGGGATATCTATAAGCAGATGAATACCCGTCTTGCCGCCCCTATTCTGGAGCCTCTGCCGCCGTATCCGCGTAAAAAGATCCGTGGTGCGGGTCGCGTGGCCGTGATGGGCTTGGCTTCTGCCGACAAGGCTATTGAAGTGGCCGGTCTAACGAACGAGACCGCTTTGATGAAGTCCGGTCGCATGGGTGTCGCTTTCGGTTCTTCGATGGGTAGTATCGACCCGTTGCTCGAGTTCTTCTCGATGCTCAAGACCTACGACTGTTCCAAGATCACCGCTACGACATACATCCGCGCCATGCCGCAGACTTGTGCTGTGAACATCAGCGTGGTCCTTGGCCTTACGGGTCGCTTGGTCACGACGAATACGGCGTGCACCAGCGGAAGTCTCGCTATCGGTCAGGCCTACGAACTCATCAAGTACGGCAAGCAGGATGTGATGATTGCTGGCGGTGCCGATGAACTGGATCCGACTGAATCCGCTGTGTTCGATACTTTGTTTGCGACAAGCACCAAGAACGACCATCCGGAACTTTCTCCTGCAGCCTATGACAAGGACCGCGATGGTCTCGTGATTGGCGAAGGTGCGGGAGCCCTGGTTCTCGAAGAATATGAACATGCCAAGGCCCGTGGTGCCAAGATCTATGCAGAATTGGTCGGTTTCGGTTCCAATACCGACGGTGAACACATCACGCAGCCCAAGAAAGAAACCATGCAGCACGCTCTCGAATTGGCGATTGAAGATTCGGGAATTTCTGCCGATGCAATCGGTTACGTGAATGGTCATGGTACGGCAACCCACCACGGCGATATTGCCGAAAGCTGGGCTACATACAATGCGCTCAAGCAGCGTGCGGTTCCCCTTTCCAGCCTTAAGAGCTATGTCGGTCATACGCTTGGAGCCTGCGGTGGTATCGAGGCCTGGCTAGCCATCAACATGATGAACCGTGGCTGGTTCAGCCCGAACCTCAATTTGAGAAACGTGGACCCCGAATGTGCTCCGCTGGACTACATCACGGGTTCCGGACGCGAAATGGACGTAGAATACATCATGTCCAATAACTTCGCTTTCGGCGGAATCAATACGTCGCTCATTTTCAAGCGCGTGTAATTCCTGCTTAGGTTTAAATTGAAAAATGCTCCGAGAAAAATCTCGGAGCGTTTTCGTTTGTATAATGTTCAGCGATTAAAGCAGAATATACTTGAGCATAAAGAACACGGTAAGTGCCATCATGAGCCAGTGGACCTTCCTAATTTTTCCGATGACGATGTTGATCAGCGTATACGAGATGACTCCGAACATGATTCCGTCGGCAATCGAATAGGTGAGCGGCATCGATATCATGCAGATAAAGGCGGGAATGGCTTCGCTGGCGTCGTTGAAGTTGATTTTTGAAACCGCGGTGACCATGATAAAGCCGACGATGAATAATGCGGGGGCTGTCGCAAAACTCGGAATGGCGAGGAAAATGGGAGCAAAGAAGATTGCTGAAACGAACAGGCCTGCCGCTGTAATGGCGGTAAGACCGGTGCGTGCACCGACGGCGACGCCTGCAGCGCTTTCGACGAAGGTTGTTGTTGTCGAGGTTCCGAGGACAGCACCTACGGAGGTGGCGATGGCGTCTGCCGAAAGGGCTCTCGAGGCGCGGGGGAGAGTCCCGTCCTTGCCCATGAATCCGCCCTTGAGTGATACGCCGATCAGCGTTCCCAGTGTGTCGAAGAAATCGACAAAGAAGAAGGCGAACAGGACGATGAAGAAATCGATAGACTTGAGCAGCGAAAATCCCTGCGAGACAACGACGCCGTTTTCGGAATGAGTCCAAGAATCTGGGTTGAACAGCGCTCCGCAGGTGACTCCGAATTCGTTGAATGTGTTGCTGAGTGTCCCGAAGTAGTTCTTGAAATGGGGGATGATGGAATAGAAACCCTGTTCCGGGTTCGGTACGTAGATGCCGAAGATTTCAGCAAAGATACCCAGGAACCAGGTGGCGAAGATGCCTATCAGCAGTCCTGCGTGTATCCCCTTGGCGATAACGGTGGCTGTGATGAGGATGCCGGCAAAGGTAAGGATTGTCCATATTCCGGTCGTATGGAAGTCGGCGCTTCGGAAATTGACAAGACCAACAAGTGTTGCTTCGTTGCTGACGATGATCTTGCCGCCCTGTAAGGCGATGAACGCGATAAACAGGCCGATGCCGACAGCGACGGCAACCTTGAGCGAGAAGGGTATGCTGTTGAATAGTTTCTCACGAATCGATGTGACCGAAAGGACGAGGAAAATGATGCCTTCTACGAATACCGTCAATAGGGCGAATTGCCAACTGTATCCCATCATCAGTACGACTGTGTAACTGAAGAAGGCGTTGATGCCGAGTCCTGGGGCGAGCACGAAGGGATAGTTCGCAAAGAAACCCATGAGGGCAGAACCGACGGCCGCAGCAAGAGCTGTGGCTATGAAAACACCACCTTTGGGCATTCCCGAAGCTGCTAGAATATCGGGGTTCACGGCAAGAATGTATGCCACCGTGATAAAGGTGGCGACGCCGGCTAGGAGTTCCGTTGTGATGTCGGCCTTGTTTTCGGTCAGCCTAAAGAATTTCTCTAGAATGAGGCCTTCCCCTTTCAGTTCACGACCGGCCCAACGTTTGACTTTTTTCTTCTTCTCTGACATTTTGTTTTCATCCTTCTCTTTGTACGCCCCTTTTTATCAGTGCCCAGGGAACTTAGTGAGCGATTCCACTCGATAACCATTGAGTGCCTCGCGCCCGTGCAAGTCAAAAAGTTCAATTACAAAGGTGCAGAGCTCCACCTTGCCGCCCAATTTTTCTATGAGAGAAGCGGCTGCCTTCGCGGTTCCGCCTGTCGCAAGCAGGTCATCTACGATAACCACGCGTTGCCCTGGCTTTATGGCGTCCTTGTGGACTTCCATGGTCGCCTGGCCGTATTCCAGGTCATAAGATATTTCGACGGTTTCGCGGGGGAGCTTGCCTTTCTTGCGTACGGGTACGAACGGCTTGTGGAAATGCTCCGCTACCGAAACTCCGAATAAAAATCCTCGGGCTTCAAGTCCTGCGATTATATCAAATTCAACGTTTTCAAGAACCTTGTAAAGCGTGTCAAGAGTCAACTTAAGACCGTCAGCATCGCTGAGAATCCCCGTGACATCTCGAAAAAGTATCCCTGGCTGCGGAAAATCCGGGACAGAAATAATGTAGTCTTCTATCTGTTTCATTTAGTTTGTAATATAAGAATTTCTCGCAACATGTCATTCCCGGCTTGACCGGGAATCACCCCTCCAAGCTGCTCAGTCGGCTTTATCAAGCAGCTTTTCTACCGTAGCGATAATCTTGTCCCTTTCGCCGCACCAGTCGGGGGCGATGAGCATATCGCTTGGGCTTTCGCCGCTGAACCGCTCAATGGCAGTCTCGAAGCCGATAATCTTGATCATCTCGGCGACCGCTTCGCAATATTCTTCAAAATTCAGGAGCTTGATTTCACCGTTTGCGTAGTCCTGCGCCATCACGGTACCCGCCACAATGTGCAACGGGTGAATCTTGACCGCGGCAAGTTTCAAGTCGCGTACCACTTGGGCGGTATGCTTGAAATCTTCCATGGTTTCGCCGGGGAGGCCCACGATGACGTGCGTGGTGACGGTAAGTCCCGCCGCCTGGCAGCGCTTGACGGCGTCCGTGAACTCGGCGAGGGTATGCCTGCGGTTGATGGCGGCAAGTGTCAAGTCGTTTGCGGTCTGCAGGCCGATTTCTACGATAATCGGCTTTTTGCGATTGAGTTCCGCGAGGTAGGCGACCTTGTCGTCCTCGAGGCAGTCCGGGCGCGTGCCGATCGCGAGGCCCGCAATCTCCTTATGCTTGATAATCGGATCGATGATTCCCTTCAGGTGCTCCAGCGGCGCATGCGTATTCGTATACGGCTGCAAGTAGGCCAAGATGCCTGCGTTCGGGTACTTTTCGCGGAGCCTCGGCACGAACTTGTCGAGCTGTTCCTGAATAGAGACCTTCGCCTGGTCAAATACCGGGCTAAAGCTGCGGTTGTTGCAATAGCTGCAACCCGAAAAACTCTTGGTACCGTCCAGGTTCGGGCAACTCATGCCGCCGTTTAGCGGGAGCTTGCGCACCTTCAGGTAATTCGGGAAAATCTTCAGCAGCAAGTCGCGATAAGGAGTGTAATGCATATGCGGAAAGATAGTAAACCATAGGCCGGGGCGTTGCGGGGCGGCGAGCGCCCGCAGTGGGGGTAACGGCAGACACGGCCCAGCCGTGGCTAAAGTGAGGGGGATTCTTCCCCCTTTCAAATGGGTCGATATTTTTCTAGATTTAACCTCAAGGTGAAAAAGATGCGAAAATTCCTCCTCCCAATCCTCATCGCGCTTTATGCGCTCGCCCTGGTTTCTTGCGAAAGCAAGCAGGCGGTAATCCCCAATAAAGTCCACTGCGTTAATGATCTCGGCCACAAGAAGGTGGGCGTGCAGATCGGCAACACAGCCGATATATATGCGTCCGATTTCGGCGGCGATACCGCGAAAATCGATGTGGACCGCTACACAAAACTTGCCGATGCCGTGCAGGCGCTCAAACAGGGAAAAATCGACGCGGTCTTGAGTGATGACCAGCCCGCCAAGGCGTTCGTGCGTGAAAATCCATCGCTCCGCATTCTGGATGAAGTCTTTGTAGAAGAAATGTACGCGGGCGTTGTCGCGAAGGGAAACGAGGCGCTGCTCGATTCCATGAACCAGGCGCTCGCCGCCATGAAGCAGGACGGCGTCTACGATTCGCTCTTTAACACCTACATCTACCGCACCGGCAACTACCATTATCAAAAGAAGGTGACCGAAGGCCCGAAGCTGATTGTTTCGACGAATGCTCAGTTCCCGCCGTATGAATACTACGAAAATGCGAAAATTGTCGGCCTCGATATCGAAATCGTGAACTACATCGCCGACTACCTGAACCGTACCGTCGAAATTCAGGACATTGAATTCGATGCGATTATCAATGCGGTTTCTTCGGGCAAGGCGGATGTCGGTTTCGCTGGCTTTACCGTGACCGAGGAACGCAAAAAGTCCATCAACTTCACGACTCCGTATACGCTTTCGAAAATTGTCGTGATTGTCCGCGGCGATGAGGCGGTGGAAAGCGACGAGAGCTTTGCCGAACAATTCCACAAGAACTTCGTGAAGGATTCCCGCTGGAAGTTTATCGCGTTGGGCCTCCGTAACACGCTCATCATTTCGCTCTTTGCGGCACTGCTCGGCATTTTGATAGGCTTTGTCGTGGCGCAGATTCGCACAGGTAACGAATTGAACGGCCGCTACAAGGTGCTGAACGCACTGACTAAAGTCTACCTCGCCGTGATTCGCGGAACGCCGATGATGATCCAGCTGCTCATCATTTACTATATCGTATTCTCGTCGGTGAACGTGAACAAGATTCTCGTGGCGATTGTCGCGTTCGGTGTGAACTCGGGTGCCTACGTTTCAGAAATTATCCGTAGCGGCATCAAGGGCGTAGACCCGGGACAGGTCGAGGCGGGACGCAGCCTTGGCCTCAAGTTCCGCACGATTCTTTATAGCATTGTCTATCCGCAGGCGTTCAAGAACTCGCTCCCTGCGCTTACGAACGAATTTATCACGCTCATCAAGGAAACGTCCATTTGCGGCTACATCGGCCTGATGGATTTGACGCGCGGCGGTGACATTATCCGTAGCATGACCTACGAGGCTATGCTCCCGCTCCTTGCCGTGGCTGCCATTTACTTTGTCATTGTTGCCGGGCTTTCGGCCTGTGTTGCAAAGCTTGAAAAGAGGTTGAAGAAAAATGAACGCTAATGCAGAAACTTTAATCCAGGTCAAGGACCTTTGCAAGTCTTACGGCGACAAGCAGATTCTCAAGGGAATCTCGCTCGACATTCATCGCGGTGACGTGATTGCGATTATCGGACCTTCGGGGTGCGGCAAGTCGACTTTCTTGCGCCAATTGAACCTGCTCGAAACTCCGACTAGCGGCGACATTTTGTTGGATGGCAAGAGCATTCTTGCAAAGGGCGTGTGGAAACCCGATATTCGCAAGCGCGTGGGTATGGTGTTCCAGCAGTTCAACTTGTTCAAGAACATGACGGCGCTCAAGAATATCATGTTTGCTCCGATGAAACTGGGGCTCATGACCAAGGCCGAAGCAGAAAAACGTGCGAAGGAGCTTTTGGAACGCATCGGTCTCTTGGATAGGGCAGACCATTATCCGGCGCAGCTCTCTGGCGGCCAGCAGCAGCGTATTGCGATTGCCCGCGCCATGGCCATGCAGCCCGAGGCAATCCTTTTTGACGAACCGACAAGCGCCTTGGACCCCGAAATGGTCGGCGAAGTTCTCAAGATTATGAAGGACTTGGCAAAATCCGGCATGACGATGGTCGTGGTGACGCACGAAATGAGCTTTGCCCGCGAAGTCGCAAATCGCGTGCTGTTCTTTGCCGACGGCTACGTCAAGGAAGACGGCACCCCCGAAGAAATCTTCGACAACCCGAAAGATGCCCGCCTCAAGGAATTCCTCTCGGCACTGAAGAAATAGGGCTATACAATCGGGAACATCATACGTGTCCAGAGGGCGTCATCTAGATCGCGTCTTGAATCGACAACAGCCAAGACCTTGACGCGGCTTTCTTCTTTGCGATAAAAAATTCTCCAGGGGCTTACAACGAGTTCCCGGAATCCGTTGATTTGCAAATATTCTAATTCCGCAGGAATTTTGCCCAAATCTGGAAACTTTTCAAGGACTTGGCATTCCTTTTTTATTCTAGCAAGCGAGTCTTTGGCGTTTTTGGGGCTACTCGTTGCAATATGCAAGATGATGGACTTCAAGTCGAGAGATGCCGATTCGGACCATTCTACAATGATTTTCTTAGAGGGCATTTAGTTCTTTCTCCAAGGAATCAAAGAGGTCTTTTTGATTGATTGTTTTTCCTTTTGAAAATTCGGCTTCGCTTTGAGCGAAAAGCTTAAACAACTTTAAGCCGTCCTGCATCATTTGGAATGTCTCGGTATCGAGGATTACGCCGCGAGCTTCACCGTTTTGCGTGACGATGTAGGGTGCACGAGTGTCATTTACATGGTCTAGCACTTTTGCTGCGTTTGCCTTAATGTAAGAAATCGGCTTGATATTTTTATAGGTCGGCATAAAACCTCGCGTAAGACTGAATTCGGTATTAAATATAGTCTTTCGTTGGGGGGGATGCAAGTGATAATTCTATTTACTCTCGCACAATCTCCACAGCCGTCAGTTCCTTGCCGGTTTCTAGGTGGTGTACGCTGAATCGCGGGGGAGTGGTGGAGCCTTCGCCGAAGGTCTCGTAAATTCCGAAGGTCGGCGGGTTTCCGCCCTTGGGTAGGCTCGTGGAGCCCGGGTTCAGGCAGTAGACGCCATCGGCGTTCTTTTCGGCGGTAAAGATGTGCGTGTGGCCCGAAAAATAGACGTCGGCCTTGTAGTGGCTGAACAGGTACGGGTCGTAAAGGTGACCGTGGCTCAAAAACAGGCGCAGTCCGTTTTCTTCGAATTCGGCGTAGTCGGCTAAACAGGGGAATCCCAGCACCATCTGGTCCACTTCGGCGTCACAGTTGCCGCGGACGGCGGTAATCTTGTCCTTGAGCGGGCTCAAGAGATCGACAACTCCTTGCGGGTCATGTCCGCCGGGGAGTGGGTTGCGGGGCCCGTGGTAAAGCAGGTCTCCGAGCAAAAAGATCCGTTCGCAACCGAACTTGCCAAGGTAAGAAAGTGCCTTTTCGCAGGCGTAAGCAGAACCGTGAATATCAGAAAGTACAAGAGTGCGCATTGAAACTGTCATGCCCGACTTGCTCGGGCATCTCCTTTAAGCATTTACAAATCTAGTTTATGAAAATATAGCTATAAAACGGGGGAAATTTCATTCAAAATAGGTATATTTGACGCAATGAACGTTTACTACCACCTTCCCGGACTGTTCGAATTTTACGACCTATACAAGGCGTTCTTGCCTCTGTTCCGCGAGCATCGGGAATACTTTTACGAGTGGTGTGAAATCGGTTCCATTTACGGTGCGCCCAGCGATTGCCTTTGGGGTGGTGGCCGTGTCGGATTTGGCGATGCGGAGCCCGACGAGGTTGCCGCACTCACCAAGGAATACGGCATTTCGGCGCGCCTGACCTTCAGCAATTCCTTGCTCCGTGAAGAACATCTTGCCGACAAAAAATGCAACGCCTTGTGCGCCCTGTTCGAGAAAAATGGGTCGGCCCCGAGCGGCGTTATCGTCCATTCAGATTTGTTGCTCGATTATATCAAGGCGAAGTATCCGGGATTCTATTTCGTGTCGTCCACGACGAAGGTGCTGACAGATTTCGCCCAATTCGAGGGTGAACTGAAGCGCGACGAATTTAGTTACGTGGTGCCGGATTTCAGGCTCAACAAGCAATTCGCCAAACTCAACGCGCTAACGCCTGCAGAAAAGCAGAAAGTCGAGTTCCTGTGCAATGAATGCTGCTGGTTCGGCTGCCAAGACCGGAAAAATTGCTACGAGAACGTGAGCCAAAAGAACCTCGGCGAAACTCAAGAAGACCACGTTTGTGCCTCGCCGAACGCAGGGCGCGGCTACCGCTTCTCTGACGCCATGAAAAATCCCGGCTTTATCGGAATCGACAACATCCAAAACGTGTACGCCCCGCAAGGATTCCGCCACTTTAAAATCGAAGGCCGCAGCCTCGGCAGCGCCGTCATCCTGGAATTTTTGCTCTATTACATGACCAAACCCGAATACCAGCTCAAGGTCCGCGAAGAAATCTACCTCGACAGCACGCTCGACTTGTTTTGAGTTTTTTAGTGTGCCGATTCTATTGCTCTTATGTGAGGAATAATGTATATTATGTATGATACGGCATCAAGGAGCGCCCTATGACAACGACAAAAAGCATTGATTCTTACAGATTGACGGACTTGGAAGAGCCGACCGATGAAATGCTTGCACAAATCATGAGGGAAGCTGCCGAAGATGCCCGCAAGGCAAACGCCGATGCCACCAAACGTTTTTTCGATGAAATCGAAAAGGCTGCCGCAACCATCCGTTAACAGGCGTGTTATGACAGAAGAACATCGCCCAGTACTTATTGTTGTTGCCGGCCCTAATGGTTCGGGAAAAACGACCATTACATCAAAGATTCTTAGACATGAATGGTTGGAAAACGCTGTCTATATCAATCCGGACAATGTCGCCCAGGAACGTTTTGGGGACTGGAATTCCCCTGAAGCGGTTCTTGATGCAGCCCGCTATTGCAAGTCTTGGCGCGAAGAATCTTTGAAGAACCGACAAAGCCTTATTTTTGAGTCCGTTTTTTCTTCGGACGAAAAAGTCGACTTTGTTTGCCGCGCCAAACAGCAGGGTTATTTTATCCGTTTGTTTTTTGTCGCAACATCACACCCGTCCATCAATGCTGCAAGAATTGCAAAGCGCGTGATACAGGGCGGCCATGATGTCCCGATTTCCAAGATTATTTCCCGATATCAGAAATCAATTTTCAACTGCATGCGGATTGTTCCGTTGGTGGATCGCCTTTATGTTTATGATAATTCGATAGAAGACCAGGATGCTTCGCTTCTATTTAGAATGTCAGATGGAAAACTGGTAAAAAATTATACCGACGATATTCCTCAGTGGGCTAAGACAATTATGCATGTTTGATGCAAAGAGAGAAGCTTATGAGATTTATTGCCCCCCGTGTAGCCTTTAGGCGTTTTCTAGTCGCGAGCCTTGCCGTGTGCGGCATGGCACTGGTCGTTTCTTGTGGCGATGAAGCTAGCGACAAGTCGCCGGTGCAGGTTGCCGAAGAGTCTTCGTCGAGTGTCGATGAAGTTTTGTCGAGTTCTGTGAATGTAGAAGAATCTTCGAGTTCGGTTGAAAGCGAAGGCTTGTCCAGTTCGGTCGAAAGCGGAGCATCTTCCAGTTCCGAGAAATCTACAGAGTCCAGTAGCGGCAAGAACACCGAACCCGCTGAAGTGTCTTCTTGCAGCGTAGCGGAAGGATCGTCCAGTTCAACGACCGTTGAACCATCTTCCAGTTCGGTGAAAGCGGAACAGTCTTCAAGTTCCGAAAAAGCCGAAGCATCTTCTAGTTCGGTGAAAGTTCAAGAATCTTCAAGTTCCGAAAAGAACGATGTATCCTCCAGTTCCGAGAAACCTGTAGAATCCAGCAGCAGCGAAAAGGGTGTGGAAAGTTCTTCAAGCGAAAAATCGAGTAGTTCCGCAGCAATTCCTTCAAAACTCTACGATTGCGAAATATATAAGTGTGTCACAACAAAATATCTTAACCCTGACATTGAATATGGCGAATATTTGGATGTGCGAGATTCTCAAGTGTATAGAACCGTGCAAATTGGAGAACAAGTTTGGATGGCTCAAAATCTAAATTGGAATACTAAGGGTAGTTACTGTTTGGCAAATGATTCATTAAACTGTAAGTCAAAAGGACATATGTATCCTTGGTCAATTGCGCAAAGCGCATGCCCAGATGGATGGCACCTACCGGATACAGCAGATTTTGCGTATCTAAAATTTTATGTAAAACAAAATAATGGTGGAATTGGGGTTGGAACAAGTTTAAAAAAAGGTGCTAATGATATTTTTGGTTTCTCGAGTTTAGTAAATGGAGGGTACCAAACAGGATCTAACGGACAATTTTCTGAGTCCGATAAAATGTTTTATTGGACAAACTCCGAAGACGCAGACAATAAGATATATGCACATGTTCGTTATTTGAAAAATTCATCAGAAAATTTATGCTACGAAACTTTTAGAAAAACCTGGAGTCTTTCCGTTCGTTGCATCAAGGATTGAAAGAAGTTTAATTGATGTCAAAAAATATCCTTTTCTGGCCCGATGTTTACATGGAACAGAAAATTTAATAAGTAGCCGCATAAGAGCCATATGATTTCAACCTAAGCGAATCTTGACAAAGACTCGCTCTTTTTTATGCCAAGACAAAGCGACGGCGAATGCCTGGCCGCTAAGCGGACAGTAAAGGCCGAAGGCCGTAATTTGTCCGCGTGCGGAGCAGGCTGAGCTGGAGCGCTGTTTGCATGGGGAATCTTTTTTCTCGGATTAAAAGGGAGGTCCCCGCCTTCGCGGGGAAGACAACATAGCATTACACATCCCACACTTCACATTCCACATTGTGCTACCCGGGTTTTTAAGGGCAGGGCCCTTAGGCGAGGGGGTGGAGAGCAACGAAGTGCGAACCAGGGGGAGGCTTCCCCCCGTGAACTTAGCTTATTTTTTCCGTTTTTTGGCTTTTTGGGGCGCTTTTTCATTGTCTGAAACACGAAAAAGTGCTATATTTGATGCGTAAAAATCTAATTACCTTAAAAGGAAGGTTAAATCATGGCTAGAAAGAAGATTGCACTCGTTGGTGCTGGTCAAATCGGTGGTACAATGGCTCTCGTGCTCGCCCAGAAGAATCTTGGCGACGTCGTTCTCATCGACATTCCGCAGACTCAGGGCATGCCGAAGGGCAAGGCTCTCGATATCATGGAAGGCCGTTCCGTCATCAACTCTTCCGTGGATCTTCAGGGTTCTACCGACTACTCCGCCATCAAGGGCGCAGACGTCGTGATCGTGACCGCCGGTTTCCCGCGTATGCCGGGCATGAGCCGTGACGACCTCCTGGACAAGAACTGCGGCGTGATCAAGACTGTTGCCGAAGCCATCAAGGAAAACGCTCCGGATGCATTCGTCATCGTGATCACCAACCCGCTGGACGCCATGGTCTACAACATGCAGAAGCAGTCCGGCCTCCCGGCCAACAAGGTCATCGGTATGGCTGGCGTGCTCGACTCTGCTCGTCTCGCTTGCTTCGTCGCCGACGAATTGGGAGTGTCTGTCGAAGACGTGAAGGCTCTCGTTATGGGCGGCCACGGCGATACCATGGTTTCCATTATGGAATGCGTGTCTGTTGGCGGTATCCCAGTTTCTCAGCTCATGAGCAAGGAAAAGTTCGCCGAACTCGCCAAGCGTACCGCCGGTGCCGGTGGCGAAATCGTGAACCTCCTCGGCCGCGGCTCTGCCTTCTACAGCCCGGCTACTTCTGCCATCCACATGGCCGAAGCCTACCTCCTCGACAAGAAGAGCGTGTTCTCTTGCGCTGCCAAGCTGAACGGCGAATACGGCGTGAAGGGCCTCTACTGCGGCGTGCCGGTCGTGGTCGGTGCAAACGGTGTCGAGAAGATTCTCGAAGTCAAGATGAGCGCCGAAGAAAAGGCCGCCTTCGAAAAGTCCGTTGAGGCTTGCAAGAAGAACGCCGAATGGGTCGACGCACATACGTAATAGGTAATAGAGTGTAACGCTCGCTCTCTGCTCCCTTGTCATTGCGAGCGAAGCGTGGCAATCTCAATTTGCTAAAAAATCCCTCGGTTTACGCCGGGGGATTTTTTTGCTTAAATTAGATGAAACTTTTGGCGGGTCTGTTTTCAAACGGGCGTTTTGCTTTTTTCGCCGGCGATTTCGCGGACGAGTTTTGGTACAAGGTAACCGGGTAACTTGGTGCGGATTTCTGCAATCAGCTTGCGGGCTTCGTCATCGCCAACTTCGAAGTGTGCGACGCCGTTGGCGTGATCCAGCTGGTGCAAGTAATAGGGGAGTACACCTTGTTCAAAAAGCTTGCGACAGAGGTTGTTTAGTTTGTCTGCATCGTCGCTAATTCCTCGCAATAGCACGCTTTGGTTCAAGAGCGTCCAGCCGCTAAAGCGTAATTGTGCAAAAACAGTTGCTGATTCCTCGTCAAGTTCGTCGGCGTGGTCCACGTGCGACACCAGTACGCAGCTAAATCTGGCGGGCAATTCACGCAGCAGTTCAAAATGCTGCATTACCAGGTCTGGGCGCATCACGGGGAGACGCGTATGGATTCTGAGCGTCGTTACCGATGCATGCATGGCAATCGCCTCGATCAGCTCGCGGAAGGCGCCGGGACCAAGCGTCAGCGGGTCGCCACCCGAAAGGATTACTTCCCAGACGTCGCTGTGGGTATCGAGCCAGTGGCTCACCTGGCGGGCGATATCGGGAATGTTCTGGAAAGGGTAGTTCTTGCGGAAACAGAATCGGCAACGGGCACCGCAGGTGGCGGTCGAGACAATCAGGGCTCGTTGGTCGTATTTCTGGATGACGCAGTCGGATTTTCCGGCAGGCAGGTCGCCCACGGGGTCGTCTACAAAACCCTCGACTTTGTTAAGTTCGTCCTTGGTCGGTAAAATTTCGCGCAACAGGGCCGCTGGGTCGTTAGCCTTTTTTATGAGGTCGGCATAATGCCTAGAACAAAGGAACGGAAACTTGGGGTTCAGGTCGAGGTTTGCCAGGGCTGTCGTCTTGGCGATGGTGGTCGCCAGATCGGTACCTAAATACTCCAAAAAGTCAGGAATTTGTGTGAAAACTTTAACTGCTGCGTCCATTATATTGCTAAATTTAGAATCAAAATCAACAAGAGGATAATATGGGTACTGTAAGCACCAACGAATTCCGCAAGAAACTTAAAATCATGGTTGATGGTCAGCCGTACGAAATCATCGAAAACCAGTTCGTGAAGCCGGGTAAGGGCCAGGCCTTTAACCGCGTTCGCATCAAGAACCTGGTGACCGGCCGCACCCTCGAACGCACTTGGAAGAGTGGCGATACGGTTGAAGAAGCCGACGTGACCTTCACCGAAATGACCTACCTCTACAATGACGGTTCTACTTGGTATTTCTTGAACAACGAAACTCAGGAAACTGAAGAAATCTCCAAGGAAGCTCTCAATGGCTGCGAAGTTTGGCTCCTCGATGGCGCTACTGTCGAAGTCACTTGGTGGAAGGACCCGAAGACTCAGGCAACGCTTCCGATCGAAGTGATTCCGCCTACCTTCGTTGACCTCATGATCATCGACGCTCCTCCGGCAGTCCAGGGCAACACCAGCGGTAACGTGATGCGTGAATGCACCGTCGAAACCGGCGCCAAGGTGATGATCCCGCTCTTCATCGAAAACAACACCAAGATCCGCGTGGATACCCGCGACGGTTCTTACCTCGAACGCGCGAAGTAATTGCGTCATCCTGGAGCGCGTAGCGCGAAAGACAACTCAGAAGGCGAGTGTTGCGACCATGCTTGCATGGGCATAACCGAGCCAAAGAGTTGGGGCTTTGCCCCATCCAGTGATTTTCAAACGCCTCGTCCAAGCGACGAGGCTTTTTGTTTTGTCTTCATTGACAATCTGTCTATGGAATAAGGACGCTTCGGGCGCCTTTTGTGTTTTTTTCAAGATATCTTTAAGAAGGATGTTTGAAAAAGAAGGGTTGTCATGAGATTTTGGAAAAAATCCTCTGGTTTCGTGCCGGCAGCATGTTTTGCTGCGGGCTTGTTGTCGTTCGGAGCAATTCAGGCGAATGCCGCTCCGGACCCGAATTTCCACATTTACATCGCATACGGCCAGTCCAACATGGGCGGCACTGCCGATGCCCAGAGCGCCGACAAGGCCGAAAACCCGCGCTTCAAGATTTTCGCCTCGCAAAAGTGCAGCGGCAAGGGCCGCAACACCATCGGTGAGGTCTACCCGGCGGTGCCCTCGCTCTTCAACTGCGGTAACACGATCTCCATTGCCGACTGGTTCGGGCGAACGATGGCCGACAGCATGCCCGACGTGACCATCGGGATTATCCCGGTTGCAGTGGGCGGTGCGAGCATCAAACTGTTCGATCAGGACCAATATGCGAGTTACCTCTCTACGGCAGAAAGCTGGCTCCAGAACTATGCGAAGGAATACGCGAGCGACGGTAACGTGACGAAGACGATTATCGATATCGCGAAGAAGGCGCAACAGGTGGGCGTCATCAAGGGGTTCATCTTCCATCAGGGCGAAACCGACGGCGGCTACCCGGACTGGGCGAAAATCGTGAAGAAGACCCGCGACGATATCCTCAAGGCGCTCGACATGAGTTCCGATACAGTTCCCTTCGTGGCGGGCGAGCTCCTGCGTGAAGGCTGCTGTTATTCCGACCGCGTGTCGAAACTCCCGAATACAATGGACAATACTTACTACGCGTCGTCCGAGGGCCTTGGTGGCAATGGCGTGGATCGTTTCCATTTCAACCATGATGCCTACGTGACGTTCGGCAAGCGTTATGCGGCGCAGATGCTCAAGGCGATTAACAGGGCTCCCGTAGAACCTGTTCCGCAAAAGCCTTTCAAGGGTAAGCCGTTTGAAATTCCGGGCAAGATTGAGGCGGAAGACTTCGACATTCCGGGTGTCGGCTCGGGCAACGATTCCTACAGCGAAAACGATTCCGAGGACCATGGCGGCACCAATTATCGCGAAGGGACGGGCATCGACATTTACAAGAAGGCGACGGGCTACATCGTGGGCTACAACCAGGAAGGCGAATGGCTCGAATACACTGTGAACGTGAAGGAAGCGGGCGAATATTCTTTCTACGCGTCGGTCGCATCCGCAAACGAGACTTCGGGCTTCCAGATGTCGCTGGACGGCAAAAACATCACGGACGTGATCTCTGTCCCAAAAAACGAAGGCGAGGACAACTACGACGACTACAACAAGGTGCGGACGACGGTGAACCTCCCCGCGGGCGAACACATATTGCGCTTTACGGTAACCGGTTCCTGGATGGATGTAGACTACTTCACCTTCGTGAAGGGCAAGAACGCGACCGACCCCGAACCGATTGGCGGCGATAATGGCGGCGACAATCCTCCCGATTTCATCAAACCCGCGCTATCGCATGCGACCGGAGCCGAAAATTACCGCATCTTCGACATGAACGGCAACTATTTGGGAACGGTGCGAGCCTCTGGAATGCAGGAACTCCGCGCCAGCGCGAAACCCCTCGTGAAAAACGGCGGCACGTTCATCGCAAAATCCCGCACAGGCTCCACGACGTTACAGATAAAATAATTACCGCCAAGCACACTGAAGGTGTGCCCCACGCCAATAAACCGCACAAATCCGAGGAATAAGATTTGGACAAAGCAGTTTATTAAGTGCAGGGAGGATTTTAGGGAGGGTGAAAACCTCCCTAGTTGTTTAGAGCATTTCTGAACACCCGGGCGACTTCGTCCGGGTTGTCGCTTTTGAGCCAGCTGAGAGTTTCGGTGCCGCGGTAACTCCAAGCGAAAATGTTGTCAATCTCTGCGGCGCGACTCTCGGAAACGGCGATGGCGAGGTCGTTTTCGCGGCCCGCTTCAATCTGGTACGCCTTAATCCACATCTGCACGGCCTTGCCGTATTTTGTGGCGACATCCGTTAACTTGCGGGCGGTCTCGGCGTATTTTTCGCGGACCCATTCCTCGGTGGCGCCGCGTTCCCAGTACGGGTCGCTGGCCACTTCGTCTACGCTTTCAAGGCCTGCAACGCGTCCCCAGTCGTCGAGACCTGCGGGAAACCACGGCGGAAGCATGCACACGCAGTTGCGCTTGCCGCGGGCGTGAACATCTTCGGTCATTTCTTTCAAGAAGTCAATCAGGCTGTCTTCGCGGAATTTCAAAACGTCTTCGGTGAGTTCGGCGGGCATCTCGTAGCCGAAACGAGCGCGGAACAACTCGCGGCAATGCGGGCAGCGGCAGCTCCAGTTTTGGAGTCCGCCTTTCTCAAAGTAAAAGTGCGGTTCGTCCCAGAAAATCGTGTTCACCTTCGTTGCGCAAACGGATTCAATCCACTTGTGCATATAGGCGCGGAATTCGGGGTGGTTCGGGCAGGCGGCCACCTTCGGCTTGCCGTCGAGTGCCACCTGGCATAAGTCGTGGTTCCTTGCGGTGAGTTCCGAATATGCCTCGCCGCCAAATACGCGGCCCACACCCCACGGGTTCACGTAGACCGTCAGACCCAAGTCTGCGGACTTGTCCACGATTTCCTTCATGGTGCCGTAGTAATACTGTTGGTCTTCTTCGCTCCAGGTATGGAGCACTGCGTTAAAACCCGCTGCCTTGACGTCCTGCATATCGGCAAGAACATGCTTAGGCGAGCGCACACCAAAATAACTTACGCCTTTAATCATATTGAAAAGTTAGGAATTCGGCGTTCGGTTTTCAGAGTTGTTTTTTTTTAAACAATCTTTTTACGAATTTTTGATTAATAATTCCGAAATCAGAATTCTGAAATCTGAATTAGTTATTTGCCCATTGGGGAGATCCGCTCTTGAGCAGCACCTGTTCCAAGGTGCAATACCATTCTTCTTCGCGTACAGGCTTGCGGACCCAGTAGTAGTTCTCGTCGCTTTCCGGGAGCGGCATGTTGTCAGGAACGAGTTCCACAATCCAGGATTCAGGAATGCCGTCGTGCAGAAGCTTGCTGAACTTGATGTTCTGTTCGCATGGCCTGTCGGAATGGTCCAGGATAATCAAAGCGGGGGACTGACCGATAATCAGGGCCGATTCCAGAAGATTTGTGGCGTCTTCGATGGAATTGCAGCTGTACATCGTGGAATCTTCTGCCAGGTCTCCGTGCTCCAACAGCCAACGGAATGTCCATTGGCTCAACCGGTCCAAACTGCCGGGAGAAGACGGGGCGATGAAGAATATGTGTCCCATGGCCTAAAAGATAGGTAATTCTCGCGCATTGTGGATAGATTTTTTTGACTTTTTTGAAAAAATATTTTCTGTCCAACAGATGTGATCAATTTGTCAACAGTTTGCCGCCAGTTTGTTTTTTTTTTAGGGCTGGAACTGTATCAAAAAAAGATTCTATATAGACTGGAGTTCCTTCCCGATTTTGTGAATTTCTTCGAGGATAAGTTTTTGTCGTTCAGGAGAGGGATGTTTCGAACCGTTCATATACGCCGCCATCAGAGATTGTTGTATTCCTAGTCGGCGAGCGACTTCGGACACGTTGATTGGCTTTAGTGCGGCAGAAAGTTTGAGCGGGAAATTATCGGGATCGAAAATGGAATCGAATGAAATGTCCTCATCGAGTTCTTCCCATCGAAGTCCTCCAAATGAAATCCTATAGTTTTGCCTTAGGTCGTTTGAAGCATGTTTCAGTCGCTCAAATTCGGAAAAGAATAAATTTGCTGTTCGCCCGTCTTTAGTGACAAGGCGAAGCCCTCCATCAATTGGTTCAATTTTCTTAATGTCTTCGCGATACATAGTTACCCCATGTTCTTAAAGTATTTGACCCATTCCTTTTCAAAGTGTTCCTTGTTTTCTTCTACAATCGATTCTGCAAGTTTCAGTTCGTTGTGTTTTATTCCCTTGCATTCAACAAGTTTTACAGTTCCATTTTGAATTTCAAATTTTGCTATTCCTTCGTTGCTTTCTACATGAACGTGAACAGGTTCATGCTCGTGCGAATAGAAGAAAAACCGGAGACCGAAAACGGTGAGAAGATTTGGCATTTCAACTCCTTATAAATATAGGATATAATTTTATATCCTGCAATGGTTTGGCTGAATTTTGGGAAGTCCCTTCTCTATACACGCTTTTTTCTGGCTACTTTAGTCCGGGGTCCGAAAGATTTTACAATGTTTTTACAAAAGGTGGGGGGAAGAATCCCCCTGGCTTCCATCGACAGTCTCTGTGACAAAGGTCCCTGAGCCTGTCGAAGGGCCGCGCACCCCCTCGCCTAGGGGGACTCCCCCTAAAACCCCCGTGCCGGAATCGCTTTTTTTCGTCATTGCGAGCCGAAGGCGAAGCAATCCATTCCAGCGATTATACTACATTTTCCCATAGACATAGCCCTTTGCCTTCAGGTATAGGGCGTAGAGATTAACGTTGAGTTAGCTCTTATTCTCGTTATCGAAATCTGGTAAATTTTGAAAATCCGCGAGAGTAAGGCGAACACTCACGTCCAGCAATGGGCGTGGGTCGTTTGTGCTTATTGCGGAATAGGTTTACCAGAGCCTCGATAACGGTAAGTTCATTCGACACCACGCTTTTTTCGTGCGCAGAATTTGGGTGAATTGAAATAAGGGCTGAAGGAGCCCTTATGAGCCTGTTCGAAAGATTGCAGAAAGCTTCGTCCGAAGAAGATGTGAAGGACGAATACATCAAGGCGTTGCATCTTAAGGGTGTCCAGCGAAACTTGATTGACATTCAAACTAAGGAAGTCTGGTTCGAAGCTAAGTTCGGCTCCAAGAAATCTCTCTACGAGATGTTCACGCAGTTGCTCTTTTATATCCACCGCGCCTTGAAAGACGGGGAATATATTCCGCCATTTCTCTGTGTGGTGGATAGCGTGAAGGCTGCCATCATGAAGACAGATGTGGCGCTTCCGCTTTTGCAAGACAAGAACGTGAAAATCAAGTGGGGAAAGTCGGCAAGCGATGTAACTCGTGAAGCGCTTGACTTGGTTAGCCAATATATCGGCACGCATTTCGTGAGTTTCAACATCGAAACTCATGAACAGGAATTTATTGATACCCTGAGCAATGCTATCAAAAAAGGCGAAATTATTCGCACGCAGATTACTCCTGACAACCTGAAGCAGGTTTTCGACAAATGGGTCGATATGGTCGGTAGGGAAATCGTGAATGCTCAACCTGAAGATTACGCAGTGCTGTTCTTCGCTGACGTGATGAGTGACGGGAAAACAAGTACTCACGACGCCCTGCCTGCAGAACTCCTACACCGTGGCGACAAACCCGTATTCTTGTTCAAGGGCAAAACCTACGAACTAGGAAGTCATGAAGGGTACAGTCAATTCTGGGCGATTTACCATCGGCCTCCCAAGGAAGAATACCGTAGCTATCTGTTGGAACGCCGCGATAGCTTGATTCCTGTGGATGAACGGACTTTCAAGGGCGCTTATTATACTCCGCTTCCGGTGGTGGACAAGGCATACGACTTACTTGAAAATACTCTCGGCGCAAACTGGCAGCGCGACTACTATGTGTGGGACATGTGCTGCGGAGTAGGAAACCTTGAGGCTAAGCACAGTAATCATCGCCACTTGTTTATGAGTACCCTTGATGAAGAAGATGTGGACATCATGAAGGCTGCGAAAATTTGTGTTGGAGCGGCACGCTTTCAGTATGACTACCTGAACGACGATATTACGGATAGTGGTGAGATTGATTACAGTTTGACTGGTAAAATTCCGCAGAGTTTGCGAGATGTGATTCGTGATGCGAATGAAGGTAAGAAAAAGCTGCTGGTGTTGATTAATCCGCCGTATGCGGAAGCGACAAGTTCTGATAATGCGATAAATGGAGTGGGGACTGATGCGAGTAAAATTGGCGTTGCTGATACAAAATTTGCAAAAAAGGGAATGGATGAATTCGGCAAAGCTAGCAATGAACTTTTTACCCAATTTGTAGCAAGAGTTTCAAAAGAAATCCCCAATGCAACATTGGCTATGTTTAGCACATTGAAACACATAAATGCTCAAACAATGGATAAATTTAGAATCCAATGGAATGCGAAATATTTAGGTGGATTCATTGTTCATTGTAAGTCCTTTGAAGGTTTGAAAGGTGAATTTCCGATAGGTTTTTTAATTTGGAAAACCATGAATAGGCCGGTTGAGTTCCCTTCTGAAATAAATTGTGAAATTCTTGATAAAAATGTTAATGCTGTTGGTAGTAAGTCTTTCTACAATATTCCTGTTGCTACTTATCTTACCAAATGGATTAAACGTTTAAAGCCCAATAAGGAATTGTGTGTCCCTCTAAAAAATGCAGTGACACCAGGGACGGCGACGAAAGATTTGCGGGGGACGCAATGGTGTGATGATGCTATTGCATATTTTTGGTGCAACAGCAATGATATGCAACAAGCTCCCACTAGAACCGCTCTTTTCTCGTCAGGATTTAATGGCGGGCATGGAATGTATGTTACAGAGAGTAATTTGTGGCAAGTATCCGTTGTTTTTACTGTTAGAAAAGTAATTCCTCATACTTGGATTAACGATAGAGATCAATTCCTTCAACCTAGTGCGGATCTTTCTGAAGAATTCAAGAACGATTGTCTGGTCTATATGCTGTTCAACGGTTCGAATCTCACCGCAAGCGCAAATGGTCTGGAATGGAATGGCAAAAAATGGAACATCGTAAACCATTTTATTCCCTTTACGGAAGCTGAGGTTGATGCATCAAATCAATTTGAAAGTGACTTTATGGTCCGCTATATGGAAGGAAAAACATTTAGCCCCGAAGCCCAGGCTGTCCTTGACGAAGGCAAGAAAATCTGGCAAGCCTATTTCAAACAGTCCTTCAACCACAAAATTCGCGAAGAATTCAGGCTAAACCGATCCGATGTGGGTTGGTATCAAATATGTAAGGCGCTTAATAGCCAAAATGATGCCGGAAATGCCATCCCCGTTAGCTTTGAACCCTTCGAAGCCGCCTACAAGGCCCTCTCCGAAAAACTCCGCCCCCAAGTCTACACCTACGGATTTTTAAAATAATTTTGGCTTTTTCCTTAAAATGTCACCTTTTGACAGTGTTGAAATGTATATTTCGAGTGGAGGTGCTGTTATGAAAAGGTCTCTGTTGATAATTATGATGCTTTGCTCGCTAGCTTTCGCTGGAGAAAAATTCTCGATAACAGAGAAAATTTTTTACGGATTTTCATGGCCTGAATACAAAATCTATAATGAGGCTCGCTCCATTCGGAAAAATGTACAGCGACAAACAACTCTAATGGAACTTCAAGCAGAAGATGAGGAGCCTGGCTGGCGTAAAACATACATATCAAAAGAAACAGAAATGTTTGATAATTTAAGAGAGTATTATGAAAATCGCTTTGGTACGGATAGGGCTGTTGCTTATGCTTTGCTGAAAACTGCGGAAGAATATCAGAAAAGTATTATGGAGATTCAACGGCTTGTTCATATGGAAACCTGTCCCGAAGAAGTTTTGACTGATGGTGAGATAGATGTAAAAACAACGTCTATGGTAAAGGATATTGGTTTCCGAAACAAGTCAGGAAATTGGTATTATGATGGTATTAAGGTAAATATGGGGAAACCTAGACCTGTTCCGGCATCAGTGAAAAAGTATCCGCGTCAGAATAAGGTTGTTTACATTTCTTTTAAACCACATATTTATCCTTCCAAGGAGCGTATTGCGCGTATCCATATAGAAACAAATCTTCCAGAAGGCTTTAGGGCTTATGCTAGTTTACAAAATGAAAGAATTGATAGCTTGGAATATAGAGATACATCGGCTGTGGTGAGAAATGGTGCTTTTGATTTGGTTTTTGGTTCATCAGAAAATCAGCTTGAAATCGGTCTCTATTCTTTTTCTCTGAGAACGGCTGCTATGCCAATTACTCAAGATGATAAGGAGGTTTTGAAAAAAGTAGGACGCAAGGGCGAATTTCTGTGTGGTCGATATTCTTACTTACCTTGGGGATTAGGAAATCAACTCCGGGTGAAGAAATTGTTTCTTTTTGAAGTGCGGTAGAGTTGGCAAAGTAGAAAGGGTTCAAAGAAACCTTGGGTATAATTGATTCATAATCAAATAGTAAACTAAAAGGAACTCTTGACATCTGATTTCTCTCATATACCAGAACCTTATTGGTCGGTGCTCAAAGCTTGTTCTCGAAACAAGGAGATTGTAAGCAAGTCCAAGATGTGTGATTGCTTTTACTGTTTGAATGAATATCCATCAACAGAAGTCGTTAAATGGGTAGAAGAAAATGGTGGTGGTACTAAATATGAAAATTGTCTCGAATAAAAGGTTTTGTATGAAGGTGTTGTCAATGATTCTTAAGTCATTGAAAGATTTTGATAATGGAGTTGCCGTGGATGTTTGTGGTCATAAGTTTTCTGTCTATGTAGGGAATGGTGATAATTCAGAAGGGCGTTGTGTTTTTGATGTGGATTGGAATGAACTTTATAGAGAATGCCATTTGAAAGGGCGGTTGTCTGCTTACAAAACGGGTAAGGCTTGTGTTGATGTATTGTGGCAGAATATTCAAATACCATCTTGACAATCTCAGGTTACGAATCTATATTGTGTGGTGAACAAATGTTCAGGTGAATGAAGTGTAACCTAAAGCCCCGCTGTTTAACGCTTGTCCGCGGGGAAGGAGTAAAAGATGAAAAATACGCTGAATAGCGGTTGTGTTGATATTTGGCTGGATGAAATCGTTCCTTGTCTCAAGGACACCGAAACGGGTGAAATCAAGGAAACGGTGGTATTCAAAATCGAAAGTCGTTCGTTTCTGAGAAAATTCAAGGAAAAAGATGGGTGGGGTATCAACTGGATTGATGTCCCCAAAGATGTTGAAGTGTATGCTCTCGCATTGAAAGAAAATAACGAAATTCAGGGGCTTGTTGGTGTGAAAAATGATCGCAATTCTGTTGCGTCTTATATCCATTGGGCATGCACGGCTCCGCAAAATAATAAACATCTTTTTGGGTCAAAGAAATATATTGGTGTCGGAGGTCATTTGTTCGCCATTGCTGCCGATAAATCAGTTCAATGGGGGTATGCTGGTGCGATTCATGGTTTCGCTCTTAACAAAACTCTGCTAAATCACTATATTTCTGTGTTAGGGGCTGTTTATCTCGGCGCCTTGCACGAGTATCAATTTTTCGTGAACGAAATCGCTGCGAAAAAACTTTTGGAGACGTATACCTATGAATGGAACTAAGAAACCGGTTATATTGGCGGAATCCATGAAGGCTTATAGGGCTACGCCTGATCCGTACAAGTCGGCTCCTTCGATGGGTGTTAACCTCTTGGAGCTCTCTCGTTATGCTCGAAAAGTAGGGAAAGAAATGTGCGAACTCACCAAAGAAGAGTTCGACCTCTTTAAGCTTTAGTGAGTGTTTAGAGAATGTTTCCCGACGTACCAGAATTCAAGTTCATTGATTCCTTGTTGAAAAATGCCGCGGCGTTTAAGCACGATGCCCCGCAACATCGAGGCTGGCTGGGCGTAGGTGATGACTGCGCCATATTCGATGGCTGGCTCGTGACCAAGGATCTTTCGGTCGAAAATACGCATTTCAGGCTGGACTGGTCGACTCCGGAGCAGGCGGTCGAAAAGCATATCGTCTCGAACGTGTCGGATATCTCTGCCATGGGCGGAACCCCGAAATTGGCGTTGCTCGGCCTGTGCCTGAACAAGAACTGGTCTCTAGAAACCCGTAATCGCGTACAGGCGGCGATGTCGCAGGGCTTTGCCAAACGTGGAATCGCCTTGATTGGTGGCGACACCGTGGTGGGCGAGGTGGGAATGTTTTCGACGACGCTCCTCGGGGTGCTTGGCGACGCATCACCAGACGCTTCATCTGGCGCGTCACCCGACGGTGCGTTTGAGTTTCCGCGTCCCCTTTTGCGTTCGGCGGTCAAATCAGGAAATAATTTGTTTGTAAACGGAACGCTCGGAAAGTCCGGAGCGGGTCTTTGGCTCCTGATGAACCACCCCGAGGTGGCGGAAGATTTTCCGACGCTGGTAGAATACCATCTTTCCCCAAAAATCGCGGAAGGGGCCGGCGCGGAACTTTTACGCCTTGGCGCAGTCGGGGCCTGCATGGACATTAGCGATGGTCTTTCTTCGGAACTGAACCATCTGGCGGTTGCCTCGGGGGTTAATCTGCAAATCGAGGAAAACCTGCTTCCGATTGACGCGGAAGTCCATCGTCTGTGTGATAGATATCACCTTGATCCTCTTGATTTTGCGTTAAATGGGGGCGAAGAGTATGAACTCCTGTTTGCAAATTCATGCCCAAATAGTATATTTGAAGAAAATGTTCGATTAGGCAAGGTGTGTAGGATTGGGAAGGCTTTAGAAGAGTCTGGGTCTCCCGAAGTTCGCATGCTAAGCCAAGATGGAGAGTTTTTGCCCGTACCCCCGCGGGCGTGGTCGCATATATGATGAACAACAACAAGATGAACCTTGGCCAGTTGCTGCTTCGTCAGGGAGTCCTCGACGAAGACCAGTTGGCCCACGCCATGGCCGAACATAAGCGTACCGGTCTTATGCTCAGTAAGATTCTGGTGCGCCTTGGCATGGTGAGCGAAGAAACGCTAACGAACATCCTCGGGTCGCAGATGCAGTCTTCGACCAAGATGCGTATCGGTGAAATGCTCCTCGCTCAGGGTTACATTACGCAGGAACAGCTGGACAAGGCTCTCGAAACCCAGAAAACTTCGGGTAAGCGCCTTGGCCGCACTTTGGTGGACCTGGGCTACATGCCCGAAGAACGCTTGATCGAAATTCTTTCGAGACAGTTCGAAGTCCCTTACGTAAAGCTCGACAATTTCAATATTGACCCGAACGCCTATACCTTCTTGCCCGAAGACATGTGCAAGCAGTACAAGGTGGTGCCTCTGTTCGTGCAGAAGGGCGAAGATGAACGCCGCCAGGTTCGCTCCGTGATGACGATTGCCATGACGGACCCGACCAACATGCGCACGATCAGCATCGTGAAGTTCAAGGTCCGTATGGATGTTGACGTGGTGATGGCGTCCGAAGCCGACGTGATGAAGGCGATTGAACGCGTGTTCGCCGGTCATGGTCCTGCAGAAGAATCCTTGGCCGACTTGATCAGCGAATCCAAGGACAGCGATGAACTGGAAACGGTGGAACGCGGTCAGGGCGGTAACGACGAACCCGAACTGAGTGACGAAGAAGGCCGCCAGGTGGTGAAGATCGTGACGACTCTGATTCACGAAGCCATTGCCCGTAAGGCCTCCGATATTCACCTGGAACCGCAGGAAACCTTCCTCAAGCTGCGTTATCGTATCGACGGTGACCTGCAGGTGATGTCCCCGATTCCGGCACGTCTGATGCCGCAGATCCTTTCGCGTATCAAGCTCCTTTCGAAGATGGATATTGCCGAAAAACGTAAACCGTTGGACGGCCGCTTTACCGTGCGTTACAAAGGATCCGAAGTTGACCTTCGTGTGAGCTCGTTCCCGATTTCTTTGCGTAAGCGCGGCGTTTGCGAAAAGATCGTTATGCGTATCTTGAACCCGAACTCCGGTCAGTTCCCGCTGAAAGACATGGGTTTCGACCCGCGCGTGCTCAAACAGTTTATCGATGCAATTAATGCTCCTAACGGCATTGTGCTGGTGACCGGTCCTACCGGTTCCGGTAAGTCTACCACGCTTTATGCTTCCATTCGAGAAATTTTGGATTCCACGATCAACATCTCTACGATGGAAGACCCGGTGGAATTGAATATTGACGGTGTGAACCAAGGACAAATTAACAACGCCGCGGGCTTTACCTTTGCGGCGGGCATCCGCGCCCTCTTGCGTCAGGACCCGGACGTGATTATGATCGGTGAAATGCGTGACCAGGAAACTTCGTCCATGGCTATTGAAGCCGCTCTGACGGGTCACTTGGTCTTTAGTACGCTCCATACCAACGATGCTGCCGGCGCATTCCCGCGTTTGCTCGAAATGGGTCTGGAACCCTTCCTAGTGTCTACCGCAATCAAGGGTGTGCTTGCCCAGCGTCTTGTGCGCCGCATCTGTAAGTACTGTAAGGAACCTGTCGAAATCTCGCAGGCCATGCGCGACGAATTCCACTTGACCCCCGACATGCAGTTCTACCATGGTAAGGGTTGCGACAAGTGCGATGGTTCGGGCTACAAGGGCCGTTGCGGTATTTACGAGTTCCTGGTGCCGAACGAAACCGTGCGTAACCTTATCATCAAGCGTTCTTCGGGCGATGTCATCAAACGCGCCGCCATCCAGGAATGCGGCATGATTACGCTGCGTATGGACGGTATCCAGAAGGCGTTGAACGGACACACCACGCTCGAACAGGCCATCGGCGCTTCGACTGCCGACGACTAGTTTCGTTCTTAAGTTGAATGTGAAAATGCCCCGGAATTTTTCCGGGGCATTTCCCAACTTCTAACAGTCTACAGCCTACTTAACTTCGATCATCGGGCTCGTTTCGCTGAGCAAGTAGGTCCATTCCTCGCGAATCTTGTTGTATTCAGCCGGGTCGGCATACAGTGCGAAGGTCGTCCACTTGATGCTGTTCTGGCCGTCGAAATTCTTTTCGTAGCTCACGTAATCCGGGTCGCGAGGGAGCTTCTTGGGGCCGGTAATCTTGACCGTCTTGCCGTTTGCTGCTGTGACACTTAATTTGTATGCAAACTGCGTTTCGTGCGGCATGCGAATCGGGTGGTGGCGCTTGGATACCTTCGGGAGCTTGAACAGGCTGCGTTCCCACACGTTCGGGAATCGTCCCTTGAGTTCAGAACCGTTCTGGCCGAAGTACCCCTTGGAGGCGTAAGTCACAATCAGGGCGAGCGGCTTGTTGAATTCGGCGAGGTTTTCGATACGGATGTTTCCGATGCTTACGTCGGGGATACCCGAAGCGAGGAAGTCTTCCATCAGCTTTTCCTGTTCTTTCATGTCGCGGCCAAAGAAGCGGTTACGCATCACGCTTGCGAACTTGCCCTGCAAAGAAATCGAGTCGCGGAATTCGCAGGCGCCGTCGTTTCCGATAAACAGGCGGTGCTCGATGCCAATCTGGTGTTCCTGATTGTCTTCCAAGATTGGCGTAGTGACCACGTGGCTGCTGTCGTCGTTAATCACGAGTGCGACTTTGCCTTCCATGTCGAGCGGTACGGGGCGATCGTTGCCGGTCTTGTCGGTGGCATCGACCCAGCGTTCGGTGACTTGACCCTGCGCCGGAATGTAGAGAATCATGTGGTTGAACTGCTGAATCGTCGGGAGACCCGCGAAACCTTCTTCGGTCAGGTGAATGGCCGTCAGGTAGCTCTTGATGCCCACGGATTCAAGCATTTCCTTGAGCAAAAGCGCCATGTCCTTGCAGTCGCCCTGATGCTTTTTGAGCGTGACTTCGGCGGTTTGCGGAATCAGGCTGTGGCCGCCGAATCGAATGTCGCGGTAGCGAATATCGTGGCGCACAAAGTTCACGATGGCTTTTACGGCGTTGTCGTTGGCCTTGCTGCCACGGACTTCGCGGGCCTTTTCACGCACGCTCACGGCTTGCTTGAACTGGTGCTTGATCAGGTTCTGGTAATCTTCGCCGACGTTCTTCCATTCCTGCTTGCCGGTGAGCATCAGGCCTGCGCCAAAGTCGCGGTACACGGGCATGTAAAGTTCCTTGCGGATAATGACCGGGTTTTCGATCTTCCATTCGATGCCGCCCTTGATGGTCTTCTTTTCGAGCGGGCCGTATTCTTCGGTCACAAAACGGGCGGTGTCGGCGTAAATGCGGAAGCTGGACTGGCCCACAGGAACGTCCTTGCTGCTCACGAAGTCGGTGTAGGGAATCATGCCCTTATTTTCGATGTTGGTGCGGCTGAACTGCAAGTAAATAAAGTCGCCCGGCTCCAGTTCCGAGAGCGGGAAATGCGCCGTCTGCGATTCGTTCTGGCCGCCGATTTCGGTGGCGTAGGTAATGTAGGCTCCGTTCAGATTCGCCTTCTGCTTCAGGTTCCAGTTGCTGTCGTAGACTTCGAGGGCGTTCAGGTAAATGCGGTCGAATCCCGGCAAGAAGTCGAAGGTGAATTCGCGGTAAATGGCGGCGCCGCGAATGTCGAGGATTTCCATGAGCATTTCGTCGGTGCGGACCCAGTTTGCGCCCTTTTCGGCTTTCAAGGTCTGTTTGTTGTAATGCACCACGGCGGGGAAATCGCCTTCGGTGCCTTGCTTTTTGGCGCTTTCGCTGAGGAGGCTCTTCAGGTTCTTGGAGCGTTCTTCCACCGGCGTAATCGGCTTTTGCAGCGTGCGGTTGTCTGCCTTGCCGAGGAATGCCTTCGTGGCGGAGAGGAAACTCTTGGCGTCTTCGTTATCGGGCTTTAAGGCGAGTGCCTTGGTGAGCGACTTTTCGGCGTCGCGGTAGTTGCGGCTGTAGAATAGAATCTTGCCCTGCGTGGTCCAAATCTTGTAGTCGTTACGGTCCTTGGCCAAGGTTTCTTCGCTAATGGCGCGGGCTTCTTCGTAGCGGCCAAGGAACATGAGGGCATCCATCAAGGTGCTTCCGAGTTCCACGCTCATGCCAAAGCGGCGGCGCACCTGGTAAAGAATGTCGACGGCTTCGGCGTACTGGTCAAGGCCCATGTAAGTTTTCGCGAGGTAGACGCCCAGGCGGCTGCTGGGCTGCGTGTCGTAAAGGCGTTGCACCACCACCAGCGACTGGTTTCGCTGACCGAGTCCCCAGAGGGCGTCGCTCAAGTTGATTACGTATTCCGGATTGTTCGGCGTGTAGCGGAGGGCTGCTTCGGCACATTCGCGGGCGCGGCCGTAGTCGAACAGGGCTTCGTACATTTCGCCCAAAATCGAGAGCAGTTTGCCGTTCTTTTGCACCAGTTCGCGCTGGCTTTCAAAGTGGCTGATGCCCGGGCCGTAAAGTTCCTTCATCTGGTACACGAATCCGCAGTTGATCAGGTAGAGAGGCTCTTCGGGGTCCATGCGGTTCGCGCGTTCAAAGTAGCTGAGCGCCACCAGCGGCTGGTTTTCAAGCAGGCGCAGAATGCCCACCTGGCTCATGATGGCGGCGTTGAATTTGGCGAGTTTCTTGGCGGATTCGGGGTCGGCGGCTGCGTTTTTGGCGGCCGGATTTTCGCCCACGGTCAGGCCTTCGATACCGTGTTGCATGACCTTGGCGTACTTTTTCTTGTTCACGCCTTGGGTCCAGCTCACAATCAAGATTCCGCGACCGTCGTCATAGAAGTAACGGCCTGTATAGTAGAAGTCGAACTTGTTGACCACGTGAGTCAGGGTAAAGTCCTGCGCGTAGCGGTCGCCGACCTTTTGGCGGTGCATTTCGAGCGTTGGATTGTTGGGGTCGACACCCAGGCGCACGAGCAGCACCTTGAACAAATCCTGCGAATTGACGGCGTCGCTTTCAACGGTTGCCCCGTAAACGAACAGCGAAACGTCTTCGGCCTTGTTGCTGAGCACTAGGTCCGGGTCGTCGTTCTGGCGGGCGATTCCTGTCCAGTGATGCCAGAGGGTGTCCTTGACGGCCCAGGTGTAGCCGAGCGTGGGGGAGTCAAAGCTTTGCACGTTGTTCGGCGAAAGTTCCGGGCCTTCGCTTGCCGCAGTTTCGCGCATGCTGAAGTTCGCGAAGAATTCCTTCCATTCGTTCTTGAGTTCGCCCGGCTGGAGCGGCGTGTCGGTGGCAGAAAGCGTGAGCGTGTACACGCGGCTCCCGGCGCCTGTCACGAAGCCGACGGCCTCGTAGGGAGTGTCGTAGCGTTTGCCCGCGACATCGAAGAATACACCTGTTCCTCCGAAGGCTTCTTCGGGGTATGTTTCGGCGAGGGTCGCCTTCTTGCCGCTCGATTCAAAAGCCTGCATTTCGACCTGGGCGCGGTCCATGAGTCGCATGGGCTCGCCTTTCGGCAGCTCAATTTCGACCAGGACCGCGCGGCGTCCCGTGCTTGCATTATAAAATTCGTAGGGGACGCCGCTCTCGTGGGCGCTCCCGTCGTCATCGCCCACGAGCGCCCAGTCTCCAGAGCCTTCCTGCGGCAGAATGAAGCTGAATCCGTCGGAGCCGAAAGCTCTTGCGGAATTAGGTCCCTGAGCTTGCCGAAGGGCCTTGTTGCTTGACTCGTCCGCATTCTGCGACGAGCTTTCGTCAAAATAATCGTCGGTGTAGCTGGATCCGCCGTCGCTCTCGTCTGCTGCTTGCTGCGGTTCAGTTTCAGTCAGCGGCTTTCCGTTACCGGCGCAAGAAATTAAAGATGCAACAAATAACAGCCCAAACAGCGGGGCGCAAAAACTGGGAATACGACCAAATTTTTTAAACAAAGAATTGCTCATGACAACAAAAATAAAAAAACGAAAAGCTGTAGCCCAACGATTATATGTTCCAATGTGGAATATGGATTCCTCAATGTAAAAATATGGCAATCTTTTTCTATAATTGAATGTATCTAAGAAGGAAAATATTTGGTTATGATTTCGATTCGGCATTTGAAAAAAGTGTATCCCAACGTAACTCCGCTTGTAGATGTGAATGCAGAAATTCACCGAGGCGAGGTTATTTCCATTATAGGCCCTTCGGGAACTGGTAAATCGACACTTCTTCGCTGCATCAATAGGCTGGAAAACCCGACTTCGGGAGAAATCTTAATCGATGGAAAATCCATTACGGCACCGGGGGCGAATGTCCCGATGCTTCGCCGAAAAATGGGAATGGTTTTCCAGTCCTTCAACTTGTTCAATCACTTGTCCGTCATCGAAAACATCATGGTGGCGCAAGTGGATTTGCTGCATCGGACAAAAAAGGATGCCTATGAAAAGGGGATGGCATTGCTCCGCATGGTGGGACTTGCCGACAAGGCGAATAACTTGCCCGAGGAACTTTCCGGTGGTCAAAAACAGCGCGTGGCGATTGCGCGAACCCTTGCCATGGATCCAGAAATTGTCCTGTTCGATGAACCGACGAGCGCCCTTGACCCGACAATGGTGGGGGAGGTTCTTTCGGTGATTCGCAACTTGGCAAAGCAGGGCTTGACCATGCTCATTGTCACGCACGAAATGAAATTTGCGAAGGATATATCGACTCGCGTCTTCTATATGGACGAGGGCGTTATTTACGAAGAAGGTTCTTCGGAACAGGTTTTCGTTCATCCGCAAAAAGATAAGACTCGACAGTTTATCAAACGCCTGAAGGTTTTTGATGTTCGCCTGCAACATGGATTGACTGATTTTACGAATGTGGTGCAAAAATTCTTTGAATTTGTCGAGAAAAATCAAATTGACAAGCGGACTGCCCGAAATGTCAATTTTGTATTTGACGAGCTCGTCGCGCAGAATTTGCTGATGAAATTGCCCCCAGAATCTAGCATCCATTTGGTGGCTGAATATTCCGATGAATCCTGCCGTGTGGAAATCAAGATTGACTTTGTTGGGGAAAATATAAACCCGCTTGAAACTTGTGATGAAATATCCCGAAGATTGGTGGATGTTGCCGTTGAAAATTACAGGCAATGTGTCGTTGATGGCGTAAATCAAATTTATTTCCAGGTGAAGTAGGCGAGAATATGAAAACGACTTTGAAATTTTGGATAGTTTTGCTTTTCGTAATGCTTTTCGCAAGCGGTGTCCTGGCTGCCACAGAGGACTCTTCTTTGAAGGATGTTCCGCAGCAATTCAGGGACAAACATCTCAAGTACAATTCCATTGCCGATATGAACAAGAATGCGAACTTGCGACTCGGTATGCAGACGGGTTTTGTATTTGTCGACAAGGAAACGCGACGCCTTCTTCCTAACGCAAAAATTGACTATTACAAGTCCACGCCCGATATGGCCTATCTGGTGGCAAACGGTAAGTTGGATGGCTTTGTCAACGACGAACCGATTATTCGGTATGCGGCTCTTCAAAATCCGAATCTCGGCTATATCCACGCCGGCTTTGAACCGATGGACATCGTGGCGGTGTTCCCGAAGAATGAAAAGGGGCGCAAGCTCCGCGACGAGATGAACATCTTTATCGAAAAGTATCGTGCAGCGGGTCTTTTGGACTCGATCGACCAACTTTGGCTGGGTAACGATGAAACCCGAAAAGTGGTGAATTTCCCGAAGGCAAAAGAGGGAATGCCCACACTCAAGATGGCGACAAATGCCACGACTGCGCCCTTTGAATACATCAAGGATGGAAAAATCGTTGGTTACGAGATGGATCTGATGGCCCGCTTTGCCACAGAAATGGGGTATGGCCTTGAAGTCCATAATGTGGAATTTGAATCGGTGATTCTCGGCATAGAAACGGGAATATACGATTTTGCGGCGGCAACATTAAGCGCAACTCCCGCGTTCAAGGAGAAGAACTACCTCTCTAATGCCTTCTATGTTTCAGAATGCGTGATGGCGGTTCAGATTCTCGATGGCAAAAAAACGCAGCAGGTTGCGAAAAGTCCAGAAGAAATTATAGAGGGATTGAATCGTGATGGCGTAAAGATTGGTCTTGGGACAGGAAGTGCCTTCAATAAAGTGCTGGACACCTTCTTCCCGAAAGCAAAAAGCCTGTTTTTCAATACCTATGCCGATATAGCCAAATCGATTGAAGCCGGAAAGCTGGACGCCATGCTTGTTGATGAGCCCACTGCAAGGCTCGTGGTTGCAAGTTATAAAGGAATTGAAATTGTAAATAAGCTTTTGGAAGAGGCCGACTACGCTTTTGCGTTCCCCAAGAATGAAAAAGGCGAGAAGTTGCGCGCACAGATGACGGAATTTATCCAGAAGTCCAACAAACAGGGATTGAAGACGGATTTGGAGGCTGTCTGGTTTGGCTCCGATGAATCTGTCAAGAAAATTGATCTGTCGAAATTGAAAGCGACAAATGGAACACTTCACTTGGCCACGAATACGGAGGTTGCCCCGTTTGTTTACATCAAGGATAATGCTGTTGTTGGCTACGATATTGACTGGGTGGTCCGTTTTTGCGAGGCATACGGTTATGGACTCGAAATTGTGAATATGAATTTTGAATCCATTTTGCCTTCGCTTGTGTCGGGTGCAAGTGATTTGGCTGTGGGCGAGATCACCATTACCGAGGAAAGAAAGCAAAGCATTGATTTCTCAGTCCCTGTTTATGATGGCGGAGTTGTTGCCATTGTGAAACGGGCTGCAGAAGGGGAGACTGTTGCTTCCGATGAAGAAACCCTATGGGTTTCGTTGAAGTCCAGCTTCGAGAGAACCTTCATTCGTGAAGATCGCTGGAAACTCGTTGTAGACGGTATTGGCGTTACGGTGTTTATCTCGATTATGTCTGCAATTTTTGGAACTGTTCTTGGATTCCTGATTTGCCTGATGAGACTTTCGAAGAATAAAATTGCCGATGCCATTGCCATCACCTACATCCGTATATTGCAGGGAACCCCATCGGTGGTGCTGTTGATGATTCTGTTCTATGTAGTCTTTGCCCGCACGGGGCTCGATGGGGTATGGGTCGCCATTATCGGATTTGGCATGAACTTCGGGGCGTATGTGTCTGAAATGATGCGCACAGGAATCGAGGCTGTGGATAGGGGACAGATGGAAGCCGCCCTTTCGCTCGGTTATACCAAAGTGAGGGCGTTTTTCAGGATTGTATTCCCGCAGGCGGCAAGGCATTTCCTGCCCGTTTACCAGGGTGAATTCATCAGCATGGTAAAGATGACCTCGGTGGTGGGCTATATCGCCATCCTTGACCTGACCAAGGCCTCCGATATTATCCGTAGCCGCACCTACGAGGCGTTTTTCCCGCTGGTGACGACCGCAATCATCTATTTCTTGATTGCCTGGCTTCTTACCCGAGTGCTTACCGCGATCCAGAAGCGAATCGACCCTAAAAACCGAAAGAAGGTTTCGTTTTAATTTGACTAATTATGCGGGCTCAAAGTTTGCCAAAATAAAAGGTTCCCCAATCAGGAGAACCTTAAAGCAATGTACTTCGCCTTTTTTTGAAAAAACTACAACTTGCCGAGTTCGCGAAGCATTTTCTCGTACCTGTCAGCACGAGCCTTTTCCGCGTCAGCCTGCTTTTGGATTTCTTTTGCACGCTGGCGCTCACGGTATACAGCGATGTCGATTTCCTGTTGCCAAGTCATATAGCGTTTCCTAGTTTCGTTGTCTGTCTGGTACCACTTCACCAAGCGATCGATGTTTTCAGTCTCTGGAGATTTTGGCATCCTTGTAGCGAAATACTCCAGATATTCCCTGATAGATTTCTCGGCGACGTCGCGGTACTTATTGAATATATAAAAATTTTTGTAGCAGAGGTCCCCCAATTCAATTTTCGGGTTATCGACCTCAAGATTCTTGAACCTGTAGACAGCTTTCCCCTGCC
>JAGAHT010000034.1:0-134149 GCA_017626945.1 Fibrobacter sp.
GGACTTCGACGGTGACCAGATGGCATGCCACCTTCCGCTGTCTTTCGAAACGCAGCTCGAATGCCGCGTTCTCATGCTCTCTTCGAACAACATTCTTCACCCGGCATCCGGTCAGCCGATCGCTGTTCCCGGCCAGGATATCGTGCTCGGTCTGTACTACCTGACCAAGCCGCGTCCGGCCCGTAAGGGTGAAGGCATGCACTTCTTCGACTCTGCCGAAGCCGTGCGCGCCTACGAAAACGGTGTTGTCGATCTGAACGCTATCGTTTATCTGAAGCTCAAGGCCGGCCAGAAGGTCTACATGGGCGCCCTCGAAAAGGATGCCGTGTGCCTGCGTGAATCCGCCGACGACAATGGAAACATCGAAGTCGCTGTCAAGGCTGGCGAAAAGATCAAGTTCCTTACCCTTAAGGAAGACAATGTTATCAAGACGACCGTCGGTCGTATCATCTTCAACGAATTCGTTCCGAAGGAACTCGGCTACGCCAACGAAACCTTCGGCAAGAAGGTGATCGCGAAGTCCATCGACGACCTGTACCGCCGCACCGGTAACCGCGTGACCGTGGATTACCTGGATGACCTGAAGGCCAACGGTTACAAGTGGGCTACCCGCGCCGGTTCTTCTGTGGCTATCGCCGAAATGGTGATCCCGAAGGAAAAGCAGGAAATGCTCGACAAGGCTGCCGAACAGGTTTCCCGCATCCGTGGCCTGTACGAAGACGGTGTGATTACCGACGGTGAACGTTACAACCAGACGATCGACGTCTGGTCCAAGACGACCTCCGAAGTCGCTGCCAAGCAGTGGGATTTGCTCTCCAGCGACCGTGACGGCTTCAACCCGGTTTACATGATGGCCGACTCCGGCGCTCGTGGTAGCCGCGAACAGATTAAGCAGCTGTCCGGTATGCGTGGTTTGATGCAGAAGCCGATCAAGCAGCTCGGTGGTCAGGAAGTTATTGAAAACCCGATTAAGTCCTGCTTCCGCGAAGGCCTGAACGTGATGGAATACTTCATCTCGTCTCACGGTGCTCGTAAGGGTCTTGCTGATACCGCTCTTAAGACGGCTGACGCTGGTTACCTGACACGCCGTCTCGTGGACGTGGGCCAGGACCTCGTGATTACCGAAGAAGACTGCGGTACCACGAACGGCATCGAAGTTTCCGCTTTCAAGGACGGTGACGATACCGTGATCGCTCTTGAAGAACGTCTCCTCGGTCGCGCTCCGGTGGATGACATCAAGCACCCGGTGACTGGCGAAGTGATCGTCAAGGCCGGTGAACTCGTGACCGAACGCGACCTCGCGAAGATCAGCGCCACGGGTCTCGAACACATCAAGATGCGTTCCGTGCTTACCTGCGATTCCCGCAACGGTGTCTGCTCCAAGTGCTATGGCCGTATGCTGGCTTCCGGTCGTCCGGTTGACCTGGGCGAAGCTGTTGGCGTGCTCGCTGCACAGTCCATCGGCGAACCGGGTACGCAGCTTACCCTCCGTACCTTCCACATCGGTGGTGCTTCTTCCCGTCTGACTGTCGAAAGCGACAAGAAGGCAACCGTCGATGGCCACATCGAACTCGAACAGGTCGAAACTGTCGAGCACGAAGGCCAGAAGGTCGTTACCAGCCGCATGGCTGAACTCGTTATCTTTGACAAGTCCGGTATCAACAAGGGCCGTTACCAGATCCCGTACGGCTCTATCCTCCATGTCGAAAACGGCCAGACGGTGAATGCTGGCGACGTGATGTTCGAATGGGATCCGTATAACAGCCCGATTATCAGTAACGTTTCTGGTAAGGTTGTCTTTACGGACATGGTTGAAAACCGTACCTACCGTTCCGAAACCGACGAAGTGACGGGCGTAGAAACCTGGACCGTGATTAGCGACAAGCAGCACGGCAAGAAGGACCTGCACCCGGCCGTTACCATCTACGATTCTAACAACGTGAAGATCGGTAACTACATGCTCCCGGACGGCGCTATCCTTACGGTTAAGGCTGGCGACATGGTGAGCGTCGGTCAGACGGTGGCTAAGCTTCCGCGCGCAGCCGGTAAGACCCGCGATATTACGGGTGGTCTTCCGCGCGTGGCAGAACTCTTCGAAGCTCGCGTGCCGAAGAACAAGGCGTTCATCGCCCCGATCAACGGCCTCGTCGAAAAGATCGAAGAAGTCCGCAACAATCAAGTTGTTCTTATTAAGATGGATGACCAGGAAGAGAAAGTGCTGGTTCCCCGCGGCGTCCATCTGGCGGTCAACGAAGGTGACCGTGTCCACATTGGTCAGAAGATCAGTGAAGGCAGCGTGGATCCCCACGATATCCTCGACGTCCTTGGCCCTGAAGAGGTCCAGCGTCACTTGGTGAACGAAATCCAGGCGGTGTACCGCCTGCAGGGTGTGGCTATCGCAGATAAGCACATCGAATGTATCGTCCGCCAGATGATGCGTAAGGTTCGCATCAAGGATTCCGGAGACTCCGAACTGCTTCCGGGCGAAGAAATTTCCAAGGCCCGTCTGCGCGCTATCAACGATCAGTTGACGGCTGTCGGCAAGACTCCGGCGACCTTCACGCCGATGCTCCTTGGTATCACGAAGGCTTCCTTGGCGACAGACAGCTTCATTTCTGCCTGCTCGTTCCAGGAAACCACAAAGATCCTTACCCGCGCTTCCATCGAAGGTAGCGTAGACCCGCTCCTGGGTCTTAAGGAAAACGTGATTATGGGTCGTCTTATCCCGTGCGGTACAGGAGCCCGCCACCTGAGGAACGTCCAGGTGGTGGATGCTGATGCCGAACTGGATGCCGCGGCTCGGCCTATGATGGGTATTCAGGGCGAATTTGATGACTCTTCCGACAACGGAATCCAGATGCTGGATAACGAAATCGGCATCAATGACGATGAAGATTCGGAGAATTAACCCTAAGTACTTGAAAAACTTGGAAAAAGAAACTATATTTGCACTCCAAAATCTAGGAGATTAACAGTGCCAACTATTCAACAGCTCGTCCGTAACGGACGCGAACAGATCAGCAACAAGACCGCTTCCGTGGCCTTGGAGTCCTGCCCCCAGAAGCGCGGTGTTTGCACCCGCGTGTACACCAGCACCCCGAAGAAGCCGAACTCTGCTCTTCGTAAGATCGCCCGTGTGCGTCTTTCCAACAAGATGGAAGTGACCGCATACATTCCTGGCGAAGGCCACAACCTCCAGGAACACTCCATCGTGCTCATCCGCGGTGGTCGTGTGAAGGACGTCCCCGGTGTTCGTTACCACATCATCCGTGGTACTTTGGATACCCAGGCTGTGAACGGTCGTCAGAACGGCCGCTCCAAGTACGGTGTTAAGAAGAAAGGTGCCGCTCCGGCCAAGAAGTAAGGAAAGGAAGTAATCTATGTCTAGAAGAAGAAAGGCTCTCCATCGCTCCATCCTCCCGGATCCGCGTTACAAGTCCACGCTCGTTACCGAACTCGTCGGTGTCGTGCTGAAGCAGGGCAAGAAGACCATCGCTGAACAGATCGTCTACACTGCTCTCGAAAACCTCGGCCAGAAGCTCGAAGGTCCGGAAACTCCGCTTGAAAAGTTCGAACTCTGCCTCGAAAACATCAAGCCGCGTCTCGAAGTGAAGTCCCGCCGTATCGGTGGTGCAAACTACCAGGTTCCTATGGAAGTTGCACCGGACCGCGCCAAGGCCCTCGCTCTCCGCTGGCTCCTTGATGCCGCCCGTAACCGCAACGAAGCCAACATGGCTGACCGCCTTGCTGCCGAACTCGTTGCCGCCAAGAACGGTGAAGGCAACGCTGTCCGCAAGAAGAACGACACGCACAAGATGGCCGAAGCCAACAAGGCTTTCGCCCACTTCCGTTTCTAATTCTTGCATAAGCACAGAATTATCCTAGAGGAAGGCTCCGCTTTAAAAGCGGAGCTTTTCTGTATTTATGCGGAATGCCGAGTGTTGTCATTCCACTTCGTGGCCTGACTTGTTCGCCTCGGTAATGTGAAAGCAAGCTTTCGCGCTACTCTCGGCTCCTTTGTCATTCCCGCCTACCTGTCCTCGCTTGACGGGGATGACGGGGACGAGCGGGAATCTTCATTATCCGATTAGGATTATCCAAAAAAGATAATCTTTTTTGGATAAAAATTGTATATTTACGGTATAGACGAGGTTTCGCTATGGATAATGCCGTAATCAATCCTTTTTTGACATCTGGTTATTTGAGTGCAGAGTATTTCTGTGACCGTGAAGAAGAAACTAAGAAACTTACCCGTTTGCTTACGAATGGCAATAATGTGGCGTTGATATCTTCACGCCGCATGGGAAAGACTGGGCTCATTAGGCACTGCTTTGCGCAACCGAAAATCGTCCGTAGTTATAACACCTTTATAATTGATATTTACGCGACCAAGAATCTTGGCGATTTAGTCTATGAGATGGGACGCCAGATTGTGAGTGCGTTAAAGCCGTGCGGCAAGAAGGCTATTGAATCTTTTGTTGATGCCGTAAAATCCTTGAGGGCAGGAATATCTTTTGATGTGCAAGGGTTACCTTCGTGGAATGTTGAACTTGGCGATGTCCAGACTCCGGCAATTACGTTAGAAGAGATCTTTGCGTATATTGAAAGTGCAGATAAGCCGTGCTTGATAGCTATTGACGAGTTTCAGTCTATTTCGAGCTATCCGGAAAAGAATATTGAAGCGACTTTACGCACTTATATACAGAATTGCCATAATGCGAATTTTGTCTTTGCGGGTTCTGAACGGACAATGATGGGCGAAATTTTTGTATCGGCGGCGCGTCCTTTTTACCAAAGTGTGTCCATTATGAATTTGAATGTAATTCCCGAAGGTAAGTATTCTGAATTTATAAAGTACCACTTTGAAAAGAATGGACGAAAAATTGATGACGATTCAATTCATGAGGCGTATGCGCGATTTGGCGGTGTGACGTGGTACATCCAGAAAATCATGAATTATGCCTATTCCATTACGGATAAAGGCTGTGCTTTTTATGTTGCCCAATTAGATGAAACAGTAGAGGATATCGTTGAGGAAAATTCTGAGATATACAAGAATATGCTGTTCCTTTTGACGCCCCCGCAAAAAATGCTCCTCATTGCAATCGGAAAAGAAGGGCGTGTTTCGCAAATTACAGGCCGTCAGTTCTTAAAGAAATACAGCCTTTCTGCAAGTAGTGTCCAAAAGGCGTTAACGGCCTTGCTCGAAAAGCAGATTGTTACGAATAACCAAGGTGTTTATGAAGTTTACGACAGGTTTATGACGATATGGCTCAGCTGGGGGTGATTTTTTTATATTGTCCATAGTCGTTTTAAGGAGAAAGAATGAATAAATATTTATCAATTGTTTTTGTTCTGTTGTTCGTTGCTTGTAGCGATGAGAATCCAATAAATAATCCAATTGATGTAATTGCATTGTCTTCTGACTTGGAACAGTCTTCGTCAAGTGAAAATGTTCAGTCTTCATCTGCTAAAAAGGGCGTATCATCGTCAAGTAAGGAATTATCGAAATCATCGAGTTCGGTACGCTCTTCTTCAAGTGCAAAAGTTTTATCGTCAAGTTCTGTTTTGTCATCGTCATCTAGCTCGGCAAGTTTGTCGTCTAGTGCTGAAATTTTTGAATCTTCAAGTTCCGTGCAATCGTCGTCAAGTGTTGTGTTAGAGTCTTCGTCTAGCGAGGTATTTTCTTCTAGTTCGGTTACAATATCTTCTTCAAGCGAAGTTTCATCTTCTAGTGTCTATGTGAAAGTTTGCGGACCAGAACCCAGTTCGTTGGACTTGGAAGAGGTTTTTGAAAACCAAAGCAAGGCTGTATATCCAGATACTTCTGAATACCAAATAAAGATATATATAAACTCTCCTGGAGTTCTTGAAATGAATTTTGGGATGGCTATTCTTACTGCGGGACCAGACAAGTCGATTACAACCGTCAAGAATAATTTAGTTCAAACGGAAACAGTTCGTAATAATGGGCGTATAAAAGTGACTGATTTAAAAACGGGAAAGGTCTTACCCTTGTCTGATGCTGAAACCAATCTTATGGATTTTAGACAGTTTGTAGGAACGCCGGAAGACTATTCTGGAGCTTCTTTTGAAGATGGCCTATGGAAATTGTCTCCTAAAGATGATGCTGGAAAAATCTTGTATTATTCGGCTTGTGAAGAAAGAATTATGAAGATTTTTTATGTTTCGGGCGATACTGTGACGACCATGAATTATTCATATTTTGATGAACTTGCCGATTTTCCTGGAACTGTTAAATCTATGAATTTGGAAAGATCCGTTTATTTAAGAGATGCCGCTATGCGTGACTATATAAAGTCCGATTCCATGAAGGTTTTCATGGAATGGAGCTTGTATAAGATAAAACAAAGGCATCTCCTGCCAGGTAAGCTGTTTGATATATAGATTAGGATCCCTTAGCTTTTGTTCTCATCTTCGCAATGCCCGTCTTCCACGCGTTGACGGCATCTTGCGAGGGCCTTGTAAGCGTCATCGAAAAATTGCGCAAAGGATTTCCAGCTGGACCAGCTTTGACTCTTGCCCCAGTTGTACCCGTCAATGGAAATGTAATCCACAAATTCGTCGCCGGGATAGTTGCCTGTGAGAGTGGCGCCTTCGCCGTGGTTCGTGACATTCGTGGTCCAGATCCATTTGACGTTCTTGACGTTTTCTTTGCGGAAAATCAGAATTATTGGTGATGTTCCCTTTTGCGTGCATACAAATTCTAAGAGTCGTTTCAATCGGTCAAAAACTCGGCTCTAATTGATTCCATGAAGCGGCGATTATGGGTATTCCGTTTGGAGAAGCTTAGTAGGAATAAAAAATCCCCACTCTAGCGTTTTGAAGGAGCTAGAATGGGGGTTGTCCAAGGAGTTTTAAGAATAAGTTTTGTTTAGCGCTTCACGGATAACTTGTAAATGCTTTGTGCGTTTGCCTTGGGGGCGTCGATGGCGTGTTCGCCCGGGGTAAAGTGCTGTACGGCGCTTTGCCACAAAATGCGGCCCTGGTAGTCGAACTGCACGACGCTTGCCTTTAGCGCTTTGCTTGTTTGCATGTAGAGCTTGCCGTCTTGCAGGCGAAAGGAGCTGTTTGCGGCTCTCCCGGTAGGCTTGATAGCCGTGTTGCCGCTGTCGGGTTCTGCGGCTTTCATCTTGGCGATACCGGCCTTCCAGGCATCGACTGCGGCCTGCGAGGTGTTGAGCGCCCAGTCGCCTTCGTTGTCTTCTTTGCTCTGGCTGAACCACATCACCGCGAATACGCGGGAGAAGTCCGTGGCGAAATGCTCGAACATGTCGGTAATCCATTCGGCCTTGTTGCCGCCCAGTTCGGAACTGGAGATTTCGGCGATGAATAGCGGCTTGTCGATCTTGGCGAGTGCGTCGTACGATTTTTTGAATACCTGCGAGAAGGTCTGCCAGTTGGACCAGCTCTGGCACTTGCCCCAGTTGTAACCGTCGATGGAGATGTAGTCGACGTATTCGTCGCCGGGATAGTTGCCAGTGAGCGTCGATCCTTTTCCTGCATTCGAGGCGTTCGTCGTCCACACCCACTTTACGTTGGTGACATTTTCTTCGCGGAAGATGTTCACGATATGGCGGAATGCCTCGGCCACATTTGCGTCGGTGTTGCCGGCGCCCGATTTCCCTACGCCCCAGTCGTACCAGTCACCGTTCGCTTCGTGGAGCGGCCTGAGCCAGATTTCTTCGCCGTAGTTCTTGACACCCTTCGCGTAGTCGCGGATGTAGCTGTCGGCCATGCCGTCGACCAAGTCCTGGGCGCCGTACCCGTTCGCCATCCAGGTGACCACCAGCGTGGAACCGTTTTCCTTGGCCACGTTGGCGTATTCTTCGGTTGCGTTCCAGTCGTTGATGTCGAAGAGCGCGAAGTAGCTGATGAGATCGACGTGCGAGCCCTGCAGGTCCTGGAAAGCCTGCACGTTTTCCTGCGTGGGCTGCGGGTACTGTCCCGGGCCGCCGACCCATGCGCCGACCTGGAATGCCATTGCCGCTACGGGAGCGACACACATAGAGAGGAATAGTTTCTTGTTCATATAAACCCCGTTTGACGTTAAACGCCGGTGATATTGTTTTACGTTACTAAAGATAGGTCGCGATGCTTGCATATTCGCAATAAATTGTGTATATTAATGCTAAAGTGTATCTAGTGTTATTTCGTGTGTGTTCGCCATGTCAAGTTCGTTCGGAATTTGTTCCAAATGATGCGGGAGGTGTTCGGTGACGGTCGACGATTTTTGCAGGTGGATTGAATCTTCCGGATTCAAGGATGGCGCAAGGCTTCCGTCGGTGCGCAAGGTGGCGGCGTCTTCGGGGGCATCGACGTTTACCGTTTTCCAGGCGTACAAGAGGCTGGTGGAGCAGGGCAGGATTTACGGGGAACACGGCAACGGCTATTTCTGGGGAAAGAAGCCCGAGATTGTGATAGAGCCGGGCGAACGCGAGACCGAACGGCTGGAGCGCCTGCTTCTAGAAGACTGGAAATCCGGCAAGATTTCGGCAGACAGCACGCTCCCCTCGATAAAGGACCTCTGCTCGGTTTACGCGACTACGCCGGGGTCCATGAGTCGTACCCTCGAAATGTTGCGCAACCGCGGCGTTCTTGACCGCAGGGGGCGCGGCCGCTACTACTTCAGGAACACCAGGCCCGATTCGCTTAGCCAGAAGGAAATCCTCCTGGTGATGCGCTGCAACCCGAACGGGGACTTTAACGGTCTCGGCGAACGTGAACTCACGTTCATGCGCCTGGTGTACGAAGAGGCGCGCCGCAACGGCCTGAGGGTCCGGGCGCTTGGCTATTTCGAAAAGGATGGGGTTTTCCTGGATGCGGCCGGGAACCGTGTAAGGCTCGAGGACTGCAGCGAGTGTTTCGGTGCAATCGTCTCGACCATGCTGGTGTTCAATGTCAACCGGCTCTTCGCTTTGCTGGCGAGCACGCGGTTTCCGGTATCGGTGTGGTGGGAACATCCGCTCTACGACATTCCGCGGGCTTTAAAGAAGGAAAAGCGCTACGCATTCTTCAACCTGGCTTTCGGAGATTTCCCGGGGCGTGCCGTGGGGCATTTCCTGAAGAAGAAGGGGATGGAGCGTATCGCCTTTGTATCGCCTTACCACATGAGCATGTGGTCGGTGGATCGCCTGTGCGGGCTCAAGAAGGTGGGACTCAAGGTGGTCGAGGCGACAGACGCGACGCATGCGAGCCCGTTCGACTTTATGCAGGAATCCGGTGCGCACGAGCATTTTTGCCGAATACTGTTTTCGCTTGTCGCGAACCTGCCGCCTGTGGACGCGTGGGTGGTTGTGAACGACCGTGTGGGGGTGGAACTCCTTTCGATGGTGAACCGTGGCGAGCTTGCGCGGCCACCCTACATGGTGTCTTTCGACAATTCTACCGACAGCTACCGTTTCCGCCTGGATTCTTTCGAATTCAGCCTTGCCACCCTCGCGGAACAGTCCGTGTTCCACCTGGTGTCCCCGGGAGTTACTTTATACAAAAAAGACGATTTTAGGGAACTTTCGGGCCATGTAGTGGAAAAGTAGTGGGAATGCTCGACCCCCATTTAACTATATTTGGGTCGATATGGCTTTATGCATTGAATCTGATCATTTGGAAAAGGTCCAGAGGATCCTCGCTCTCCATTTCGAAGGAATGGAAGTCTGGGCCCATGGCGCCCGTGTGTCGGGGGTGGACCTGACTCCTGAAACGGAACTGGAACTGGTGGTGATTTCCGAAAAGCCCCTTTCCTTCGAAGTGATGACGGCCATCGAGAAGGCCTTCGTCGATAGTGGACTTCCGTTCCGTGTCGATGTCATTGATTGGGCGAAACTGCCCGAGTCCCTCCAGAAGCAAATCAAGAAAGAACACGAGGTGGTTCAGTCCGCCGCGGAATCTTAATATGAAACGTCTTTTACCGTTTGTTTTGGCCGCAGGCCTTGCGACCACCCTGTTTGCCCAAGACGAAATCGCCCAGGCAAAATCGCTCATCCAGAATGGCAGGTGCGCCGAGGCGGTTGCCCCCCTGCAGAAGCTCTACAAGTCCAGCTTCCGTAAGCCCGCAGGCGAAAAGGCCGCCGTGATGCTTGCCGAATGCTACATGCGCGACCACAAGCGCGACGAGGCTCTGAAGCTTTCTTCGAGGTTCCTGGAATACTACGTGAACTCGGCCTACCGCGAACGCATGGAACTTGCGAACGCCATCGTGATGGCGGAACGCGGCAACGTGTACGAGGGCGTAGAATCGATGCTCCGCATTCTCGCCTACACCAAGAATCCCGCTGCGAAGAGCCGCACCAAGGAAGTCGCCATCCAGACGATTGCCGCCTCCCTTTTGACGGCGGACCAGCTGCAGGCGCTCCTGGAAAAGTATCCGGTGGACAAGGACGTTATCGGCTGGCTGCAGTTGCAGATCGGCCGCGAATGCCAGAACTCCAGGCGCTACCGCGCCGCCCGCTACTGGTACAAGAAGGTTTTGGCCGGTGGGGTAGCGGAGAACCTTTCCAATACGGCTGAAAGGGGCCTAGAATCGCTGGAAGGCCAGGGTGCGGGCATGCCGACGGCGTTGGTGCTTGCGCCGCTGTCGGGTGACTTCGCGGAGTTCGGAGCCGCGGCTATCCAGGGTGTCATTCTCGCTCACGAAAAGGCGGGGCTCCAGGGCAAGGTGAACCTGCGCGTGGCGGATACCCGTGCGGATGCCGCCCAGGCGCTGCTCCGTACGCAGCAGGCGGTGAACCAGGACAGCATTGTCGCCGTGATTGGCCCTATCATGAGCGCCCCCGCGGCGACCGTTGCCGCATGGCTCGGAAGCAACTTCCAGAACATCCCGATGCTTACCCCGACGGCTACCGACGACGGCATCGCGAAGATGGGACCGAATATTTTCCAGGTGAACATCACCATGGACAACCTTGCGAAGAGCATCGCGGATTTCGCGACCAAGTGCCTTTCCATCCGCGAATTCGCGGTCTTAAGCCCGCTGGGCGGTTACGGAGCCTCCATGTCGCAGAGCTTTACGCAGGCGGTGGAACGCCGCGGCGGATCTGTGGTCGCCTTCCGCAACTACGAGGAAGGCCGTCCTGACTACAAGACTGAATTCAGTCTGCTTCGTGACGTGCGTTTCAAACAACTGAACCGCCGCCAGAACATTGCGCGCGGCGCCGCCGACCTCGACGCGGTGAACGCCAAGGAACGCCGTGCCTACATGCAGGATTCCACGTTCAACATTCCGGGCATCTTCATTCCGGCGACGAACCCGGGCGATGCTGGCCTCATGGCGGGCCAGGTGGCCTTCAACAAGATTTCGGGCGTGCTGCTGGGTGCATCCGGCTGGTACGGCCGCGAACTACTGATCCAGGGCAAGCGCCAGGTGGACAGCTCCTACTTCAGCGTGCCGGCCATGGACATGGACGGCAACAACGAGAACCTGAAGAAGTTCGTGAGCGAATTCAAGGAACGCTGGGGCGACGAACCCGGCGAGGACAAGGTGAGCGGCCTCAGCTACGATGCGGCGAATATCGTGTTCAGCTCGCTTGCGAAGAAGCCGAACAGCCTTACCAACGCCATCAACAACACGGCGAATTTCCCGAGCGTCTACGGCGAAATCAAGTTCAAGCGCGGCGTGAACATCAACGCGAAGATCGTGACCGTGAACAAGGGCAAGTTCGAGACGGTGGAAGGCTGCCCTGCCAAGTAGCGAAGGGGCGCTGCTCGAGGCGAACCGGAGCGCGACTCGAACTCAAGTCTCGCGAAATAAGATTGAACAAAAATTCCGCAGCACTACGCTGCGGAATTTTTGTTTCTAGGAGGAGAGAATACATTCGGGTCGTTGCCGAGGCTCAGTCTTCTTCGCAGGAAGGACAGAGGGAGGCTGCGACGTAATCGGGAGAGTCACCGTTGCGGTAGAATGCGTGCAGGCGGTCATCGTCCAGAAGGTCGTCCAGGTTGCCGCCACCCGTTGCGTCCAGTTCGGCTTTCACGCGGTCCTTGAATGCCTTGAAGCCGGAATGGATCATGTAGAATGACAGTGCAGATGTTTTATGGAAGAGCTTCATAAGACCTCCGTCTTTTTTTCGATACCGTTAGTTGCTTGGTGTATTACATGTTTATTTGTTGTTGAAATGTTGAAAAGGTGTTTATTTCTTAACCTCAGTTATAGATTTTTTTTATTTGTCGGGCAAGGTGCTTCGGGAAAAGGGACGAAAATAACATCTTTTTGTAATTTTTGCGAAAAATGGAAAATTTGACCGCTTTTCTGAGCGCGAAATCGTAACTCGTTGACTGTCAACGATTTTCGAAACGAAAACGTTTCTTTGTTAAAAAAAGTGCGGCTCGCGCCGATTATTCCAACTTGGAATAAAAAATATCGTTTGGGCGGGTCACGGATCGCGCGAAAGAGGCTGCCTGGTGGCCTGATGAAGTGTGAATAAATTGTTTACGAAGGAGCTTTATCCATAGTTTATCAACAGATTTGTATGTAAATGCGGGCGATGATGCAGGAAATATTGCGCTTTTCCCACTCCTATTTTCTACCTTTGTGCCGATGTTTTTGCGAATTTTGACGATGGTTGCCCTATGTGCATCCTGTATCTGGGCGGGAGAAGTCCCGTCGCTCAAGTTGTCCGCGGGCCAGAACGACCTGTGGGTCAGGGCGACTTCCGCCACGATGGCGCTCCGCTACGGCGATGCCATGGAGCTCGCGAAAAAGCTCCGCTCCGAAAACGAGGGCGCGGGCTGTGTCCTGGAAAATGTCGTACGTATCAGCGTTTACGACGACAAGGGCGATACGGCTGCCCTGCAGAAGGCGGGCCAGCTGCTCGAGAAATGCAAGACGGAAGGCCTATGGGATGCGCTCCGCAGGTTCGAGATGGGCTATGTGCAGGGCGAGACGGGGCATTCCGTGAAGGGTGCCATGACGACGCGTTCTGCGGCGAAGGCCTTCGAGGATTCCGAGGAGCTCGAGGCGCGTGCGTTCTTCGCGATTTACGCCTACTACATCGACAAGAGTTTCAGCTGGGTGCCGTTCAAGTCGGATAACCGCGAGGCGTACCTTGCGACTCTCGACAGTGCGTCGAAGAAATCCGAGCGTTTCTGGCCGCTGTTCCTGACCCCGCTTATCTGGATGCACTACGACAAGGAAGATTTCTCGAAGGGGCTCAAGCTCGCCGAGCGCGGCCTTTCGAAGGCGCCAGGCAATCCTGTGATGCTGCAGATCAAGGCGGACATGCTTTACCGCCTGAAGCGCTACGACGAGGCGGCTGGAATCTACGAGAAGAGCGCCGCCGATTACCTGAAGCGTACCGGCGCAAGTATCCGCTACTGGTGCTCGGTGCTGAACTTGGTCCGTATCTACCACGATGCGGGCAAGAAGGAAAAGGCGGCGGAATGGCGTGCCAAGCTGGACAGTCCGAAGTTCAGGGCACTCAAGGGCTGGATGCCCGGGTCTCTGATGGACGACCTGGAAAAAAGAAAGTTACTTTGATTCGTCGATGGCGATTTTGAAGCGGAATCGGCAATTTTTAATTTGTTTATAAAATTTTACCGTAAAAAGGCCTCGTGGGCTCCTGAAAAAAGCGTGTTAAGGAATAGGCACGTCTTTTACGGAGGTTTACACCATGGAGCCTTTGCGCGTCGGGTTCTTTCTTGACGGATATACGCTGAAGAAGGTCAACGAGTATTACAGGAACCATCACCGGTTCCGTTCACAGCTGGATTTCAGGAGCCTGAAGTCGTGGGTGCAGATGCAGTCGCTCAAGTATTTCGAGAAGGGAAACTTCCGCGACCTGGAGCTTGAGGCGCATTACTATCACCCTTACCGTAACCCGCATATCTACAGGGAATACCACGAGGGATCCATCCGCTTGCAGCATGAACTGGAGCAGGCGGGGTACAGCGTGCATTATAATCCGACCGCTCCGGTCGAGGGGACGCTCGGGCCGAACATGGCGCTGATGGAAGATGCGCTGCTGTTCGCGGTTTACCGCAAGCTGGATGCCGTGGTGCTTTTCAGTACGCAGGGGCAGTTCGCCCCGCTCCCGAGTCGCCTCGGGCTGATGGGAGTGCCCACGCTGCTGCTGGGCTGGAGCTTCGTGTACCCCAAGGCGAAGCGCAACATCTACTGGAAGACGGACCCGTGCCTCAGGGACCGCTGCGCCCATTACGTGGCCATGGAGAAGGTCGTCGACAGGACGCCCAATTCGAAGCAGGGACCGAGCGGGTTCTTTTTCCAGTGCGAGCATCCCTTTGAGCGGAGTCATTCTGCGCCTGGCCGCAAGAGCTAGGACTCCTTCAAAATTCCTCGACCACAGGCGACGGTGGGCGGTCCGACCTCAAGCGGACTGCCTGCCGTTGTTCGTTCTGGGGCGGCGGTACGATAAACAAAAACCCGCATTTAAATGCGGGTGAATGCTGCGAGTGCGTTCGTATTGCCTAGCGGCAGTGAGCACGAACGGTCGTCTGTATTACAGTTTATCGGCCTGCTTCTTTTCCCACTGGGAGAGGAAGTACCAAGTAGCGCGGACACCGAGGTACCAGGTATCGCCGACGTTGTCGGTTTCGTTTTTGTCCTTGAAGTTGGTGAAGCCTTCGATATCGGGATCGTTGTAGCGCACGAAGCGGTAACCGCCGTAGCCACCCAGGCCGAGGCGTCCGAGTTCGATGCGGAATTCAAGTTCGCCGGTCAAGGTCGTTGCCATGGTGCTGTAGAAGCGGTCACGCACGATTTCGGTGTGTTCCGGGTTGTCGCGTTCTTCAAGGGTAAAGTTGGAAGCGTAGTGGAAGTTGATGATGTTGAAGCCGAAGCCGACAGAGGGGATCAGGTTGATGAAGGTGTGCTCGCCGAAGAGCTTCCAGCCGAACATCCAGTCGGCGCCGTAGGTGAACCATTCAACATCGTAGAGGGTCGGGTAGATCTTCTTGGGGGAGGCGTTCTCGGCGACGTCGCTACGAGCGACTACGCTTGCCGTATAGGAATCTGCGGGACGTTCGGAGGTCTGCATCGGCATAAAGTTGATGTCGAACCAGGTGAGGAACTGCTTGTACTGGGCACCGATGTTCACGTGCAGTCCGAAGTAGTAGTCATCGAACTTGTTGTAGCCCGACAGCGAACCGGAGTAGGAGAGTGTCGTGTCGACCCAGGCGGAGTCCTTCACGTTGTAGTACGATGCATCTCTCTGATGGCCCCAGTTCTTGAAAGCCATGGTGTTCACGTAGCGCTGGAATTCGCTACGCATGCCGCGGTAGTCCGCGCCAATCGAAATGAACCCGCGGACGTGGTCCTTTTCGTAAAAACCTTCTTCGGCATCGGCGAAGGCGCCGGTGGTGAGTGTGAGCAGGCTCAAGGCCACGATGCTCAAAAAAGAGGCTATCTTTGTCTTCATAAAAGATTCCGTTGCTAGTATACGGCATATAAAATACATTATGTTTTGGGTTTTTGGCACAAAAAAATGCATAAGATGTTAAAAATCAACGATTTACGATCTTTTTTGGGACTTAAAATGTTGAATTTTTGTGGAAAAACGGTCGCGAGGGGCACTTTGGGGCTCCTCGGGGCGATTTTGGTGCTCCTGTGTTCGGGTTGCGGAAACGACGGTCAGACCGGTAAAAAGTCGGACGGGTGCGGCGAACTTGCAACCCTGGAATATGCCAGGTACCTGAAAATGGGCAACCTCTGTGACGAGAACCTGCTGGAGATCCGCTCGGTCGTGGGGCGTGACACGCTGGTCAAGCAGTTCCTGTTGCGCAAGCGGGCCGAAGGGGATGTCGCGTCCGCCGTGAGTCTTACGCCTGGACATGCCAAGGTGACAGTCCTGCACGTACCGCTCAAGAGGGTGGTGGCGCTTTCGTCGGCGCAGGTCGGATTCCTGCTCCGCCTGGGATTGATGGACCGCATTGCGGCGGTGGGCGAGGGAAAGTATGTCGCGGATAGCGCCCTGTATGTGCGGGTGCAGAAGGGTGAGACCGTCGAGGTTGGGAACGGGACGTCGATTTCGCTGGAGAAGATCCTGGCGGCACGTCCGGACCTGGTGATGGACTTTGCTACGGGCGGCAGTCAGGATGATTACGAACGAATTAATAGCCTCGGCATTCCGCTGATGCTGACCTCGGAGTGGCAGGAGGAACATCCGCTCGCGAAAATTGAATGGATTAAGTTGTTTGGAAAACTGTTCGGCGTGGAAGCGCTTGCCGATTCGATTTATGAACAAAGTAAACGTGAGTACCTGAAGGCGTCCGGGGGCGTTGCGGGCGGACAGCACTTAGAGCAAAGCTCTTTAGTGCGCATGGCCACCAGGGTGGGGGGAAACCCCGCTAGAGGGGGTAGCGAGCAACAACGTGTGAGCGAGGGGGAGACTTCCCCCAACAAGTCAGAAGTTGAGATTGCTTCGCCTTCGGCTCGCAATGACACTCTCTCGTCTTTCGTCTCTCGTCTTTCGTCTAAGTCTTGTCCTCGGGTGATTGCGGGGATGAACTACGGGGGAGTCTGGTATGCTCCGGGCGGCAACAGCTTTACGGCGCACCTGATCAAGGATGCGGGGGGCTGCTACCTGTGGGCATCGGACACCAGTCGCGAACTTACTTTTACGCTGGAAGAGATCATGCTCGTGGCCGACAGTGCAGATGTGTGGGTGAATCCGGGGGCATTCGCGAGTGCGGAGGACATGCTCGCCGCGGAACCGCGTATCAAGCATATTCGGGCGTTTCGCGAAAAGCGCGTGTGCCAGAACGACGGGCGCAAGGGACCGGGCGGCGGAAACGATTTTTACGAGTCGGCGGTGGCGTACCCTGCCGAATTGCTCCAGAGTTTGCGGAACTGTATACAGAATGCAACGAATGGGGCTGATTCTGCCCGAAAGGAATTTGACTGGTACCGCAATATTTTTATCTTTTAGAACATGAAGACTCATACAGGTATCGGTGATTGGATTGCGGCGAACTATGAGCTGGGGATTCCTTTCCTGCAGCAGGTTCCGAGAGATTGTGCTGATTATTTGCTTTTGAATGCCCAGATCCGCGAATACGATGCGGGCGACGTGATTATCAACGGCGGTTCCGTCGGTGATTCGTTCTGTGTGTTGCAGAGTGGTCGTGCTTTTATTTGTGGCGAACTTTTGGCCGACGGTCACTACAATACGCTTGCAACCCTCGATGCGGGTACCTGCTTCGGGGAAATGTCCATTATCTGTAACGAGCCGACGAGCAATACCGTGATTGCGGGCGAAGAGGGCGCCACGGTTCTCCACATTCCGCGCGAGGAATTCGTGAAGTTCCTGGACAAGAACCCGAATATCATGGTGTACCTTTACAAGGTGGTCGCCGACCGCCTGCGCGCAAAGAACAAGGCTTTCGACGAATTCGAACGCCTGTCGCTTTTGGCATCGGCCAAGGTGCTTCCGTTTATCGATTTTGCTCAGACAATGGAAAAGAGCCGTATCACCGGGACGGTCATGTTCGAGTGCAACGGCGAAAAGGGATTTATCGCATTCCAGGAAGGCCGTATCTGCTGCGCCAAGTGTGGCAAACTGGCAGGGCCGGACGCATTGGAAAAGATGCTGTCGTGGGGCGACGAGACTTTGTTCAAGCTCGATACGCACCTGATGCCGGATATCGTGAATATCAATCAGATGTCCGATACCACGAGCCTGATTCTGGATGCGCTCAGAAATATTGATGAAAAACAAAATGCCCGTTAAGGGCGAAAAGATGCCCGCTAGGGCAAAGGATAGAAGATGAATTACGCAGACGCAGGAGTGTCCTTGGCACGCGCCGACGAGGCGATGGTCGGTGTCAAGAAATCCGTACGTACTACATTCAACCAGGGCGTTTTGGGCGACGTGGGCAACTTCGGTGGCCTCTTTACGCTGAACCACCTCGGCATGAAGGACCCCGTCCTCGTGAGCTCCGTAGATGGCGTGGGCACCAAGCTCAAGGTCGACATCGAAATGGGCACGCACGAACTCCCGGGTCAGGACATCGTGAACCACTGCTGCGACGACATTCTCGTCCAGGGTGCACGTCCGCTGTTCTTCCTCGACTACGTGGCCACGGGCCGCCTGGAACCGGGCGTGATGGACAAGCTCGTTGCCGGTATGGCCAAGGCCTGCCGCGAAAACGACCTCGTGCTCATCGGTGGCGAAACGGCTGAAATGCCGGGCTTCTACGGTCCGGGTGACTACGACATTTCCGGCACCATCGTGGGTGTCGTGGAACGCGAAAACATCATCGACGGCAAGAAGATCAAGCCGGGTACCATCATTCTCGGTCTCCCGTCTACCGGTTTGCATACAAACGGTTATTCGCTCGCCCGTAAGGTGCTGTTCGATGTGGCCGGCTACAAGGTCGACACCGTTGTTGACGGTATGGACAAGTCTATCGGCGAAGCTCTCGCCGTGCCGCACCGCAGCTACTATCCGAGCCTCATCGATCTTTGCAACAAGAAGATCATCCAGGGTCTTGCCCACATCACGGGTTCGGGCTACCAGGGCAACATTCCGCGTATCCTCCCGGACGATGTCGACGTGATTATCGACCGTACCACGTGGGATCCTCCGATGATCTTCAAGCTGATCCAGCAGGCAGGCTCTGTCGAGAAGGACGAAATGTACAATACCTTCAACATGGGTATGGGCATGCTCATCTTCATCGACCCGAAGGACAAGGCCGAAGTTACCGCTCACCTCGAAGCCAAGGGCGAAAAGTGGGTGCAGATTGGTGAAGTCGTCGCTGGCACCAAGCAGGTGAAGTTCCGCGATTAATTCGGATTTCAGATTTCAGAATTATTTTTTATTTGGCGGCTACGCCGCGATTATTGTAACTCTGGAATCTGAATTCATCATTCTGAATTATAAAAAGGCTTGCACGTGTAAGTGCGGCCTTTTTTTGCAGGATGCTTTTTGTGAAGCGGCCTTTTTTTTGTTACTCTTCTTCCCGTTTTGCGTACACTTCGTGAACATTTAATGAATTTGTAACCTGTTTTTACTTTGAAATTCAGGGATGAGAATTTATTTTTAGGGAGTAAATTGCCAAAGTTTGGGTTGGCGCAAAAAAGAGGTTGTATGAAACGTAAACTATTCAAGACGGTGATTGCGGCCGGTGCGGTCGCCATGATTTGTGCCTGTGGCGACGATGCTGCAACGAAGGCGGCCGATGCCATTGGTGGCGTTGGCTCGTCGGGGAGTACTTCTCCTGCTGTCGATAGCCCCTGCAACGGAGTCGTGTCGGCTGCAGACACGTGGCTTTTCGATACCGGTAACGGCTACTGGGTGATTTATGCTGATGGAGCAGTCACCGATGCCGCGGGAAATCCGGTGGCGGTCTTTGTCGATGGCTCCATTATGATGCTGGATGGCGTGCCTGCTGTGAGCGGTATTGACTTGAATACCTTGACCCCTTGCAAGGCGAATGCCGTGATTGACCCCCAGACGGGCGAGTTGACCATTCTGAGTTCCGCTTCGGCAGATCCGCAGGATCCGGGGCTTTCGGCTGGTAACGATCCGCTTAACCCGGGTTCTTCTGCCGCGACCAATCCCGAAGACCCGTTCATTCCGAAGTCTTCGACAAGCGTGAATCCGAACGACACGACCACGACTCCGCTTGATGAAAGCAGCAGCTCCGTGAATACGGACCCCGATATTGGGCCCGACGGATTCCCGACGATCGAGTCTTACGGTCCGCCTTCTCCCGAATACACCAAGAACATCTTGGGCAACTCTCAGACCGGTTGGAACAGCCGCTACTGGGATGCCTGTAAGCCACACTGCTCCTGGATTAGCAATGGACAAGAAGGCAAGACCGACACGACAACGCAGGAATCTTACGTCGCAGGCGGAACGACCGCTCGTAACTGCAACATACACGACGTGGAAGTTCCGACGTTTACGCTCGGTCACGCGGTTCAGCAGTACTGGATGGGCTACGAAGGTACCACGAGTGCCTGCGAAGTGGGGGCCGCGGGTGTGTTCACCTGCACCGACATGGCGCCTATCGCCCTGAACGACACTCTCTCTTACGCTTATGTGGCTGGTCCCGGTACCCAGACGACCTGCGGCAAGTGCTTCCACTTGCAGTATGACGGAAGCTTCAAGGATGCAAGCGCGAACAATGCCGCCAAGGCAACGCACAAGGCGCTTAAGGGCAAGCACATTGTCGTGATGACCTCCAACATCGGTCATGATGTGGAAAACGGTCAGTTCGACCTGATGGTCCCGGGCGGTGGCGTGGGCGCTTTCGATGCTCTCTCTACGCAGGTGAACGGTGCGAATATCAACTGGGGTGCAGGCTTCGGCGGATTCCTTACCGAATGCCAGAGCAAGCTCGGTTACGACAACACGCTTGAAAAGTACCAGCAGTGCGTAAGGGATATGTGCGACGCCGCTTTCGGCAATGCCGGATTCCCCAACTTGCTGCGCGGTTGCCACTGGTTTGCGGACTGGTATATGGCGGCTGACAACCCGACCTACCATTGGGAAGAAGTGGAATGCCCGCAGTACCTGGTTGACCATTACATGACAACGCTCAACCCCACCAAGAGCAACAACTATGCATGGCATACCGACTGGTCCACGTACAAGAAGGGCGACGAGCTGGAAACTCTCGAATGCGATGACAAGGGCTGCACCTGCCCGCCGGAAATGGCGGAGAAGGGAGCCTGCAGACTTTAAGGTTGCAAGCCTTCACGACCCATCAGAAAAAATCTGGTCCCGCGAAAATTTCGCGGGACTTTCTTTTATCTAGGACAGGGAGTCTTGACTAATTTTATGCATATAACTATATTTATGCATAAATAAGAATCTGCACGAGTGCGGCTTGTTCAGGCTCGCAAGAATCGTGCCATAAAAAAGGATATAACATGGAATACAAAATTAAGGATATCAACCTTGCAGTGGAAGGCCGCAAGGAACTCGACCTCGCCGAAACCGAAATGCCGGGCCTCATGGCTCTCCGCAAGGAATATGCCGGCAAGAAGCCGCTCGCAGGCGCCCGCATCATGGGTAGCCTCCACATGACCGTGCAGACCGCCATCTTGATTGAAACGCTGGTGGACCTCGGTGCCGACGTGCGCTGGGTCAGCTGCAACATCTTCAGCACGCAGGACAACGCTGCCGCCGCCGTCGTGGTGGGCAAGAAGGGAACGATCGAGAACCCGCAGGGCGTGCCCGTGTTCGCCTGGAAGGGCGAAACGCTCGAAGAATACTGGGAAAACACCGCCCGCGCCCTCGTGTGGCCCGACGGCAAGACCGCAGACCTCATCGTGGATGACGGCGGCGACGCTACCATGCTCGTGACCTGCGGCGCCGAATTCGAAGACGCAGGCTCGGTGCCCGAATTCAACCCTGCAACCGACAGCGAAGAATGGGGCGTGTTCCTCGCCACGTGCCGTAAGATTTTTGAGAAGGATCCGAAGCAGTGGACCCGCGCCCGCGAAGCTCTCCGCGGCGTTTCCGAAGAAACCACTACCGGCGTGCATCGCCTGTACCAGATGGCCCAGGCTGGCCGCCTCAAGTTCCCGGCAATCAACGTGAACGATTCCGTGACCAAGTCCAAGTTCGACAACCTCTACGGCTGCCGCCACTCCCTGATTGACGGCATCAACCGCGCCACCGACGTGATGATGGCAGGCAAGATTGCAGTCGTGTGCGGCTACGGCGATGTGGGTAAGGGCTGCGCACAGTCCCTCCGCGGTCAGGGCGCCCGCGTGATCATCACCGAAATCGACCCGATTTGCGCACTTCAGGCCGCCATGGAAGGCTACGAAGTCAAGACCCTCGACGAAGTCGTGAGCATGGCCGACATCTTCGTGACCACCACCGGCAACACCGGCATCATCAGCGCCGCCCAGATGGGCAAGATGAAGCACCGCGCCATCGTGGGTAACATCGGCCACTTTGACAACGAAATCGACATGGCCGGTCTCAAGAAGATTCCGGGCATCAAGCGTAACGAAATCAAGCCGCAGTACGACGAATGGATTTTCCCCGATGGCCACAGCATCCTCGTGCTCGCTGAAGGCCGCCTGCTGAACCTCGGCTGCGCTACCGGCCACCCGAGCTTCGTGATGAGTGCCTCCTTCACGAACCAGACCATCGCACAGATCGACCTCTGGCTCAATGCTCAGGGTAAGCAGACCGTCGCTGGCATCAAGTACGAAAGCGGCGTCGTCTATACGCTCCCGAAGATCCTCGACGAAAAGGTCGCACGCCTGCACTTGGAAAAGCTCGGCGTCCACCTGACGACCCTCACCAAGGCCCAGGCCGACTACATCGGCGTGCCCGTGGAAGGCCCGTACAAGGCGGATCACTACCGTTACTAGACGATAGAACGGCGCTAACGCGCCTACAGACGAAAGAAAATAAAGTTCACTGAGCTCGCCGAAGTGAACTTTATTATTTTGAGGGAAACCCCGACACACACTTGTCATTCCGGCCTCAGTGCCGGAATCTCTTTTTAGCAAAACCGCCCCGTAATAATGCGAGGCTTCTTTTATGCAATCACATTTAGTTATTTGACATAAACCTTTACATTCTTCGTATTAGGCGTATATTTTCGAATAACCTCTTTATTTTTTTCATTTGGATAAAAGAATAGATTTTTATAATCGCAATTTTTTTCTGTTACTTGATAATGCACTCTATTTTTTTCATTTACAATAGTCGCACAGCTATGGCAATTCAACGTTCCTTTATTTACAGAAACCCCCGATTCATTTTTTATCATCGTTGAAATAGTTTTTTTAACTTCAGATACTTTGTAGTCCTTACCTTCAACCATAGTTTCCGCGAAATCTCTAAAAAATTCCATAACAGTTTTACCATAGTTTTTTCTTTCTCGTTTTTCACTTTTCTCTTCAATAGAACTTTTAAAATCCGTCTTTATAAAGGACAGAAACGATTTCAATAGAAATTTAAAGTCTTCTGAAATAGGATCTATTTCTCCATTTCGTTCCAATTCTAATATATTCAATATTTTTTCTTGCAGAGATAGTTTTCCTTTCCAATACAAATGAATTTTCTTTTCATAATTAAAAGCACTAAATTCATCATTTGATTTTTTTGAGTTTTCAAGAGTTAAAAAGCAAAAATATATTTCTGTTTTCCAACCATTATCTTTATACTCATTTCTTAACCCCTCCAATTCCTCCATCAACTGATTTTTTCTTTGAATGGAGTTGTCGGTTATTTTATTTTCAATACACAGCGAATATAAAGGTTCTTCATTCTTTTCTTCATAAAATTCAACAACAATATCTATATCACGTCTTTTATTATCAAGAAAAACAGAGTGTTCCGGATTAATTCTAATATCAAACTGATTTAAATTTTTCTTTATTTTTCCAAAGAATAATGGATTCTTATTTTTAAACTCTTGGATGACACTCATCAACAGCAAATCAGATAAGCCATGATCTTCATCCAAATCAAGCAAATATGCTAAAAATGAAGATATATTTGGCTCTTTTATGCTCCCGTCATAAGAAGACAATATTTTAAAAATATTCATTGTTTGCTCCAAGCAAATATTGAACTTATTGCTGTTCTAAATATAATAGTAAAACAGGTTATGTTAGTCTACTTCACTTCTCCAAAAACTCGAGCATCATCGCCGGAGAAAGTACAAGAGGATATTCTAAGTCCGCTTCAAGGAAATCTTTATCTCCGCTGAGAATCACATCGACTTGATGAAATAAGGCGTCGCTCAACACCGGTATATCTTTAGGATCTCGCAGAGAGCCTTCTCTCATGCTAGAACTTTCACAAAAGACAAAAGGAAGTTCTTTATACAAAGAATACACTTCGCCAAATTTGGTAGGCCACTTTTCTTTTATCTTCGCGCAGAATTCTTTATCTACGTAGTCCGAAATAAGCAAATCAAAGTCGCCATCGAAAAGCTTTTCAAGCAGTCGACCCGCAGTTCCGCCAAATACAAAGGCAGAAATCAGGACATTCGTGTCCAGCAATATGCGCATCAGCCCTTCTTCCTAGAGCGTCTGAACTTAGCTAAATCGGAAATCATTTCCTGCTCGCTTGCCCAGCCTTTGTCATCTGCGAATAGCTCTTGAATTTTCTCCATCCTTGCTTTCGCAAGTTCCTTCTTATAGTCCGTACCGGCAGGAATGCGCCCACGATATTTCTGGAGATTTTCAAGGGCGGCGACACGCCGCTCAATAGAAGATGCCTTACTGCCAGCATTATAAACCACAGTCGGTTCACGGAGCTCGAACGGAATTCCCTTCTCTGTCACGGCACGCTTGAAAAAAATGCGAATCGCAGTAGGAATATCTAGTCCAAGCTTCTCGAACAATTCAGAAGCTTCGTTCTTCAAATCTTCGTCCATGCGGACCTGCAAAACAGTCGTGGCCATAGCGACCTCCTTTCAAATATAAATATAATACAAACCATTACAAAAGTCAAGTTTTATATTTCCCTCAAAAGCATTCCACCCACTTGCCACGGGCGACGGCGCGGGCGTGAATGGGCCCGAGCATACGGCTGCCTTCCAGCGCCCAAAACACGAGGTAGCTCGACGCGAGATCGACCATGTGCATGCAGTACCTGGCAGTCGCAAGGTTATGCCGTTCACGGTTGAAGCACGACACCATCAGCAGGCGCCCGCTCTTCACGGCCTTCTTGCAGAAATCGGGCAGGGTATCCGGCAGCTTGCAGCCCATGAACCACACGGCAGAGCCACCGTACTTCAACACGTAATAAAGAATTTCGCATTCCGACTGAGAATGGAACGTGCCGGCAATGCACTTGCGCTGCCGCCCCTTCGATATCGCCCACTGTTTCCTGATAATGCTCTCCGCATTATCCAACTGCCGCGACGCATAAACGCCGATGCGCGCATGCGGTTTTTGCAGCAGTTCCATATTGCCTATCGTCTTCATTCCGACAATTTCAAATTCCTTCATCTGTACTCCTATTCGGGTTTATTTTTACCGCATAAAAAAAAGACCGCTTTCGCACATAATGCGAATTAACGATCTAAAAAAACACGGGCTAGTATTTAACCAGCTATCTCAAATATACAAAAAAGTGAACTTAACGAACCAACATTATCGGTTCCAGCCGGAATGCCCTTCGCCGTAATAGAGGGCGGCATCTTCGGGGCCAAAGTCGTCGGCCACGGTATCGCGCGGAGAAAGCCAGCCGCGCATCTTCTTGATGCGTGCCTTGCGAGCCTCGGCAGCGGCTTTGTCTGTGGTTTTTGTTGCCACATCTGCAGATTTCTGCTCTTGCGAAACAGAATCCTGCTTTTTGTTTAGTAAATCGCTCATGACATAAAGATACATTTTTCTAGAAAATAATGTATTTTAAAATCAAGCGCAATAAAGGAGGCTGTATGAAATTCTTGAATATTCCCGCACTAGTTTGTGCTGCGGTATTCATGCCGACTGTATTGATGCAGGGAGCTTTCGCACAAACTGCGGCCGACACCGTCTCGTTCGTGAACTTCGAGAACCGTGAAGTCGGCGTGTACGGCAATGCAGAGGCCAAGGAAGACTTCAAGCGCAACGATTACGACAAAAGCTGGTGGTACGCCATGGACAAGAACAATGGCGAAAATTCCAAGGTCGTGTACGACGGCGAGGAACACGGCAACGTACTGCAGCTCAAGTACCCCAAGGGCTGCGTAGGCCCGAACGACAACGACACGCCCGCCTGCGCCGCGCAAATCATCCAGCCACTCGTGAAAACCGCCGACACCATGTGGAGCGCCTACGACATATTTTTCGAAGACGGGTTCGAGTTCCAGCTGGGCGGCAAGCTCCCCGGCCTATGTGGCGGCAAGTGCTACACCGGCAATGCCATGCCCGAAACCGGCGACGGCTGGAGCGCACGCATCATGTGGCGCAAAGACGGCAACGCCGTGCAGCTCATCTACTTTATGGGGCAAGAGTCCGTATATGGCGACGACTTCAAGTGGGACTTGAACGGCACCATTCCGCAAAAACAGTTCACCACCGGCACCTGGCACCGCATTGTGAACAAAGTAAGTATGAATACCATTGCCTCTCCCGGCAACGGCGACAAGAACGGCCGCGTGCAAGCGTGGATTGACGGAGAACTCGCGCTGGATGTGGATACGCTCAGGCTCCGCGACTACGACACCGTAAAAGTCGACAAGTTCTACCTCTCCACATTCCACGGCGGAAGCAGCGCCGAATGGGCCCCCACCCACGACTGCTTTATCCGCTACGACAACTTCACCGTATCGACGGATTCCATTGCCGTGACGGCAAATGCTTCGGACACCAGCGGCACCTGCGAAGGTGAAAGCTGCGGGCAGGGCACCGACCGGATTACGCCGCGGGGACAAAACCGCGCCACGGTCGCCCCCGTTGAAACCTACCGCATCGACGGCACACTCGTTGGCCGCAAAAACATCCACCCCGATGCCACCACGCACCAGCTCAAGAATGGGAAAAGAGTTAAGGTTGTGAGGTAGGAATGATTCAAAAACCCTGGAACACCTGCAAAAAGTGCGGCTGCGAAAAGCCCGAAGACACCGAGAAACTTTGCGAGCAGTGCAAGGCAAATCGGCGTCAATTCTGGAACGACCTCACGAAAGTCGGCATGAGCAGTCTGTAATCAAGAATCATTTTGTTCGGCAAAGATTTCCTTCTGACGTTCGATTTCCATATTCAACTCCTCCAATGTCGGCATATAGGGCATATATTTCGCCTGGAAAAGCCGCTTATTGCCTTTTAGAACGGAATATCGAGCGATATCCTTACTTGTGTTAGATCCAAGAACAATACCTATAGTCGGATTGTCACCTTCATTTCTTTTTAATTCGTCATACATTCTGACATACATATCCATCTGGCCAACATCTTGATGACTAACAGTTCCTGTTTTCAAGTCAAATAGAACGAAACATTTCAGGATATAGTTGTAAAAAACGAGATCAATAAAATAATCTTCGGTATCAGTCCGGATATGTTGTTGTCTAGCAACAAACGCAAACCCCTTTCCCAATTCTAGAACAAACCTTTGCAAATGATTGATTATCGCCGTTTCTAGCTTTGATTCAGAAAAATCAGTATTGGGCGACATATTCAAAAATTCAGCAACAACAGGATTTTTGATGAACTCTAATTTATCTTGTTGAAAAGCCTTCGTCTTGTTTCGCATCTCCCTTTTGACGGGGCCCTTGTTTTGCGATGCTAAAAGTCGATGATAATACTGCGTTGAAATATTTCTATCTAGGGTTCGAGCGCTCCATGTTTCATTTATAGCCTCCTGCATATACCATTCACGAGCATCGGCGTCAAAAACTCGCAAAAGGCTCCTATAGTGACTCCATGTAAGCAGCGGTTGTGCAGATTTTCCACACGGTGTGTGGAAAATTTCAGGGAACGTCTTGTAAAATTGCAAAAAACTGTACAAATTGGTTTTTGTATAACCCTTTCCATAAATATCTGTCAACCGTCTCGACAGTTCCGCAATGATTTTAACGCCATATTCAGCACGAGATTTTCCCTTGATTTCTTCTTCCGCAATCCGCTTGCCCAATTGCCAGTTGCGTTCCAACATCGCCACATTTACAGCCGCATAAGCGCGAGTTCTCGATGTTTCAATGATGCGTTGAACGTCAGCAATGAAATTTGCCGAAATGATAACAGAAGACCTTGTGCAAACAGGTTCCTTATTTTTAGACATAGCAGCTCCTTTGAAAAAAAGAAAAACATTTGATAATCATCAAATGCCTTTCGGAGCCTACACTATTAGGAACCGCAACTGAAATGTAGATAATATTAGGATGCTGGCAAGAGGGGCAAGAAAATTTTACAGAGCGCTTCAACTACTTCGCGTATCCCACGGGGTTGTTCAGCAAGGGCACCTGCGAGTCCGAAAGCTTGAGAAGTTTCTTGATGGCGGGAACATCCATGGTCATGCGCGGGCGGGTCACCAGGCCCATGCCGGCACAGAACAAATTAATATTCTCGCTCACGATGCCCGCGTCGGTTCCCATCGTCACCTTCGCGCGGGCGTCGCTGCTGCCGAACTTGGTCTCGTCTGCAACGATGAGGATGCTCACCGGGGCCGCCTTCGCCCAATCCTGACGGTCGGCAACGAGCCCCCTGTGGTCACCCTTCGCCACCTGCTTCAGGGCGTTTTCCTTGTTCAGGTATTCCGAGACGCCCTTGCTCGTGAACACGAACACGCGAATTTCCTGGAAGTTGCGGGCAGTCGGCGACGTGAGCTTGCCGTCGGCAGGGCGGTTCACGCCGATAGCCGCAAAAAGCAAATTCGAAAGATCCTGGTCAGAGAGCATCTTGTCGCTGAACTCCGTGCCGGAAGCCCTGCTCCAGAGCGCCTCCATCACAGGCTTGCCGCCGGTCTTTGCCGGGGCGGGGAGTTTTTGGAGCTGCGCCATGGCAAGCGTACTGCAGATGAGCGTTGCCATAAGCGTGAGTGTAAAACGATTTTTCATGGGGTACTCCTTGTGGAACATTCGAGTTTATTGTAGGGTTTATTGTAGGCTACAATAATGTATATTCTACTATATGATGACATTTATAGTAATTCTCGGTGTTTTTGTCTTTTGCATGTGGTTCTTCCAGAACCAGATTGTCGGGCACATCGGCGAGAAGCACACGGCAAACAGAATCCGCGCCATCAGCAAGGGAACCGTCTTCAGGGATGTCTACGTGGAAGGGAGCCATGGCGTACAGCAAATCGACATTATCGCCGTGACCGAGAAAGGCATCCTCGTCGTAGAAAAGAAGACATACATCGGGCTGATTGTCGGCAGCGCCTACGATAAGCAATGGACGGTAATCGTGGGCTGGGGCAAAAAGAAGTACCCGATGAAGAATCCGCACCACCAGAATTACGGGCATATCATGGCCTTAAGTGAAAAGTTCCCAGCACTCAAGGACAAGTTCATCGACCTCGTGATATTCGGGAACAACGCGAAACTCGGCGACAGAATCCCCGAAGGCACAATCCGCGACAGGGATTTCAAGAAGTTCTACAGGAACCTGCCGACACGAATGAACACCCAAGAAATCGAAAGCGCCGCCCGAAACATTGCCGCCCTTAACAGCGACAGGGCAAGGCTCAAGGCGATGCACAAGCAGAAAATACGAGAAATGAAGAAAGGCTTATGACCCAAAAACTCTGGAACAAATGCAAAAAGTGCGGCTGCGACAAGCCCGAAGACACCGAAAAGCTCTGTGAGCAGTGCAAAGCAAAGCGGCGGCAATTCTGGAGCGACCTCAAGAAGGTCGGTGGAGTAGCCGCTGGCGCGTTGCTGGTGGTGATTGCCGGCGGGAAGATGAGGAAGAAATAAAAGACCATTTTGCCGACATTGGCAAAATGGTTCTTAGGTAACCCATCTGTTTTGATTACCCCACTAATACGAGAGGCTAATAATCAAGAACCTACAACAACGCCTTCAATTTTTCAGTCAATAGTTTTCTGCGTTCTTCAATAAATTCTTCAAAATTTTCTAACCGCAAATCTACATCTGGAATTAAATGATTGTCAAGGAACTGTTTTCGGCTATCCAATGTAGTTGTATTATTAACCCACTCGGCCAAATCTTTTTGATTCTTTGATTCATTTTCATTTGCATCAAGCATTTGCAGATTTATTATTGAATTATAGACAGTAAACGAGTATTTCTCCTTTAGTGAGTCACTTAACAAATCATACTTTGCTGCAGGATGAAGGTGATCCTTGTGAAAATTATTATTCTTATAATCTAGATTTGGATATAATAAAGCTAAAATTGGGAAACAGTATTGATTGTCCTTCTGTGTAGACAAAATTTGCGCAACAGACTCATCATCAATAACTCCCAATGACAAATTTTTCACAATATCGTCAGCAGGGAAAAGAGCCGATTTGTCTTTTATATAATTATTTTCTTTTTCAAACTCTTCTATGAACGCGGATCGCGATTTCATTAAAGCCCCATCAGATGCACGACCATAGGCTCTTCTCAACAAAACCTTGTACAACCATTTTTGTATTATAGCACGATCTTTTTTATGTTCAACACTATCCTTAATGTCTCTGAATATTCCCTTATGGTAAATGTAATATAAAATTGGCATAGTTGCATTAACAGAAGTCAATGTATAATTGTCTAAACCAAATGATTTGAGCAAATCAAACATCGAATAAATGCTATCACGAATGTTTTCCCAATTATTCTCTATTTTTCTACAGAATTCTTTATTAAAACTGCTTATCTGCGATTTTACCGATTTATGATATAGGAACAAAAATGCTTTTATCACATAATCAGTAGATATGGAAAAACCTTTTTGATAAACGACATCTACCAAATTTGTAATCTCAGTTCTTGCATCCTTCGTCCAATTTGAAACCATCAATGAAAAAAGAATCGCAGAGAATGTAAGAGGTGTTCCTCCAGCATTTATCCTTGTAAAAATATTTACGGCCTTATCTGGACTAGAATCATCTTCTTCATAAAAATTAATCGATAAATTTGTGAAAATTACTTTTTCCAAAGATCTTAATATCGTTTTTTCTTCTTTTTGAAAAGAATTTTCATCAATAAAATCGTCCAAACTATAGTCAGAATTAAGATGAAGGTCTACGATTTTCCCAACTCTAAACCATTTTATACGCTGTGAATCTTCTTCTAAATCTTTTTCCCACAATTTCTTAAATTCGAACTGATATATTTTTGAATTTTCTTCAGATTCATTATTTTTCTTTAAACGCAGATACAATTTTTTTGAAGGAAAAGAGGCTGGAGTAAAATCCCATGTTTTCCTATATTCATGACTCGCATAGGATCCATATAACCCGATGTTGAGCGACGTAAGACGTTGCTGACCATCCAAAACGGCAAAAAAATCATTGGATGAAGCTGTATCAACAACATCATTATGGATTCTGTATTTTTCAACATAGGAATCAAGGAATCTATAAAATTTCCAGCTATTCTTCGCATTTCCTGATACTTTCCAAAACAACATGGAACTAATTGGATACCCCCGCATCAGTGAATCAAATAAATTTTCAATTTGGTATTCCTTCCAAACAAACTCTCGTTGAAAAGCGGGAAGTAAATAGCTCCTTTTTTTTACATATTCAAGCGCTTGATAAATTGTTATTGGTGTTTGAAATCCGGACATATAAACTTCCTATTTTTTGAAAAAAAATTCTCTACCTTCCCTTCTTAAAATTTTCAGCCTGCTCAAATATCTCCCCATAGACTTCGTCGCGTTCGACGGGTGGGTAGCCGAATTCATCAAGAAGGATTATCAAGTCCACTTTCAGTGCAGATTTAATGTCGTCGCGCTTGTCCCAGTCGGGGTATGCGGCTTGTTCGTCAACGAGAATCTTGACGCGTTTCGAGAGGGCGATTAGTTTGTCTTCGGGATAGGTGAAGTGGTACTTGACGCAGAGCGATTTTAGAATATCATAGAACGCGGTTTCTTCGAAGCTGAGGCCTTTTTCTTCGCCTTCGGTAAACGCCTTGCGGACTTGGACAATCATGTCGGTCAAGGTTTCGGCCATTTCTTCATAGACTTCGCTTTTCAAGATGTCCTGTTCAGTGCGGTCGTTGTACTGCTCCACGAGCTGTTGCATTTTCTGCGTGAAGTTGACGCCCTTGACTTTGTTCACCTTGCGGATTTGCCCAATGGCTTTTTGCAGGAGCATTTGCAGCAGTTTGATTTTTGTATTCGGCAACTTGATGCGATTGATGTGCTGCAGGTATTCATCGTCAAAGATGTTCTGTTTTGCCTGGTCGGCTTCGGCATCGCTCAACTGTAGAACGTCTTCCACGCCTTCGCTCTGGAGCGCCGAGGCAATCATCTCGCGCACGCGGGCGTTCATCTGCGCAGTATCGGGTGCATTGCCCTTGGTGAGTTTATGCAAAATGGAGCGAATTGCGAAGTAGAAATGTGCGCGGTTGCGCTCGGCCTGCGTAATTCCCTCGTTGCCGACGCAAATGTCGTATGCGGCTTTCAGGCGTTTCGCGAGGCCCATATAGCGGGCTTCTTTTTCCTTCGTGACTTGCACGAATTCCTGCGCCTGCTTGAGGCATTCCAGTTTCTTCAGTTCTGCGCCATCGCCGGTACTCTTGAAATACGCCGATGCATCGAACTTGTACATCAACTTGTCGAGCAAATCCAGATGGTTGCGGAACTCCGTAATCGCGGCGGTAATGTCTTCTACATTCTGTTCCGAACCGGCTCCGTACTGCTTTAGTGCTAGGTTCATCTTGCGTTTGATGCCGATGTAATCGACGACAATTCCCTTGTCCTTGCCCGCAAACGTCCTGTTCACGCGGGAAATCGTCTGAATCAGGGAATGCTGCTGTATCGGCTTGTCAATATAAATGGCATCGAGGCACGGAACGTCAAAACCCGTGAGCCACATATCCACAACAATCGCAATCTTGAAATTGGAGCGTTCCTGTTTGAAAAGGCGGTCCAGTTCCTTGCGGGCATCCTTGTCGCCGAGCAAGTCGTAAAGATCCTTTTCGTTGTCCTTGCTGCGGGTCATAACCATTTTGATTTTTTCAACCGGCTTCAGTTCCCGCTTTTCCTTGTCGGTAAGTTCGGTTGCCTCGCCTGCAAATTCTGCATCGTCGCAAATTTTCGCCACGCCCCATTCTGGGCGCAGTTCCAAAATATTCTTATACAATGCATACGCAATCTGGCGACTGTAGCAAACGAACATCGCCTTGCCGCGAACCGTCGATTTTTCCTGAACGCGAGCCTCGTAATGCGCCACGAAATCCTTCGCCACGGCCTTCAACCGGTCGGGGTCGCCAAGAATCACGCCCATCTGGGCCACATCCTGCTTGCTTTGGTCAATCTGGTATTCGTTGGCACCCGCTTCCGCGGCTTCTTCGTAATACTTTTCAATCTCTTCGAGAACGGAATTGTTCAGAACCACCTTGGCGGCACGGCCCTCATAAACGATGGGCACCGTAATGCCGTCCTTCACCGATTCGGTCATGGTGTAAATATCGACCTCGGGGCCGAACACATCCAGCGTCGCGTCAATCGGCGTTCCCGTAAAGCCCACGTATGTCGCATTGGGCAGGGAATTGTGCAGGTAGCGCGCAAAACCGAAACTCGTCTTGACACCCTTATCGGTCACGGTAATTTTCTGGTCCAGGTTCGTCTGCGTGCGGTGCGCTTCGTCCGAAATGCAGACAACATTATCGCGGTCGGTCAGCAGCTCAATATCTTCGCTGAACTTCTGGATGGTAGTGAGGAACACGCCTCCGCTCTTGCGGCCCTGCAACTTTTCGCGCAGGTCGGCACGGCTCTCCACGCTTTCGACACGCTCGTCGCCGATATACTTCTTGGATGCCGTAAACAGTCCCGAAAGTTGGTCGTCCAAATCGGTGCGGTCTGTAATCAGCACAATGGTCGGTGTCTTGAATTCCAGCGACTTCATGAGCAACCGCGTCAAAAAGAGCATCGTAAAACTCTTGCCGCAACCCGTCGCACCAAAATACGTGCCGCCCTTGCCGTCGCCATAAGGCTTGCGTGCCTTGCAAATATTCTCGTACAAAGAACGTGCCGCATAATATTGCGGATAACGGCACAGAACTTTCTGCTCCTTTTTGCTGCTGTCCGGGAAATACTGGAAGTTCTTGAAAATGTCCAACAGGCGTTTGCGATTGAACATCCCCTGAATCATGGAATACAGGCTTTCGATGCCCTCGGCCTCGATTCGCCTGTCGCCAAATTCCACACGTCGCCACGCATAAAAATAATCGTACTTGGCAAAGAAACTGCCCGCCCTGTTGTTCACGCCATCGCTAATCACGCAGAAGGCGTTATAGACAAACAACTGCGGAATATCGCGGCGGTAGCGCACCGTCAACTGCTCGTACGCGTTAAAAACCGTAGCCTCTTCGCGCACGGCGCTCTTGAACTCGAACACCACAAGCGGGAGCCCGTTCACAAAAAGGATTGCGTCAGGAATCCGCTTTTCGGAACCGACAATTTCAAATTGGTTTACAATCTTGACGATATTGCAGTCGGCGCAGTATTTCGCCGCCACATCGGCCGCCAGCGGCATCGCCTCTTCATCGGTATCGACACCGAAACCCGACTTTCTACGCTCACCCAGCGGCCTGAAATCTAAAAGCTCAATGAGAATGTCCTTGTCCTTCGGGTTCTCGCGTTTGAGCATAAAACCGTCCGAAAGCCAGGAGCAGAACTTCTTGTTGCTCTCGTAAAGCGCACTCGCCGAAAGCGAACGCAACTGCAGAACAACCGAACGGATCTCGTTCTCGGTAATGCCCTCGGAATCGTAACGACGGTGCAAGTAGTCACGCAGGTCCTGCTCAATCAAGACCTCGCCCTCGCCGCGGTCAATCGCCTCGCCGGGCACATACTTGCAGCCCTCCTGAACCAGGAGGTCAATAAACACTTTCTCTAAGTCGGCTTCCTTGAACGCCATGCAGTAAAAATAAATTCATTATTTTTCTGCGCAATAGGCAAAATGGCGATTTTAGGGGAAAAAGCCCCTAATTCTTCTTTATTTTCCGGATTACCTTGTCGAAATCAGAGTCAATCTTTTGCGTGCGATTGAAAATTTCGTATTCCCCAAAAGCTTTCTCGTCCGCCTGATCCCGGCTGACTTTTCCATTGCCATCGAGAATATCGTAGCGCCTGAATTCCAGGAACTCGTTCACGCTTGCGGCAAACTGCTCCATGTTAAAAGCAATCTCCCGCTCTATCAAGTCTTCGATGTAGTCAAAATAACCGCTCACAGCGCGTTCCAGCTGACGGATCTGCTTTTCTGACAAATAATTCTTGGCAATGTTCACGTCGCTTTTCAGCACACGGCCGCTCGGAGAATTTTTCCACGTCGTAAGCCCCATGTGCTCTTTTTTGTGGTCGGCCCTCTCGTACACGATTTCTGCAGCAGTCTGCCCTGTTATTGCATAGTGGAACTTGTTCTGAACCGTAGCGAAAAACTTCTTCGTTATTTCAGAATCCTTGTCGTAGTCTATGGAACACTCTGCAAAAATATCCGTTATCTGCTGCCAAATGCGACGCTCGCTCGCGCGGATGGACCGGACCCTTTCCAGAAGTTCCTTGAAGTAGTCCTTACCGAAAACGGCGTTGCCCTGCTTTAGGCGCTCGTCGTCGAGCACAAAACCCTTCTTGATGTATTCCTTCAGGATTCCCGTAGCCCAAATGCGGAACTTTGTGGCCTTCGCAGAATTTACACGGTAACCGACGGAAATAATTGCATCGAGATTGTAAAAAGAGACATTGCGCTTTACGGAACGGGACCCTTCTTTTTGAACTACCGAGATTTCCTCGGCAGTTCGATTTTTTTCCAATTCGCCGCTTCCATACACATTTTTTAAATGCAGGCCGATATTATCTTGCGAACAATCAAACAACTCGGCCATCGCCTTCTGCGTCAGCCAGATGGTCTCGTCCTTGACAAGGGCCATGACCTTGACATCTTCTTCAGGACTGCTGTAAAGAATATACGATATCTGTTTAGCTAGTTCGTTCGACATGCCTTCACCATTTTCTACTCACTTGTGCACTAAATATATATTCCTGGAACAGATTTGTCAAGACCCTTATTTCAAGATTTCCCACCGTCCATTCTTTCTAGCCCCAATGCGAACAATGCAGGATTTTTCTCGTAGCGATTTCAAAGTTCTATTAATCGTCGGTTCGGAATAACCCGTTTCATGCATAAGTAAGGGAACTGTAATGGAAGGATTCCGCTTTATTTCTGCGTAAATTAGCGATTCCGTTTCCGTAAGTTTTATCCTATCGTTTATCCTATCGTTTATCCTATCATTTATCCTATCACCCAACCGCTGCAATCCTTCAAAATAGAACGATGTGCGCATGAAATGATCCGTAAACGAGAACGCCTTCTCGTCATAGGAACGCAGAATACGCCGCATGCCACTCCCAAGCTGTTCGACCATATCCAAATCATGAAAATTATCTTAATCACTTCCAATATGCTTATGGCTTTATATGATTATTTAACACATAATCCAAGTAATCCTCTACGCACTTCTCTTCCGACGATGTTAGTGGTTTAGGAACAGATATGCAACAATCATAATCGGATACAAAAGGATGAAATTGTAATGTATCTAAAAAATCTTTTCGTTTTTGATTGGTATCCAACAAGAACGGATTCAGAATAACAACTGCTTCCTTTGATGCCATCATGTATCTAAAATCAGTAAAAAAGAGCGTATCCATAGATGCTTTAAATACTAAAATAGCAGTTATTTTTTCATACATCTCTTGATTGATGATGAATTTATCCGTAGATATTTTTGAAGCCATTGTATTAAACTGCATCAAACCGTTTTCCTTGTTACCTAGATATACAGCAGGTTCAATAATGGATAAATTAGGAATGTTTGTATCAGTCCAATTCATAGCCAAAACATTGTAACTATTATCATCAACGGGCTTGTTGAATTTTTCACAAGCAGAGTTAATAAAATCCTTCATCTTACCAACCCTTGGACGAACTAGATTATATCCATCGTTCTGACAAATATTACTTAATTCTTCTATTTTTTCCTTTTCCATTGGATACAATGGCATAATAAATTTTGGATTCTGCGGAAGCGGAGGAAACTCTGCGTTTTTTACCTCAATTGCAATTTTTCTCCCATCTGGATAATGAAATATTGCTTCAGGATTTTTAGATGAAGTATCATTTACAGAAGGCTCATAAAAATTTTCTCCTTTCTTACCGCCTCTTGATCCCAAGTAATATAACAGCAAAATTTCAGAATAAGCATCAAAAAAACTTTTCTCCCTATAATTTTGTTTACCAGCAGCCATTTGGTTTTGAACAAAGTCCTTAATTTTTTCAACCTCATTAGAAAAAATTTCCATTAAGGCTTGGATTTTTATTGCAAAATTTAAAATAAAATTTTCGGCGTCAAATGCAGGGACAAAACCGTTGCGGCGGAACTGATTAACTTCATTTGCAAGTGAAGTGTCTTTTTTTATAGCTCTTATTAAAAAATGCTTTTCAGAGTATTCATCGAAACACCCTTCTTTCCATAAATCAACAAATTTCGGAGCCAACTCTTGTACATTATCTTCTAAAATATTTGTTTCTGAAAATTTCATAAGTTTATCCTTTTTTTAACAATCATTTATATTAAAAATATAATTTTTTTTCGGAATACGACAAAATTTATTGAATAACTTATCACATAATTGTCTTTTCATTCATATAATGTCGCCCATTTTAGAAAAATATTGAAATTAGGTCATCTCTCTTTTTGCTCCTTAAGCATTTTTTTTCTTGTTTCGTCTAATTGAGCAATTGTATCCTCTTTGAATTTACGAAGAGGATATTGTTTTTCTTCAGGGCCAAGAGGTAGACCCAATATTATATTCTTTGCTCTTTTCACGTAAATTGCGACAATTTTTTTTGTAATAAATTCTCTTTCATCTTGAGATCGTCCAGATATTGCATCATCGGTACTTAAAATCAATTTTGTAATTTCATCTATTTTTGGATCAGAATAATTTCGATATCGTTCAAAAAGATCATCTAACTCTATTTCATGCTTTTCATATAAGTCTTCTAAATGAAAAGCCTCTTTTGCATTAATCAATTTTTCTCCTAAGACTCCATCAACATCTTTTATTTTTACCTTATATCCTAATTGCCCTGTATTATTTGAATTGTCATTTTTGAACTTAAAAGAAGTTTTAAATTTTACATGTTCAATTTTTTTCCCATTAACAACCTCTTCAAAGCAATCAATATATGGATATGGCACCCACTTTATGCTTCCATCCTTTTTCACAACATTATACTTATTTCCCTTTTGGTGATTGCACAAAGGACATGATGGAACAAAATTATATAAAGAACACGACAAATATGGATATTTATCTTTGGGGAAATAATGATCTATTTGAGGACGTCCATTTTTTTCTTTTATATCACCAATGGTGAAAATATATTGACGTCCACAATACGGACAAATATCAAGATTCATTTTTTTTGTAAATTCATATGCATTCCAAACTTCATTGATTTTATAATTACCATCTTCAAAATTTTCATAACCAAAACTTTCATAAAATAAATCTTCAATATTTTTATCAGAAACAGTTTTGAAACAATTTTTCAACCAAAAAAAATTTTGCTTAAATTTTTTAAAAAACAAGCCATTCTCATCCGTGAAAAACAACAATTCTTTCGGAGATGCCTTTACTAATTTTTCTACACATTTTTCATCCCATTCAAAAATCCATTTCCAAAAAGAAAAAAGATTATACTCATATATAGTCTTACAGGTTTCAATCGTGATTATCTTTTCTTCAGCACGTTTTTTAAACCATTTCCAATGAATGTCCATTAGTTCATCAACTTTCAAAGAATCCATCTTAATCATTTCTATTCAACCTCAACCTCTTCAATTAAGCTTCTAACAACTGGGTCACCTATATTTTTTATAACCACATCACGTTCATTTTTCAATTCTGTTATTTTATCCCCAGACGCCTCTGATAAAAGCTTTAACGAGCCATCTTCATTTCTTTCATCAGGATTCTTCCCCTGCTTAATTTTTATAACCCTTTTTATTTTTTCCTCTGCAAAAGCTCCAATAGTACTATCCATAAAGAATGAATCGTATAGCATTTCCCCAATATTCCCACCAAAAGTGTTCATTTTTTTCTCTTTTTGAAAGCCATCTTCAAGAAACAGCACTTTAGACAAGGGTATATCCGATAAGATAAATGGAGAATGCGTTATCAAAATTATGTTCAGAGAACATAATTCAGTTATTTTTCTCTTTTCAATCATCTGAAGCAATGTATTTACAATGTTTCGCTGATATTCAGGATGAAAACTAAGCTCAATTTCATCAAAAATCAAATTTATGTTTCTGTACTCAACGCGTTTATTTTCTGTAGCGCCTTCATTAGCTTTTTGAACAGATATAAGATTTAAAACATGGTACAAATGCGTTGATAGATTCTGATACATTTGCTGCTCCCCAGAACTAATCAATCTAAAATCAATAGGATCATTATTCGGATTTTTTTCATCTTTTAAATAAATACTTTTATCAAATATCGGTGGTGGTAAAAATTTAATTATATCATTTAAATCACTTGACGAATTTAAGTCAAACAATTCTAAATATTTTAACAAATTAAATTTTTCTTGACATAAAGATATAATTTGAGAATCTTCTTTTTTTAAAAACTCAATAGCACGATGGACCTTCAATGTTATATGAGAACTATCTTCATCAATTTGTCTAAGAAAATCATCTCTTTCTTGGTCGGTGAGATCAATATGGTCTTTTATCAATTCGCCTTTTTTATTTTTAAGGCTGAAATTTTTATACTTTTCATAATTTGAATATCTTAAAACAATTGCGCAAAGTTTTTTATACAAATAAAGTAGGCAATATTTTTTTTCTTTTGGCGACTCTAGGCCTACCCTGATATTCCATTTATCAACAAAGGATTTAAACAAGGCATTGGTGCTTAAATCAGATTCAACAAACGCATCGAAGAAACCTAAATCATCTAAATTAGCCGTTCTTACTTCTTGGACTACCCCCCAAATAGTTTCATTAGAATGTTTAATGACATCTGTCGGCTTTGACTTGAATTTTTCACACAAAGGATCGTTCTTAAAGAATTCTAATGGTATGATATTTGCATAATATCCAGCTAATTTCTTTGAATAATCCTTTTTTAAATTGTATTCAATCTTATCCAAAGAATATTTTTCATCTATTTTATCATTTTTTACCAGCATTGCAACTAATCTATCTTTAGTCAATTCCTGTTCCACTTGCATATTAATGACACCGTTTGTCCGATAAGGATTTAAAACAACTGGACGAACATACCCGTCATTCTTATGAAAAATGCTATTAATCCATGAACCTTCTAAAATTGGCTCTATAGAACCATTTTTGCAATTCAATAATTTTCCTTTATAATTTTCCGATATAAACGATTGCAAAGAATAGTTTGTAACAATTGTATAAAAAAAGGACTTTACCAATTCAATTTTTTTCAAATCATCATCATCATCAATATTATTCTTTTCCAATGAAAAGATTTCACCATCATATAAATTCTTAATAATAGATTCATTATTTGATAAATCAAATAAATCAATCGTTTCCTCATCGCATCTTAAAACGAGCTCTGTGTTACATTCATCCCCATCACCTTGACTTCCAATGGAAAAATATATGTTGACAAATAAATCTGGTATAAAAAATATCGGGTCAGCACCAGGTCGGTCCTTGCCTCGCTCAAACATAAATGCAAAATTGTTGATAGCCATGTACATCAGATCCATCAGCGAGCTCTTTCCACAGCCATTTTTTCCGACAACAGCTTGAATATTTATCTTTTTTCCGTAGAATATTTTTGGGTCTAAGAAATGATTTTCATTGCGCTCTGGAAGCTCATTTTGATTGTGCTTGTAAAAATCATTAAAGAAAAATCTTTTTTTCGCACTCAAGGTTACATCAAGAGTTCCTGCAGAATTTTTAAAATCATCATCAGACAAGAGTCTTTTATAAATATGTTGATTATCTTTATATTTTTGATATGGTGCAGTAATTTCTAAACAATTAATGCTGAACATTATTTGGCTCCTTTTTGACTTTTTAATTTAGCTTCCGCAACAAGATACAAATGACGCTTTGTCCTTGTACATGCTACATAAAATTTATTTCTAGTCGATTCAACCATTTTATCTAACTGATTGTTTTTATAAAGTTTATGTACAGTGTTTTTCATCACTACACACACATCCTCAAAATCATCTAGTCCCTTGGATGCGCCCCAATTCATAGAAAAACAGTTGTATTGACTCGAATTTTGATAAAACAGCTTTGGAATAGAGTTGTTTTTTACAACAGCTTCTATTTCCTCATCTGCAGATAAATATATTATACAACCATCTTTTGAAGATGTAGAATCAATCGAAATCCCCAAGTTTTTTGTCACAAAATCACACACTGCTTTAGGGCATCTATAGCTATTCTTCAGACTAGTTTCATCAACAGTTAAAGTTGTTTCTGTCCAGTTTTTCTTGTAATTCTTTATACTATTTTTATATAGTCCAGTGTTCTTATTTCCGTCATGGCTCGTTTCAAATGTATGCTGATAAAAATCACCCACGAAAAGAACATCTTTATCTTGGGGAATTATAGATTTAACAAAATCAAAATCGTAACCACCTAAATCTTGAACTTCATCAATATAAAAACAATCATAATAGCGGTTTATACGAGCTTTTATCGATTCACATGCATTCAAACATAATTTAGCAATACGATTATGATATAAATAAGAGCTACTCGTTATGTAATGAGCTCGGCTTGTATTATTATACCGAGTCTGAAAAGGAGGATCCTTCCATGTTACACCTTTTTCTCTTAGAATATGATGAAAAAAAGGCTTATAACAAAAATTCACTAGAAATGAAAAATAGGTTCTTACTGATATATTTTGTGGTAAATAACCAAATTTTCTACAAATCCTGTCTTTCAAATTTTTGCAATTATTATTCGTGTATGTAACAATAAGAAACCGTTTTTCTAAATCAAGACGGTCTATCAAATATCGAGTTTTCCCAGAACCAGCAACAGCTAATATTAAGCGCTGATCCATAATAGCGCATCCTGAATATATTTAGGAACAGTAATGTCATCAGCCGATTTGGCCAATTCAAATGCGGCATCAGCTTTATTACTCAACATATACTCTTGTACAGTTATTTTTTTTCGACCTGGCAAAAACAATTTATCACAAAGTTGCTTATTATCCCCATAAATGCAAACTTCAAATGTGTATCGATTATTATCGGTATCTGCAAAAATCTGAACAGTATCGGAAATATACTCTGCATATTTATCAGTTATATTCTCTTCAATATTTTTATCATTATCAGTAATTACAGCTACCTTTATTCCCAAAATCCTTGCAATGTCAAGATACCTCTTAAAGCACAAACCATCAACAGATAATGTTCCAATATTCGATTCTTTTAAAGTCTTTTTAATCGTTGTATTAAACATCTTATCCATTAAAATATATTCAGCATCACCTTCAACTAAAATAATTTTTGAAGACAAAACAAACTGCAACATTTTATTATCAGGAGCTTTAAGAAAGAAATCCGATGTATCTTGAGATACCCTTTGTAAGGGAGTAACGATTTCAGAGCCACTATTTAGCAAAAAACATTTTCTTAAATCAAGTCTTGTACATATTAAATCACTATGAGTAGAAATAAACAATTGATTTGTTGACGCTTTTATTTTTTCTATGAGTTTTAATGTATTCGTATAGCTAAGATGGTTTTCCGGCTCTTCCATTAAAACAATATCAGTGTTTTCATTTTTTGACAATGCTAAATCTGTCTTTATAAAGCATTGTGCCCCCGTCCCTTTGTCCTCTAAGGATATTCCATTTTCAGATATAGACAAATCAGTTTCTAAATTATTCCTAGTTGAATTTTTTAGAGAGAATGAACAGTTTTCCCTGTTTAACAAATAATCCTTCAAAATACTTCTGACAAAAGAATCTTTATGCGATCGATATTTCTGTTTGAGCTCAACTTGTTTTTGCGGCTCAAGCGAAGCGTCAAATATTGAATGAACATATTCGTTCATCGCATAAGCACTTCCGATATTTGAATTGTCAACAAAAAGACTCTTTACAATTCTTTCTCGACGATTATAAGGATTTCCATCAAATTTTTCAAATTTAATTTCATAGTAATCATAAGGGATTTCTGCATCTCCGGAAGCAAGAGATTCCACGATTTCTTTTGAAAAACGATCATTTGCATGACACCACAAACGAATGCCTGAACAATAGAGCTGTTTTGAATTAGTTTTTCCTGTAATACCCTCTAAATCATCTGATAGATATAATTCAACAATAATCTCGGGAAGTTTTTCATAGCTACGCTCACTAGAATTGAATTCTTTTACAGCTGCAGAACTCATTAGCCGATTAATCCCAATTTCTTCAATTCTAGATACACTTCCTCGAATAACTAAATCGATAGCTTGTAAAATGGTACTTTTGCCAGATTCATTATCGCCGACAAAAATATTGACATCTTTATTAAAATCCAGATCTAACGATTCGAATTTCTTAAAATTTTTTAGTAGAATTTTCTTTATATACATAAAAGCTTTCCTATTTACCTAGCAATTTTACAACTCCACCCATTCGTTCTGAATTCAGTAAATTTTGTGATTGTGCAATAACATCATTAAAATCACTTAAAATGATTGGAGAATATGGCCCCCCAAGAAATACACTTTCAAAATTCTTTGAAAACTTAGACAAATCTTCCGCAAGAAATAAATGAAATACAGTTCCGTATAAGATCATTTTTCTATGTGAGACCTTATCAACTCGACCCATATTCTTGTAATTCATAATAACTTGGTCAAAAAATTCCTTTTCCCACACCAATTTTTCCACATAAATCGGATAACGAGTCCATTCTATTTCAGTATCTTCTAAACAAATCTTTCTAAACTTTTCTTCGTATGGTCCCAAATTTATTTTTGCGAAAGGACAATCTTCTATTACTTGACTTAACCGCCAAAAAATAGAGATGATTGCTTTATGAATTTTATTAAAATCATAATTCTTTACAACATATATATGACCTTTAGACTGAGGCATTTCCTTAAAATGGTCAGAATTTTTTTCTTGAAGGTCTTTAAGAAACCACTTTAATTCCATTTCATAATTTGAAAATTTTCCTTCACATTCTTTGCACAGTAAAGGTATTTTTACGCCATTTTGTACAATACTGTATTTATTTTCGGATACGACTACCTCCCTTCGCTTTTCATCATTCACTGGTCTATATACAAATTTCGGAATAATATGAGATTCGCATAATTCTTTTTCTTGAAGGCACAGCTTACAAATAGGCATAACCTTTGTCCTTTTAGAATCTTTTATTCCCATTCCATATTAGCTTTTGTTTTTAATGTAGTCCAATTCTTTTTCTGATAATCTTTTTCAAAATACTCCCAAATTTTTTTTGCAATCCCTTTATACTTTCTTGATTCTACATTTTCCCAAAAAGAATTATAAAACTCTTCTGCCGCACAGCGATCATCCCAAAAATATGGAATTGGCGTAATAAGAAAGCCCCTTGCAATAGAGTTTTTTCTGTTATCAATGTATTTTATTTGTCTGGTAATAAATACTTTAATATCCTTGGCAATCTCAGTTTTCTGAGTACTAGAAATAAAAACGGGTTGCTCTCCATTTTTTATAGACGCATAGAATTTTTCCAAGAATTCTTGGAATGGTTTTGAATCTACATCTATTTTCATCAAACCAGCTTTGACGTTTTCGATTTGATCGGTTTTCTTTTTTATTTCCCCGTCATCGCATACATTCAAAATATCGTGATGTTTTCCATAAGGAAGCCAATATCCAAAACATGTTTCAATACAATGATCTTTTATTCGCGCACCGCTTTTAATTTTAGTATTGATTTTAAAATTAAGATACTCTTTACTTGAGATATACTTTTCCAAATCTATACTTAATTCTGAATTCCTTGTTCCGTTTTCAACATCACTCTTTAATTCCTTTGCAATTTCCCTCAATTTTTCACCAGAATAATTAAGTTGAATCTGATTATTAGGTCTAAAAACGATATATCCCGCAGAAATAAAGGACATAAAATCACTAAAAGAATTGTCATTTACACAAAAGTCTGTATACCTGTCAATGTCAATAGATTGCTCTATCAGTTTTTTTATATAAGATTTTATTTGTTGCTTTGCACCTACATCTTCTACGTCTACAAGAACTTCTTCATTATTACTGAACCCATTTTCACTTAAATTGGCACTTCCAACCAAACAATTTGCACCATCAGCTCTTTCATTTTCTGCATAGTATATTTTTGAATGAAGTAATGGAAATTTTGAACATACATATATTTTTTTATTTCTATTTTTTTCAATCTTTTTTAAATCTTTAATTATTTCCTCAATTTTTTCCTGCGAATGACCTAAAGCACTTATAATAATATGAACTTTCCTTCCGTCTAGCGAATCCAATAAAGTCTGTATAGAATTAATTGAATAGTAACAGGAAACGATATAAATATTGTGTGATTTGACCTTCCCGTGCATATTTTTCATTTTATCACATAAAAGAGACAATGACAAAAATGATTCTTCATTCTTTCGCTGCACCTCACCATCTTCATTTTCCTCTAAGGAATGTTCAAATTTTGTATTATAAAACATTACACCCCCATTTTGGAGAGGAGAAGGGTTTGCATTTGGGTTAGGGTTTGGTTTTCTGTCGTATAATTTTCTTGATTTTTGAGTAGAACCTTCATATCATCAGAAAATTTTTTGCAGATTGCTCTTGGAGGCAATATCACTTCAAATGGCTCTAGGCTACTTATTGTGATTTGAGCCTGCGCGGTTCCTGACCGCAAAGACATGGTGTCTAATGTCAAAAGATGATAGTATAAGTACAATTTCATGTCTCTATCTTTGGTAATTGCCGCAATTGCCAAATTTGATAAAAAACATTTCTCGGGAGACATACACACCTTTCCTGTTCCCGCATCACCACGAGCGATTACTACAATTTCGGAATCATCTAATGTATATTCTTCCGTATATCCAGTAATTGCATAACCACTATAAACAGGATAAGGATAATCTACACTTTTCTCATGTTTGGACGGAAGTTTTCCGTATTTAAACGAACACACTTCCCCCAGCGTTCCCATCCTCCACCCCTGCGGCAAGTTGTTTGGATCAATGTTGTCAACGAAGGTGTGGCGGTAGAGGGTTTGGGCGGTTTGTTCGAGGGTGGCGATGAGTTTCTTATTGGTGTCGATGCGGGTGGCGAGGGTGTTGTATTCGGCGACGATTTCGCGCTGTTTTTCTATCGCGGGGACGGGGACCTGGACTTCGCACATTTCTTCCCAGTCAAAGACTTCGCGGGCGCTGCCGTGAGAATGGAAGCGGGCGTAGCGGTCAAATTCCGGGCGACGGAACCACATCATCAGATATTCGGGATCCAAGGCGTTCTTGTCAACAACTTCAAAAACTGTATAAATTGCCGAAACCAAAGCCGGTTCTTCATTTTCTTTTAGATAGGCAATTGCAATTTTATCTCCACGTCGTGACGTATCTGCGATATAAACAAATTGATTCGGATACACAATTTTATACGATGACATATCCGTGCCAATCGTATTAGCAATAGACGGGATAAACTCTTTCGTCACGCTTATCCCAAGCAGTCGTTCGACTTTCAAGTCCCTGTTCCGCACATCTACGGGCCGTATGTAGTCTCCAAGCCGTTTCATCATTCCACTTTATCCGATACCTTAAATTTGAAAATAGTTCCTTTTTGTCGAAAATAACGCGTAAACCATAAAAAAGGCAAGAAAAACGGGAGTATTACTTCCGAAATTCAGCGAAAATCGGAAGTAGAAGTCTTGTTTTTTATCCGTTGTCCTTATTAATCAGGTTTACCACCACCTTAACCATCATGTCTTTTTCTTCAGGGCGACTTTCGGCTATCATTAATGTTATCGCAACGAGGGTGTTGTCCGCAATGCGTTTAGATCCGTCCTTGTTATAAAGGATTCCATTATTTTCCATGAACCACAAAAACAGGGTTGCGGCAATACGCTTATTGCCATCGGTAAAAGAATGGTTCTTGATCACCAAGTAGAGTAGTGTTGCGGCTTTTTCTTCCACAGAAGGGTATAAATCGACTCCCCCAAAGGTCTGATAAATTTGCCCGATGCTACTTTTGAAGGACTGATCCTTTTCGTGACCAAACAAGGAACTGCCGCCAAATTTTCTCTTGAGGCTCTGGATAGCTTCCATCGCATTTTCATAGGTCGCCTTAAAGCGAGCACGTTTAGTCACCTTGCGGATTCCCAATTTCTGGTAATCATAATCGTCAAGGGTGTCAAGGGCATATGTATAGTCCGAGACTACTTGAACCAAGGATGTCGCTTCATCGGATGTCAATTTTTCCTGCGTTTTGGCTGTCCGACCGGCTAATTTCACCAGTTTACACAATTCATCATACTTTAAAGCGGCAACCTTATTATTGATAGCGAACCCTTTGACTAAGTAATCCTTCAGGACCTTGTTTGCCCATTGGCGGAACAGTACGCCATGTTTGCTTTTTACGCGGTAACCGACAGAGATAATGACATCGAGATTGTAATAATTGACTTCCTTGGTCTGCGTTTTGCCTTTAATTGCGCCATGTTGAGTGGTTGTCGCAAATTTTGCGACAACCACATTGCCAGCCAATTCTTCTTTTATCGCATTGTCAATATGCTTGCGAATAGTCTTGCTGTCCCTCTCAAAAAGTAGGGCCATTTGTTCCGCATTCAGCCAAACGGTCTCGTTTTCCATGCGGACATCAATCTGCGTCTTACCATCACTGGTCTGGTAGATGACTATTTGGTCGTTTTGGGAGATCTTATTCGCCATAAATTCTCTTTTTTTACAATTCAAATCCCAGGTTCTTGAAGACTTTGGCGAGTTCCTTTTCGCTTTCTTTTTCGGCCTTGAGGAGGGTGCGCATTTCCGCTTGGAGTTCGCGCATCTTTTCGTCAAAGTTCACGGCCTCGTCGCGGTTCTTGAATTCGATATACTTGCTCGGCACGAGCGACCAGTTTTTCGCTTCGATTTCCTTGAGGGTGGCGGTGGCGCAGTATTCGGGTTCGTCCTTGATTTTCTGCGTTTGCCACTTGTGGTAGGTGCCGCTGATTTTTGCGATGTCCTCGGCGCTGAACTGGGTGTATTTCTTTTCGAAGGGTTCGCCCATCTGGCGCAAGTCCATAAAGAGCACTTCGCCTTTGCGGTTACGGTACTTGCGCATGGCATCGCCGACCTTGACTTCGCGGGCGGTCTTGTTGTTGTTCAGAATCCAGAGCGTCACGCTGATGTCGGTGGAGTAGAACATGTTGCGGGGCAGAATGAGGATTGCCTCGACCTTGTCGTTCTGCAAAAGTTCCTTGCGGATTTGCTGTTCGTCGCCTTCGCCGCTGAGCGCGCCGTTACTGAGCAGAAAGCCTGCCATGCCGTTTTCGGAGAGTTTCGAGAGGATGTTCAGAATCCAGCCGTAGTTCGCGTTGCTCGTGGGCGGCACGGTGTAACCTTTCCAGCGCGGGTCATCGAGGAGTTCATTTTCGGCACGCCACGATTTCTGGTTGAACGGCGGGTTCGCCATGATAAAGTCGGCCTTCAAATCCTTGTGCTGGTCTTCGGCAAAAGTGTCGGCGGGTTTGTCGCCCAGGTTGCCGGAGATGCCGCGGATGGCGAGGTTCATCTTCGCTAGTTTATATGTGGTGCCGGTGTATTCCTGGCCATATACGGAGACTTCGCGCTTGTTGCCGTGATGCGCCTCGATAAACTTCATGCTCTGCACGAACATGCCGCCCGAACCGCAGCAGGGGTCGTAAATCTTGCCGCGGTAGGGTTCAATCATTTCGGCGATGAGTCCGACGATTGTCTTGGGCGTATAGAATTCGCCCTTGCCCTTGCCTTCGGCGATAGCGAACTTGCCGAGGAAATATTCATAGACGCGTCCGACAACATCCTGTTCTTTGTCCTTGATGGTGTCGATGCCGTCGATGTCGCTGATGAGCGCCGCGAGTTTTGCGGTGTCGAGCTGCAGGCGCGAGAAATAGTTGTCAGGGAGCGCCCCGCGCAACGCCTTGTTTTTCTTTTCGATGTTTGCAAGCGCGGTGTCGATCAGGAGCGCAATGTCGCTTTGGCGGGCGTGCTCGATGATAAAGCTCCAGCGGGAAGTTTCTTCCAGGTAAAAGACGTTGTCCTTGTTGTAGAACTCGGGCATTTCCACGTATTTCTGGCGGCCGGCGGCGATGAGCTTTTCGCGCTGTTCCTCGAACTTGTCGCTTGCAAACTTGAGGAAGATTAGCGAAAGCACCACGTGCTTGTATTCGGCGGGTTCCACGCTGCCGCGCAACTTGTTCGCAGACTCCCAGAGTGAGGCCTCTACGGACTTTTCGGGGACGGATTTCTTTTTTGCGGGCGCAGACTGCGCAGAAGTTGACTTTGTTCTAGGCATGCAGGAAATATATAATAATGGAATGACAATGGAGTGACAAGGGAGAGGAAAATTCAAGGATACCCCAACTGTCGCAAATTTTGCGATATTTCCAAGCCGGACCTTTTCTTTTTGCGGCTCCAGGCAGAGACGGGCGTGAACCTCAAGGAACGTAAGTCCGCGATTATCTTCGACGAAATCCAGTTGCAGCCCAAGGTGCGCCAGGCAATCAAATACCTTGTTCAAGACGGCCGCTACGAATCCATCAACCAGTTCGCCAAAAAGTATTCCAAAAAGGTTTACCGCAGAATCCTCTTCTCGCAAAAGGACGTGGACCATATAGGGACTCTACAACTTAAGCCACTGTATATGCTGCCGTTTGCATTGGAAGAGATGTAGGTATTTCCGCAATTTTATCCAATTTTTCCATATACCCCTGCATATAGATTTCGGGCATCACCGCGACGCAGTTTGCAAAGGTCGCGGACGAAACACTATCATAGGAGTTAAATCATGGAAAAAGCTATTCTCGGTAACGATATTTTCGAAAAATTCAACGAGGGCGAGCTCAGGCTCTCGGGCAAAACGGTCGCTTTCAAAGGTATCGCGTGGTCCAAGCATCCGACTTTCGAGGGGGTAGAACTCAAGCATATCATTACCGCAAAAGAGACCGGCGGCACGTTTAGCTATCACTTGGTGAGAATTGCGCCGAACAAGAGCATCAAAACGCACATTCACGAAACCCAGCTCGAAACGCACGAGGTTATCGCAGGGAGCGGCATTTGCATCAATGACGGCGCCAAGCTCGAATACGTTCCGGGCGTCATCTCGATTATGTCGGCGAAGGTCCCGCACCAGGTAGACGCTTGCGACCAGGGGCTTTATCTGTTCGCAAAGTTCATGCCAGCGCTTTGTTAAGGAGATCCCCGCTTACGCGGGGATGACAGAAAAGGTAATGCTAAGAGATTGCGTCGCCCTTACGGTCTCGCAATGACGTATTAGTCATCCGCTTTTATGTGTCTGTCTTCACGGCACGTTTATATTCTTTCGGAGAAAGGCCGACCACTTTTTTAAAGCAGCGGTCCATGTGGCTTTGATCGTAAAATCCAGCGTCAAAGGTCACTTCGGCCGCGGGCCTTTCTTCGAGCAGTTTTTGCGCCTTGCGGACTTTGCACTGCATCTGGAACTGATGCGGCGTGAGTCCGAAGGCCTTTTTGAATTCGCGTATCATGTGGAACGGGCTGATGCACGCATCATGCGCCATTTGTTCTATCAGGTAAATGTTTTCGGGATTTTCAAGGATGCTTTTTTGCAATTCATCTAACCGCGCGACTATACTTTCATAATCCCGCGCGCAGTCCTCAGCTACAATCTCGTCGGCCTCTAAAGCGGTACACAGCACCACCATTGAATAACATTCATCGCCGACAGTCTTGATTTCGTGCAACGTATTCGGTGGAATTTGGAATTGCTCTCCGGCGCCATAAATTTTCGCCTCGCCGTTCAGCACCATGCAAATGCGGCCCTCTTCAATATAGCCGACGGTCATGTGGGCGGTATGCGTATGCGGCGGGTAGGACTTGCGCCATTCCTTGTAACGCACGCATTCAATCCGGTCATTCTTTTTACTGTACGAAATCTCGCTCATTTTCTACCTAGCAAGGCAACCGCAAATTAGCTATTTTTCAAGCTCTTCATTTTTATCTAAATTTACCTCTCCATGTTTCTTGAGCTTTGTACACTTCTTTTGTTCGTAGCGGTCTTGGTGGCGGCGCTTGCCTTCAAGGTAAAGCTGGTGTTTGCCATGCTGGCGGGGCTTGCGCTTTTTGTAGGTTATGCGCTGGTGCGGGGGCATGGGGTGCGGCGCGTGCTTGCCATGTGCGGGCGAGGCATTGTCACGGCAAAGGGAATTCTTATTTTGTTTGTACTGCTCGGGCTGTTGACGGCCTTGTGGCGGGCGGGTGGTGTAATCCCGCTGATGGTGGTGCATTCGGTGGAGTTTATTCACGGGAGCGGTTTCTTGCTTGCGGTATTCCTGCTGAACTGTGCGATGTCGCTCTTGACGGGGACTGCGCTTGGTACGGCGGCAACGGTGGGCGTGGTTTGTGCGACGGCGGGACATGCGCTCGGGGTATCGCCTTGCTGGGTGGGCGGCGCCATTTTGGCGGGAGCCTATTTCGGGAACAGGATTTCGCCGATTTCTTCGATGGCGCTTTTGACGGCGAACATCACGAATACGGATATTTATGCGAATGTGCGGCGGATGCTTAAAACTACTTGGCTCCCGTTGCTCTTGAGTTGTGTGATTTATCTGGTTGTTGGTCTCTGCGGTTTCGCGAATGATTTAAGTGGGGTGGCGGGCGGCTCGATTTACGCAAGCGGCGTTAGTGCTGCGGGGAGTTTAAGCGTGGCAAGCGATGTAGCAGGTGATTTTTCGGCGGAACCGGTGCGAGCGCTTTTCGCAAAGGAATTCAGTCTTTCGCCGTGGTGCATTTTGCCTGCAGTTCTAATGATTATTTTATCCGTACTCCGGGTGCGGTCTTCGCGGGTGTTGCTTCTGAGTGCTCTCGCGGCGTTGCCGTTCGCCCTCATTGTCGAAAATCATTCCCTTGTCGATATATTGCGAACAGTTATTTTCGGATTCCACGCCCACACTCCGGAACTTACGCCGATGATTAATGGCGGTGGACTTCTTTCGATGTTGAACGTGTTCTGGATCGTGGTTATTGCGGGTTGCTATGCGGGGATTTTCAAGGAGACCGGGATGCTTACGCCCCTAAAATCTGCGGTCGAAAAAATCGCGACCAGGACAAACTCTTTTTGTGCAACGCTCGTGGCTTCTTGCGTTACGGCCTGCGTTGTTTGCAACCAGACGCTCACCATCATTCTGACTCACCAACTCACGGAAAATCTTGACACGAATTCTGCACTGGGCACAACAAAATTATGCGATGCGGATAAATCCAGCGACATGCCGACTAAAATCGTCAAGAACGAATCCCACGCTCTCAATTTATATGACACGGCGGTGACGGTGATTGCGCTTGTGCCGTGGTCGGTTGCGACGGCGATGCTGCTTGCCGCGGCCAATGCCCCTGCAAGTTCCGTGCTGTGCGCATGCTTCTTGTATCTGCTGCCGATTTGCCGATTGGTATAGCGGATTTACATTTTTCTATTTTTGCTCATTGCAAACTTTCGCGGAGTCAATATGCCAGAGAAATTTTCGAAATGGGTTGCCTGCTGGGGAAACGCCACCTCCATTACCGACCGCAAGGAAGCGACTTACGCCAAGGACTTGACGCTCCGCTACCCGATACGCGCGTGCTTTTCGGGGAACAAGTTGCGGTTCCATTTTTCGAACCTTACCGGCACGGAACCCGTGACGATTAGCGAGGCGTATGTCGCGCATTCCCCGGCGAGCTCCGCGCAGTCCTCGCGAAATTTAGCAGCTTGTGAGCCGTCCTCGCAGCATTCCGCCGATTCCTGCGGGCAGTTATCCGATGCATCAAGCAACATTGAGTACGCGCCTACAGCAATTACATTCGGCGGCAGCACTTCCGGCACGATTCCTGCGGGCGAAGAAATCCTGAGCGACGAAATCCCATTCGACGTGACCGCAGGCGAAACATTCGATGTGAGTCTCTACTTCGCCGACTTCACACAAATGAACGCAGGCACGGCGATTACGGGCCCGCTTTCGGGCGGCAAGTACAGCTACGGCAACTTCGCAAAATCAGCAACACTCCCCGACGACTTAACGCGCAAAACGAACTGGATTTATTTCCTCAATACGATCGACATTTTCACCGAAGAAAAGAACTTTGCGCTGGTGTGCTTCGGCGATTCCATCACGGCGCAGGACTGGCCCGATTACCTCACGCTGCGTTGCGCACGCGAGGGCTTTAACAATGTCGCCATCATCCGCCGCGCAGTAAGCGGCACGCGCATTCTTCGCGAATACAGTTGCATCACCTACGCCGCCTACGGCCTCAAGGGAGCCACGCGTTTCCCCATCGAAATGAACGTGGCAGGCGCACGCGCTGTCATCGTGCAGCACGGCATCAACGATATCATCCACCCGGTCGGTGTCGAGGTCAACAAGTTTCGCCCCTGGAGCGACATGCCTACGGCCGACGACCTCATCAACGGCGTACGCTCGCTTTACATAACGCATGCGCGCAAGCTCGGCCTCAAGATTTACAGCGGCACGCTACTGCCCATTTACGGCTGGCGCACCTACAACGAAAACCGCGACATCATCCGCATGGCGTTCAACGAATGGCTCCGCACCGCCCCCAACTTTGACGGCTGTGTGGATTTCGACAAGGCTGTCCGTGGTCACGACGATCCGAAGGCGTTTGCGGCGGGGTTCGATTCGGGCGACCATTTGCACCCGAGTGCCAAAGCGTACGAGGCGATGGCCGAATGTGTTCCCGAAGAACTGCTGAAGTAAGTCCGCCTTGCGGCAGGCTGCCGGTGCATTTTTTAATTGCATCATCCTGTGGCTGACGTTTTATGTTGATTTGTTTTTACATTTCGCGGTAAAAATACTGTGGCTTTGTAATTTTTGTCACATGTTTACATCCGTAAAATTATTCGTTTCTTACATCTGTGCTTTCGCCCTTTTAAAATTGTAATTTACGGGCATGAATTCGAACGATATCCATATTGTCAAGCAGATTGTGCTCTTGGTCGCTGTCGCGATCATTCTGGGCTTTGTTTACGGCTAATTCTTGCAGTTTTATATATTTACTGCATGCAGCCCTACATTCACCAGTTTGCGGATTTCTTGCGTCTTCACATGGACTCCATTTCGGTGGGTCTTGTTGCGACCGTGCTGATGATTTACGGCGCATACATCAATAACTATTTTAAGAAAATTACGCGGAGCATCCCGTTTGTCGGGCGTTTTGCGCTGTTCGTAATTTTGTGTAGCGCGGGCTATGCGTTCATGTCGTCGCAGGCGGTGCGTTTCTTGAAAATGTTCCTTCGCAGCCAGGCCGACCTTCCGTTGATCGGGATTATTGCGGGTGCGTTTATCGTGCTTGCGTTCTGCGCCCGGAGCGGGAAGGATATCTAGCTCTGCTCGACGCGTCTCGCCTGTAGCTCTGTAAATAAAATCTTTCCTGATTTGTCTAGCAGGGAAGCACCAAATAATATATAATTGTTACTATGAAGTTAAAGAATTTGCTTATTCTCGCCGTGCCCGCTTTTTTCTGGGCCGCCTGTTCCTCTGATTCGGAAAGTTCGCCAGCGCAGCCGGCTGTCACGCCGGAAATTTCTTCTGCCTCCACGGCCGATCCTACTATTCCGACAGATCCTTCCAACCCGACCGACCCCACGAACCCGATTGTAGAATCTTCTGCATCGGTTGATGGTGTGCCGCTCAGCTCAGATGCGGGTTCCGATCCTGTCGATCCGGCTGTTCCGTTTGTCCCCGAAGAACTGGTTTACGACACCATCGGTTTTGCCGATATCGGTAATGCCTTCCGTACGGTTGCCCCGGACGAAAAGGTGGTCTTTATCATGAGACACGCCGAAAGAGAAAGCGGTGTCGGTCGCGAGGTTCCGCTGACGGATAATGGAAAGTTGCAGGCGCAGTCCGTGGGCCAGAAGCTTATCAGTGCCGATGAGTTCGTGTATGCCCATACGGCTTACGTGCGCACCAAGGAAACTGCCTGTAATATCGCCCTGGGGCGTGGCCAGGTGCAGGTCTGCGACGATAGCTTTGTTTCCGATACCATTTCCCAGTTGACGGGAGGCTGGTTCGTGAAGGACGAAGATCTTCGTGATCAGTATGTGGCTGAAACTGGTAAGGACACCAACACGAGTGTCATCGTTTCGCTCTGGGCCTACGACGGTCAGTTCGCCGACGCCTTCTACGACCTGGAAGAACGCAGCAAGGAAGTCATCAATACTTACCTGATTAAGGACTACGCCGAAATGCCGAAGGCGAAGGTGATCATCAGCCACGATGAATTTGTCGTGCCCCTGATTGCTTGGGCGACCAACAAGACCGCCTCTATCCGCTACCATAGGGGCCGCTGGTGGGTCAACTACCTGACGGGTCTTGCGATTATCGTGAACAGCAAGAACGAAGTCCGCTATATCGGTATCAAGGGCCTGGAAACGGCTACCGAATAGTTCTTGGCAAAATTGAAATTGGAAGGTCTGCCGGCTTGAATGCGAGGCGGACCTTTTTTATATTGTGAGAGTATGCCTGCAACGAATGAAATTTTTAACGAGGCGGTCCGCAGGGCGATGAAGCTCAAGGGGCTTGCGCAGGAGGATATTTTTGCGCGTCTCGGGTATTCCCGCAGGACGCTCGTCGAAGGTTTTTCATTCGTGAAGATGTGCGAGCTGGAATTTTTGCTGGATACTCCGGCGGAGGTCCTTTGGAATGTTGATCCGGTAGACGAGGCGCTGGTGCAGGCGCGGAAGGTTTTCGAGGGGCGTTTCTGCACGGCGGAAGCGATTGACTGGGCGCAGCGTTTTCCGATCCGCGAGTTGCAGCGTTTGGGCCATATCCGCAAAACCGAAGGGCTGACTTTTAATAAGAGATTCAAGTCGGGGCTCTTGCCCCGTGAGATCATGAAGTTCATGGGGGTCGCCTCGCTTGACGGTTGGAAAAAGACGTATACCGTTGCGATGGGGACGGTCAATCCGCATGTCTATTCTGCGTGGATTCGCCTGGGTGAAATTCAGGTGGATCGCCCTTCGTCGGATTTTTTCATCAGCCGCGATATTATTGCGAATAACTTAAAATTCTTGCGCAGGAATGCGTTGCCGCTCAAGGAGAACTTGCGTCAGATTGTGATCGATACTCTGCGGAAATGCGATATCGCAGTATTGCAGGTTCCATCGTTCATTATGGCGCCCGCCCCGAAGGTGGTCTGTTTCTGGCGCGGCTTGCAGCCTGTGGTGCAGTTGCCGACTATCTCGATGAGCGACGGTGAATTCATGGAATCGGTTTATCACGCCATGGGGCATATCCTGCAGTCGCACAGCAAGCGTCCTTGCCTGCTTGCGCCGAAAACGGTGGCGGGGATGATTGCCACGGCGAAGAATGGCTGCAACGAGGCGAAGCGTGTCGCCGAAAGTCTCCTGATGACCGAGGCGGAAGAATGCGAACTGATTTGCTGCGGGCGTTTTGCCGAAAAAGCCTGCATCGAGTTCTTTTCGCGCAGGTTCCAGATTCGCCCGGGCATTATCGTGTCGCGCCTGCAGCAGCTCAAGAAGATTCGGCGCGACAGTCCGCTGAACGCGCTCAAAATGGCGGTGTAGAAACTGGCGGGTGTTCGCTGTTGGTAATAAAATAAGTGCGGAATTGAAAATAAGCGCGGGATAGCCGCGCTTCGTTTCGTTTAAATGAGGTTCGGTTAGTAGTTGATGGCGATGTAGGCGCTGCCTGCACCGAAGCGGCGGTCGAAACTTTCGAAGCCGTCCCACAGGGCATCCCATGCGAATCCGATTTCAAGCTGCGTCGCGGAATTGCGGAAGAAGATGATTCCCAGTTCGGCACCACCTGCAAGGCCGATGGCAAAACCTTCGTCCCCGTCGTAATAGTGGCTGTCGGTCTGGATGCCAAGGCCGATTCCTGCGCCGAGGAACGGCGTGACGACTCCCGTGCTCGGGAAGAAGCGCCCGCCCAGAAGGAAGGTTTCGTGCCATTCCCATTCGTCGCCGAAGGAAATGTTCATATTGTTCACGATGGTCACTGCGGCCTGCGGAATTACCTCGAAGATTCGGGCGTAGTGGAAGACGAATGCCTGTTCCCAGGTGCGGTCGGTGTCGTATTTTTCGTGGCAGGCGGAGTCTCCCTTGCAGCTCTTTTCGACGAAGTCGTAGTTGTGCCAAAGGGCTGCGCCGAGGCCGTAGCTGACATAGTTGCGGGTGGGGCGCTTGTGTGCGAAATTGTCGTTCGGGTCGCCGTTGCGTTGCTCGTAGCGTTCGGCCGGGACGACAACGACGACATTCGGCTGCGGTTCCTGATAGTAACCATTGTTTGCGTAGTTGCCGTTTTGCGGGGCTCCCTGCATATTGGCATTTTGCGGTGCTTGCATGTTGGCGTTTGCGCCGGCGAGGTTGGCGAGGGCTCCCTTGACGGCCCAGTCAATGGCGTAGTCCAGGTTGTCGATGGAATTCGCCTTCTGCCTTCCGCTTCCGACGATCGTTCCGTTGTTAATTTGTTCACAGACCACGACGAAGGAACTGCCCATGGTCATGACGCTTGTACGCAGCTGGATTTCGGCTGAACTTTCGACAGGCGTGTTTCCCGTCTCGCTCACGGAGGCGCGCACGATGGACTGGACCATATTCGGTGCGTCCGGCGCAAATTCCGCTCCGGTCGGGGCGAGAACCTGGACGTTGGCGGCAAATGAAATTGCGGCGAGCGATAAAAAAGCGGCGAGAATCTTTTTCATATCTCAAATATACAAAAGAGAAAAGAACGCGCCCATTGGGTAAATGCCAACATCCTTCTGTCTGCATTATCCTGGATCCCGTCGTTCACTTCGTTCGCTCCAGGATGACGTAAGTGAGGGCATCATCCTGGATTCCGTCGTTCACTTCGTTCGCTCCAGGATGACATGAGCAAGGGCCTCGTCTTTGGCCGATGCTCGTTCTGGGATGACGTATCTTATCTTCAACGGCCTTCCCCTTCAACTAGTGAGTCTTTCACTTTTCTATGTTTTCTAGGGATGACGTTTCTACAACCGTCGACTAGTCTATGAATAAAGCCGCTATTATCGTTGCCGTTTCGATGCTCCTGAGCCGCGTGCTCGGAATTTTCCGTGAAATGCTCCTGGCGCATGCCGCGGGCGTGTCGCTCGAGAAGAACGCCCTGGACCTTGCCTTCATGATTCCGGATATCTTGAATCACGTGGTGAGCACTGGGTTCCTCTCGATTATCTTCATCCCGATTTTCACCGGATACAAGGTGGCGGGCGACGAGAAGGGCGGCTGGAAGTTCTTCAGTAACGTGCTGAACACCTTCGGGATTGCGCTCTTGATTTTGGTGGTGCCCGCATTTATTTGGATGAAGGAGCTTTTGCAGCTGTTGACCGTCGACGGGGCCACGCCGGAACTGATCGAGCGCGCCACTTACTATGGCCGCATTATCTTGCCGGGGCAGGTATTCATTTTTGTCGGTAGCATCTTGGTTGCCGTGCAGCATACCCGCAAGCAGTTCTTGATTCCTTCACTGACGGGACTTATTTACAACGTGGCGATTGTGGGCGGCGGTGCGCTGGGACTCGCGCTCGAGAAGTTCACTGGCACGGAATATGGCCTCGAAGGATTCGCCTGGGGCGTGCCGGTGGGCGCCTTCATCGGATTCTTCGCGTTGCAGATTTTGGGCGCCCGGCGCGGCGGGGTGCATTATGAACTCCTGGTGCAGCCGACTCACCCCGATATCGTCCGCTATTTCAAGATGATGCTCCCGATGTCCTTGGGCGTGGGCTCCATGTTCGGCCTTGAATTCATTATCCGTAGCTTTGGTGCGAACTTCGGTACGGGCGGCATTTCAAGCCTCAACTATGCCTACCGTGTGATGTACACGCTGGTCGCTGTCTTCGGTTTCTCGGTCTCTGTCACGAGTTACCCCGACATGGCCCGCCTCGTGAAGGAAGGTGACTTTGGACAGCTGAACCGCAAAATCTGGAAGAGCCTTTCCCGCATGTTCTGTATTCTGATTCCTGCGGTGGTTGCCGTATGGGCGCTCAGTTTCCCTGCCGTGCGAATCCTCTTTGAACGCGGTGCCTTTCAGCGCGAAACCACCGAGGCGATTTCCGAGATTCTCCGCTGGTACTTGCCCGTAAGCCTTGGCCTTTGCCTGCAGGCGGTGCTGGTGCGTAGCTTCTACGCCTGCGAACGTATGTGGGTGCCGACGCTTCTCAACACCGGCATCTTTGCGGCGACGATTCCTGCCTACATTCTGCTCGGCGCTCCCGAAGTAGGGCTCGGTATCAAGAGTGTGCCGATTATCGGTGCGACGGGTGCGATTCTCCAGGTTATCTCGATGATCTTCATGTGGGCGAAAAAGAACGGCACCGACGGCATGAAGGAAGCCTTGTTGAATATGGCGCGAGCCTTGGTTGCTTTCGGTATTATGATTGCGGCGGCAGTCGGCCTTGACCGTGTCTCTGGAGAATTTGTCCGTAACGCGAACTTTGTGGTACTCGTTGTTTATGCCTGTGCGGCGGGAATTCTGCTGTTTACGCTCACGCTCATTGTCCAGCGCTATCTGGGCAGCAAGGACGCGAAGGACATCCTGAACGAGCTGCTTGGAAAGGTGCTCCGCAAGCTGCATCTGAAACATTAATATTGAAATGTCATTCCCGCGAAGGCGGGAATCTCCATTTCTACTCAAACTATTTTATTTCATCCCGTTCGCCTTGTAGAACTGGACATCGGCCATGACCTGGTCCACCCAGCTCTTGGTGAGTGGAGACTGGTTCCAGTTTTCGGGCTTGGCGCCGATTTCGGGATCGGGGTAGAATGTCGCTATGGCATTTTCCTGACTGATGCCGACCTGCAAAAGCTTGCTTAACCGTTCGGCCCCGATGTAGATCTGTTGCAGTCCTTCGCCATCATCTAGCGCGAGGAGACCGTGTGAATCTTTTTGTCCGCGGTAGTCAAAGTCGAAATTTGAAACATGCCGAATCAAGGACATCAGCAGGGCCGCATCCAGCTGGTGGCTTTGGGCGGCGTCCATGACGGGGAGCGCCGTCAACTGTTCGTTGTCCCAGGGGGCCCCGTTGTAGGTGACTATCAGGGTGTGGGTCGATTCTTCGCTTTCGATGCGGGTCGTGTAACGGTTGCCTAGCCTCTTTTGCAGGGCCCTGTTCAGGCGGATTCCGCGGTTCTTGAATTGCTTGTAACCGTTCATGGTAAAGTGGAGCGTATCGTCGAGGCGAGTAAGTTCGGGCCGCGTCGGCTTTTCCACGATTTCGTTGTAGGCTGCAATGATCAGCGGGAGAATGTAGGCGAGTTCCGGCTGCGGGTGCGTCAGGTCGCAGGTGGAATCGATGGTGACTTTCTGCAGGGTGTGCAGCTTGAGCACCGCTTCGGCGGCGAATTCCTCGAAGAGTTCCCTTTCGTTGGTCTGGTGCCGGTGTGCGGCGGGGAGTAGCAGGTAGGTTGTCGCGATGATTGTAATGATTGCCGCGGTCGCAATCGTGACGCGCCAGATTCTACGGTTGCGGCCAAGGAGCTTGAGCCACCCGCGCACCTTGGGACTTCGCCCGAGGTAGATGGCGAGGAAGGTGAAAATGACGCTCCAGAGCACGACAAAAATCATATTCCATATTATAGCAAAAGGAATGAAATTTTATCTTTGTCGCTATGCTGAATCCGTTAAAGAATGTCGTGGTCATCGGTGACCGTATCCTTCTCAAGCCCCTAGAAGCTTCCAATAAGACCGGAAGCGGTTTGTACCTGCCGCCGAGCGTGAAGGAGCGCGATGCCGTGCATACGGGCCTGGTGGTGCGCGTGGGGCCGGGTTACCCGATTCCCGTAAACCAGGACGGCGACGAAATTTTCCGCAGCGAAAATCCCGAAAACGTGAAGTACTTGCCCTTGCAGGTCAAGGAAGGCGACGAGGCCCTCTACCTGCATGCGAGCGGTCATGAAATTGAAATCGACGGCGAACAGTACGTGATTATTTCGCAGAACGCCGTGCTTCTGGTGATGCGCCCCGAAGTCCCCGACGATATCGACGGGATTTTGAGAGACTAGGGCGAACTTGTTCGCAGCAATCTATAGAAGATTTTCGATTACTTGTAAAGTTCCAGCGTTTCCTTCAGCTTGGTCGCGATTCCGTTGACCATGTCGAAGAGTGAACGCAGGTCGCCCTGGATCTTGTCGAACAGCGGAACGTCGCAGAAAAGGTCTGTGCGGTAAACCTTGTTCGCCTGGTAGATGTCGCGGAGTGTTCGGAGAATTTTCGCCTGCTGCTCCATTTGCGACTGGGCTTCCTTGCGGATTTCTTCCAGCTGCAACTTTTTCTGCTTGGCGACTTCGGGGTCGTTTTCGCGGAGAATGTAGGTCGGCAGCGTCGCGAAGTCTTCGAACTTGCTCGGGGCGTTTCCGTTACGGGACATGTTGTTGCGGAGCCCGATTCCCTTGACGGCGGCGTCGATAGAAATGGTGCAGCTCGATGTTCCGTGGTAATTGCAACGCACGTGCTTTTCGATTTGGCGGAGTTCGTTGAACGGGTTGAAGTCCTCGTCGGTTTCGATATAGCGCAGGGGCACGTACAGCGGGGCGGGTTCGCCTGCCACGGTCACGCGGTAGCAGATGCAGGGCTCTCCGTTGAATTCCTTGGTTTCGTACAAGTTGTTGCTGCTGCGCATCATCGACTTGACTCTGCGATACAGGCCTTCGGCATCGTAGGCATTTTCGGCAAGGTTCGCGAGGTCCTTAAGCATGACCGTTTTCACGATGCCGTTGAAGTTTTCCATGACGGTGTTGTTCGAGGTGGAACGTCCCCAGATGGGGCCACCCAGGAAAAGCGTGTCAGTAAAGGTGGTCTTGTTACGCCCGTTGAAGAAGGCGATGGCCTTTGCCATGTTGGTGAGCGCGAGCCACTTGCTGATGGGCACGTAGATTCCGTTCTGCGTGCACAGTTCCGCAATTTTTCCGACGAGGGCGAGCGTGTCTTCCGAAAGTTCCACCTTCTTGATTTCTTCTTTCCACGCGAGCTTTTCTTCGTTGGAAATGGCGAGCTCTTCGGGGATATGGAAGTTCTGGAGCTTGCCCTGGTTCTGCAGGAGCGAGCAGAGCGCTTCGGGGCTCAGGCTGTCGGGCATCGAAATGGTGAGAGTAATCTCGTCGGCGATTTCGGCGCGGCCCATGGCGTTTTCGGGACGGATGTCGCTGCTCAGGATGACAGAGGCATTGTCGCGGTACTGCAGGGAGTTGCGGACGTTTTCCTTGGTGGAATCGTCAATCGGGTTGAAGTTCTGGAAAATGATCAGGTCGAAGGCGCTGACCTTGGACGGAAAGTCATGCTGGCGCGAACCGACCTGCAGCACCTTGGCATCCTTGAATGCGGATATCAGGCGGCTGGTCAGCAGGTTCTTGCCCGAACCGGTACGGCCGTAGAGGTAGAAGGGCTCGCTGTTGACAGCGGCCAGAAACCCTAGCCTGAGGCAGGATTCCCTTTCTGGAAAGTCGACGCAGAGGTTCTGCAACAATTCCTGGATGCGTTGTGTTAAAGTCATTTCCCAATCCTTCGTGTAAATTCACTATGAATTTAACAATTCGTACAAAATGCGATGGGCCAGGGTCTCGTCTACGATGGTCTTTTGGCGGGCAATATAGAGGTTATCGGGCCTCGGGAGCGGTTTGCCTGTGCCATTATCGAGCCGCGCCGCGTCTTTTTCGGTAATGATGAAGGCGCTTTGCGGATTTTCCTGCAGGGCCTTATTCAGCTTGTTTGAAAAACAGCGGTCGTGATCCTTCAGGAATATCTTGTCCGTAATAGCGATTCCCTGTTCCCGGATGTCGTTGCAAAGGCGCTCCGGGTCTCCGATTCCGCAGAAAATGTTTATTTGTCTGTAATGCGCTGAACCCTGAACGCTCCGGAGGTCTTCGCCTTTTTTATTTGTTATGTTGTCTAGAACAAAGCGGATTTTTGAGGCGGGGGCGTTGCAACGAATTTCGACGGTGTGGCCAGAGCGGTGACTGGAGTGATCTTTGGCGAGGCTCCTTGCGTTTCCTAGCGGCCACAGTTCGCAGAGACGTGTTGGTGCGTTTTCCCAGAGGAGCACGAAGGTGGTCGCCCCGACGAGCCTGCTGTCTTCGAAGCCGTCGTCGCAGAGGATGAAGTCGAATTCCTGGGTGCGGTCCAGTTCGTGGGCGAGGCGGTAACGGTTGCGTGTCGTAAAGATTTTGACTTTTGGGTCTGCTGCAAAATGTTCCCGGAGCATCGCCGCTTCGTCGTAGGCGTATTCGTGACAGAGGATGGCGACGCGCTTGCCCTGTGCGGAAAGTGTTTCTGCAAGCCAGGTGCAGAAGGGCGTCTTTCCCGCGCCACCGGTGCGGTATGAGCCGACAACGACAAGATGCGAATGCTCTAGCGGTTTCCCTGGCCTAAGGCAAAGTGCATGATGCAATCGGTAGGCGGCACGGTAACAGAGGACAATGGCTAAGCTCTTCATTCTTCTTGCTCAAACCTCATACCTCAAAGCGGCAACGCCGCGACCTCGCTCCTACAGACAATTTCTCTTTTGCTGCAAGAACAGGTCCGCGAGTACGAGGGCGGCCATGCTTTCGACAATCACCGGGGCGCGTACGGCGACGCAAGGGTCGTGGCGCCCGCGGGCGGCGAGCGTTCCGTTTTCGCCACCGCGACTGGCGGTCTTCTGTTCCTGCGAGATCGTGGCGGTCGGTTTGAAGGCCATGCGGCAGTAGATGGGTTCGCCGTTGCTGATGCCGCCGAGGCTGCCACCGGCGTTGTTGGTGCGGGTGCGGTATCGGTGACCGTCAAAATAAAGTTCGTCGTTGTGCTTGCTCCCGTGCATGCGTGCCGAGGCGAAACCGCTTCCGATTTCGAAACCCTTGCAGGCGGGGATCGACAGCATCGCCTGCGCGAGTAGCGCGTCCAGGCGGTCGAACACCGGTTCGCCCAGCGCCACCGGAGGGTTCTTGACCAGGAGGCATACGGTGCCGCCGATGCTGTCGCCGTTAGCGCGTGCATCGAGTACGGCCTGTTCCATCTTGGCGCTCGCTTCCTTGTCGGGGCAACGCACGGGGGATTCTTCAATTTGTTCAAGCGTGAGGGTGTTCAGGTCCACAGGGCCGCAGTCGACTTCGCCGATGGAATTCACCCAGGCGATAATCTCGGTGCCGTTCACCTGCTTCAAGAGTTTCTTGGCGACTGCACCTGCGGCAACGCGGCCGATCGTTTCGCGGGCGGAGCTGCGTCCACCGCCACGGTAGTCCCTGAACCCGTACTTGAGGTCGTAGCACAGGTCCGCGTGTCCCGGTCGGTACCATTTCTGGATCTCGGCGTAGTCATGGCTGCGCTGGTCCTCGTTAAAGACGGCAAACGAGATCGGGGTACCGGTGGTTTTGCCTTCGAAGACGCCCGAAAGGATCTTTACCTGGTCCTTCTCGTCGCGGGCGGTGGTCATCTTGCCCTGCCCGGGGCGGCGACGGTTGAGTTCCGCCTGGATTTCCTCTTCGGAGATTTCGAGACCTGCGGGGCATCCGTCCAGGACCGAACCTACTGCCGGACCGTGGGATTCGCCCCAAGTGGAGACGCTAAAAATTTTACCAAAAGTGCTGGACATGCCACAAAATATAGATAATCGTAAGTTTTTCTAAAAAATTATCCATAAAGGACTTAACAACCGAAAGAAGTTTACTATCTTTTACATTGGATTTAGGAGATTCCTGTGAAACGAATCGGATTTATAGTAACGCTCTTGACGCTGCTTCTGTCTCTGGAAGCGGTTGCTCAACGTTATAACGACTTTGCCGGAATTCCGTTCGGGGCCTCCCGCGAAACCGTTATCGAAGAAGTGATGAAGCTCGGTTACGAGCCCTACGGTCAGAGCGGCGAGGGTGAACGCGTCGTTATCCCCGTGTTCATGTTCGGCGAACTGCCTGTGCAGGTCGATTTCATTTTCAACAAGAATGACAAGTTCTACTCCTTCGAAATCCGTACCGGTCGTGTGGAACGTGCCCGTTTGAGCAAGTCCTTCGAAGCTGTCGCCTACATGTCCGAGCAGTTCACGCTCAAGTACGGCAAGCCCTCGGGTAACCCCGCCATCGACGAGACTTCCTCCCTCAAGGAAAACCTGCTGAACCTTTACCAGCAGTGGTTCTCGGTTAAGGTGCTCAACATCTATACGGCCCTTGTCCAGAAGGACGGCCGCTATTTCGTGGTTGGCTCGGTGACGCACCGCAAGCTCGCTACCGAAAAGAATTTGGGTGCCAGTCGCAAGTCCGAAAAGGCTGTCTCGAATCAGCCGGTGTTCTAGCCTAATTTATACGTAATTCCAGAAAAAAGAACCGTTTTTTGTGAAAAAAATGGTGTTTCTGTTTTGTGGGTAAAAGGTATTGGTTGGCAGAGAAATTGTTTTTTTTTGCTTGAATCTATATAAAGAACAAAAAGTTTAAAATTACAAAGGATAAAAAAATGCTATTGCAAAGAATGGCAGTTACGAAATACCGAATTATACAATTAGCTTTTGGGGGAGATGATTTATGCGAAAAATAATATGCATTTGGGGTTTAGTTCTAATGTGTTTTTTAGGGTGTTATTATGATGACGACTATGAATGTTACTCCATGCTTAAAGTAAACTTTGTTTCTAAGTTGGATGTAGACAGTGTTTCTTTTTATCTGAATGATGAGCAAATTTGTTTTGAAGATTATATTACAATAGATGGAATTTGTGAAAGCTGTGAAAAAATAAAAGGTATTCCCTACAATTATATGGTTCCTCAAGAGATTCCAATATGGAAGGTGTTTGAATGCCGTATAAATGAGAAACAGTATGGTGAAAAAATAGATTCATCAAAGCTTAAAATAATCATTTATCCAATTAAAGAAAAAAAACAAATGATAGTTGAAGCGACAGTTAATGTAGGAGAACACTATGATATTGTAGATGAAACGGAACTTTTGAAATGGCATAATTATTCTCTCAAGGAATATAATTATAATGACTCTTTAGAAATGTGTTCAGATGGTTTTTGTGTTGTTCCATCTACACCGTTATACCCGAATGAAAGAGAGGCTTGTTACGAGAAGTAAGAGCATCGTGATACACCAGAATACGAGATTTGTTTGGGTTCCTTTTGTTCCTAAACAAACCAGCAATGCTATTGCAAAACAAGAGGATGATGCAATGCTAATCTATACGATAAGTTTTATAGTGAGATAGCTTTTATGAATATCTATAAATCACTTTTTTTGTTTTTTACCTTTGCTTTAACATCTTGCTTGGAAACTGCAGATCCAGACACATATAATTGCATTGATACAAACCAGGTTGCTGCGATCAGCGTAATTTCAACAACGCAGGTAAGTGATGTTAGGGCTTATACGGATGAAAAGATTCTTTGTAAAAGTAATACTGAGTTATTTTATAAGAAAAATAAAGATGACCAATTTTACCATTATTCTTATAATGATGAAGAGGTTGATTCCGAATATGAAGATTGGTTCGTTGAACTAGGGTGTTATATAAAATATAATGCGTCCTTAAAAAGTAAAGATGTCTTTTTCCAAATAAAGAAGGCTAATCAACTGGACGAAATCAAGGTTGACAGCTTGCTGAAGGGGAAAGAGCTTATCTATGCAATTTCAGAGCAAGATACGGCATGGCTGTTCAGTTTTGAGATTAGTTTACTGAATGATGGTGATCCAGATTATAATTTTTCAATTTCGTCGAAATTGGGCTGCCATGGCGGTTATTGTTTTGTCACTTTGCCGATAAGAGAAAAAGAATTTTGCTTTAATAAGAACAATGAAAGTAAGAAGCATCTATTTGAATAGTTTCGAATTATACAATTAGTTTTATAGCGGTTTAGGTATAAGAAACGTATTTTCATTTCAAAAAACTGCCACGATGGCTACTGCATAGCCACCTTGCAAATGGCAGAAAAAGCATTTTGTTACGATAAATAAATCGTCTAATGTCTAGGGGACTTTACGCCTTCAGCTTGTCCAGGGCCTCGTTCGGGCCGATGACGAACAGCACGTCGTTTTCCTTGAGCACGTAGTCGGCGATGTTACCGATCTTGGGTGTGGGTTCCAGCGGGTCGCGGATGGCGATCACCTGGATGCCGTACTTGTGCGTCAGGGAGAGGTCCTTCAGGGTCTTGCCGAGGAACGCTGCCGGGCAGGCGATTTCCACGATGGAGAAGCCTTCCATGAACGGCAGGTAGTCCAGCATGTTCGGACGGTTGAGCCTTTCGGCAAGCGAGATGGCCATGTCGCGTTCGGGGTGGAAGATGTCCGCCACGCCGAGCTTTTCGAGGATAATCGTATGGGCCGGGCTACTGGACTTCGCGATGATGTGCTTGACGCCCAGTTCCTTGAGGTTGAGGACCGTCAGGAGCGATGCCTGCAGGTCTTCACCGATACAGCAGATGACGCTGTCCACCTTGGAAAGCGGCAGCGACTGGAGCTGCTTCTTGCGGGTGCCGTCGGCAACGACCGCCTGCGACACCTGGTTCGAGATATCCTGGATCTTTTCGGGGCTCGGGTCCACGACCATCACGTCGTGTCCGAGTGCGGTCAGGTGGCGGGCCAAGAAATAGCCCGTGTTTCCGAGACCGATTACTACGAATTGTTTAGAAGCCATGGGCTAAATGTAGTTAATAGTTAATAGTTACGAGTCTCTAGTATTCTGGTTGTTGTAACTTAAAACTTAAAATAGTAGACTGTTTTTCGAAGAAAAAGCGTGGCCGGGCGGGGGAGGGGTGAAGGGGAGTGGGGCTGGCGGCCTTCGCAACTTTGAGCGCGGGCCCCCTCCCCTCAAAGTTGCTTTTTAAGAAAAAATAGATGAAATTCTTTTTTGTATAGTAGCCAAAAAAATTACCCGCTGCGGGAAGCAGTTAGCCCACCATGATGTCTTCTTCGGCGTACCACATGCCCTGCTCCTGCGTCTTTGCCACGGCGGAGATAAGGAACAGCGGTCCCATACGGCCGACGAACATCACGAGGCAGATCACGATGCGTCCCGGAATAGAGAGGTCCGGCGTCAGTCCCATCGAAAGTCCGCAGGTGCTGTAGGCCGAGACGACCTCGAAGAACACCTTGAGGAAGGATACCTGTTCGATGGAGTTGCCCGCCGCTTCGGTTTCGAGCAGCACAAGCGTTGCGACCACGACTACCACGATGGCCACCACGAAGATTCGCACGGCCTTGTCGACGGTGGTTTCGGGAATGGTGCGGCCAAGGATTTGCGTCTTGTTGCGGCCCAGCAGGCGGTTGAACCCGAGCAGGAAAATCACGGCGGTTGTGGTGGTCTTGATACCGCCGCCGCAGCTACCCGGGTTAGCACCGATGAGCATGATAATCACGAAGAAGAAGAGCGAACCCACGCTGAGGGCGGGAACATCGATCGTATTGAGGCCTGCCGTGCGGCTGGTGAACGCCATAAAGGCGCTGGTTTCCAGTTTCTGCCCGAAGTTCAGACCCTCGAAGGTGTTGCTCCATTCGCTGAACATGAAGAACGCGATACTCACGAGGACGATAATCAGCGTGAAGCCCGTGGCGATGTGCGTATGCAACGACACCTTGCGGATGGCGCGTTTCTTGAGGTCGAACACGTAGCGCATTTCGGTAATCGCGAGGAAGCCGAAGCCGCCCGCGAGGGCGAGCACGCAGGTGGTAATGTTCATGAGCGGGTTCAGCTGGAATTGCACGAGCGAATCGGGGAACAAGGTGAAGCCCACGTTACAGAAGGAACTGACCGCCTGGAAAAGGCTGCAGAAGATGCGGTCGTAAAGTTCCATACCGCTGAACTGCGTGAAGTAGATGACGGCACCGATGGCCTCGAGGCCGAAAGTAAAGGGGAGTACGGCCTTCAGAATGCGGCCCGCGTCCACGTTGCCTTCCTGCGTGTAGTTCGCAAGCAGTGCCGACTGGTGGTTGAATCCCGGGTGCATGCCCGCAAGCAAGATGATCACGGTAGAAATCGTCATGATTCCAAGACCGCCCGCCTGCATCAGGAGAACGAGCACCCAGTTGCCGAAGGGGGTGAAGCTTGCGCTGATGTCGATCGTGGAAAGGCCGGTGACGCATACGGCGGACATCGCCGTGAAGAAGGCGTCGAGGATGCCGACGGGTTCACGCTGCGCAAACGGGAGCGACAGGAGGAGTGCTCCCAAGGAAACCAGCGCGAGGTAGCCCGACACGATCATCAAGATCGGGTTGCCCGACTTTTTCTTGACTTCGGCCTTCTTTTCCACGAAGTCAAATGCTTCGTACCTAGAACGTAACATGGGGGCAAATATAGAATAAGGTGAGAGTCGCGACAAGCATAAAGTAGGCGTGCCAAGAAAATAGTGGGCGCAAGGAAACGGGCGGTAGGGGGATGTCGAAGGATGGGGAGGGCGCCCCTGATTGTAAAAAAAATTGCCTATTGTGTAAAATAATCGCGGTTTTCTTCGTTGGCGGTGCGAAAAAAGCGTGTATAGAGTGGAGGCTATATGAATAGACACGAATCCATGTTGCGGATTGCGGCGAATTCCGACATCTCGGTCCTTCTGCTCGGGGAATCCGGTTCGGGGAAGGAGGTGGCGGCCCGCTTTATCCACGAGCACAGCCAAAGGGCGGGCGGCCCCTTTGTCGCATTGAATTGCGGTGCGATTGCCAGGGGACTTGCCGAGAGCATTTTGGAGGGACATCGCAAGGGGGCGTTCACCGGTGCGGGCGAGGAACGCGCGGGGCTTGTGCGTTCGGCCGAAGGCGGGACGCTCTTCCTCGACGAAATCGGCGAAATGCCGCTAGAGACGCAGTGCAAGCTGCTACGCATCTTGCAGGAGCGCACGGTGATGCCGCTCGGCTGCTACGAGAGTGTCCCCGTCAATTTTAGGCTCGTGTGTGCGACGAACCGCGATTTGCGTAGCGAGATCGCGGCGGGTCGCTTCCGCGAGGACTTGTTTTTCAGGCTGAACGTGTTTCCGGTGAAAATCCCGCCGCTGCGGGAACGCGAAGATTTCGAGCGGATTGTACACGAGCTGTGGCGAGATGTCAACGGGGCCTCTGCGAGGATGCTGAACCCTTATGAAATTGCGCTGCTCCGGAAAAAACCGTGGCCGGGGAACGTGAGGCAACTCAAGAACGTATTGCAGCGATTTTCGTTGCTGCAATCGTATGGTGTTACTTTATCTAAAGTGATGGACGAGGAATTCGGCGAGGCGCCCCTGCCCCAAAAAGAAGCTGGCATCGTTGCGCCCCATAGAACAGGGGCGCCGGAGCACCTGATGATGGGCGGATTCAGGAACTTCGAGTTTGCCTATGAAAGGGTCTGCGATAGATGCGGAGAAAGAGGCGGTGAAAGGGTCGCTGAAAGGGCGAGGCGCTATTCGGCGTCTCCCGAGTGGAATTTAATTTGTACTGAACTCGCGAAAAACGAGGGAAACCGGAGCGTGACCGCGCAGAAACTGGGGATTAGTCGAGGGTGTCTGAACTACCAGATCAAGAAGCACAGCAGCTGAATGCCGCTAGAAACGCATTCCGAGCGTCAGGTAGTGGTAGCCGCCGTCGAAAGCCTTTTTCGGGCTGTAGGCGTAGTCGAAGGTAATCATGCCGAAGGTGACGCCGAGGCCCGCGCTGACGCCGTCTTCGGTGTCGGGGCGGGCCGCGTAGCCGATGCGGAGGGCGAGCGTTTCCATGTAGTTGAGTTCGCCGCCGAAACGCCATTCGGGGTCTTCCATGTCGGCGCGGCGGTAGGCGTCTGCGGAAAGGTGCAGGTCCCACTGGCTCTGGAATCCGAGGAGGCGTGCGACGGGGACGATTCCCGTGATGCCTGCTTGGAGTGCCATCGGTTCGTGTTCCGTTTCGTCGTCGTAGTCGCTCATGTAGCCGAAGTTCGTGAGGGTGGCGCCCAGGGCGAAGTATTCGCCGAGCTTGTAGGCGCCGCCGATGTCGCCGAGGATCGCGATGGCGGTCTCGTCGTCGATGGTCTGCGATGCAAACCTTGCGGTGGCGGCCCAGCGGAATGCCTTGCCGCGGTTACCGAGGCCTGCCTGTACGGCCCAGGCGTAGGCGCTGTATTCCGAGGTCTTGAAGCCTTCTTCGTCGCGGCCCTCGATTTCGTCGTAGCCCAGGTATTCGGCGCCTGCCGAGAAGGTCAGCGGGAAGTCGAACAGGGTGAAGGGGAGGGCGAAGTAGGCCGTCGAGAAGTCGTCGGCGGTATTTTCGGGGAAGATGACGTGGTTCACGCCCGCTTCGGATTCCTGCACGGCTCCCATGGCGAGCGGGTTGCGGGAAACTTCGGAGGCGCTCTTGGCGTCGGCAGTTCCAGCTCCAGAAAGAGCGGCGCTGCGGGCCGACACCTGCATCGAGAGGAACTTCATCGAGACATCGCCCGCGTCAACGTTCCAGTGCTCCCCGGCGAGTGCGAGGGAGGTTACGGCGAGAGTAGCGGCGATGAATCTTTTGAGCATACGGATAAAATACAAAAATTATTTTCTCCAGCCTTCCATGATCTTCATGCAGCCGGCCAAAAGTTCTGCGGAACGAGCCTTGTCGTCGGTTTCCACGTAGCAGCGGAATTCCGGGGCGTTGCCGCTCGGGCGCAGGTGCACGATGTCGCCGGAGTCGAATTCCATGCGGTAGCCGTCGGTCTCGTCGATGGAGACGATTTCGCCGTGGAAGGGCGCCGGGGTCGAGCCGTCCTTGGGCTTGAAACGGCTGGGTTTTGCGGTAAGGCTGCCGAAAAGCTTCTTGCCGAGTTTCTGCTCGCGGATTTCGGCGAGTTTAGCCTTCGAGATGTCGGTCGGGAATTCCTTGAGGCGGTCGCTGAGCGTAAAGCGCTTCGGGAGTTTCTTGAGAAGGTCCACGACGCACATGCGTTCTTCGCGGACGCGCACCATTACGGCAAGCATCGGGAGGAGGGCGTCGCGGGTGGGGAGCGCCTTGAGCGTACGGGACACGCGCACCTCGTTACCGCTGCTGTCGCGTTCCACGAATTCGCGGGTGAGGTCGGTCTGCAGCAGGAATCCGCCGTTCGCCTCGTAACCTGCGACGGAGATGCTCTTGTCGGCGCTGTCCACCAGGCTTTCCATGCCGGCGATTACATAAGGGCTGCCGATGCGGGTGCGGCAAATTTTTTCGAAACTGTTTGACTTTTCGAGCGACGTGTTGCAACTCACCGGAGTTGCAATGCGCTTGATACCAAGCGCCTGGGCAGCGAGGATGCCCAGCACGTCGCCACGCAACCACATGCCTACATCGTCTGCCAGGAGCGGGCGGTCAGAGTCGCCGTCGGTGCTGAAGATGGCGTCCACGAAATCCTTGTGCGCAAAGTCGCGGGCGAGGTCTTCGTCTTCCTTGCGGATAGCCTCGGTGTCGACCGGAATGAACGTCTCGCTGCGGGCGAACGGCTTCACCGTTGCGCCCAGGCTTTCAAGCACCTTCACCACGATGTCGCGGCCCACGGCGGAATGCTGGTACACGCCGATGGTGAGCCCCGAAAGTGCCTTGCTGCCGAAAAATTCGGGGTAGCGCTTCACGTAGTTTTCTTCGGCTTCCGCTTCGACGGTCGGAAGTGCGGGGGCGTTCTTCAGCATGCCCTTGCTGTCAAAAATGGATTCGTCGAAATCGACGGACTGTGAGACGATTCCCTGTTCGTCGGCCTTGGTGATTTCGCCTTGCGGGTGGTTGAACTTGATGCCGTTGCGGTCGGCGGGAATGTGGCTGCCCGTCACCATGATGGTCGGGAGCGCCTTGTCGATGCCGTAAAGGGCGATGGCCGGGCTCGGGATGCGTCCGCAGTAGACGACCTTCCACGAGGAATCTTCGCCAGCCTTCACGAGCGCCTTCAGGATGCGTTCGGTACTCGGGCGCAGGTCGCCCGCAATCGCGATAGTGCGTTCGCACTTGTAGCTTGTCTCGCAGTACTTGATAAAGGAGCGTGCGTACACGTAGCATACGCGGTCGGTCATCGCCGTTACCAGTCCGCGGGCTCCGCTGGTGCCGAATGCCACGCCGGATTGCTTCATTACTTCTTGCATCGAAACGCTCATAAGAAACCTCTATTTTGTCCTCGCCGCAATAGTCTTGATTTAGCGCGGCGACTCATCGTTTTTCTTAAAAATAAAAAATTAAAATGCTCTGGCGAAAGATTGCCCCCGCATAAACCTGCGGATGAAAATAAGATACTATCTTTGTAGTGCTATGGCTATAGACTTTTCGAAAACGTTCCCCCTGCTCCCTCTGAGGGATGCTGTTGTTTTTCCGCACACGACCCGCCGCATTCTGGTGGGGCGAGACATTTCTTTGCGTGCCCTTGAGTATGCCGAATCGCATAACGGCGAGATTATCCTCTCGGCGCAGAAAAATATTGAACAGGAAGAAATCGAGAACCCGATGCTCGACCTTTATTCGGTGGGCGTCATTGCGCATGTGAGTAACGTGACCCCCTTCCCGAACGGTTGTGTGAAGGTGGTGCTCGATGGCGAACAGGTGGTGGACCTCCGCTCGATTTCGACGAAGGACCAGTTCCTGATGACGACGGTTTCGCCGCATAAGCCGACGATTACGTCTACGGACAAGAGCTCCCAGCTGGAGACGGTGCTTTCGCACTTCAAGGAATATTCCCTGCACAGGAACATTTCGGAAGGCATGGTCGATGCGCTGTTTACCATGGATAGCCACATCAACGCCTTTTACGGCATGATTCCCTTCTTGCAGATTTCGCTTGACGAACGCCAGCGCCTGCTCGAAATTGGCGAAATCGACGAACTCGCGCAGCGCCTGATCGAAATTATGCAGGTGGCTGCCGACACCGATACCATGATGGTGAAGGTGCAGCAGAATGTGCGCCAGAAGATGGCTCAGCAGCAGAAGGAATGGTTCATTTCGGAACAGATCCGTCAGTTGCAGGACGAACTGGACGGCGAAAGCGGAAACGCCTCGGAACCGGATCAGTTGCTCAAGAAAGTCAAGGCGAAAAAATTTTCCCCGGCGATTCAGGAAAAGCTTGAAGAAGAAATCGGCCGCATGAAGTTGATGCAGCCGACGTCCCCGGAATATGCCGTGAGCAGGAATTACCTGGACTGGTTCCTGAACCTGCCTTACGGCGAATATACCGACACCGTGCTCAACATGAAAAAGGTGAAGGGCGAACTCGATTCCAAGCACTTTGGTCTCGACAAGGTGAAGGAACGCATCATGGAATACGTGGCGGTCCTGAAGCTCACGGGAACCGAACGCCGTGCGCCGATTCTTTGTCTGGTGGGCCCTCCGGGCGTGGGCAAGACGACGCTTGTCGAATCGATTGCGAATGCCATGAAGCGCAACTTTGTGCGCATCACTCTCGGCGGCGTGCGTGACGAGGCTGAAATCCGCGGTCACCGCCGCACCTATATCGGCGCGATGCCCGGCCGCTTTATCCAGGCCCTGCGTCGTGCAAAGTGCATGAACCCGATTATTCTCTTGGACGAAATCGACAAGATGGCGAGCGATTTCCGTGGCGATCCGGCGAGCGCGATGCTCGAGGTGCTTGACCCGGAACAGAACCACGACTTTACGGACCACTTCATGGAGGTGGGCCTCGACCTTAGCCGCGTGCTGTTTATCGCGACGGCGAACAACGAGGCCGAAATCCCCGAAGCCCTGCGTGACCGCTTGGAAATGGTGCGTCTGCCTGGCTACTACCCGCACGAAAAGTTGCAGATTGCAAGCAAGTATCTGGTGCCGCGCATCTGCGAACGCACCGGTATCGAGAACGGCAAGGATGTCGCCTTTGACGACGACATGATTGCGAAGGTGATTCGCGAATGGACCCGCGAGGCGGGCGTGCGCGAACTGGAACGTACCCTTGAAAACGTGGTGCGTCACCGTGCAAAGGACAAGGTGATGAGCAAGAAATATAAGGCCGAAGTCACCGAGAAAACTTTGCAGGAATACCTGGGTGCTCCGCGTTACCTCGACAATCAGCTGCCACCTGCTGGCCGCCCGGGCGTTATCGTGGGCCTTGCGTGGACAAGCGTCGGCGGCGAGATTTTGCCGATCGAATGTATGCTCCTGCCCGGCAAGGGAACGCTACTCATGACGGGTAAGCTCGGCGACGTGATGAAGGAGTCCGCACAGATTGCCTTGAGCCTCGTGCGTGAGCGTCTGGAACGTTTCGGTATCGACCCGAATGTGGTGAAGAAGACGGATATCCATATCCACGTGCCCGAAGGTGCCGTGCCGAAGGACGGACCTTCTGCGGGTATCGCGCTGACGCTCTGCCTGCTTTCGGCGTTTACGAAGCAGCCCGTGTCTCCCGAAATCGCCTTTACCGGCGAAGTGAGCCTGACGGGTGCATGCCTCCCGATCGGTGGCCTCAACGAGAAAGCGCTTGCTGCGCTCCAAGCGGGCGTGAAGACGCTTCATCTCCCTGCAGGTAACCAGAAGGACGTGAATGAGCTTCCGGCTCCCGCGAAGAAGGGCCTCAAGATCTACACACACAAGCACATCGACGAAATCATCAAGGTGCTGTTTGCGGAGAAGAAAACGGCCGCTGTGAAAAAAGAAAAGAAGGCAAAATCGTAATAACCTTGTTGCAGTCTACTTCCAACATCCAACTTCCTACTGTCTACTTCTAACTTCCTACTGTTACTATGGAATTCACACTTGAACAAATGCGCGAGCACCTTGCAGCTCTCGAAGCAAGGATTACCGAAGCTTGTAAGATTGCGGGCCGCAGCCGCGATGCGGTAAAGCTTGTGTGGGTGAGCAAGTTCCACCCGGCCGAGGCTGTGGAAAATGCGATTGCGCTCGGTGCGACTGACTTTGGCGAAAACCGCGTGCAGGAAGCCGAGCTCAAGTTCTCGACGCCGCGTACCGCTCTTGACGGCAGCCGCGTGCGTTGCCACGTGATTGGCCCTGTACAAAGTAACAAGCTCAAGAAGGCGGCGATTGTTGCCGACTGTATTCATTCCATCGCAAGCATCGAGGCTGTGGAGAAGTTGGAGAAGGTCTGCGCGGCGCTCCCCGGCAACGGCGCCGATGCATCTCAGGGCAAAATTCTCGATATCCTTTTCCAGGTGAACGCCGGCGAAGAAGAAACCAAGAGCGGTCTCGATGTGCACGAAGCCGAGGCGTTCCTGGAGTCTCTGGAGACTCGCGGTGAAAATGCATTTCCGCACCTGCGTTTCCGCGGCCTGATGACCATCGGCAAGAACACCGGTGTCGCCGAGGACAGCCGCGAATGTTTCGCCTTCCTCCGTAACCTCCAGCAGAAATTTCTCGCGAAAGGCGGCGTATTCGCGAATTTCGACCAGCTTTCGATGGGCATGACGGGCGATTTGGAAGTCGCTATCGAAGAAGGTTCCACGATGATCCGCGTGGGGACGGCCCTCTTCGGTGAACGCGACTACAGCAAGCCCATTGTTTAACTAATTTATTTCCTATGAACAACGCTACACCCGATTTCAATTCGCAACATTTTGAGGTTGCAGGTTTTATTCGCGAAGTGTTCGGCTACATGGAACGCTTCAAGGGTCAGCTGTTTGTGCTGAAAATCGAGGACGACCTGATGAGTCATCCGCTTTTCCCGGTGCTCATGAGGGATATCGCCATTCTGCACAAGGCGGGAATCCGCATCATCATCGTACCGGGGACGCGCAACAGCATTGACGCGCAGCTCAAGGCGTGGGAACTGGAATCGAGTTTCTATGCGGGTGTGAGACTTACGAGCGAAGAGGCCCTGCCACATATCGAGCAGGCTTCTCTGGGCGTGGCCCAGCATATTATGAGTCACCTTACGGCAAGCGGCTTGCGCGGCATTCAGGGCAACTGGGTGCTTGCGCGGAGCATGGGCGTCATCGACGGAATCGACTACATGCGTACCGGCCGTATCGAACGCATCCAGCGCGACATTCTGGAACAACTCCTGGATGAAAAGTTCGTGCCGATTATTCCACCCATTGGCTGGAACAAGCTCGGGCATGCCTACAATATCAGCTCGACCGAACTTGCGACCGAACTCTGCAAGTACATGAAGGTCGGCAAGCTCTTCTTTATCGGCAACCAGAACGGTATCAAGCTCGACGGCCTGGTGACCGGCAAGAACACCAAGTATTTGGAACCCACGGAGTCGGGCGTGATCTCGGCTATGGACGTGGACCAGGCGAAGGAACTGCTGGAACTCAATTCCGACCAGCTCGACTTTGCGCAGATGGATTACCTGATGAACGCGATTCATGCCTGCGAGGCGGGTGCGAACCGTGTTCACCTTCTGAGCGGTGAATTCCAGGGCAGCGTGCTGCAGGAAGTGTTCAGTGCCCGTGGTGACGGTACCATGGTGTACGCGAACCAGTATTCCAGTATCCGTCCCGCGATCATGGAAGATATTCCGGATATTCTCCGGATCATGCAGGACTACATCGACAAAGGATTCCTGGTGCCGCGTACGCAGGAAAGCATTTCCGAAAAGCTCAAGGATTATGTTGTCTACAGCATCGACAACAGCATCCACGGCTGTGGCGCCTTGCACGAATTCGAGAACGGCATGGCCGAAGTGGCGGGCATCGCTGTTGCCGCGAACTACCGCAAGTCGGGCATTGGCGATGCCATCGTGCGTCACCTGATTTCGGTGGGCCGCATGAAGGGCTACAAGACGCTGTTCCTGCTTACGACGCAGGCGCTCGACTGGTTCTACCATTTCGGATTTGTCGACGGTACGGTGGACGAACTTCCGCCGACCAAGCGCGACCATTATAACAAGAAACGTCATTCACGCATTCTGATGCTCCCGTTGGATAAGTAAGGTGGAGAAGGAGGAACCATGAATACACTTGAAGCCATCAAGACACGTCGCAGTACGCGAAAGTTCAAGGCGCGTGCTGTCGAAATGGAAAAGTTGCAGCAGATTGTCGAGGCGGGCCGCTTTGGACCCACGGGCGGCAACGCGCAAGGCAACCATTTCTTCGTCATTTCGAACGCGACCGCCCTCATGATGCTCAAGGATATGGTTCAGACCGCCTTTGCGAAAATGGAACTCCGTGACGACCTTTACAAGAGTCTCAAGAATTCGATCATGCTTTCGCAGAAGGGAAATTATTCCTTCAGCTACAATGCTCCCGTGCTGATTGTGGTCGCGAACAAGAAGGATTACGGCAACAACATGGCGGATGTCGCTTGTGCCGTCGAGAACATGATGCTTGCAGCGAACGAACTCGACCTCGGCAGTTGCTATATCAATCAGCTCAAGTGGCTGAACGAGGAACCCTCGATTCGCGGATACCTGGGAACGCTCGGACTTAAGGACGACGAGCGTGTCTATGCGTCTGTCGCCATCGGTTATGCCGATACCGAATCGGGTCTTCCGAACCGTACGGAAGCGCCCCGCATCGGCAACGAAGTCGTATTCGTCTAAAAAACAAATTTCTATCGCGTCATCTTTTGTCGCAGTAAAACCTATTTTGATAGTGTTTCAAAATAAGGAGCGCAAATATGAAAAAGGGTAAGGGCTACGTGGAAACCCTGGGACCAAACGGATCCCGCCGCGTATGGACGCCAGAAGAGTACGATGCGTTCTTGAAGAAGCTTGACTCTCACCCCGACCAGCACAGGGCCGAATTATTAAGGCGTATGTTAAATCCGATATATCACAAGCCTGAGAAAGGCTAATGGCAAAGTTGGGTTGAAACGGTACAGATTCATCAACGAGGATTGACGGATAATTTTTCCATCAGCACGTGATAAATTTCCGTGTTTTCAATCTGCATGATGGTAGTGATTTTGTTGCCCGCATCTTTACTTGAAGCGCCACAGTGGAAAAGTTTTTCTCCTCTTAATCCGTAGTCCAGAAAGATATAGCGGTCGTGGAACTTTTCCTTCGTCTTTTTGTTGTCGAATTTAACATCAGGACGAGCCTTCAAAAAATCTTTCTTAATCTGTTCAGTCAGCGATTCATAGCCATTTTCATCGCTATAAATCATTACGGAAACGCCCCTAGCGATTCCACGCAACAAGTCAAGTGTCTTGACTCCGACATAGTCATCGATAATCGTGATGGACTTCTTTGCCAGACCGTAAATCTGCGTATAGGCGACATCGGCATCCAGCTTCTGCCCGTTCAAAATCAAGAAATGCTTGAAAGTTGATGGATCAACGAAATTTTCCATGACCTTTTGAAGATCGGACTGAATGACTGCAATATCCTTGGTATTCCGTTCCGTTTGCACGGCAATTTGGGCAATACCGTCATAACCCAATAAATTCCGATTTTCGGCGACGATGTAGTCCTTCATCTGCTTAAAAAGACGGATAAGAGCCTTACTTTGCACCGTCGCCCGTTCGCCCTTAAGAACCGTCATGAGCATATAAACGCCCTGTTCGGTAAATGCGTAAGGAGCGTACTTGATGTTTGAGCCACGAGATCCCTTGTTCAAGGTCAAAAATTTTGACCTTGAAGGTTCGTTGTTTTCAGATTCTATGTTCAAGGTGCAAATTTTGCACCTTGAAAGGACATTGATTTCTTCAGAAGTCAGCTGAAAGCGAAAATCTTCATCAAATTTTTCGATGTTGTTTTTAACCTGCTGATTAAAAACTTTAGTGCTATATCCATAAATTTCCGCCAAGTCGGCATCAAGCATAACCTTGAGCCCACGAATAGTATATATCCGCGACTTGAGCATATTTTCGTCTATCAGGGAAAATTCGGATTTGGCAATCGCCGTTACTTCTTTCTTCATTTTAACTCCTTCCCGTCTACATGCGAATAAGATGGGACTACACACTTGTTCACTATAAATATAAATACATAAAAATCGGTTGTCAAGAGGAATAACTATTCAAGGTGCATTTTGCACCTCAAGATTTCTCTTGGGACTGAATCGTTTTCGAAAGCGGGATTTCTTTTAAATTTTTTGCGAAATCACAAGCATTTGTCGGTACATTTGTGGGAAACCTAATCCCCTTGACGGCGAGCGCACAGCGGAGATATATTAAGAAGAGGAAAAACGCATTTTTTTAACACTGGAGTTATTATGGGCGTATTCATTTCTCTTCGCGCGTCAAATAAGGTGGATCCTGTTCAGTGGGAAAAGGCCTACGAAGAAACACTCCTTCTTGTAGATTGGTTCAAACTAATCAACTTCCAGGAATTTGAAAAATTTGGGTGCAAATACGTTGCCGCTGTTAAATGTCAAGAGTGTCAGTATCCTAGTGGAATGGGTTGGTGTACTGTGGGCGAAGGCGTTTATATGGCGACAGCCGAGGATTTCTTTTTACCTCGAAAAATTGGTGAACCAAAAATAAACGAAAAATACTGCGACCCATTGATGTATATCTACGCTCAAGAAGGGGACATCAACTTTGAAAATCCGTATGTGAAAGGATTGCGTTATCTTTGGGATAGTAAGACTCAGGGAGAGCCTTATCACATAGCGCTTCTTGCTATAGCTTGCCTTTTGGATGACCGTTTGAATGGAGAGGTGGCATGTGGAAGTGATATTACTTATGGACAATGCGAACACGCCGTTGAACTTGCCAATAAAATTCTGAAGAAAAAGATTCAAATGCCTCTGCGATGCAGGATAGACGATCTTTATGAAAGAGTCCGCCAACTGCCTCTCGATACAGACCAAATGCTTGATGCCTTTGCGATAATGTATTTGGGAATAAAGGACGAACGGTACTACAAGTTCGTTAAGGAACATTTTTCCGAAGAAGAACAATACCTTTTCATAAAAAAGAAAATGAACAACTACGGCCTGGGTATGTATGGCTTTGCGAACGATTTACAGGAAATTCTTTCGTACAATATTCCTATAGCAAAAATATGTTCTGCTTTTTTGGAAATGGATGTCAGGAAAACGAATTTGATAAAATCGGATGAAGAAATGTTCAAATTTTTTATCGAATGCATTTTGGAAACGAATATTTATTTGCCTGAAAAAGATATGCGAGATTGCCTGAAAGTGGATGAGAGTACGCCTGAAACAATGAGTGTAGAGAAGCTTCTTGCTAGCGTTATGTTTATGTCTGCACGTAATCGCAGCGTTGCACGTTACATTCCACTGGAAGATTTGAAATCGCAACTGGGCTTAGCCTTTGGAGACAAGTGCGATGTTAACGGAATCATCAACAACTATCTCAAGGAAAAGTTAACGAAGCTGAAAAAAGAGAAAAAGAATTTCCGAACGGAGCTAAACGATGCTCATGATGCTTATAACAATAAAATTGATGCGAAAAAAGAAAAGTATGATATAATCGTTTCTAATCATATAATATTCTATAAAACGGGGAAATCTTTTTCACCAGAAATTTTAAAAGTTATTGAATCGGGTATGGTGTTTTTCGGAGATCTTTTGAAGGAACCCACTTTTGCGGAGCTTTCCCAGAAAGATTACAAGGAACAATGTCGTTTTCTAGAAAACCACAATAGGTCACTCAAACTGATGAATTCCGTGTGGCTTAATATTTTTGACAACATTGAAAATGATCCAACATGTTTTAAACGATATTACCCTATGGTTCGCATCAAAATTACGAACGATACCATCCATAATTTCGTTAGAGCTTATGTGGAAAATGATGATTTCTACGATTTCTGTCAGACGCTTGCTCCCTAGTAATGATTAGAGCAGGCCGCCTATAAATCCATATCGAGGTCAATAATTATGACCTCGATCATCAATTTATAAAGGGGATTTTTTAAGGTGCAAATTTTGCACTTTAGGATTCATTGTCAACTTTTTAAAAATCCATATTCATAAACTTTGGGAGCAATTTTACTTGCAAGAATCTTAAGCTTATTACGAAGATCTGTGATGAACTCTGTATATTTTTCATCGGAAGATTTTGTATTCATTTTTCCATTTTTGCTTCCCTGAAAATACATTCTAATGTCATAGAAAGATGCGTTGGGATTTGCCCTAGATTGAGAATGGTAATATTTCCAAAGTTCCAATCCCGCGTCATATACGGCTTGAGCTTCGGGAGAAAATTCAACAGGATTAGATTCAATCTTCTCTGTTGGTAATAGTTCTTGTCGTTGCGGAATAATCGTCACTTTGCCCGCTTTAAAATCCGCGATGTATTTGCTCATAAAATTAGAGGTAAAGGATTTATTACAACCTACTTGTTCCTCGGTAAATGGAATCCAATGATTAACTCCTTTGCTTGACATTATACGATTTTGCCCATGAAATAGCATATAAATCAAACAGTTTCCTTGAAAGGTCCTATCGGTTTTCCATCTGTCATCTGGTGCTAAAAATTGATCCCTGTCGTTAAGCCAAGTATGCTTTATGCATAGGCGTACAGATAGATATATTGAATTAACCGTGAGTGTTTCCTTATTTATTTTCGAGTAGTTATTATTTCGAGTTCCTTTTTCATTTAGTATGCAAAGAAAATCATTGTCTTGAAAATCTGGTGTAGGATTTTCCATATATCCAATTATGTCATTTTCTGCTATATCAATTTTTTTTATCCAAGGATTGATTGTTATAGTTTGACAGTCCAATTCAAAGAACTTACGTTTTTCAATATATTGACCTTTTGCATCAAAAGAATCAGCAACAAGATATGGTGATTTCGTTTTCAATTTAGATAAATCCCATATGGAAAAACCTATGGGATATCTTCCAGTTACATTATCAAATGTATTTGACGGAACAACGAACATCTTCTTAAATTCCGCATTGTATTCTTCCCGAAATTTGATAAAGTTTGACGAAACCCACAATTTCAATTTAGAAAACACACCTATGACGCAGTCAGGAATTTCCTTGTAAATTCGCATTATGAATTGTGCGGATAATTCTTTACTCGCATCTTTCATTAAAGACTTGTATTTGTTGTATGTTTTATTTTCGATAGATACGCCAGATATATTTGTCCCTGTTCCCGAAACTGTTTTTGCACTTGTTGCCTCCTTATAAGGAGGATTTATATAGATGACAAGTTTCTTGCGTTTTTCGGGATTATGAACTATTTCGAACAGTTCATCAGGCATCTTACCGCCTTTGGACAGAGGAACAAAATCGTCATTTAAGAAGTCAAACTTAAATATGTGGTTTTCAAATAAATTAAGGCCCTTTGTCGTTAGTTCCTTCATTATGTTTACATCGGCTTCTTCTAGAGTACTCACCCATATATTCCGCTTGTTAGCCAATCCGTTTTCAAGATTTCCCGTTCCACCGCAATTGTCCCAAATGTAGTACTCGTCTTGCCAATTCTCTCCAAGTACTTCTGTAAGGTACTGCTGGCTTTTTTCTACCCATATTTGTGGCGTAAAGAAGGATCCTTCTCTTTCTCGAATGTCGGGAGTAACAAGCAGATCTCTGCGACCTATAATGTAATCCCAGTAAATTTCTTTTGGAGGTCGTGTGTAAATAGACCAAAATGCTTTGTATGCTTTTTGCTTGTCATTGAAAGTTACTTCTCTTTTACTGACAAGACCCATTTCATCGATTTTCTTGCCTAATTCATATTTGGTATTCTTGAGCACGACATACAATTTATCCTTCAAAGATTTGTTTTCAGAAGACAATAAATCTGCAAGAAAAAAATCTGCTTCAAGAATGTTCGCTTTATTTGCTTTTGTCCAATCAATATCGATTGTCGGCTTCACAACTTTAAGCCATCTCTGAAAAACAAAGGTGAAATTATTCTTTGTAACGGATATAGTTTCTGTTGTTCCCTTTTCTTTGTTGAAATTTGTGCGAATGAACTTTTGCAGGTCTCTTGCATTTTCATTATAATGAAAAAGGATTGTGTTTTCTTCAAGTAAATTCTTGCAAAGGGTATAGAGTTGTTTGAATTCCTTTGTGTCGTGGTTGGAAGGCGTTACAGACCAATTAAAGTCGTTTTGAAAAAACACATGTTGTATGTTGTTATATTCAATAAAGGCGAATTTATCTGCATCAAACGCCCCTATGTATTTGGGTGGGTGGTATTTGGCAAAAGTCTGCTCTTTGCCGATGGTAAGAATCAGTTGTACAAACGATTCATAAATGTCGTGATTTGTTCCACGTTTCGCTTCTGCCCATAAAATTGAGATGAGCTTGTTTGTGTCAAGGTCGTCAAAGAAAGTGAAACCTTGGTCGTCAACAATGCTCTTGGCGATAACGAAGTCTATGTTTCCCAATTGGGTATATTTGTAATCCTTGAAGAAGTTCTGCTGTATAGTACTTTTGAGAGCTTCTTCTTGTAGCTTATTGTATTTCATATCGCCGAATCTCCGTCGCAAACCCGCATACGGAGCAAATGAAAGTCGGGAGATTCAGCTAGGCAACAAAAAAGGCGTGGAGCCGCTGAAGCGCTTACTGTACTTCGAGGCTCGGCAAAGCCTATGCAATCAATAAACGCAAACGACCCACGCCCCAATCGGGACGTGAGCAGTTTACCCTATTCTCATTGCATTTGAAATTTTGCCGATTTCGAAGTAGAGACTAGAGCAAATACTCAATAAAACGGGCGCCCAAGGTGTAAGCTGAGGGCTATGTGCATCTTAAAATAGCATTAAAATGCGACAAATAAACTCGCAATCGAAATTTTTTGAGAAATTTCGCTTTTTTCTCTTGACATCACCTCAAAATTGGTGTGTATTTGTGCAGTAATATTGCGTTTTTTTTGCTTGTAACGCAAAGGAGTTGATAATGAAAGATATTGAGCGTGTCGCCATGACTCCGTTGGATGAGTCGGGTGTTGGAAAGATGATTCGGGTCATTCGCAACAAACAGGTGCTGCTGGACAGCGATCTTGCGATTCTTTACGGGGTTGAAACCAAGCGCATCAACGAACAGGTAAAGCGTAATATTGAACGTTTTCCCGAAAAATTTTGTTTCCGGTTGAATTCCGATGAAGTTGAATCCGTGAAGTCGCAAATTGCGACTTCACGAGGAGCAGGGTTCTTTGCAGGGCAAAACGGGGGGCGTCGCAAGAATCCCTACGCATTCACGGAACAAGGTGTCGCTATGCTTTCTGGAATTCTGCATAGCAAAATAGCGATTTCTGTCAGTATTGCCATTATGGAAGCTTTTGTGGCGATGCGGCATTTTCTAATGAATAACGGCGGCATGGTCCAGCGCCTTGCCAATGTGGAAAGCAAGGTAATCGATCAGGACGCGCGACTGCTCAATCACGAGCATAAGTTAGATTCCCTTTTCGAGGCGATGGATCGCGGAGAGCTTAAGACCAAGGGCATTTTTTATGAGAGTCAGGAGTTCGATGCCTACGCATTTGCGTGTAGCCTTATCCGTCAGGCACAAAAGCGCATTGTCCTTGTCGACAACTATGTGGATGAGACAACCCTTTTGATGATGCTGAAAAGGAACAAGGGCGTTTCGGTGACGATTTATACCTACGATAAGAGCAAGATTTTTGAATTGGATTTGCAGAAATACAACGCACAGTATGCTGACTGCCCCATAGAGATTCTCCCGAATAGGAACACTCACGACCGCTTTTTGTTTATAGACGAAACATCATATCACTTTGGAGCATCGCTGAAAGACTTGGGCAAAAAAACATTCTTTTGCAGCAAGGAGGATTTCACCTTGGAAGAGGTGCTGAAAGAAACGCAAAACGGGCGCCCATTCAGCATCTAAACGGTAATCTTTAAATCAACTACTTCACTTTCTTCAAACTGTTTCCCTGCCGCACGATGTAGGCGCCGGGGGGCCTGAATTTGGTGCGGAGCACTTCGGCAATGGTGCCGAATCTAAACTGTTCGGACTGTATGGTTCCCAAGTAGCGCCCCTGCATGTCGAACACGAGCGCGGCGCCACGAGCATTGTGCAATGCGGGCAAATGGCCGTTGCGGGGCGTGGCGATGAACGCGTCGGTCCCGGAAGAAGAACCCGCGGCAGAACTAGATGAGGTCGCGGAACTGCTTGATGAAAGCTGCGCCGAGCTGCTCGAGAGCCCGTATTCGAACGCGCCGAGGTCGGGGGCTGCACCTGCAAACAGGAATCCGAGATCTTCGCCCTTGTCGATGGCGTGGCTCCCCTTCTTGAGTTTCAAGAAACCTACATAGGGCAAACTACCATCAGCATTGCGTGGGCCAAGCATTCCAGGAATCGTCGAAAGGTCCTTGCCTGTCACGGTCATGCTCGGGTCGTCAAGACTTTCAAAATCGTCTTCGGTCAGGTCGAGTTTCAGGTTCCATGTGTTGTTCTCGCCGGCGGGGCATTCCACATAACGGTTGATGTTCTGACTCGGTATATACTCCCAGCACTCCCCGATTTGCGAATTCCTGTTCGGGAAGGCGATGTTGTTCTTGAGCACGTGGGCGTTGTCGCCTGTGAGCGGAGCGACTTCGGCTAATCGGTTACCTTCGGAATCGAAAAGTGTCGATGCCATGGCAAATTCGCGGTCCTTGTTCATGTACGACGTGTTATTGAGCCACTTGCTGCCCACGCCGGTGTAGTTCGCGTAAAAGCCCGTCGCCTTGTTTTTCCAGGCGGCGCAGAACTTGATGGTATGCCGCCCGCCGCCGAGGGTGCTTTCGCCCATCTTGATGCCGTGTCCGTTGCCGTTCTTCGGGTTGCCAAGTCCGTAGTCGCTGTAGCCGTTTCCCATGGCGTAGCAGTTCTCCAGCACCACGGGGAATTCCTGGTTGATGAAGTCGAAACCGTCGTCGCTGTTCCACCAGGCGCGGCACCCGATGAACTTGGTGGTATCGCCTTCGCCGGGTTTCTGGTAATGCGCACCAAAGCCGTCGGCGTTTTCTCCGTCGCCCTGCCATCCTAAAGGATCGTAGTTGTCGTGGGCGTCGCAGTTCAAGAAAATGTGTCCGCCGCCGTCTGCTGCACCGTCGTTTGCGAAGAACCCGGGACCCGCATTGTGGTGGCTGTCCATATTTTCCAAAAAGATATGCTTGCTCGCATAAAGGAAAACGCCGGAATTCGAGTTGTGCTTCATGGGCGTGTTCCGCACCTCGAAACCCTTCAGGTGCAGGTACTTTGCCGAAATCACGATGGGCGAGGTGTACATCGCGCCCTCGGGCGTGCCGTCGCTATGGTCCGTGCCTGCGGCCACGGGGAGGTTCGCGCCGTCAAAAATCGGACGCTCGCCCGGATAGGCGAGATAGTGGATGCGGTTGTCGTCACTCTCGCCGCTCGCGGTCAAGAGAATCGCCGCCGTCATCTTGTACCGTGCGAAAAAGACCGTATCGTGCAGGTCGTAGATGCCTCCGCGTACCCACACGGTATCGCCCGCATGCACCACGGTATTCGCCTTGTTGAGCGTGGCGAAGGGCCTGTCCTTGGAACCGACATTGCCGTCTTTACCGTCGGTCGCCACGTAGTAAACGGCACCAAACGCCTGTGCCACCGAAAGGGCGAACCCCAATGTCAATAAGAACTTTGCTCCCATAAAACCTCGCTGTCAGGCTGTTTCCGGATTTTCGTTGGTCCGGCAGCCTTGTTCTAATATACTTAATTCCGAGCCGGCGTCGCTCAAATTTTGTACCTTTTACGCAGAGATTGAAATATGTCAGAACAAATTTTAACTCGTGAATCCTTAATTGAATTTTTCGGTGAACAGGAATATGAAAAAATTTGCCGCCACGAGGCTGGCCACGCGCTGATGGCAATCCTGTTCAAGCGCCCCGTCGATTACGTCAAAATCAACAATTCCAAGGAAAAGCCGAGCGTCACGCACATGCCCGGGAACTTGCTCGAAGGCTCTGCGCATATCGCCATTGCAGGACACGTGGCGGATTTCCTGTTCCGCAAGAATTTCGCCTGCGACCTCGATACCGTCATGAAGGAACTCCCGATGGAACTTTACAGGAGCGATCCTGATTACCAAAGTTTCCAGGCATCCTGCTACTACTACCAACTTTCTGAAGCGAATGTCGTTGAGCAGGTGTACAACCTGATGATGGCCTGCCAAAAGCAGCTTGCCGCGATTGCCGCCGCTCTGAATGAAAAGACGAACTTGAGCAATGCGGACCTCGTCGCGATTTTAAGCGGCAAGTAGCGACCCTTCGATGCGCCAAGGTTGGTGAGCCTGCCGAACCATCTTGGTGTGACGTCCTGTGTTTGATAAATCGTCCATGCTATTTTGGCGTGGATTTTTGTTTTTGTCGCGACAGGATGTATATTTAGTGTGGGTTGTTTAAATAAGGGTTGCAAGCGCATCCCTAAAGGGTTGTTTATGCTTAAAAGCATTTTACGGACTGCGGCAGTGGCCGCTTCCTTCTCCATGGTTTCGTTATCGGCGGGAGTTTCGCCGGTGCAGGCCGAAACGCTTCCAACAGCAAATGAGATGTTTGCGAAGATGGGGTTTGGTATCAACATCGGTAATACGATGGAAGTGCCTGTCAATCCCACATGGTGGGGCAACAAGTTCCCGACCGAGGCCTACATTGATTCTATCAAGGCGGCGGGTTTCAGTACGGTGCGTATTCCGTGTGCGTGGTACAGCCATTCGAACGCCATGTCGCGCGACTCGAGTACGACGGACATTGTTCCGGGCGGTGGCCCGAACGAAATTGCCGCAAGTTGGATGGATTCGGTGCAGACAGTTGTCGATATGTGCATGCGCGCAGGTCTCGTGACAATTCTCAATATCCACTGGGACAACGGCTGGCTCGAAGGCAAGCTGAACGATGCCGACAAGGATGCCGTGAACGCCCGCCAGAAGGATTTCTGGACGCAGATTGCAAGCCACTTCAAGAACTACAACGAGAACCTGCTTTTCGCGAGCGCGAATGAGCCTGCGACTACCGACGACAATTACAAGCACGAAACTGAAATCCTGATGACGTACCACCAGACTTTCGTGGATGCGGTGCGTGCGACGGGTGGCAACAACGGAAGCCGTACGCTCATTATTCAGGGGCCTTCCACGAGCATTGACCGTACTTCCGAAGTGATGACGGTTGACAAGCTCCCGAAAGACGTGATTGAAAATCGCCTGATGGTCGAGGTACATTTCTACGATCCCTATACTTATACGCTCCTGAACGATGTTGTTGATTGGGGTGCCCAAGTCTATCCGCAGTATTACTGGGGCACAGAAGACCTCGCGACGGGTGACGACATCGTGCATAACTGTGGCTATAACGCCTGGGCGGGTGCGATGGGTGATCCGTGTACGAGTGCGCAGATTCAGGATCAGTTCGGCAAGATGAAGAAGAACTTTGTTGACAAGGGCGTGCCTGTGATTATCGGCGAGTTCGGCGCAAATGACCGCGTGGAAGTTCTGACGGGCGACAAGTATGCCAAGCACCGCAAGGGCCGCCTTGCCTATTACGATGCTGTGATGAAACTCGCCAAGGAAAATCAGGTAGTGCCTATCGCCTGGGATACCGGCCACGAGGGCGAAAACAATATGACGATTATCCGTCGCCAGACGGACCCCGACGGCTCCGTATTTGATATGGACATTCTGAATATCATGCGCAATGCCTACGGCCTCGGCGACTACGTGAACAACGGGATTACGCATATCGAGGATTTTGGTGGTCCGACAGGAATCGTGGCTGCGACGCCTGCTCGAGTAAATCTCGGGCGCATTGTCCGTGTGGGTAACCGCCTGGAATCAGATAGCGATATTACCTTGTTCGATATGAACGGTGCGCTGGTTCGTCGCGGAACGCGCAGCCTTTCGTTGGAAAATCTTCCGCTCGGCATCTATTTCGCCAAGAGCAGGGGCGACCTGATTAAGGTAAATGTTAGATAACATAACATTGTAAAAATTGACTAAATGTCCATAGAAAATCCGAATTATTTGAAATTCGGATTTTTTTATATATATTTTGGATGGATTTACGTATGAAGGAGGAAGTATGTCGTGCCCGTTTTGCAAAGTGTTTGGGGTGCTTTTGCTTGCAACTGCCCTTTCTGCGGATGCCTATACCATCAAGTATATTTTGAATGGGGGTGTCAACAATCCTGAAAATCCGACAAGTTATGTTCAGGATAAGACCAATCTTGTTTTAAAGGATGCAACCCGCGAAGGGTATTCCTTTATGGGTTGGTATATTGTCTATTCTGACTTGATAAAGTTGTATGATGCGATATATTTTGGGAGCCTTGCAAGTAAATCAACGCTCTCTATTGGCTATAACTTTGGTAGTTTTACCGTAGAGGCTCGGTGGGGGCTTGTCCCGCAGATTCCCCAACAGGATGAACGAGGCTGCTATCTTATTCATAATGCCAATGAGCTTTATGGTATAGCGTCCGTTTCTTTTACTGACCTTGATCCTTGGTATCCCCGTTTCGTTTTCGATGGGTGCATTTCTCTCCAGAGTGACATTGTGGTGAACGAGAATGTGCTTGACGAGAGTGGAAAGCTGGTAAAAGAGGACTATGTGCCGTGGTATGAACTTGGATTCATGGGTACGTTTGAAGGCAATGGATTCAAAATTTCGGGCCTTGTGGCTGAAAGCGGTTTGTTTGCAGAACTGGGAGAATGGGATGGTGGCTGGCACAGAAAAATTACCTATGTGAGGAACCTTGGAATTGAGGATTCCTATTTTTCCGGTGAAACTGTAGGGAGTATTGCGGGTAATGTTGTCGGTCCGGTGCAGCTGAGGAACGTCTATTCGAATGCTACGGTCCATGCTTTAGGGGATGCAGGTGGACTAATCGGTATTATTGATGTGACGAATAAAGGCTGTCCATTGGCAGCTCCTTCGCCAATGTCTTCCGCGAAGTTTGCTTCGAAGGCGATGGAGGCCGATTCATCGGAGTTTGTTGTTGTCGAAAACGCCTACAGCAGGGGTGTTGTTGACGGAAAGTATGTGGGTGGCATCGTTTCGAAAGTGGATGCGGCGGTCTTGAGAAATGTCTATTTTGCTGGCGAACTGAAAGGGAAGTATTCGGACTGCATTGTGCAAGAGAAGGGACTTATATGCTATGAAAGCGAACGCATTTTTGAAGTGGAGAATGCGCTGTGCATGAATTCCAAGAATACGAAAGTTTCGCTGGCTTTGTCACTTGATGAAACCCAGTTTGCAGATGGAACGGCTCTTGGAATGCTTTCGGCGGGAGTGAACGGTTCTGCTTGGATTCAGGATTTGGGCACGGATGCGTTCCCTGCCCTTGATGTGAGTCCGTTCGGGATACATTATGTGCTGAACGGTGGCGTGAATAGCGAACAGAACCCGAGTATCTATTCTATAAATGGTAGTCCCTTCGCCCTAGAAGATGCTATGAAGGAAGGTGACGAATTCGAGGGATGGTACACGGATGAAATGTTTACGCAAAAGGTTGAATCTATAAACACGGCCCTTTATGGGGACTGGACTCTCTATGCGAAATGGAAAAGTTTCTTTTTCGTCAATATTGACCTGAATGGCGGAACTCGTTATAGGGGCAATCCTCAAAGTGGAACATTGAAGTTCAAGTGGTCGGCGGATTCGTCGGTATTTGCTCTTTACGATGCCAGCCGTGACGGGTATGAATTCGAAGGCTGGTATACGGATCCCCTTTTCACAGAAAAGATTGAACGGATTCCTGCAGGGAATACGGAAGATGTTACGGTGTATGCCAAGTGGAAGATGCTTGAATACACAATCACGTACCACTTGAACGGCGGCGTTAATGATTCTGAAAATCCGATGACGTTTACGGTCAAGGATGCGGGTTATGTATTCAAGGAACCGACCCGTGAGGGGGCGGAGTTCCTGTACTGGGCGAATTTTAGGCTGGGGTACCACAGAACCCTCAAAATTGACGACATGAAGAATCTTAATTTGTATGCAGAATGGACTCCAGTTCCGCAGCAGCCGCAAAAGAATTCAAAGGGGTGCTATCTCCTTACGTCCAAGGAAGAATTGTATTGGTTTGCGGGGCTTGTAAACGGAACCTTGAAAGGCGTAATTGAGAATTATGAAGCGTGCGCTTCCCTCCAGAACGATATCGTCGTCAATGAGGCTGTACCGAAACAATCTGCAGATGAACTAGACACCATTGCTTACTTTAATTGGGATCCTATGTGGAGCTTCAGTGGAACGTTTATGGGGAACGGCCATTCTATTTCGGGCTTGCTGGTAAATGATGAATGCAAGAGTGCGGAACATTATGGAGGCCTGTTCTGCGAAGTTTGGAGTGAAAAGTCTCTTTCGAGGGTGACGGTAAAAAACTCGTATATCATGGGTTATGGCTATATCGATAGTCTTGCTGTTACAAGCGAACGTATGGCTCTTCCGAGTGTTGCCGCGAAAAGTAACTGGCGCCTTGATGTCCAGGGAAAACAGGTTTCGCTTTCGGGGCTTGCCGCAGGAAAGTCGCTTCTTGTAATGGATGTGCAGGGCCGAGTCTTGCGCCATATGCGTACGGAATCGTCAATGATAATCGAGTTGCCGAAGACGGGACGTTTCCTGATCCGCTACGGAAACGAAACCCGCGCTGTCATGATCCGCTGATTTTGCTATCTTTGGCCCCATGATGAATTTTAAGAAAATGGAAGACGGCTTCCGGATGATTCTGGAAGGCATGGGCGAGAACCCGAACCGCGAAGGTCTTATCGATACGCCCAAGCGTGTCGCCAAGATGTACGCCGAACTTATGACGGGACTTTCGGGTGAAATGCGCGCCGAAGACATCCTCAAGACTCGTTTCCATGAAAAGTACGATGAAATGATCATCGTGCCGGATATCGAGTTTGCGAGCATGTGTGAACACCATTTTCTGCCGTTCACGGGCAAGGCTCATGTGGCCTACATTCCGGGCGACTGTGTGGTGGGTCTTTCCAAGATTCCGCGCGTCGTGGAATTCTATGCGCGATTCCCGCAGATCCAGGAACGCATGACCCGCCAGATTGCGGAACTGATCCAGAAGGAATTGAACCCGAAGGGTGTCGCCGTGGTACTCGAAGCTTCGCACATGTGCATGACAATGCGCGGTGTGAAAAAGCCCGGTGCAACGATGGTGACCACACAGCTTCTGGGCCGCTTCAAGACCGACGAAAAGACCCGCGCCGAATTCATGTCGCGCATTTACGCGCCGCGTTAATTGCGCTCCGCGAAAAATCTCCAGGTCGCGCATTCGCTGCGCCATCTATAATCAGTTTATAAAAAGAAAGAAGCCTTCCCTTCGGGAAGGCTTTCTTAATCTAGCTCGGTGAATTCAGTAGCTGATTTAATAGCGGGTGAATTCAGGCGGCGTGCGCGTAACGCCTTAGGCGTTCTTGACGCAGCGGACCGAAATGGCGTCGGACCTGTAGACGCCTTCGATGTCCATGGAATTCTGGGTGAGGCTCAGACGGTAGGCGTTCATCTTGCCGTATTCGTCCTTGCTCCAGAAACGTGCACGCTTGCCGAACTGGCAGTAGGTGCCGTTGTCGAAACGGTAGCCGGCCGGAAGAGCGAAGAAACCGACGCTGTCTTCGCCCGGACGCTGCCAGCAGCATTCGGTGCGAAGCTCGATGCCGTTCGATTCTTCGGGGAAGTTGCTCATCAGGGTTTCCCATTCCTTGAGGCTCGGGATATGCCAGCCTTCCGGTGCGATGCCCTGGTAGTTGTCTTCCTTGATTTTGTGGTACATGTCGAGGTCCTTGGCGGGGGACTGTTCCGTGAATTCCGCCGGGATGTTCAGGGCAGAAGTCCAGGTGTAGAGTCTTCCGAACTTGGAGACGTTCTTTTCGTCGTTGTCCGGGGCGTAGCTGTTCTCTGCCTTAAAGCGCAGGTTGTCGACCATCCACTCCTGTTGGCCGATTTTCACGGTGCGGTAGGTTTCGCCGTCGCGTGCGTCGGTGAAGGTGCCGTACTTGAAAGTTTTGGTGTTCTTGGCGAGACAGTCATCATAAGATGTTTTGTTCTGCGCTTCGGGGGCTTCGCGCTTTGCTGCCTTGCTGACCTTGACGCCAATGCGGAACGCCGCGATGATGACAACGGCGAGGGCGATAAAGTTGAAAATGATGAAGGAAGTGTGCATATTTTGTCCTTTCTTAGGGTTGTACTAAATGTAATAACTTTTTTATGCTGTTTGCAAAAATGGTTTTCCCTATAACGGATAAACGATCGATACGATAAAGATGTTCGCGGCCATGATGATAAAGTTCATCGGAAGACCGATCTTGATAAAGTCCGAAAAGCGGTAATTACCTGCTGCGTAGACGAGCATGTGGGTTGGTGATCCGATGGGGGTTGCGAAACTGCTGCTCACCGCAATCATCAGGGCGATGCAGAACGTGAGCGGGTTTACGCCGAGGGTTGCTGCCGTGCTGATGGTGATGGGGCAGAACAGGGCAGCCGTGGCCGCATTGCTTATGAATTCCGTCACGAAAGTTGCCACTAAGCAAATGCTGATGAGTGCTACGTAGGGGTTGCTTCCGCAAATGCTCAGGAGCCAGTCCGCAATCATCTGGGCGACTCCCGTGATTTCAAACGACTTTCCGATGCAGATATTTCCTGCAAAGACCATGAGGATGGGCCAGTTGATGGAATTCATCGCCTGCTGGCTCGTGCAGCAACGACAAATGATCATTGCTGCTGCTGCAAGTAGGCAGGCCGAGAGCAGTGGCATTACGCCAAACGTCGGGAGAAGGACCATGGCAATCATGATGGCCGCCGAAACGAGGGTCTTCTTGCTGATGTGATTGTTGGTGGAGTTTTCGAGGATGCCATCCAGGTGTTCGTTTTTCAGGTTTAAGTTATTGCAAATCCACTGGAGTGTTTTCGGTTTTCCTGAAACAATGATATGGTCGCCGCCCATAATGAATGAATCGGGTGTGGCGACTTCGACTTCGTTGTCAAAGCGGCGGATAGAAAGAATGGAGTTCTTGTCTTTTTCGAAACCCTTCGGATTGTTTTCGTAGATTTCCTGGAGTGACTTCCCGATAAACGGATGCTTGGCTGGGACTCGGAGTTCCATGGTCAGTTCATCGTCTTCTCCGCCGCTCAGGGGCGACTGGCGTTCGGGCAGCAGCTTTTGCATGGCGATTACCGAAAGGATGCCGACGGCTAGACAGAAAAGTCCGCAAGTCGTGGTCGCAAAAATGTTCAGCTGGGTTCCCGTCTTGTCAGTGTACAGTCCCGACACGATGAGGTTTGTGGGTGTTCCGATCAAGGTGCAGATGCCGCCCATTCCCGAGGCGTAGCTCAACGGAATCAGCAGTTTTGAGGGGGAAATTCCGAGTTTCCTCGACCAGATTTTTACGACGTCAATAAAAAGGGCGACTACGGTCGTGTTAGTGAGAATTGAACTCAACAGGGCGACCGGAAGCATCGTGCGGACGATTGCTCCAGTGATGGTCTTGGGGGAGCCCATCAGGTGTTTAACGATCCAGTTCAGGACGCCTGTGTGGTTGAGACCCGCGATGACGGCATAGATTGCTGCGATGACAAGCACCGATGGAGAAATGAGTCCGCCAAAGGCACCCTTGATGTCCAGCACGCCGCTCACGAAGAGTGCTGACATGCCCGCGAGGAAAACAACGTCTGCCCTCAGTTTTGAAAAGAACATGGTCGCAAAGATTGAGATTGCGACTACGATTGCGAACCATGCGTTTCCCGAAAGTCCCCCAAGTTCAAACGATAACACTCCCTGTAACATATTTTCTCCATTTGCGTATACAGCCTTTTGTGTATTCTTAAATTTACAACTTTTGGGGAGGTTTGCAACCGAGACCCTTATTGACAAATCGTCAACGGCGCTTGGATTTTTTGTCCATGGGAAAAAATCTCCGGGGTGCTTTTTTTGCTTTTTTCCAAGGTATCTTTATATCGGTGTTGGAAAAAAGGAGTCACAATGAAAACGATGTTCTTCAGGAATTTGACTAGGGGCTTTGTGATAGCGGGTGCTGTCATGGCCTTAGTGAGCTGCGACAGTTCTACTGCCGCGAACGACAATCAGAATACTGCAAATCCGACAGCGGTTGCACCCACGACGGATAATCCTGCCAATCCCGGCGATCCTACGAATCCGGTGAATAATCCGGTCATCGATCCCGAAACTGGCCTGCCAGTCGATCCGGCTTTGAATCCGGCCGATCCCGCTCAGCAGGGAACGGATCCGGTCGTTAATCCGGATGACCCCTGGGCGGACCCTTGCGTGGCCTCTAGCTTGCCGAACGCTTGTGGCGATGAACCCGTTCATGGTATGATAGACACGATTTTGACGTCAGTATCCAGCAGCTCCGAAGGCATCGCTGATCCTGTTCCGCTTTCCAGTTCCAGCGCTAGCGAAATTCTGGCAAGCTCGGCGGCCGAAGTTTCTTCTTCCAGCGAAGAAGCGAAGCCCGCCGTTCCGAAAATTTTCCTCGCGAACGACAAGGAAGAAGAAAAGAATTACATGGAAGTCGAGTACAAGACGAATACCGGCTGGGATGGGGAAGGAATCCTTGCGTACCCCAAGCGCTTGACCGACAATCCGGACCAGAAACACGCCGTCGTGGTATGGGGCCCCGGTGGTGGTACAAAACCGAGTGCTTACGAAGGCATGATTCGCCGTCTTGCGTCCCACGGCTTTGTGGTGGTTGCCCTCAAGGAATCTCCGGGTAATGCGACCCAGGCCATCAAGGCTCTCGACTGGCTCGACGGGCTGAACAAGGATTCGAACAGCCCGCTGTTTGGCAAGCTCGACATGAATACGGTCGGTTGCTCGGGCCATTCTATGGGTGGTCTTGAATCTGAACAGGCCCTCATCAAGGACAGACGCGTGCTTACCGCATTCCTCAACAACAGCGGTGACTGGGGCGGTGTCGGAGCCATGAAGGTGGCGACCGACCGGACTATAGCTATCCTCTACGGTGAAGGCGGCATGGAACGCGGCAACGCCGAGAACGATTACAACAACGCAAATGTCAAGGCACCTGCATGCCTTATCCAGATGACGGGTGGCAAGGGTACCGAATGCTACGAAGTCGCTCCTGGCCGCAGGGAATGCGGTTACGGTCACGGTTCCGGTTCCTGGGACGGCATGGCCGCTACGGTTGCCTGGATGCGCTGGCATCTCGGTGGCGAAGAATGGCGCAAGGCGGACTTCGTAGGCACGAGCGGCAAGTACATCAACGGAAACATCGCCGGCCACGATGGCAAGTGGAAAGGCCAGTGTAAGAATTTTTAAGAAACTCCACACTCACTCCTTACACCCCGTCCGAATGGGCGGGGTGTTTTCCTTAAGAATGCCTTGCCATCCTTTTTGCTTTTTTTATAATTATTGACGAAAACAAACCACTCTTTACTCCTAACCGACTACTATTATGAACGCTGCAATTTTGACGAATGAATTCCCGCCTGAAATTTATGGCGGTGCAGGAATCCACGTGAAGTTCCTGACGCAGGAGCTTGCAAAGCTTTGCCACATCGAGGCGCGCTGCTTTGGCGTGCAGAACGTGGACGAAAACAATATCCATGCGCTCGGCTTTTCGCGCAAGCTCGGGCTCAACCCCGAAGATGACCGCTTCCAGAAAATTTTCAAGCCGCTCGATATCGACCTCCAGTGGGCGGCCTCGCTCAAGGATATCGACGTGATTCATTGCCATACGTGGTACAGCCACTTTGGCGGCGTTCTCGCTAGCCGTCTTCTGCAGTGCCCGTTGATTTTGACGACGCATTCGCTGGAACCGCACCGTCCGTGGAAGGCGGAGCAGCTGGGCGACGGCGGCTACGCCATGAGTTGCTGGATCGAACGCACCGCTTACGAAGCTGCCGACGGCGTGATTGCCGTGAGTGAGGGCATGAAACGCGACGTGATGAAGCTTTACGGAGTTCCCGAAGATCGCGTGAAGGTGATTTACAACGGTATCGATCCGGACTTTTATGCTCCGACTTTCGACGAAAAAATCCTCGAAAAGTGGGGAGTCGACCCGAAGCGTCCGTATGTACTGTTCGTGGGTCGCATCACGCGCCAGAAAGGCATCAGCCAGCTGATTCAGGCGATTCCGCAGATTGATAAGTCTGCCCAGGTGGTGCTCTGCGCCGGTGCTCCGGATACCATCGAACTTGCCGACGAGTGCAAGGCCCTGATTGAAGATGTGCAGAAGACCCGCGACGGCGTCGTCTGGATTCAGGAAGCCATTCCGCACGAAGAACTTCGCGTGCTCTATAGTCATGCTACTGTGTTCGCCACGCCCTCGCTCTACGAACCGTTCGGCATCATCAACCTCGAAGCCATGAGCTGCGGCACTCCGGTGGTGGGATCTGCGGTGGGCGGCATTCCCGAAATCATCGTGGACGGCGAAACTGGATTTCTGGTCCCGCTCAAGGCGAAATCCGAAACGGATTTTGAACCGGCCGACCCGAAGGCTTTCCAGACGGATTTTGCAAACAAACTCAACAAGATCCTCGGAAATCCAGAACTGGCGAAGAAAATGGGCGAAGTCAGCCGCAAGCGCGCCATCGACGTGTTCAGCTGGAAGTCGATCGCCCAGCAGACCTTCGACTTCTACCAGGAATGCATTGACCGCTACAAACGCGAAGGCAAGCGATAATTGCTCGAAATGTCATCCTGAGCGGAGCCGCACTAGCGGCGAAGTCGAAGGATCTCTACTTACTTTCCTACAATTTTCTCCACAATCGCTGCTGTCGTGAGTAATTCCGGCAGCACGATTTGTTTTGTGGCATCGCCTGCGGGGTAAATTGCGTAAGCGGGTACGCCTGATTTTCCCATGCTCTTTAGGAGGGCGTTCACCTCGGGTGTTTCGCGTGTCCAGTCGGCCTTCACGAGGGCGACGCCGAGGCTGTCCATGGCGCGGCGGAATTCGTCACGGTTTAGGACTGCGGCTTCGTTCGTCTTGCAGGTGAGGCACCAGTCGGCGGTCGCGTCGATGAATACGGTGCGATTCGCCTTCGCAAGTTCTTCAATGAGGGCGGGGCTGTAACGGTACCAACCGTCGGCAGTCATTTGCTCCTGCATACGGGTGTTAAAGTGTTCCGTAGCGGCTGCATCGTATTGCGGGGCGATGACTGCAAACCAGACGGCCGCAATAACAACGATGCTTCCGCCAAGGGTCGCGATTTCGCGGCCAAAGGCGGCTCCCGGCGGCGCGAATTTTCCGACAATAATGCTCCCTCCGATGCTTGCCGCCACGACAACGGCGAACATCCCGACGCCTGCCATTCCCGCCTGCTCGTTCACAAGCCAAAGGAGCCAAGCGACGGTCGCGAGAAGCAATACGCCCATCACCTTCTGGAGCTTCACCATCCAGGCGCCCGGTTTCGGGAATACCTTGAGGACTTTCGGGAATGCGCTGACGAGCATGTAGGGGAGGGCGAGTCCGAGTCCTGCCGCGGTAAAGAACAGGAACAGCACCGGGGTGCTGGCGGTGAATGCGAATCCCATGGCGGTTCCGAGGAAGGGCGCCGAACAGGGCGTACTTAAAAGAACGAGCAGTGCACCGGTAAAGAAGGCTCCGGCGAGTCCTGCCTTGTGTCCCGCGGCATCCATCCTGGTGGTGGCGTTCCACGGAAGCCAGATTTCAAAGATGCCGAAGAAGCTCATGGCGAATGCGGTCAGAATCACCACCATGAAGGCGATGAAACCTGCGCTCTGGAATTGCATGCCCCAGCCCGCGGACCCGCCGCCGGCTTTGACGGCGGCGACGACGGCGGCCAAGACCCAGAAACTACATAAGATGCCCGCCGTCGTGGCTCCTCCCAAGGCGAGGAGCCGTCCGCGACTTTCACCTGCCTGCTTAATCAGGCTGAACAACTTAAGAGAAAGCACCGGCAGCACGCACGGCATCAGGTTCAGGATAATTCCGCCGATAAAAGCGAAGAACAGCAGCGCGATGACTCCGGCAAACCCTGCGCTGTTATCCGCAGCACCCCCCGCGCGGCTCTCCGATGCAATTTCGTCGCGGTCCCCAGCAGCAATCTCCGCGCGGTTCTCCGCTGCGCTTCCATCATTAGATTCGTTTTTTTTTGCAACTCCGATTCCGCTCGCCTTTCCGGCTGCATTTCCCGTTGCGCCCAGTTGGCCGTTCAGGCGGATCGTCTTGCTTGCGGGTGCGAGGCAAATCGAATTGTCGCATGCCTGGTAGTGGAATGTCACTTCGGTTCCGAGGCTGTCGTAGTTCATTTCGGAACCATTGCTATCCTTGGCGATTCCCTTCACCGGGATTTCAACGTTGAATGTTCCGCGGAATGTCAGGATCTCAAGTTCCAGCGCCTCGTTGTACTCGCGGATGGGTGCGGGCCATACGGCGTCGCCAAATTCAATTCCCTCGGCCTTAGCCTCTATAGACGATGGCTTCAGGAATTCGTCGGTCACCTCGTTCGCGTTCACGTGCCACTTGTCCGGCACGGTAATGCTTACGGTAATTTTTCCTCCGTCCTTCAGTGCGCCTGCGCTATATTCCATGTGCATTTCCGGGGGCGGCATCGAGTTCATGTTGAACTCTTCCGCTAGCACGGATTGCGGACAAATTACGCAAAAAAGACCCAAAATAAAAAAAATGGCAGATTCTTGCAAACAGTTGTTTGCAAAATGACGATTTTTCTGTTTTTTATCTTTTAATTTCATAAATTTATTCTTAACTGAAAGATTGCTGTCGAAATTCCGGTTTGAGAAATGTCCAAATCAAGAATTTTAACAGAACAGTCTCCCAATTGGGTAGAAAAGGTGTGGCGCAAGAACGCCTCTCAAATTTACAAACTCTGTTGCGCCCGGAGTAAGGATACAGAGCACGCGAAGGATCTTTTTCAAGAAGTCGCCCTTCGTTTTTGCCGTTCGGCGGCCGTCCTTGACCACGACAAGCCCATTTTTCCCTGGTTTATGACGGTTATACGGAACACGAATCGCGATCTCCATCGTAAGACCCGCCGCATGGTGCGCCTTACGGAAGTCATGGAGGCCGGGGCCAAGTATTCCGCCGGCAAGATCGAGCAGGAAATATGCGAAAACCGTCGCTTCCTTTTTGTGCGCAACCAGCTGGACGACCTGATGAAGCCTCTCACCGCTCCCGAGAGGATGGCGGTGGAGTTTTCGAGCATTGGCGGAATCCGCGCAGACGAGGCGTGCCTCTTTTGCGGCACGGACAAGGGGACTTTCTTCAAGCGGAAGGCGTCGGCATTCAAAAAAATGCGCGAGAAGCGCGATATCTACCTGTCGTTATTGAAAAAGAGCGATTCTGCAAGCCCAAAATTAGATGAGTTGCTCGCGCGTGCGAGTGAATTTTCGTAATTTTAAAGGGTGAAATTTTCGCTAATTGCAATCGTGTTTATATTTGCGGTCCAGCTGTTCGCCGCTGACCGTTGGGGAGCCTTTTCCGACCCGTTTCCAATCCATGATGTTGCGCCCTATGGCGATAACGGTATCATGCTTGCGACCGATGGCGGGCTTCGTTTCCGCACCCTGGAGGGCGACCGTGTTTTCCTTTCGCAAGATGGCCTGGAAACATCGGCTTTCTATTCTGTCGTCTCCTCGACACTTGGGACCTTTGCGGTTTCCGAGTTCGGCATCGTGGTGGCTATCAATGGCGATGGCAATACGTGGCGTGTCCTGAACCGTTCCTATGTCAAGAACAATGTCCGTGCGGTTCCCCGCGGGGCAGTTCTCGGGAAGAGTATCCTGGTCATTGCGTTTGAAGACCGACTTGCCTTTTTCGATATTTTAAAGTCGACATCGCTCCTGACGGTCGACCGAATTGGCAACTATTCGCTGCAGATGAATGCGCTCAAGCAACTGGCAGTTCATGGAGACACTCTTTATGTCAAGACGGAACGGGCTTCCTATTCCCGCGTCATGGACTGGGACGGTCTCGCCTCTGACATCCATCTTGGCGATGCTTCCTCGTGGAACCTTCTCTCTGCAGAAAATACGGTTTCCGAATTTGCTCCGTGGGATTCTACCAAGGTTGTTGCGGGCGACGAGGTCCTGACGGAATCGTTCCTGTTTGACAACAACGGTTGCCGTGTCCGTTGGACCCTACGTTCGAAGGACGGGTATTTCCTGGTGGGGCCTTACACGATTCTTTTCTTGCACGACCAGGGATCTCCGAGAATTGTGGAGTTGCCTTACGAGCGGTATACCTTGGGCGAGGCCTATGAACTTCAGGCCATGCCTATGGGTGGTGTCCTTGCCGCCTCTGTCGATGGAAAGATCGGCTATGCAAAACCGACGGGCTGGCGTGAACCCGAATATGCCTTTAACGGTCTGGGGAACGGCTTTTCCGCCTATTCTGCCAGGATGAAGGTGCTGTCGGTCCTTCCGGACGGGTACGTATTCTATCATATTTGGGGCTTTGTCTACCAGATTTATTCCCATTGGGGAACGGAGCTGGAGTACTCCTTTAATCCGACCGACGGGTACTGCTTTGACAACTATCTCGATAACTATCCCATTTCCCCGTTTGTGGTTCCCGCTCCCGACAATTCGGGCTTCTTGACGGCGACGGCAAGTAATTCGGGCTACAGCATCGTCTACTTTAACAAGAATGGCGATGTCCGCTGTGCCAAGAATGTCGGTAAGCAGCCTGTGCCCGGTCCGATGCATGTGACGGTCGACGACAACGGTTCCTGGGTCATCTATGTCGCAAGCAAGCAGGGGACAGCCCTTGCCGATATCGGCGGTGTGGATATGCACGTGTTCCCCGCACCAAGGTCGAATGGCGGCGAGCTTTCGAACGGGACCAGCAAGACTTTCACGGGAATTAGTCCTGCTCCCCTGGATATGGTTTACGACTCGGTAAAGAAACGTCTCTGGATGGTGTCCATGTCGAACCTTGCGTATCTGGACTCTGATCGCGATACCTTGATTGTTCCCTCATCTACAAATGGTATCCGCGGTGTCGAGTACACTTCGATCGATGCGGATGTCCACGGGAATCTCTGGGTGGGTACTACGGGACATGGCGTTTACCGCCTGACGCAAAAGAAGTCTTCGCCGGACACGCTTTCGGTGGTCAACTATAATTCCCGCAACGGCCTGCTCAGTGATAACGTCGCCGATGTGGCGATCGATGCCGTCGACGGTGTCGCCTGGTTTGCGCACGAAAGGGGAATCACTTTTTACCAGCGTAACGACCTCAAGGATGCAAGTGCGAACTTGTCGGATTCGGCGCGCGTACTGTTCCGTGCATATCCGGTTCCCTTCAGGCCCAAGGAACATGCCTACTTTATTATCGAGGGCTTCACGGAAAATGCAATCGTGAGCATCTATAACCGCGGCGGGGCGCTAATCAGGACCTTTAAGGGCGATGACGTCCTGGGCGGTCGTCTTGAGTGGAACGGTAAGGACAAGAGCGGCAAGCTCGTGGCTCCGGGCGTCTACTATTATGTTGTTAATAACGGCCCCAAAAAGAAGAAGGGCAAGTTCATTATTGTTCATTAGTTTTTGATGAGGTCTTTCATGAATCGTCTTTTATTTTTGATGTCCGTTGCCACTGTTGCCGTAGTTGCCGCTTTGGTCGGCTGTGCGGGTGAACGCCAGGGGCTTGTGTGCGACGAAATGGAATATCGCCTGAATACCATGACCTATTCGCCTGACCAGCGCGCCTACGCCGAAGAAGAGCTGCGCGTCTGCCGTGAGCAGGAGGCCGAGAAAAAGGCGGCGGGTGCGGCTTCGCGCCAGAGCATCTATGACCGCTTCGCCGCATCGGATTCTACAAAGGAAAAGTCCACTGCTGCAGACAATTCGAATGGTTCTGCCTCCGAAAAGGCATCCGGTGCAAGCGATGACGTCTCCGTCTCCGAGGCGCTTAAGGATTCCTCGGGCGAAAAGACGGTGAGCATCTATGACCGTTACAAGAACGTAGAACCTTCTGCGGAAAACGCCCCGGCTGAAAGCCCTGCTGCTGAAACCGCCGCCGATACCTCCGCGGCCGACATCGGAAACTTTCAGTAAGGTGGATGCTGTAAATGGCAAAAATTCAGACTCTTGCCGGTGAATGGTTCGAACCGGATTTGCCGGGACGCCTCCTGAAGATTGCGAACGATATCCGCGAAGCGGGTGGCCGCGCCTATCTGGTGGGCGGCTGGGTCCGCGACGCCCTTTTGGGTAAGTCCTGCCGCGACTACGACGTCGAAGTCTACGATATGGCGCAAGATGCACTGGTGCCGATTCTTTCGAAGTACGGCCGCACGAATTTAGTGGGAAAGGCTTTCGGCGTCATTCATCTCGCCATGAAGGGACTCTCCCTCGACTTTTCCTTTCCGCGTACCGAAAGCAAGGTCGGTTACGGACACCGTGGCTTTGTGGTGCATACCGACGAGAAGTTGAGCTTCAAGGAAGCGGCTCTCCGCCGCGACTTCACCATCAACGCGATGGGCATGGAGCTGCCGGACCTTACGCTCTGCGATCCTTACGGCGGTATCGATGACTTGAAGACGCATACGCTGCGTCATGTGGGCCCCGCCTTTGCCGAAGATTCCCTGCGCATCTTGCGCGGGGTGCAGTTCGCGAGCCGCTTCGGTTGCACACTTGCGCCTTCGACCGTGGAACTTTGTCGCACGCTCTCGCTCGATGATCTCTCGGTGGAACGCTTGTTTGAGGAATTCAAGAAGTGGCTCTTGAAGCCTGGCAAGCCCTCCCTTGGTCTCCGCGCTTTTCTGGATATCAAGCTCGACGAATATTTCCCTGAAATCCGTCCGTTCGAAAATTCCTGGGACACGCTGGGCGCGGTCCTCGACAGCATGGCTTCGCTGCGCGACGCCTGCCTTGCGGGAAATGGCCCCTGCTCCCTTTCGGAAGCGCAGACGATGGAATTCGCCTTCGCGGCGCTTCTTGCGGACAGCGCCGAATCCTCGCTCAAGTTCCTTGAACGCATCACGAACGAGGTACATCTCCTGAAGGTTGTCCCGCCGCTCCTGAAGGCGTTCCGTGAAATCGCCCCCGCGATTGTGGACGATGCTCCCGCACTTCGCCGCCTCGCGGTAAAGCTCGGCGGCTTGAAGCTCCTTTGTCTGCTGGTCCAGTGCGCTCCTCGCGAATTCTTCGCGGCCGATCGCGACTTCTCCGAAAAACTTTGGCGAGCCGCCGCTGAATATGACCTGCTGGAAGCTGCCCCGCAGCCCTACTTGACGGGCAAGATGCTCATGGACCTGGGCGTGAAACCGGGAAAGCAGATGGGCGACATTATCAAGGCGAGTTTTGAGCTGCAGCTCGACGGCAAGATTGCGAATGCCGAAGCCGCCCTCGTCTGGGCGAAAGAGATTATTGCCTAGTCATTCTCGATGCTGCCTCCAAATTTACCTATAAAAAGGGGAGAAAAGAGACTTTTATAGGTAAGCGGAATATTCTTTTTTCTAGGCGTACCTATAAACTTCGAAAAAAATCCTTTTTATAGGTACGTTTTCTTGATTTTGCAAACAAATTAATTCGTTTGTACCTATAAAGCAGCTACATTGGACCTCGTTTATAGGTGTCTTTATTGCTTCAGCCATTCAATGACGCGATAAGCATTCTTTTTTTGTCTTTTTCATACCTATAAAACGACCGTAAAAGCTTTGTTTATAGGTACAAAGCCTCAAAAAGAGCCTTCGCGAGACCTTATTTTAGAAAAAGCGTTTGATTACTTCCACCTGAACATGCCCGTAATGCCTGCCGGCACGGCGAACACAATCATCGGAATCTGGATGATTTCGGTGGGCAAGAACGCGAGCATCTTGCGCTTGGAATGCAACTTCCAAGAAGCGATCATCAGGAACACAAAGTCCACGACCACCTTCGGCAAGATGCTGAATACGCACCACTGCCACGGACAATCCAAAAAGAGCACGCACCAGGGGCTGATGAACATCCAGATGTAGTAGGTGTAAATCAGCGTGAGCATCAGGATGTACGCCTTGCTCTCGTAGTTGGTGCCGTTGCTGCTCCAGCGGGCGCGCTGGTTAAAGAGCTGCTTCCAGGTATGCACCGGGGCGGTTTCGATCACGGCGTCTTTATCGAGGTTGTAGCAGACCTTGGTGCCTGGGATTTTCATCATCTTGTGGATGAGCATGTCGTCGTCGCCGCTCGAAAGGTTCACCAGGTCGCCAAAACCGCCCACGGCAAAGAAGAGGTCCTTCTTGTAGGCAAGGCAGGCGGCGCTCGCCACAATGGGGTGTCCCCAGCTAAAGCCCGCGGCTTCCATGGCGGTGTAGCCCAAGGTTTCAAGCTTCTGGTACAGGTGCGGCATCGTGCGGCTGCCGTTGTTCTGCTTGGGACCTTGTACAATGCAGATGCCGTCCACAAATCGGCCCGCCATCGCGGTAATCCAGCTCTTGCGCGGAATGCAGTCGGCATCCATCGTTAAAAGCACTTCGTACTTTGCAATCTTGAAGGCGCTTTCGAGGGCGCGTTTTTTGGGGCTTGCGATAACAGGCAGGTCTTGCGGCAGTGACAGTACCCTGAACTTCGGGTGCGTCGCCGCGAACTTTTCCAAAATTTCCTTGGTGGAGTCGGTGGAGCGGTCGTCGACGCAGATGACTTCCCATTCGCCCACATAATCCTGTTCGGCGAGAGCTTCCAGGGTGCGCTGCGCGAATTCCTCTTCGTTTCGCATCGGCACCACGACCGTGACACTCGGGGTTGCCTTCGGACCCCTGTAACGGTGCGTGCGGATAACTCCTATAATGAAGAATAGGAACAGGAGCACGTACAGTGCGGTGAGGCATGTGATGATGATACCGCCCATGTGCCGAAATTTAGTAAATTTAGGCCATGATCCATCCTTCCGCATTTGTTCACCCGCAGGCCAAAGTCCACGAATCCGCCATTGTTGGCCCCTGGTGCCTGGTCGATGCCGGTGCCGAAATTGCTGAAGGAGTCGTTCTGGAGTCCCGCGTGCATGTGTATGGCGGGGTGTCTATCGGCAAGAATACGCATGTTTTTGACGGCGCAATCCTCGGTGGCCCTCCGCAGGACTTAAAGTACGCGGGTGAGCCTACCCGTCTTGAAATTGGCGAAAATTGCACCATTCGAGAATATTGCACGCTCAATCGAGGTACGGTGCAGGGGGGCGGTTGTACCCGTGTGGCTAGCAAAGTGCTTGTGATGGCCTATTCGCATATCGCCCATGACTGTGACATCCGCACGGGCGTCGTTATCGCAAACAGCTGCCAACTGGGCGGCCACGTGCGTATCGGTGAATATGCGACTATCGGTGGCGTCACCGCTATCCAGCAGCGCAATCAGGTTGGCGCCTACGCTTTCGTGGGGGGCACGCACAAGGTGGATCGCGACGTTCCGCCGTGTGCCAAGGCGTCCGGCAACCCCATTCGCTTCGGTGCGCTGAACCTGCATGCCCTGCGGCTGCATCCGGAAAGTTTCCCCGAGGAACGCGTCCAGGCGCTTTCCCGCGCCTACCGCGAACTTTACCGCAGCGGGCGCCCCGTTGCCGAGGTCATCGAGGAATTTCGGAACGGCCCGGAGCCCCTTTTCCGAGAATTTTTCGACGAGCACTGGGGCGGCACACTCGTGCGTCCCTAAACGCCAGGACAGTCTAAAGCCATCCACGCGCTCCGCCCCTCTCACGCCATCCTGGAGGCCCGCACCCCCTCACGTCATCCTGGAGGTCCGCACCCCCTCACGTCATCCTGGAGGTCCGCAGGACCGACGGGATCCAGGAATGGGATAGAACCGCCGCCAGACAGCACTTAGCAACTTGTTGCTTAGTGCGCATGGCCACCAAGGTGGGGATCTCCTCTCTTATTAAAGATATTCCCCTTTCCATTTCTGTCATCCTGGAGGTCCGTAGGACCGACGGCGGACAACACTTGGCAACGTGTTGCCTTAGTGCGCATGGTCCCCGCATGGGGAGGATCCACGCGGAACATTTCTACTCGAAAACTTGCATCTTTTTGATGAACAAATATTTACATGCTCGGTGATTTGTATCACTGGGAACACTTTGAAAACGAAAAATGTCTAGGTGTACACAGTAAGAAACAGAGTTTTTACAAAAAACGCCTTCTAAATAAAAAATAAGTGATTATTTTTACTAGGCAAGTTTTTATAAGAGGTTTTTATGTCCATAGCAAAGAAAATGACCGGCGTCCTTTTGGCGGCATCCTTGTGCTCTTTTGCAGGCCCGGTTAGCCACTTTGGTAAGTTGGTGTCTTGCGGCGCCAACATCTGTGGTGAAAAGACGGGTACTTCCACTCCCATTCAGCTCAAGGGCCCCAGCCTTTTCTGGTCCACGGGCGATCCGGCTGTCTTGTTCGACCCGGTTACCGTGGAATGGTTCGCGGTTAATTTCAATATCGGTGTTATTCGTGCGCCGATGGCCATTAAGTACTATGGTGAAAATAAGGACCCGATTTCTGAATCTGATGGAAACAAGGGTGTGACCAGCTATGGTTACCTTTCTACGGGTACCGAATACAAGGTCCTGACCAAGAACTTGATCAAGAAAATTGTGGATGCCGCTATCGAAAACGATGTCTACGTGATTGTGGACTGGCATTCCCATAATGCTCATCAAGAGACCAGCGAAGCGGTCGCTTTCTTTAAGGAAATGGCTACAGAATACAAGGATGTCCCGAACCTGATTTGGGAAATCTACAACGAACCGGTTAGCGCCGGTGCAGGCCAGATTAATTCTTATGCAGAATCTGTCTCTGCGGCTATCCGTGGTGCAGGCAGCGAAAACCTGATTATCGTTGGTTCTTCGTCGTGGTCTTCAGAGCCTGGTCAGCAGGCTAGTCAGGGATTGCACAACAAATACAAGAACATCGCCTATACCTTGCATTTCTATGCAGGAACGGGCGCCCACGATGGTTATAAGAGCCATGTCCCGGACAATGCGCCGACTTTCGTGACGGAATGGGGCGCCTCCGCTGCTGATGGTGGCCAGAATCAGACCACTGTGAGCGATGCTTCGGGATGGCGTTCTTGGATGGACCAGAAAAAGTTGAGCGGCTGTATGTGGTTTGCCGGTACGAATGGAAATGGTCAGAATGGAACAACGGTTCAGTCTTCTGCCATGTTCCCCTACGGCACCAATACAACGAACTTGGACGCCACCCTGTCCAATTTCTCTGGCACCAATACCACGGCCGGCGTTTTTGCCGCCTATATGAGCACCAACAAGTGGACCTCCTTCGTGCCGTCTTCTCATCCGATGGGTAACACGATCAAGGCTTCCGTTGCCGAAGGTGCCTCCAAGACGTTCTCCTCTACTGATCTGGGTCTTCGCGGAACAATTTCCGAAGTGACCACGAATTCCGGCACTGTAACCAAGACGGACAACTCCATTACCTTCCAGAGCGCTGAATATGGTTCTCCCGATAAGGTGATTATCAACTATAGCGTGACCTCTGGTGATGTTACGGTCAAGGAACGTATCATTGTGACCATGACCGACCGTAAGCCGATCCTTAAGGACACGACGATTGCTGTTAGCTACAAGAGTGCTACCAAGTTCACTCTTGCAAAGCTTGGTGCTAAGAACCCGCTTTCTACTGTGGCATCGTCGCTTTCTGTGACCGAAGCCAAGGTGACTGCCGGCCAGGTGACCTTCAAGGGCGACTCCCTTACCTTTACCCCTGCTGGCGAAGGTGAAGTGACCTTGACCTATACTGCAAAAAATGCAAAGGGTACTGCAACCGCCAATGTGAAGCTCATTTGCGGCAATATGGCTCCGACGATTTATGCCAAGGCCAATATGGGTAGCAAGCCCAACACTGCCCCGATTGATATCACCCTGACCACGATGCGTGCAAACGACGCCGATGGCGATGTGGTGACCTTCAAGGTTGGCTACTTGGATCCGAACTATCCGGGTACCTTGACCATGAGCGAGGACAAGACCAAGCTTACCTATACGCCGGATGGCGCCCATACGGGTAGCGTGACGATCCTCTCCGTGCTGACGGATGGCTCCGCCGATTCCAAGATTGGTTCTGCAGTGTTCAACTTGACGGGTAGCGGTTCGCCGATTTCCGTGGCCGCTCCGACGACGATCCCCGCCGATGTGTATATCCCGGTTGCAATCAAGCAGGTGGCTGCTCCGTCTGTCGCTTCCAGCCTCAAGGTCGGTCGCGAAAACGTGACCCTGGGCCTCGTCAAGTCTGGCCGCGTTACCGTGGATGTCTACAGCGTCAAGGGTCTCCGTGTCAAGAATCTGCTTGACCAGAACCTCTCTGCCGGTGTGCACACCGTTGGCTTCGATGCATCGAGCATCCCGGCTGGCACCTACATCGTGCGCATGCGCCAGGGTTCTACCATCAAGTCCCAGTGGTTCGTGAACCGCTAATCGGTCCCCCTAGAACTTAAGAAAAGCCCGCATCCGTGCGGGCTTCTCTGTTTATGTTCCCTTCCAGTCAGCCCTCCTCCCCTCACGTCATCCAGGCGGCCTGCCCCCCTCACGTCATCCTGGAGGTCCGCAGGACCGACGGCGGACAGCACTTGGCAACGTGTTGCCTTAGTGCGCATGGTCCCCGAATGGGGGGAATCCAGGCGACCCGCCTTCCTTCTCGTCATCCTGTCGGCCTGCCCCCCTCACGTCATCCTGGAGGTCCGCAGGACCGACGGGATCCAGGAATGGGATAGAATCGGCGGACAGCACTTGGCAACGTGTTGCCTTAGTGCGCATGGTCCCCGCATGGGGAGGATCCAGGCATAGTCTTCCTCGCAACAAAAGGTCTCCCCACGTCGGAAATCATAAGTACGTCCTTCACTGGATCCCCTCCTTCGCGTCGCTCGGTCGAGGATGACTGAAGTGGGACTGGCCCCCCCTCCTTCGCGTCGTTCAGTCGAGGATGACTTTAGGGAACCTTCCCCGCAAAAAAACACCCCGGCGAGCCGGGGTGCATGTATACAAGAATTTTTCTTACTTAAGCAGTGCGTTCAGCGTTTCGGTGTCGGACCAGGTTCCCAGTTCCTTGTCGAAAATCTCGTAGCCGCCCACGTTGGTGAATCCCCAGTAGTTCCAGCTGATGTTGTGGGACTTGGCCTGCTTCACGAACTGCTTGACCCACTTGACTCTCGAAGGAATTCCGCCGCATTCCGTGGCGCCGAATTCTCCGATATTGATGGGGAGTCCGCCCGGATAGAGCTCGTCGGCGAGTCTTACCAGCTTGTCGAAGTCTTCCTGCATGCTGTTGATTTCTGCGGTAGTGCCTTCCCACGTCGTAATCGTTTCGGGACAGTTGTAGTTTTCGCCTTGCAGGGCGTACTGGGCCGGAACGTAGTAATGCGGCGTGAAGATGATGTTGCCGTCGGCAGGGAGCTTCAGGGAACGGATACCCGTATAGGCGTTATAGTCGTTACACCCGTACATAATGGTTCTGCCCGGGTTCGTGGCGCGGATGATGGGGTAGGTCCTCGCGATCATCTGGTTATGAAGGTCTGCTGAAACACCGCCTCTGGGCTCGTTGAAAAGTTCAAAGACGAGTTTTTCGTTGGGCACGTCGGCGAAGTAGGCCGCAATCTGTGACCAGATGGAGTCGATGCGCGCGAGGTGCTTTTCCGCGTTTTCGAGGTTGGGTTTCTGGTTCTTTACTTCTGCTTCGGGGTTAGCGACGTCGTTCAGGAAGGACTGGTGGTGGTGCATGTTGATAATGGCCACGAGTCCTGCGGCGTTGATCCATCCCACGACTTCCTTCACGCGGGCGAGATATTCGGGTGCGATGGTGTAGGGCGCTTCGTTTTCAGCTTCCAGGTCCCAACGGACCGGGAGGCGGATGGAGTTGAACCCGGCGGCGGCAATCGCCTGCACCTGACTCAGTTCCACGGGACCTGCGCCCCAGCAGCTTTCGCAGGTGGCGTCAAAGGTGTTACCCATGTTGATGCCCTTGCCGATGCGGGCGTTCATCGCTTTGCCCAGGGAGTAGTCGATGGCCTGTTTTTGCGGGGTCTGGGATCCGCTGGAAACGCTGCCGCTGCTAGTAGGATCTGCGGGCGTGTCCTTGTTGTTCGCGGCAGTCAAGTTGCCGCCGCCGTCGGAGCTATTGCAGGCGCTGAGCGAGAATGCGAGCGCCGCCAGTAAAGTAAGGGATGTGTTCTTGATATTCATATTGTTAATCTAAATTTATTTTTTTACAGAGGGATCGTTCGACTGTTTATTTGTGGTTTACCCGTGTAAACGCAAATGTGTGGGGCCGCTGTTATATATCTCATTGAAAAATCTATACTTACGATGGCTAAAAGTGCGAAAAAGTAGCTTATAAACGTAATTTAACACTACTTTACAAGAAAATAAGTTAAATTTCCGCACGATTGGAGATTTTCTATGCGAATACCATCTTTTGCTATCGCTGCAGTTTTGGCATCTGTGTCCATTGCTTCGGCTAGTTTTAGTGACTACCGCGACCGTGACGTGTTGCGCTTTACTCCCAAGGAACCCAAGCCGTTCCAGCAGAATAAGGATGTCGCCTCGATTGTGATGCGCGAAGGCATTCCTCGCGGCGGTGGATACACCTACCAGTACCCCCGTGAAAACCCCGAACCGTTTATGACCGATGCCGCCGGTGCCATGGAAGGCGATCTGGCAATGCAGGTCGAACTTATTGCCAGCGACTATTCCGGCGTGGCTATCTGTATTGCGGGTTCTGTCGACCTGACCCCGTACTTTGAAGATGGTGCCCTGGAATTCTGGATCAAGGGCGCCGAAGGTGGCGAAAACGCCTTGTTCGTGCTTCTGGACGACGGCGTCAAGAGCAACGGCGAATCCCTCCAGGTGAAGCTCCGTTCCAAGAGCTTCGGCGACATTACCAAGGAATGGAAGCACTTCAGCATCCCCCTCAAGACCTTCGGTGAAACCGGTGTGTACTGGGATGCCAAGAACACCCGCGAAGTCATGCTCCCGTTCAGTTGGGCAAACTTCAAGGGCTTCCGTATCGAAGTCCGTAAAGACGAAAACACCGCGTTTAAGGTTTGGCTGGATGACATCGTGATCAAGAAGACGATGCCTGAATACATGGGCCCGGCCAACTATCCGTTCCGCAATGAGTTTTAATGAGGATTTTCATGCATAAAAGAATAAGCTGCTTAGCTTTGGGCTTATTGGCCGCTGCTTCATGGGCTGTCGAAACTCCCGAAGAACAACTGGAACGTGTGGATGCCCGCATGGACTCCTTGGCGGAATATGCCGCCTCTACCGTTGTCGGTAAGGACGACCGTCCGGTTGCCATCTCGGGCGACATGACCATTCGCCTCAAGCATTTTGACTACTACGAATCTTCCGACTTGCAGATGAACGATCGTCAGCGTACGCTGATCCAGTCTGCATTGAACGTGGGTATCGTCGTTTCCCCGTCTTCTTTCTTGACGGTGTTCTCTAACCTCTACCTGCCGTTCGACTTCTCCGGCTACTTCGAGAACAGCAATGCGACTGCCCCGAACTCCGGTGAATTCAACCACGCGCAGCGCGTCCCGTTTGACCACTGGACCGACTACTATGGTATTTCCACCAACGAAAACATGCTGGCCGGTATCGATGTCCGTGCCGGTGGCTTTGGTGCGACTTTCCAGGCCGGTGGCGTTATCTGGGCGAACAGTAGCCCCCTTACCATGTGGGAACGCGAAACCATGGCCCGCTTCGCTTCGCAGTACGAAACCTTCGAAGACGAAAAGGTCGTGAGTACCTACTATAAAGAAAAGAACTTCCACCCGGTTAAGGAAGGTGGCCGTGCATTCTGGACCAACCGTTCCTTCGGTGGTCTCTTCCTCGATGTGCACACCTTGCCGTACAACTTGAAGGCCCAGTTCATGCTGTCCCAGCCGATGGATGCCGATATCGCGACCCGCGACGGTACCAGAATGCTGGGTGGTCAGCCGGGCGAACTCGAAATGACCGGTACCTACGACTTTGATGGTATGGTCTACCACGGCCGTATCGCCAAGGAAAAGATCGAAATCGCCGGTGCCGACATGACGGTCGGTGCGAACTACTTGGGTGTTGATTTCGAAAACTCCGCCATTTACGAACCGGAATACTCCTTCAAGGATGCCGACGGAAACGCTTACGTTGTCGACAACCATGTAGCCTCTATCGACATCAAGGGTAACCTCACTCCCAAGTTCTACTTGATGATGGACCTCGCCTTGAGCTGGGATGATTCCACGAAGTTCAAGGAAATCGAAAGCGACGAAATTTACGCCAAGAACGAAAAGGAATACTACTCCAGTGGTAGTTCCTCTCCGGCATTCGGCCTCTATATCAAGGCTCAGGACAAGCACTGGGAACCGATCACGGTCGAAGCTGTTTACCTGACTCCGGACTTCTATTCTCCCTTCGGCATGACGGATCCGTCTCGCTATCGTACCTGGCGCCAGGACAAGTTCTACGTGGGTGCGGGTACCTTCCGCTACGGCCCGAACATGGTCGGTGCTAACATCAAGGTGGAACCGCAGATTGAACTCGGCCGCTTCGACGTGCAGTACGGCATCCATCGCCAGATTGAAAAGGGCGACGACATGATCGACTTCAAGTACAACCTGAACGGTCGTGCCATGTGGGAATCCTCTAACTCCTGGACAAAGTTCAAGACCCTCTATACGGCTGACTCCGGTAACGGTAACGACAAGGCCCGTAACGTGGCTCGCGTGGGTGCCAAGTCCACCAACAAGCTCAACAACCTCGAAGGTGGTCTTCGTGGTGGTACCTGGGAACTCTGGGAAGGCTTCGTTCCTTACAACTCCGCAGAAGAAGCCGCTACCGAAGAAGCTCCGCAGCATGTCAAGTGGAACGCCAGCTTGGTTCTCGATGCAGGTTACGAAGTGGGTCACTTCTTCGGAATCCAGCGCAACATTATGATGTCCGTCTACACGGCACTTTCCGGCGTGTCCACCTCCTTCACTCCGCTTGCCTACAGCGCAAACCAGAAGGACATGCTCGCTTGGGACTTGTTCATTCAGTCTGAACCGGCCGTGGCCATCACCTCCACGATTCACGGCTTGCTGATCCTCGGCCTCGAAAAGATCTGCGCCCCCAACGCCTATGTTATCCGTACGGTCGACGCCAACCTGCCGAAGCAGGGTTCGACTTACACGGCCGCTTATAAGAACGGCGCCTTCATTTACGAAGAAGCCCCGATTAACATTACACAGACAGCTCTTGGTTTCGGTCTCGACTGGGACTTCACTCCCCGCGCAGGCTTGCATTTCCGCTACAAGTGGATGACCAGTTCCGACGAATTCCTCCCGGAAAACGACTGGAAGGGCCATTACTTCGCTGTTGAAACAAAGATGTGGTTCTAGTAGAGGTTAAGTATGTTACAAAGACTCATTTTTGGTTTGCTCTCTGTTTCCGCAATCGCTTCTGCTACCGCAATTGCCGACAATCAGGCTAAGATAGATAGTACCGTAGATGCCATCGAGTCCCGCAAGGGTGTCGATATCGGCGGTACAGTCCGTGCCGTCTACAACAAGTCCAACGTGGAATCCGACCAGGACGTGAACGGTTTCAACACGCTCCCGGACCGCGAAATTGCTGAATTTGTCCAGTTAGACCTGGATATGCACTTCCGTCCGTGGGATTTTGTGGGGGCGAATATCGTGCTCCGCCTGGGTGCAGGCATGCAGGACTACTTCGCGAACTCCGCTACCATGGTGAATGCCCCCTGGATTAACCTCGAAGGCAACATCGGTAAGAATTTCCACTGGACCGCGGGTGATTTCCGTCAGCAGTATTCTCCGTTGACCGTGTACATGCCCGGTGTCGACATCATGTACGAACCGACGATTTTTGCACGTAACCGCGAGATGGCCCAGAAGGAAGCCTTCATCGAAGGTAACCAGCGCAATCTGCAAGGTATCAACCTCCAGTTCCGTTCGGACATGGGCCCGACCTTGGGTGAACTCCGTGCAGAAGGTTTCTTTGCCCGTCTCCGCCGCGCCGAACGTCTCGATACGACCGGTGCCGAAGGCAACCTCCTCCCCGGCGAAGATATCTGGGGCGCTTCTCAGGCAGGTACATTTGACAAGTACGCCCTGGCGGCCAACTTGGAACTGTATCCTCTGAACAAGAACCTGATGCTCGGTGTGACTTTCCTGGATGTCTGGGATGACGAAGACTCCAAGGCCTACACCTACTACAAGAACGACCTTTACAAGGCTAACGGTGGTTCTGACTCCAGGTATACCTATATCAGGAAGCCGATCAACTTCCATGACTCCCTGCCTCAGTCCACCCAGGTGATTGCTGGCCGTATCGGTGCCGACATTGCCGGACTCATGGGCAACAAGAGCTTGATCGCCGACTTGACCGGTGAAGTCGCCTACTCGATGGACAAGATTTACACCGAATCTTCGGCGGTTGCCGTTGGCATGGTGCCTCAGTATGACGAATTCAACTTGCCCGTTCTCGATGAAGCGGGTAATCCCGCTATGGCCGAAGGTCCCATTGTTTTCAGGGATGAAGCCGGAAACATCTACGATACGCTCCGTACCATTACCTCCGAAGACGAAATCGAGAAGGGCCTCGCCATTAACGCGAACCTGAATGTCGGTTACAAGACGGATAGCTGGATGGCCAAGGTCTCCGTGGATTACATCCGCAACGACTCTAGCTGGTACAACTCTCTTGCTCAGTCCCCGTCTTTCATCGCGACTCGCGTCATGAACTCCGATAAGGATGGCGACCTGACCAAGTACGGTCCTTACGCTCCGCTGTATTCCACCTTCGACGCTCTCTACTTCTTTACGCCGAAGCATTCTCCCGTTTCCCAGTACCTGACGAACGATGACGCCGGTATGGAAAATGGCCAGACCAAGAGCTACAACATCGCTCCGTACTCCAAGACCTCATACACCACGGCGACCTACACCCGCAAAGAACTCGCCCTGATCGACGAACTCTCTGACGCCAACATCCAGATGGCCTTGCCCAACGGTCTTGCGACCACGAACCGTACCGGTGTCCGCGCAAACCTGGTGGCAGGTTACGGTAAGGATAACTTGGTTGAAGTCCAGGGTTTGTTCACCAAGATGGATCAGGTTGCCGGTATGGGCGGCCTCGATGCTGCCTCTTACACGGAATTCGGCGGTGGTGCCAAGATCGATGTTCTTGGCCTGCTCGGATTCAGCTTGCCGCTGGAATTGAGCGGTAGCTACAAGCATGCCGAACGTTCCATTTCTAGTGCCGAATTCAAGACGGACTTCATCAATGCCGGTCTCTATGCTCGCTACTGGAAGCGCCTCGGTATTTCTGCCGGCTTCCAGATGATCAACGCCGAACTCAATGCGGCTGGTGCCCTGATGCAGGAACTGACCATGAGCAACCTCAAGGTTTCTGTGGCTCCTGTGATGACGGGTAAGCAGATGCAGTGGATGGTCGGCCTCGACTATACGCTCGCTCCGCATGCCTGGTTGGCCATCAATTACGGACAGGCTACCGTCAAGAATACCTACTCGGTCATGGGTATGAATGGTTCCTTGCTGGGTGGCGAGTACAACGTCAGCGACAACAGCTTTGTGCCGGCAACCGAGACGAATCTTCCTGACTATATCGCCATCGAGAACCGCGAATCTCAGGCGACCGAACTTGAACATGAATTCACCCGTAGCATCCTTCAGGCTACAATCAACGTAGAGTTCTAAGGGAGGCAAACAATGTATAAAGATTTGAAGCTTATGGGTTATAAATCGGTCCTCCTTTCTTCCTTGCTTATTGCTTCTGTGGCGTTCGCTCAGGAAGAAGCCAAGGATACAAATTCTGTCGAAGGTCGCCAGCTGAGCCTGCTCGAAAAGCTGACGAATTACGAAGCCAATGCGTTAGGTTTTGCTATTAACGGTAACGCCAAGGCGGGTTACCTGCACTCGACAATTTCTTCTGACGACCTGACTAAGGATTCTCAGCTGGACGAAGCCTCGGCCTACACCCGCATGAACATGGTGTTCTCCGTTCGCCCGAGTTCCGAAAGTGTCGCGAAGTTCAATCTGCGCTTCCACAAGGACTGGCAGAATGCTCACCGCGAAGGCAACAACTCTCCCATCACGACTTGGTGGTCTTATGACGGCTATAGCCTGAATAAGCACATGAAGTTCAATTTGGGCCACATGCGCGTGGGGTACACCCCGTTGACCGTGTACCAGCCGATGCCGGATCTGATTTTTGAACCGACGATCCTCGCTGAACATCGTGCCGAAGTCATGGCAGACAAGAATCTGGACGGCTCGAACGACCGTCTGATGCAGGGTGCGAATGTCGAGGTGACCACGGGACAGCTCGGTGCCTTTGATGACGTGAAACTTCACGGTACCTTGGCCCGTATTCGTAACGTGGCCAAGAAAAAGGACCAGGTCTTCTTCGACTTTGACCAGTCTGACCGCTATATGACGGCCATTGCCGGTCGCGTGGACCTGAGCGGCGTTACGCTCGGCGTGAACGAAGTCTACACCTTCGACCGCGTCCGTAGCTCCCGTTCGGTCAACATGTATACCGCACTCGATACTCTTTACTACGATCTGAACAACGTGCTCAGCTTCGAACTCGGCTTTGATTCCAAGCGCCTGATGCCGGGTGATTTCCACTTCGGTATCGATGTGGAATACGCCCTGTCCTACTGGAGCGTCTACCAGGATGCATACAAGGTGACCGAGAAGAAGGCGATGTTTGTCGATACTGCCGCTGTCGTGAATCCCGATGGTTCGATCAATGCGGACCGTGGCTACTTCAGCTACAGGACAACGACCGAAATCAAGGCTACCATGGACCAGATTGCCGCCGCTCATAACAAGGGCGCTCTCAGGGTGAACCTCTATGCCGACGCTTCCATGGGCTCCATCGATTTCGATGCCAAGGCGAACGTGATCAAGGTCGACAAGGATTTCCAGGCTGAACTCGCCATGACTCCTGCCGTGCTGTCGAACATCCCGGTGCTCAACAGCGATGCAAGCTTCTCGACTCCCATGGCCGACGAACTGCTTTCCGGAGTCCGTTCGGGTTCTCTCGAAAACCTCTACTTCACCATGTACGAATCGGTTCCGCTGAACTCCTCGAACATGATGGTGAAGGATCCGACCATTTACGAATCCGAATACAACCGCCTCTACAACAACTTCAAGTACGCTCAGTACTATCGTAACGGATACAACAACATGACCTTGAAGCGTACCGACCTGCTCGCTACGACAACGGTGCTTGATCCGTCTACGAACATCGCGATGCCCTACGGTTACGCTACTCCGAACCGTACCGGTGGCGATATCGACCTGAACGGCAAGTGGAACGACGCTGTCGCGTTCCGCGTGGTCTTCGGTCTCTACATGGCTGACTCGGTCAACCTCCTGGAAAATCCGACTGATTTCGCTACTGGCACGCAGTATATGCGTGTAGGCGGTGGCCTCAATGTCGACGTGGCCCGTCTCGCGAACCTTTCCAAGGATCTTGGCGTCAAGCTGGGCGGTTCCTACGAGATGGCTAACGAAAAGGATGGCCTGGAACGTTCTAGCTCCCGCATCATGGCAGGCCTTGACCTCTCCTGGAAGCAGATTGCCTTGCTGACTGGTTTCCAGATGTTGAGCCTCGATTTCGGCGTGCCGTACATGGGCGTCCTGGACAAGTCCTCCGAAATGTTGCTCCTGACTGGACTTCGCTACAAGCTGGGTGCCGGTGCCTATGCTACCGTGCAGTACGGCCGCTTGACGAACACCATCGACTATATGAATATGGATATGGCTACCGGTGCGATCAGCTCCGCCAAGCTTGATATTTCCAAGAACATTATCATGGCTGACGTGACGGTCAACTTCTAAGGGGAATTTGAATATGAATAAAAAAGTAAAATTCGCACTGATCGGAACGGCCCTGGTTCTTGGTGCCTGCGCAGATTACTCCGTAGACTCCGGTGATATGGCTGTCAAGACCTCTAACGCCGGTAACGGTGTCCATGACATCGCCTACTACAAGATGCCTTCCGATTTTGACATCGATACTTATCTCGCTTTGAATCCCGATGTCAAGTATTTCCAGATTATCGACAGGCTCCGTAACCAGGACAACAAGCCGCGCCTGGATTCCATGGCGAATAACGATACCAAGGCCGAGGCTACGGCACTTTACAATGCCGACAACGAGGCGTTCCTTGCCGACGAAGCCCTGGTCAAGAAGGCCTTCTTGATGGCCGGATACCCGGAAGCGATGTGGGCTGGGGCTGCCGAACTCAACAAGGAACAGAAGGCAATCGTGCTCCGTTTCAACAAGCAGCAGATTGGTGGTGCTCCCAGTGCTGCCGAAGACGTTGCCTATCTTGATAACTTCGTGTACGACCCGGGTCTTTACGAAATGCATTATGCCGCGTTCGGAATCCTTGACGGTCGCGCCTACCGTGCCTGTGCTGCCGCCGACATTACGATCCCGGCTGGCAACCCGCAGGCGGGCAAGACGGTCGTTTCGAAGGCAGCCTCGATCGAAAAGCAGGTGGCGACAATCGTGAACCTGGCCGATACCTTGGGTGCAAAGCCCCGAATCATGGACTACAGCGCCTACTACTTCTGCCAGAATGCGGCGGATGGCCAGATTTATCCGATTTGGAATGACGAAGGTGGCGAACGCCTTGTTCGAATCCGCGTCGTTCAGGACAGCCTCCTGGTGGCAAATCCGCCTGAACCCGAAGTGACCGAACCTGCTGCAGAAGATCCTGCTGCGGAAACTCCGTCTACGGAAGAACCTTCCACTGAAGAACCTGCTGCAGAGGAACCGGCGGAGTCCGGAGAGGCTGCCGCTGAAGAGTCCGGTGAAACTTCTGAAACTTAAGAAAGGGTGACGATATGTTTAAGAAATTTATTGCAACATTAGGATGCTCCGCTGCGCTGCTTTTTGCAGCTGAATTTCAGGTAGGAACATATTTCCCGAACTGGCTCCAGTATTCCCAGTTTACCCCCGATGATGTCCGTTACGAATTCCTGACGCACATCCATTACGGCTACTTTATTCCTAGCGAAGACGGTTCCAGCATCACGAACTCGGACGAAAACGACAATCCCAACTTCGAGAAGCTCGCTAGCCTTTCCAAGGAAAAGAAGGTGAGCCTCACGGTGAACGTGGGTGGCGTCGGTAACGAAGAGGCCATGAAGGCTGTCGCTTCTAGCGAAGAAGCCCGTGCCGCCCTGGCCGAAGCCGCGAAGTCCCTGGTGGACCAGTACGGTCTTGCCGGTATCGAAATTGACTGGATGCCCGCCGAAGAGGAAGAATACGCCTCCTGGGGTGCCCTCGTGACGGCCCTTGCCGATGCCGGCGTGAATGTCTCTGCGACGGTGGCCGGTTCGTCTGATGCCGCAAAGCTCTACCCGGCTGAAGCCCTTGCCAAGCTCACCACGGCGATGGTCATGTTGACCGACCAGATGAGCGAAGAGGAATCCAGCGTCAAGCCCAATTCCGATTTCTCCTACGCCCAGGAAGTCCTGAAGGCCTACGCCGAAGCGGGAATTTCCTCCGAAAACGTGGTCCCGGTCGTTCCCATGTACGGAAAGACCTTCCTCGGGGCAACGGGTCTCGGTTCTAGCCATCAGGGTTCCGGAAGTGGTAACGAAGGCTACCTGACCTATAAAGAATTGATGAACGTGTTCGACGCTCCTGACTATCAGGTCACGTTCGACGAGGCGACCCAGAGCGAGGTGGCGGTGAGCTCCTCCGAAACGATCGTCTTCAACGGAATTCCTTCAATGAAGTCTTTGGCGACTTTTGTCAAGGACAACGGATTTGGCGGAATGGCGCTTTATGACATTTCGGGCGACCACAAGGCCCCCATCGTCTCCCTGTTGGTGACGGTCGGTCAGGTCCTGAGACCCGAGATTAAGTACAACGCCAAGAAAAAGTGATTTTGCCCACAAATAACGCTGTAAAGTTTTTTTTGCGAGACAAAAGTCATTTTTAGTGTTATATTATAGCCACATAAACAATAAACCCTAACAAAGAGAGAGAATTATGAAAAATCTTGCTATCTTCGGCCTCGCTGCCGCTAGCGTCTCCATGGCTGCAGGTTCCCTGTGGAACATGGACGTCGCTGCTTACCAGGTCCAGGTCCCGGAAACGGTTGCTTGCGACAAGACTGGTGACGACTACGGTGCAGCTTGCTACCAGTCCACTGGTGGTTGGTGGTTCGCCTACGTTGGTGACACCAAGGACGGTCAGGAAATGTCTTTCGAACCGATCGACTACAACACCGACGGTACCTACAAGCTCATCACCACCGATGAAACCGATGGTTCCATCATCCCGGGCGGTAACCTCGTTGAAGGTGTTGGCCTCCAGGTGACGATGTCTGCCGCTGGTGGTGCTTCCTCTACTCCGGCTATCGCTGGTATCGGCTTCAACTGGACCAAGGCTGAAACCCCGATCGACATTTCCGCTCATACCGGTTACTGCATTGTCTATTCTTGGACTGGTTCTCAGGCCCTCCAGATGGAACTCGGCTGGGACGAAGATGCTAACGGTTACGACTCCTGGTACACCTCTATGCCGGCTACCACGGGTTCTACCTCTAGCCTCGACCTTCCGTGGGCAAAGTTCAAGCAGGACGGTTGGGACAAGGCTAAGCAGCCGATCACCGTTGCTCAGACCAAGGCTGTCTCTCTGAAGATCCGTCTGAAGAACGCTACCGCCGCTAAGGTGGAAGGTACCCTCACCATCGCCGAACTCGGTTGGTCTGGTGAATGCGGTATCGGTGGTGGCACTTCTATCGGTAACTTCGCCAAGGCTTCTTCTGCCAAGGCTATCCTCTCTGGTCGTACTCTCTCCTTCAGCGGCATCAATAGCGCTGCTAAGGCTGAAGTGATGAACCTCCAGGGTCAGGTTGTCCTCCAGGGCTCTACCGCTTCCGCTATGAACCTCGCTGGCCTCGAAGCTGGTGTCTACATGGTTCGCGTTGCCGGTTCTGCAAACCTCACTCAGAAGATCCTCGTCAAGTAATTCTTACTTGAAGTAGACTTTTAGGGCCCCGTCTTCGGACGGGGTTCTTTTTTTTGTGCCGTAAAGTTCCATGGTGCTGAAAGTGATGTGCGATTTTTCACACCGGTTCCATTTGTATACATGCAAACGCGTTTTTACTTTATTTTTTCGGCATTTTTATTTAAATTGTAGGTTGAGTGTTTAGACCATTTTTTCGAGGCTATTTATGAAAAAATATCTTCTGCCGGTATTGGGTGTTACAACGGCTATGCTGATGGCATGTTCCGACGATTCCTCTTCTTCGCCGTCCAACGCGGTCGATCCTGGTATTGAATCCAGCGCTTCTGTTGATCCCCTCAATCCTGTTACATTGAGCAGCGCAAGCGTTAATCCTGATCCTGGTAGTGGCGATATCGGTGGTGGTACGACTCCGGCGGTAGATCCGGGTGCAACGGCTTATTATGCCACGTTCCCGACTCCGAATCAGCTGGCTGTGCAGACCATGTACAATAACTGGATTGCCAAGTTCTACGTAACCTACGAAGAAGAAGTCCCTGCCTCGGAAGAACCTTACCTTGGCGCGATGGTGGAAAAACTGAAGGGTTCCGCCCGTATCAAGTTCGACTCTCCGCTGAACACGGTGTCCGAAGGTATCGGCTACGGTATGCTGATTACCTACTTCATGAAGGACTGGGAAAAATTTAACAGGTTGTTTAAGTATTACCAGGCGTACCCGGTGAGCGCTGCAGACGGTCTCTTCTTTATGAAGTGGATGGTCAAGGGCGACGAATTCAAGGGCGGTTTCTCTGCCGATGCAACGGGTGGCTCTGCTACGGATGCTGACCTGGACGTGATGACGGCCTTGTTCCTTGCTTATGGCGAAACGGGAAATGTTGAGTACCTGAACTATGCAAAGGGCATTGCTGGCGCTATCTACAGCACCGAAGTCAACCCGACCACGCACCTGTTTATGCCGGGTAACGACGGCAAGCACATGAATGATGGCTATGTCTATAACATCAGCTACTTCTCGTTGGTGGCTCTCCGCCTGATGATTAAGTACGATACGGAACGTAGTGCAGCTTGGCAGCAGGTGCTCGATGCGACCTATGACTTTATGATCAAGGTCCAGGCTGCAGGTAACGGTCTTTGGCCGGACTGGATTAATGCGGAAGGTGTTCCGACGGATCCGGAAAACAACTCTTCTACAGGTAGGCTCAATAACTTCTTCGGTCTCGAAGGCGTGCGTATTCCTCTCCGTGTGATGTGGGATTACAACTGGTACGGTGACGACCGAGCAAAGACCCTTGCCGAAACGGCTGCTAACTTCGCCTATGCCTCTACGGGTGGCGATATCACCAAGACTTTGATTAAGTACATCTATCAGGGTGAACAGCCGACTGCCGGTCAGGGTGGAGCTCATTTCCGTGGCGCATTCTGCTCGCTGTGGACTGTGAATGCGACCTTGTCTGCAAATACATCGGCTTGCAACGACGTGATCCTTGCTACTCCGTTCAAGACAACGAACTCGCTCTATTTTGAACCGTCCATGCAGCTGCTTTATTCGCTGTTCCTGAATGGTTACTTCGTCAAATACTGGAATTACTAATTATTAAATAAGGTAGTGAAATGATGCTTAAAAAACTTTTAACGGGATTGCTGGTGTTTTCTGCCTGTGCTTTAGCGACTCCAATTTCGGAGCATGGGCAGTTATCTCTTAAAGGTTTTGACGTCGTCGACAAGAATGGTCAGCCGTACATTCTGCGCGGTATGAGCTTCTTCTGGGACGACTGGGGCTTTGAAAAGTTCTTTACCGAAGGTGCCGTAAAGACCATCGCCAATGACTGGGGTGGAAACGTGGTGCGTACGCCGATTCACGACTTGAACGAATCCCGTGCAAAGGCGATGATCGACTATGCCGCTTCGGCAGGTATCTACATTATTGTGGACTACCATTCCCATTGCGCCCATAAGAATGCATCCAGTGCACAGTCCTTCTTTGGCAATATCGCAAGCTATGTGAAGCAGAAGAACTATGTACACGTTCTCTATGAACTCTACAACGAACCGCTTTATGAAAACTGCAGCAGTGCGAGTGACACCTATGCCGGCGGCTCCCTCACGAGCTGGAACACGATTAAGCAGTATGCCGAATCCGTGATTCCGAAGATCCGTGCGAACGATCCGAACGGTATCATTATCGTGGGTACCCCGAACTACTCCCAGGGTACCGAGGCGGCACGCGCCAATCCTATTACCGGCCAGAAGAACATTGCCTATACACTGCATTTCTATGCATCTACCAGTGGTCATGGCTCCTTGCGCTATAACCTGCTGCGTGGCAAGTGCAATGATTTCCCGATCATCATCACCGAATGGGGCGTCTCCGAATCTAGCGGCGACGGCAATTTCACGAAGTCCATGAACGATACCTGGATTTCCTGGATGGAATCCATTGGCGTGAGCTGGGCAAACTGGTCCATTAGCGACAAGGGCGAAACTTCTGCCGCATTGACGGGTGGTGCAAGCTCTAACGGTGGCTGGAGTGACGGTAATTTGACCGCTTCGGGCAAGTATGTCAAGAACCTGATGAAGAACCTGAATGCCGGTAAGGGCCTTTCGAGCGTGGGGCTGAGCCCGGCCAATGTAGATTGCGCTCTGCTCGAAGGTGGCGGACAGTATGAGTTTGTTCGCAACGGTGTGGGGAGCTTCGGCTATGCAATCCAGGGCGAAAACTACATGGATTCTTCCAATGCGAAGACCGTGACGACTGAAGCCAAGGGCGTGCAGAATGAAATGTACCTGACTTCACAGAATAGCGGATCTGAAGCTTGGGCGGAATATACGCTGATGGATATCCCTGCTGCGGGTTACTATGTGTTCTATGCCAAGGTTGGTGCCAACAGCGATGGCTACCTCCGCTACAGTGTCGATGAAGGAGCGACCGTGGATTCCGTGAAATACACGTCTACGGGTGGCCTCACGACCATCAAGGGCTTCTATAACAAGATTGCTCTGCCGACTGAAGGAACTTCCAATATCCGCGTGTCCTGGAAGGGCGATGTCGCGCTGGACGTGTTCTCCGTTGTTGTAGCTGACTCTGCGGACAGTGTGGATCTGGGCATCAAGGCGGGCGAACAGATTGTTTCGATCGGTTCTGCAAAGACCGCTATGTCTGACCAGTTCCGCTTTGATTCCAGGAACAGCACCTTCATGATTCCGGCTGGCTACGAACGTCTCTCCCTGTTCACCGTGAAGGGCCGCAAGGTTTACTCGGTCGACGTGCAGGGCAAGGCCAACGTAGAACTGGATCGCTCGGTCAAGAAGGGCGTGTATATGGCCGTCTTGAGCGGCGCGAAGGGGCAGAAATCCTTGCAGTTCAAGGTGACGGAATAAAGCACCATAACGCAAAAAGATTGAATGCCGGGCTTACCCCCGGCATTTTTTGTCTAAAGTCATCCTTGACATCATAAAAGCACATAAGTGTCCCCCTTATGTCATCCTCGACGGAGCGAAGCGAAGGAGGGGATCCAGAGAAGAAGTCACTCGTCGTTTTCGTCAAGGTTGCGCCTCGGTTATGAGCAAGCAAGGTTGACGCTTCGCGTCCGTAGCTGCATTTATCAAACATAAACCCATAAATGGTTTATGCTTGAATAAATTTGCACACTCTTGCTCACAACTCTCGGCTTTTGTATATTACCCCTCGTATGGAAAATGATTCTTTGAATGTGAATGGTGCTGATTCCGTGGCGGTTGATAGCGCCGTGGCAACACCTGAAATCCAGATGCCTTCTGCGGAGCAGCTCGGAATCTCGATTGTGGCGGGTCCGCAGGGCGGAATGCCCGCAGTTACCGTGGGCGATACGTTTGAATTCCCGGTGACGGTCTCCTGGAGTGTGCAGGGGAGCGCCCTTCTGGTGGTGCCGACGGGTTCTGCAAACGCAAAAGGCCTTACCCAGGTGGGAATGTCGCAGGAATCGGCTCGTTCCGTCAAGGACGGCAAGGAAATCGCCTCGATTACGTTTACCTACAAGATCGTTGCGGGCGATACGGGCGACCTGCATGTGCCCGCGATGCGCTTCGAAATTCCGACTCCCATGGGCCAGCCGCTTGACTTGCGTAGCGAGAGTGTGGATGTGCATGTGAACGAACCCTTCAATCCGCTCCCGCTTGCGGTAGGCCTGATTGTGGCCGCTTGCGTGCTCTGCGCAGGCTTGTGGCGCGTAAAACGCCGTAATGCCGCCCGTGAGGCCGTTGCAGCCAAGAATGCCGCCGAAAGTGCCCTTCGTGCGAAAATGTTGGTGCTCAAGCAGCGTGTGAATACGGCGGACAGCCGCGAATGGCTCCTGGAGCTCGAAAGCATCTGCAAGGAATACGTGGCGACTAAGTTCCCTGAGCTTGTCGAAGGGAACGCTTCTGCTGCGGGAAACTCTGCTGGCAAGGTCCCTGAGCCTGCCGAAGGGCTTGCTGCAGGGAATGCATCCTCCGCCTCCGCGGTCAATTTGGATGCCCTTGTGAAGGATGGCAAGCTGGAAGGCTGGGAGGCTATTGTCGAGGAATTCGCGCACGCCCGCTACGGCGGCGGAAAACGCGACGGTTTCGAAAACAAGGAAACCTGGAAAGCGGCCATGAACCTGATGGGTATTTCCGAAGACGAATAGGGTCGGAAAAGAGGGAGTTGACGGGTTACTCCTTTTTTATTATGTTGTTAATAAAAAAGGAGACCTATTATGAGAACAAAAATTCTTGCCATCGCCATAGCCATGTCCTTTGCCATGGTTGCCTGCGACAGTTCAACCTCTTCCAATTCCGACGCCCCCGTGTCAAGTGCGGGCGGAGTAAACCCCGGCTCTAGTGCTAGCGCAGAGGCGGTAATTACTCCAGAACAGAAGATGATGCTCAGGGTTCTTGAAGATAAACTGAGCGAAGCGGATCCCAACTTTGTAATCGAAGAAACCTGTCAGACGGGCGCAGTCAAGAAAACTTTCGCTTTGGGGCAGGAAATCACGTTTACTTGCATGTTCGAGGACTGGATTCCCACTGAAGGGCTCGACAAGGTATATGCGCTGATTCCTGACGAATATTTGAAGCCGGAACTTGATCGACTTGGAATTACCAGGGAAGACCTGCTGGCCGTTATCACCATGTTGTCGAATCTGGATCCGAACAACAATTCGCTTGACGTCATCTGCGAAGGTGAACTGAATGGCAGCTACTGGAAAATTGTCGGTACGGGCGTCTTTAACGGACTGACAACAACGATAGATGGTGACCTTACCTTTGACGGAAATAATTTCATCATGAATCGAAACATTGCGATGGATGTCGGTACTGCGTCTGCATGCAGGGGCATGCTTGCCGCCGAAGAAGACAGTGAAGATGAAGAAGACGAAGATGACGAACTTTATGGAACCGTTGTCAGTTCTGTGACAAAATGCGACGGAAGCAAGCTTACGCTTGTGGAACAGACCCGCAGGGAAAACGTGACACCGGCTGAACGTGCCGCCATTTATGAAGATATGATTGGTGAATGCAAGGCCTATCTTGCCGGTCAGATCACTTTTGAAGAATTGATGTCCGATTAAACGCATGGATATCATCCGCGTTACAAAGGAATGTGAACGGGCGGGAGCCTATTACGTGCGCATCGCCGCAATGATGCGCAAATACCAGATTCCGCTCGATGCCGAAATCGATTCGCATGATGGAGAAAACTGCCATTACATTCTTGCGCTGGATGATATCTATCCGGTTGCCACGTGCCGTTGGTTCGAGGTGGGCGATGCCGCCGAAGGTGTTGCCGAAATCGGGCGTGTTGTGGTACTGCCGGAATATCGTGGCAAACATTTGGGTCAGGCTGTCGTTGCCGAGGCAGAAAAGTGGATGCGCGAGGCGGGCTTCAAGAAAGTCGAAATCTCTAGCCGCGTGAAAGTCGCGGACTTCTACGAAAAAATGGGCTACCGCTTCAACGAGAGTGGCAAGGCCCATCATGACACGTTCGAGTGCGTGTATATGGAAAAGGTTCTGTGAACCTAGTGGATATCCATCTTCGAAAATAGATTCAACACGGCGACGCCTGAAATAATCAGGACGAGCCCGATAATGGCGCCCAAGTCGGGCATCTGCTTGAAAAAGAAGATGCCGCTTATTGTAATGAGCGCGATGCCGAGTGCCGACTAGGTGGCGTACGCGATGCCAATGGGGATGGTTCGCAGGCAAAGACTCAACAGGTAGAGCGACGCTACGTAGCACACGAGCGATGCGATGGACGGGACGAGCTTGGTAAACTGCTCCGACATCTTGAGGAGCGTGGTGCCGGCGGCTTCTGCGACAATGGCGAGGATAAGGAATACGTAGTTGAGCATAGGGAGAATATACAAATTAATAGTACGGCCTGCTATCGACGATGTTTTTGATGCTTGCGCGAGAGGCTTACATACTGAATGTTTGTTTTGTGTTGATTAGTATGTAATTTTTCCCGAAAAGAGTCACTTTTTTGGGTTTTTAGGGAAGAAAAGTTGTCTGAAATAGGGAAAATGCTCTCAAAAAGGGTGTTTTGCGGATTTTTTTTACATACTAGAGTGTGAATTTAGAGCTTTTAGTATGTAAGGGTGCGCGGCAAAAGTTTTTTGACCGTGCTTTATTTATATTTAAAACTATGCCGAGTTCTGAAAAATTCCGCGATCATGTTTTGGGGCAGTTCAACGGAAAGCTGCTTGAAGGTGGTTTCCGCGTGACGACCCGCAAGATGATGGGCGAGTACGTCCTTTATGCTGACGGGAAAATTTTCGGCGGGATTTATGATGACCGCCTGCTGGTGAAGCCCGTGCCCGCGGCCGTGGAGATGCTCCCCGGCGCAAAAAAGCAGTTGCCCTACGAAGGAGCGAAGCCGATGTTGCGTGTCACTGCAGAACAGATTGAAGATGGTGATTTGCTGGTTCGCCTGCTCGAAGCCATGTTGCCGGAACTACCTGCACCAAAAGCGAAGAAAAAATAAACGACGGTATGTCATTCCCGCCGCTTTACTTGTCATGTCCGCGGGCATCTCCTTTTCTGAAGTGAATTTGTCTGTTTTTTTTGACGAAACCCACAAACAAGCAGATGGAATGCGCTCGAATCCCTTTGAAAAAAGGTATCATTGTAGCGTATGAGAATTGCATTCCTCATTATATTGGTGTTCCTGTTGTATGGCTGTTCCGTTCACAAGGCGAATATAACGAAGGGCACATTTGATGTGGATGTTCCCGAACCGTTTTGGGGAACTGGCGTCTGGGTGATGCCGAATACCGTCTACTTTAGGGGAAATATTGCGTATACCGTTGGGGACAAAGAAATAGTTCCACTAGACGGTCTAACAAATGAAGGGTATAGGCGACCTCGTGGTGAATCGCTTCCGGACGAAGATGCGAACATTGAATACCGACTGAAGGACAGTCCCTTTAGCGGTTCTTTGGATGTTTTTGCAAAGACATGGCTTTTCTTGGGAGGGGGACGAATCGAGATGAGTCCTTATCCTTCTGCTACGCTTTTTGCGGGACTGAATTCACTCTTTGGTGAATTTGGATTGGGTGCTCGCCTGGGCTATTCCAAGGATAAGGCTACTTATTCTGGAAAGTACTTGTACGTAGAAAATGGCAGCTTGGATGATGATGTTCTTTTCAATACCGTCGTCAAGGGAAAATTTGAAGAAACGCATTCTTACAGCAACGCCAATTTTGGATTGTACGCCTATTCAAGTCTCTTTGTGACAGAACATTTTTCGTTGAATTTTTCTACGGGCTATTATCAGCCTTGGTTATTCAGGAGTTCGCTCCAATTGGATAATATCGAGGTTCCTGGGGATTACGACATAACCATAGATTTCCCGTATTTTCTCTCGCAATACGCCGGGGCGACCATATCTCTGTTTGATCATGTTCTGTTGTCTGTAGGGGAAACCTATTACTACACTCGTTCTCCCGCCTCGGCCAATAACATCTGGCAAACCCATTTCTCTTTGTCTTACATGTATTAGATGATCATTTTCCGGTAGCCGGGAAAATGATCTGTTTTCTTACTCTGTCGTGTCCGCTGCTACGCTTGTCATTCCGGGCTTGACCCGGAATCTCCTTCCTAGAAGCAAAGTGGTCTGTTTTATTTGACGAAGCCCGCAAACGAGCGGATGGAATGAATCTGATTTCTACCTAGATATTCTATTTTGTAGATAATGACTCGCGGAATTTTATGGATTGTGTTGATGGTGTGTGCCCTGCTGCTTGCGGGGTGTTCGAATCATCCGCCTTCTGCCGCACAGTTCATGAATATGAAAAATAAAAGTTTTGGCTTTGGTTCTGGAGGAACGCTGCGAACAGGTAATCTTTATGATGGAAAATGCAATAATTATGATCATAATGATTATTTTTGTGTTGAAGAAGCAAGGGATTTAGATCTTGCATTTTTTTATCGCATCCATTATGGTGTGTTCGGTTTATCTCTTGAAAATTTTACTCCCAATTTGCATGCAGGTTTTCTTAGTCAGTATGTCGGATTGCAAGGATGGGCTTGGACTGGGATGGGAGCAGTGGAAGAACGCTATGGACGCGGAGGCTCGTTTTATGGGGGTGTAATGCTAATAGAGGAACTGCCGATAACTGAAAAGTTTAGAATAGGTGCCAGTGAACATATTTCGCGTAATGTCTATAAGGTCGATGAAAATTTGGGTGGTATTAGTTTTTGGTCTGCTGATGCTTTTGGGGAATATGGTGTCGGTGCTTATGTTTCCTTCTGGGGTGCTTCGCTAGAATACCGTTATGGGCGGGAAATAGGGAAATCCAACAATCGTTTTTATTTTACGTTGAATTACTTGTTTGGTTTGAAGGAAAAAACTCCAGAAGAAAAACATCGTCGTCGGGAATTGAAAAGTGCATTGAATCGGTACGAGGTGTTGCGTTCGGAATTGAATGTGCGAAAGGAAAAAGTGAAGTGGCTTATTCGAACAAAGGAGAGTCAGGGGTCTGTTACCGAAGAAGAAATTGAAGAAGAGAAACGGCAGCTTCAGGAATTGAGAAGGGCTGCGGATCAGCAGAAAATGAAAGTTCGAGAATTAAAAAACGCAAAACGCTTTGACTTTTGATTTTTTAAGATTGGGCAAGCACTGCTTGCCCGATTTGGCAATCGTCGCTTGCCAAATTTATGTGTGTTTTAGTGTTTTGCGGGTTACAAAGGACTTGCCTTTGAGGTTTTATTTGTATATACTATGGAGAGGAGTGTTTTATGCTTGAACCGATGACTTTAGATACGTATAAGTTGACGAGCACCGAAGAACCTTCGGACGAACTCCTTGCGCAGTTGATGAAGGAGGCTTTTGACGATGCCCGTAAGGCTGATGCAGAGGCAACAGCCCGTTATTTTGATGAAATTAAACGTGCTATAGCAACCATTCGATAATTATGTCACCGACAGAACATCGACCTGTACTAATTGTTATTGCTGGACCGAATGGTTCGGGTAAGACAACCTTCGTCGAATGGAAAAGTTGAATTTATCAAACGCGCTAAAGATTTGAGTTACTTTATTCGTGTTTTCTTTGTTGCAACGAACCATCCTTCTATTAACGCGGCAAGAATTGCCAAACGTGTGATGCAGGGCGGGCACGACGTTCCTATCACAAAAATTATTTCTCGATATCAGAAGTCAATCTTCAATTGCAAGTGCATTTCGGAACTTGTCGATAGACTTTATATCTATGATAACTCCGTTGATGGAGTTGATGCTAGGTTGCTATTCCGTAAAGCGGAGGGCAAGCTCATAAAGCAGTATTCAGACGATATTCCCGAATGGGCAAAATTAGTGCTTTGATAGAGTGAACCATATTGCTGGCGTCAGCAATATGGTCTGTTTTCTATTCTGTCGTGCTTTGTTACGCTTGTCATGCCCGCTGCTATGCTTGTCATTCCGGGCTTGACCCGGAATCTCCTTCCTAGAAGCAAAGTGGTCTATTTTATTTGATGAAGCTTGCGAATTGTTGGATGGAATGAATCCGGGTTTTGCCTAGATATTCTATTTTGTAGATAATGGCTCGCGGAATTTTATGGATTGTTTTGGCGGTGTGCACCTTGCTGTTTGTGGGGTGCAGTGTTGCCATTATTCATCCGCCATCTGCTGCTACGTTTATGGAGAAAAGTGACGGAGATTATGTGATGGGGGCCTCTGCTTCGGCGTTTTTTGGAAATCTTGTCGATGATGAAGCTGGCGTTGATTATGTTGCCGACGGAATCAAGGAAGTAGAAAGGTCAGATGATTGGAATGACGAATGGTACTATAAAAGCAAGGAATGGCCCATAGGTGGCATGTTCTCTCTTCAGAGAAATAAAGGGTATTTCAAGTACGGATTGGGGTTTGATTTTTTGACGCCTTACGTGCAGGCAGGTTTTGTTTCGGATTATTTTGGTGTGATGGGTTGGAGCAATTTATGGCTGTGGCAATTGGAAAAAGTGGAACACAAATATTTTCAATGGGGCGGCGGTATATCACTTATTGAGCAATTGCCTATAGGGGATAATTTCCGGATAGGCATGACTCAGCATTTGTCTAGAAATGGTCGTGAAGCCAATACGGCTCAGCATGGGGCTATGGTTATTGGAATGGGCAGGTCGGCACCTGTCTTTTATGACGAGATTGGTTGTGGTGGTTATGCTTCCTTTATGCCGAATGAATCACTAAGGATAGGTGTAGAATTCCGCTATGGAAGGGACTTGACATATAAACGCAGGGAATATAGCAACTATCCTGAAAAGTACGAAAAATTCTCAAAAATGGACAGGTTTTCTGTAACGATAAGTATTATAAGTACGTTTGAGTCTATGGCTTTTTCAATAAAGAAACAAGAAAAAACGCAAACCGAAATGAAGGCTGCGGAAGAACGCCAAAAGGAAAGGGATTTGGAGTCCTTGGAAGAATACGAGAAAAGACAGAATGGTGCAGAAGAGTGATTGATTGCGGGGGTGTTAGGGGGTGTCCCCCTAGGTGAGGGGGTGGAGGAAGACGCGTAGCGGCTGCAACCAGGGGGAGGCTTTCCCCTTTCCTAACCACCAACCACTAATCACTAACCACTTTCTAGTCTCATTTGCCTTTTTCCGGGGAATTTTGTATCTTAAAGCCGTAAAAAATCTCTCGTCTCTCGTCTCTCGTCTCTCGTCTTGCTGACGAACGATGATATTCGAAAAACGGAGGTCGTTGAAATTTTGTAAAATATACATAGAGGTAAAATCGCATGGATATTCAGGAACTTTCGGAAAAGGTGCGCCAGCAGAGCGCTTTTTGCATGAACTTGCTGCGTGAAGTGGAAGGGACGGTGATTGGCCAGAAGGCTCTGGTGGAAAGCATTTTGACGGGTATCTTGGCCGACGGTCACGTGCTGCTGGAAGGCCTGCCGGGCCTTGCCAAGACGACTGCGGTGAAGGCTTTTGCCGATGCCGTGTCGCTGGATTTCAAGCGCATCCAGTTCACGCCCGACCTGTTGCCGGCCGACTTGCTGGGTACCACGATTTACAACGCGAAGGAAGCGAAGTTCGAGACCCGCAAGGGCCCGCTCTTTACGAACCTGGTGCTGGCCGACGAAATCAACCGTGCGCCGTCGAAGGTGCAGAGCGCCTTGCTCGAAGCGATGCAGGAACGCCACATCACCATCGGTGACGAGACGTTCAAGCTGGACGAACCGTTCCTGGTGCTTGCTACGCAGAACCCCATCGAGCAGGAAGGTACGTATCCGCTGCCCGAAGCCCAGGTGGA
>JAGAHT010000035.1:0-12296 GCA_017626945.1 Fibrobacter sp.
CGAGACGGTCGAAATCCTGCATGAAGCACGCCTTTTGTCCGCCAGCAGCGACGGCCCCGATGATTTGCCGGACCAGATGGACCTAAAAGTTCACTGATTTCGGACAAGATACGGCGAAGAACCTCGGCGACGGGGTTCTTTCTTGCATCATTGAAGTCGGAATGGCTGGTTTTGGCGATCCTGATAAAGACCAAGGGTAAATCTCTTATTAAATTTGCTGTGGTATAAAAAAAAGGATTCATTATGGATAAGATTTATCGTTCGGGTATTGGTTTTGACGTTCACAAGTTGGTGGAAGGCCGCAAGTGCATTATTGGCGGGGTGGATATCCCGTACGAAAAGGGCTTGCTCGGCCATAGTGATGCCGACGTTTTGCTGCATGCCATTAGCGATGCTCTGCTCGGGGCTGCGGGTCTCGGCGATATCGGAACGTACTTCCCGGACACCGATCCTGCCTTCAAGGGGGCCGACAGCCTGGAACTCTTGCGCAAGGTCGGCGAAGAAGTCAAGAAGGCCGGCTACGAAATCATCAATATCGACAGCATCGTGATGTGCGAACGCCCGAAGGTGAACCCGCACAAGGACCAGATGAAGGCGAATATCGCTCGCGTGCTTGGTCTTGACGTGAAGCAGGTTGGCATTAAGGGAACGACCACCGAAAAGCTCGGCTTTACCGGTCGCGGCGAGGGAATCGCCTCCCAGGTCGTTGCCATGGTCCGTAGCCTTTAGGCTGCTATGTCATCCCCGCCCCGCATCAAGTGCGGGGTAAAATCCGGCGGGGATCTCCTAACGACGCAGAATAATTTATATTTATTGCGTATAATTTGTTAGGAGGATAATCATGCTTAAAAAGTGGTGCTTTGCAGTTGCCCTGTATGCCTTTGTGCAGGGGGCTTTTGCGGCGTGGTCGGGCTCGGCCAAGTTACCGAAGGTCGTCAAGAGTGATGGTCTGGACTACTACGAAATCACGACCCCAGAAGAACTAGTTTGGTTCCTGGATTCGGCAACGGTATTGAGAAAGTATGACGAAACGCTTCGAGCCTATCTAAAAAATGATATTATTTTTGGCTCGGACACGTCGAAGCTTTGCTCTAAAAAATGGGTTCGGAATAAGGACCAGTCCCTCTTTCAGGGGTTCTTTGATGGCCGCGGGCATACTGTTTATGGTTTGAATGCCGAGAATTCCATGTTTGAAACCATCGGAATTAACGTGGGCGAAGTCCGCAACATCAATGTGGCAAACAGTTCCTTCGGTAGCGATACGGCTTATTATGTTGGCGCCATTGCCGACATGCTGCGCGGTGTTGTGCAGAATGTGAATGTGACCAATACGAAGGTGGTGTCTGCTTATTATGCCGGTGGTATCGCGGGCCGCATGATTTCGTCGGACGATGAACTTACTGCCATTTTCAATAGTAGCGTCGAGGGTGGCTCTGTTACGGGGGCATCCTATGTGGGCGGCATTGTTGGCTACTCTAGAGGCCGCATCCTTGGCTGTTCCAATTCGGCGAAGGTCATCTATTCGGAAAAGGTGACTGACAGAACAGATTTCTCGTACGATATTTATATTGGAGGTATCGTTGGGTACGCGGAATCGCAACCTGGCTATGCCATAGAAGGCTGCGTCAATCGTGGTGCGGTTGACGTGGTAACGGCGCATAGGGAAGTGTATGTGGGCGGTGTCGCGGGCTATGTGCTCGGCTCGGTTGCCAATTTGCAAAACTATGGCGACGTGTCGTCCAAGGTTTCGTTTGAAAGCGATCCAACTTCATCTTTGCCGGTTTATTCTTATGTGGGTGGTGTTATTGGCAACAAGCATCTTCATCGGTACGAAACGGGTGAACTCCGCGATTTCTTGAATGAAGGTAATGTGACTGCAATGGTCGAAGGCGCCTTTAAAACGGGTGAGTTCGCCGTTGGAGGAATCTTTGGTGAAAATCGTTATCTTCCCATAAGCAACGCGTTGAATAAGGGGGCGGTCAAGGCTTACGGCTACGGTGGTGAACTGAAGACGTATGTTGGTGGCGTTGTTGGTAATGAACAGATGAATTCTAATTATCTGGGATTTGACAAGTTGGGCAACCGCGGAAATGTTTATGCGGAAGGTGTGTTCAGGACTTATGTGGGCGGTGTCTTGGGGTGGGCGGATCGTCCGTACAACATGAATTATGCACTGCGCCTTGCCTACAACTACGGTAATGTGACAGGTAGCGTGGCGGATACGTCAACCCTTTCGGTAGTACTGAATGTGGGTGGCATTGTCGGCTACGCAAACGAGATGATGATCACCGATGTCTATAACCGAGGAAGTGTCTCGGCGAAGGGAAAACTTGCTTATGGCGGAAGCTATGCTGGTGGAATTGTAGGGAGCTATACTTATGCAGATTTCTATATCCAGAATGCCTATAGTGCGGCTCCTAGCATAAAGGGGGATTCCATCGGTGGTATAACCGGCTACACCAACGCTATGGTTCCTCCGCGAAACACCTATTACGACGGCACTCTTTCTAATGTGGGTGCGCTGGGTCAAATCTTGTACAGCGATTTAGTGGAATGTACGGACTGCAAGAAAACGACTGCGGAACTGCAAAGTGACGAAATGGTGGCAACGCTGAATACATCGAACGGAAAAACGGCGGACAGAAAGCTATGGGTGCGCCGCGGCGGGTATCCGGTGTTCACATTCGATAGTTTGTATAAAAACGATTCGGTTTACTTTGACCAAGGTAAATTTGCGATGCCGCTGTCGCATGTAGAGGGCGATACCCTTGTCTATACCATTTCAAATTCCTCTGAACTGAATAACTTCCTGGAGATGGGTTATACCTATAAAAGGTATCCCTATAAGCTCAAGGTTGAACTTACCGAAGACATCGTGATGGGGAAGGATACTGTTCATTTGGCGAAGCAGAAGATTGCTACTGACACGAGCCGGACCGGGTGCCTGAAAATGCGCTTTAACGGTAACGGACATACCATTTATGGGCTCAATATGTCGCGCTCCATATTCTATTGTGTCGGGGATACGGCGCTTGTTGAAAACTTGACGATTGCCAATAGCCGCTTTGAAAATAACTATGGAATGTCTGCGGCCGGTGTTGCGATTGAACTCGGTAAAAATTCCTGTATCCGCAATGTCAAGATACGCAATAGCCTTGTGCGCGGTGGGGATTTAGCGGGAGGAATTGTTGCGCATAACTATGGCGTTGTACGTAATGATACGAACGAAAATACCGTTGTTCTTTCGGATGGCGTTGCTGGTGGTATCGTTGCGGAAGGCAATGCCGTTGTTGTCGAAAATGCAAATTCAGGCCGAGTGTCTGGACAACTTGTGGGCGGCATTATCGGTTATGCGGGCTCTGGATACAGCGGATCGGCCACGATTATTGATAATTCTAATAGCGGAATGGTGCTTGCTTCGGGTGACGGATCTGTTTCTGCGGGAGGAATCGTGGGACATGCGGTCAGGAGCTCGATGAGTAGAAACCATAATACGGGACTGGTTGAAGGTCGCTCCACTTCGGGAACCCTTACCATTGGCGGCATTGCGGGACAGTTGGATTCTGTGAATACGTTTACCGCTGGTGGCAACTGGGGTCGTGTTCACGCCCTTTCGGGTAAGGCGGTGTATGCAGGTGGTGTGATTGGCTTAAGTAACGGATCCTTCAGTAGCTTGAGCAGTGGGATGCGTTTCGCAACAACAACTGTCGTTTATTCATATAACTATGGACCTGTAACTGTCAAGGCTTCGGATAGTGTCGCTTATGCTGGAGGCCTTTTGGGGTACGGCCTTGCTACATCTGTCTATGACGACTACAACAGGGGAACTGTCAAGAACGAGGGTGGCTCGACGCTTCGATATACGGGAGGAATTGCGTCTGTAATCGATGGTGGACGAATTGCCTCGGGATATAATTATTCGGATACACTGTCGGGAACCGGCATAGCATCGTTGGTGTATGAATTTTTAGGCGGAAGCAATTCCTTGGCCAACTATTATTATGGTGGCAAGTCGGTTTCTGCTTTTGCAAAGTACGCTGCCGATGAGACAAACGAATTTGATTCCGAAACGACCGTCTTCAAGTCCTTTGATGAGATGAAGGGTAATCTTGCCTTCTTGACTAATGCAGAGTGGGAATTTGGAGACTGCCTGCCCAAGATGAAATCGGATACAACCTCGGCTTGTGTAGTAAAAGTTATCAAGGATTCCTTTGGCGATTCTGATGTGCCGTATGTCTTGAGTTTCCTGGAAGACGTGGTACTCGCGGGTGGTGATTCTTCGGGACAGGGTGAAGGTGGTACGACTCCTGTGGTGGTTGTGAAACCGGAGGCGCCTTCGATGCAGGTAGAGGTTTCGGCGCGGAAAGTCTCTGTGACGGGTCTTGCCGAAAAAAGGCCGGTGGCGGTACTCGATATGCGAGGTCACCTGGTCGCGACGGCCCGCGCCCATGGGTCGACGGTGAATTTGACCGTACCCCGTGCCGGCCGCTACATTGTCCGTAGCGGAAAACAGACAAGAATTGTAAGTGTCCGTTAGTTTTTGAGACAAAAGCCCCCGTCAATTGATGGGGGCTTTGCTTGTAATAAATATATTCCTTTTTTATAGCCCTTTATGGAATGGGAAAATGCTGGTACTTTACTATATTTTTACGTACTCTTTACAATAAACAACTCACCGCCATGAGCCCGAACTAGCTGAAAGGCAGCGACGATGATCCGGTAGTGGCGTTCCGTAGGAATGTCCTATGACACTTATGATTCTTAAAATGATCGGTTGCCTTGCGCTCCTCATGTTCGGCATGAAGACCATGAGCGAAGGCTTGCAGAAACTCACGGGCGGTCACCTGCGTGCTGTCCTTGGAACCATGACCAAGCACCGCATCGGAGGCCTTCTCACAGGTACCTTTGTGACTGCCTCGGTGCAGTCTTCTACCGCTACGACCGTCCTTACCGTAAGCTTCGTTAACGCTGGCCTGCTCACATTGAGTCAGGCCATTCCTGTTATCATGGGTGCAAACATCGGTACTACGGCCACGGCATGGATTATGTCCGTTTTCGGGTTCCAGTTCAACATGAGCTCGGTGGTGTGGCCCTTCTTCGCCCTCGGCATCATCCTTTCTTACACCAAGAAGAATTCGACTAAGAGCATCGGCGAATTCGTGTTCGGTTTCGCGTTCATGTTCCTCGGCCTTACCACGCTGCGTGAAAATGCGGTGGCCATGGACTTGGCCCATAACCAGACGGTGATCAACTTCTTTGCGACGACCGGCGGTTGGGGTATTTTCAGCACGCTCCTCTTCTTGCTGCTGGGTAGCGTCCTTACCATGTGCGTGCAGTCGTCTGCGGCTATCATGGCGATTACACTCCTGCTCTGCAGCAGCGGAGTGCTTCCGATATATCAGGGCATTGCGCTTGTGATGGGTGAAAACATCGGTACCACGGTGACATCGAACCTCGCCGCTCTTTCGGCAAGTACGCAGGCGAGACGTGCGGCCTTGGCCCACATGCTGTTCAACGTGTTCGGCGTGGTGTGGGTATTGATCGTGTTCCGCCCGTTCGTGAACATGGTGTGCAGCATCGTAGGGTTCGACCCGACGTTCGTGCCGCATACCGAAGAAGAAGTTGCACAGGCGAGCGTCCGTGTGACCTACGCGCTATCTGCCTTCCATACGGCATTCAACCTCTGCAACGTGCTTATCCTCATCTGGTTCATCAAGCCGATGGAAAAAATCATCTGCAAGATTATCCGCGAGAAGGAAGACGGCGAGGATTTCAAGGTCAAGTTTATCAGCGCGGGCCTCATGAGCACCGCAGAACTTTCGCTCTTCGAAGCCCGCAAAGAAATTAATTTGTTTGCCGCACGCACACAGAAAATGTTTCGCATGGTGCCCGAACTGCTCGAGATGAAGGACGAAAACGATTTCGTGAAGCTCTTTGCCCGCATCGAGAAGTACGAAGGCATCAGCGACAACATGGAAATTGAAATCGCCAAGTACCTGAACCAGGTTTCCGAAGGTCGCTTGAGCCCCGAAAGTAAGACGAATATCCAGTCGATGCTCCGTGAAATTTCTGAAATCGAAAGTATCGGGGATTCCTGCTATAACATGGCCCGCGCCATCAACCGCAAGTTTAGGAGCACCGACGACTTTACCGAAGAGCAGTACAACCGCATCAAGCACATGATGCAGCTTTGCGACAAGGCGTTAACGAACATGATCGATGTCATTAGCGATGCTGTGACTGCCGACGCAAACCGTACGCTGAATATGGAGAATGAGATCAACGATTACCGCAAGCTCCTCAAGGAGAAAAATATTGCCGATATCGAATCGCAAAAGTACAGCTACCAGATGGGCGTGCACTACATGGATGTGGTGAACGATTGCGAAAAACTCGGCGACTACGTGGTGAATGTGGTCGAGGCTCACACGAACAAAAAATTCGCGACGTAAATTCGCCTGTAAACTTCGCCGATCTTCTATCAAAAGTGTTATATTTCTAAAAAACATAAGAAGGAAGGTGTATGATGTTTTCTCGAATTATTGCAACGAGTGCAATTGCGGCTCTGTTCTTTGCTGGTTGCTGCGAAAAATGTCCCGAAGAAAAGACTGCCGCTGCGCAGACTCCGGTTGCCTCGCAGGCGCAACAGGCCGCTTCGCTCCCGGAACGCCCGGTAACTCTCTCGCTGTGGACGGAACATGCTCCTGCAAAGGATTCTCTGGAAGCTTTCGTGCGTGCGGTGACAGATTCTACTTCGCCGGATTTTATCCCGGTGGAACGCCGTATCGCCGCGTTCGACTGGGACGGTACACTCTTCCTCGAAACGGCTCCGACCTACTTTGACTGGATGCTTTTTGAACACCGCGTCCTTGACGATTCAACTTTCAAGCCGTCCAAGCCGCAACTGAAGGCCGCCCGCGAAGGTCGCGAAAAAAAGGTCTTCCCTGGACTTAGCGCCGAACGCGAACGTATGGTCGCGCAGGCCTACAAGGGCATGACGCTCTCGGAATTTGAGGCATACGTTCGTGCCTTTATGGCAGAACCGCAGCCGGGCTTTACGGGCCTCAAGCGTGGCGATGCCTATTACAAGCCGATGGTCGAAGTGGTCAAGTTCCTGACCGCAAACGGATTTACGATTTACGTGAGCAGCGGCACCGAACGCTACACGATGCGCCCCGTCGTCATGGACGGCCTCGGTCTTCCGCCTCGGCAGATTATCGGTTCCGATGTAGTCGTGGTGTCAAATAACCAGAACGGCGCCGACGGTCTCGCCTATACCATCCAGGATGGCGACAAACTCGTGCTTGCGGGGGAGAGCATCATCAAGAATCTGCAGATGAACAAGGTGACAGCCCTTGCCCGCGAAATCGGCTACCAGCCCGTGCTCGCCTTCGGTAACAGCGGTACCGACGCAAGCCTCTTGAACTATGCCATTCACGGCAACAAGTACAGGGCTATGGGCTTTATGCTCCTCTGCGATGACCTCGAACGCGAATATGGCAACGAGGCCAAGGCCGAAAAGATGCGTGCCGCCAGTGAAAAGAACGGATGGATTCCCGTGTCCATGAAGAACGACTGGAAAACCATCTACGGCGACAGCGTCCAGAAAGCGAACTAGCCTACCACTTTACGTAGAATCCTTTGCGCTTGGGTTATCCGTTTTGACGGACAACATTTTGATTTATTCGGGTTTTGGACGACACTGAAAATCTTGCCAGAATTTTTTGTCTGGGGTCTTGCATTGAATGTCAGACTCTTGAGATGTGCATAACGAGACCATTTCTAAGTCGTAATAAGATAGGTTGCTATAGGTTTTTATCCAAATCAGGTTAGTGGGTTCGTCATAACAAAGAGCTTCTGGCTTGAAAAAAAATTTTCTGTTTGTAACGGAATTAAAGGTAATGTTTGCGTATATGGAATCACTGTAAAATTCTTCGATATCTGGAGGTGTGATTGCCGCTATATTGAGAATTGCGTCCGCTTCATTAAATGATTGATCAAGAAGATGAGGCACAGTAAATAAGAACAAGCCTACAATCCACCCTACACCTCCAAAAGTAATCGACCCGAGCAGTCCTGTTGTGCCTATGGACCATTCTAGCCATTTGTTGCGGTTGTGGTCATTTCCGATGACCAAGGTCGTATCCAACAAGATATTGCTGTTGTTTACTATGGTCAGTTGATGTTCCCCTTTGGGAATGTTGATGGCTACCATTGCGGAATTTTGGGCGGGGCTTATTTCGGCGTATGTTTCCCCATCAATTAGAATTTGATGCTTTACGGTCCTTTGGTTGAAATAAATTTCTGCATGGCCTGTATTGACACTAGCGCAACCGGAAATCATCAGCGTCATCAACAATATGGCAAGGAATTTTTTTGATAGAGATCTCATAATCTTCCCCCCCTATAGCCATAGTCCTGCGGATCCGCCGAATGACAAATTCCTCTTTTCGGCGTTCAGGTAGTCAGTGATGCCTGCGGAAATTTTGATATGGTCACCAATCCAGAGCGATGTCCCCAGGTACGCCTTGAACAGGTAAGGAAATTCAAAGGTCAGGTCCATTCTGTCTTCGGTGCCGCCCCACGGGGAGAACATAGAAATGGATCCTGAAAGGGCCGCTGGTCCCGCATAGACGGAAGCGTAGGTTCCTGCTGCGGCGGTGGTTACAATTTTTCCAGAATAATTTTCTTCGTACGTTTCTTTGGATGCAGGGATGCGATCGCCCATGTCATAGAAGCTTTCTGTGTATTGGTATCCTGTGTAAGAACTTTGCCATTGCCCTAAGGCGAAATATCCGAAAAGTCCACTTTCAAAATGCGTTAAGTTTATACCAACAACGCCCCGTATAAATGCGGATAGTGACGAATTGAAGCCGAAGGATAGTCCCGATAGGACTATTTCGTCCTTGAATAAAAAGTCTGCTGTACCTGCGAAATCCCAGGTCTTGTGTACGTAGGCGAAGTCGATTTTGCTGTTGGGCAGGGTGATTGAATCCGAAAAGTCTTCTTTTTCGTTTGAGACGTCCATCGGAATTTCCCGGTCTTTTGATTTGGCGACAGAAAACGAGAATCCCTTTAGTAAGGTCTGTTCAGGTACGAATTTCCCCACGCCATTAAAGTTTTCTATTTCGGGAATTTTAAAACGACCCTTGGTCATTTCGACCTTGGTTTCAATGGAGGTACACCCGCATAACAACGATGCGACGAGGAATAAAAGAAATGTCTCGAACTTATGCATAGGGGTTCCTTGCGAAAATCTAATAAATTGTAAAAAAGAAGCTCTGCAAAGTATATTGCAGAGTTGCGCAAATCATTTTTTTAAAGTGTCTACGAATTAGAAATTCAAAGAAAGCCTGCTGCCGTAGGAGCCTTTGCGGGCGTTGATGAGCGGCTCAATTTGCAGCTGCAGGGCGTGTTGTCTTCTGTAGTTGTACTGCACAAGGGAATTGCGGAAACGCTCTGCCTTGCGCAGCTTGGATCCGCCCACTATTTTTACGACGACGCCTGCGATGAAAACGCCAGCGCCTCCGAGGAATACGCAGTAACCAGCAATGGCGATGTTCTCTTTACCTTCGTGGTCTTCGTTGCACCGGTAATCATTGTAGCGACAGTCATCGTCGTCGACATCGTCCAATGCGCCGATCATCATAATCCCTCCGATTGCAGCGACAATACCGCCTCCGATCATCATGGCGTTGCCCGCTCTCCGCTTCGAATTGCCGCTTTGAGTGTAGATTTCAATCTTGTTCTGGTAGTAGGCGACACTATCGTCATAGAAAACCTGCTGGTAGTATTGAAGCGGGTACTGCGGCTGTGCAACGGGGTACGGTGCCGGAGCATAATAAGGCTGCTGGGCAGGATACTGATTCGGGTATTGTGCCGGATACTGCGCAGGTGCGTACTGCTGTTGCTGAGGATACTGGTTGGGTTGACCGTATTGTGCGGGGGCGTATTGCGGAGTTTGCACATTTTGTTGAACCGACACATCTTGCGGCTGGTTTGGGTATTGCACGTATTGGGGCTGCGTGGCAGGATCCTCGATCGGGGCTTCGGCCGGAGCCTGGGCTGGAACATACGAATCCGCCTCTTGCGCGAACACGGACATTGCAAATAAAAGAATAAAAACAAGATATCTCATAAGTTCAAAGATAAAAAAAAGAAACCCTCGCTAACGAGATTTCCGAAAGGAGATCCCCACCTTGGTGGCCATGCGCACTAAGCACTAAAGTGCTAAGTGCTGTCCGCCCGCCTTCGCGGGGAAGACAACGCAAAAAAAGACCCTGCAAAAACTTGCAGCAAAAATCACACAAACATGCTTGTCGACAGAGGCTATAAACGGCAAAATTCGCATTTTTAAGGCCCGACCTCTAGAAATCCAGGGCAAGAATCCCGCCAAGCGAGCGTTCCACGGGATCGACCACAGGAAATAGCCTTATGCTCATCGAAACCTCCCCACGCTGCCTCAGTATATTCCCGTAAAAATCGGCACGCTTCAGTTTCTCTTCTCCCCTAGCATAGACAAAATAAGCCGGAACAAGCATACCCGCACTGACACCATAAGCTAAAAAGACAAGCGTGATTCCAGAGCCAGCGTCATCGCACAAATCACCCTGACACGTGCGCTTGAATTCGCGATAACTTTTTACGTATGCAACAGTAAGGGCTACACTCAAACAAGTAAAAATCCCTCCGCCAACATAGAGCAGCGTCCCGACGAATTTTTGCCGCTCTCCCCCGGCAAGATTACGATAATATTCAGTTTGAATCTTCCTGATATTGTCACCCAATATAATATCTTCCGCCACAACGGAATCACCGTCGGCAGCCGAGACAAACGCCGTATCCGCCTCCTGGGCATGAGCAAGGAGAACCGCGAACAGAATTACGAACGGACAAATGAATCTCATATAAAGGAAATATATATTATTCAGCAAAAAAAGAAACCCCGCAAAAACTTGCAGGGTTAAAAAGTCAGGAATTTGCGTAAGCGCAAAATTCTAGGCTCGGAAATGCGAACGCAAGCGTTCGCACTTCACTCGCCTCATAATCAGTTACTTGTCAGTAAGAACTGCTACACCAGGCAGCACCTTACCTTCGAGCAGTTCGAGGGAAGCGCCACCACCCGTAGAGGTGTGGGTCACCTTCTTGTCGGCGCCGTACTTCTTGGCAGCCGTAGCGGTATCGCCACCACCGATCACGGTGATTGCGCCGGCAGCGGTAGCTTCGACGATAGCGTCGGCCATAGCCTTGGTGGCCTTTTCGAAAGCTTCGAATTCGAACACGCCTGCAGGGCCGTTCCAGACGATGGTCTTGGCAGACTTGATAGCGTTCACGAAGAGCTTGGTGGATTCAGCGCCCACATCGAGGCCCATCCAGCCAGCCGGAATGCCTTCGGCGTCAGAGACAGCCTTCGTGGCAGCGTCGGCAGCGAACTTGTCGGCAGCGATGTAGTCAACCGGGAGGATGATTTCCTTGCCGGCAGCCTTAGCCTTAGCCATGAGATCCGGAACGAGCTTGGCGCCTTCTTCGTCAAACAGAGAAGAACCGATTTCGATGTTGTTCAGAACCTTCTTGAAGGTGAAAGCCATGCCACCGCCGATGATGATCTTGTCGGCCTTGTCGAGGAGGTTGTTGATGAGCTGGATCTTGTCGGCGACCTTGGCACCGCCGAGGATGGCGAGGAACGGACGCGGAGGATTGTTGAGCACCTGGTCGAATGCCTTGAGTTCCTTGTTCATGAGGAAACCGGCAGCGCGCTGCGGAAGTTCAACACCAGTCATGGAGGAGTGGTCGCGGTGAGCGGTACCGAAAGCGTCGTTCACGTAGACGTCAGCGAGCTTGGTGAGGCTTGCGCGGAATGCCTTCACGGCTTCCTTGTCGGCCTTTTCCTTAGTTTCGGTGCCATCGGCGTTCTTGATCTTCCTCTTGCCTTCTTCTTCGATGTGGAAGCGGAGGTTTTCGAGGAGGATGATTTCACCCGGCTTGATAGCAGCGCAGGCAGCTTCAACTTCCGGACCAACGCAGTCCGGGAGGAACTTCACCGGCTTCTTGATGAGTTCTTCGAGTTTCTTTGCAACCGGAGCGAGCGTGTACTTCATGTTCTTTTCGCCATTCGGACGGCCCAGGTGGGAAGCGAGCACGACGGCTGCACCGTGATCGAGAGCGTACTGGATGGTCGGGAGAGCGGCTTCGATACGCTTGGTGTTGGTGATTTCGCCAGTCACCTTGTCCTGCGGAACGTTGAAGTCAACACGGATGAACACGCGCTTGCCGGCGAGTTCGAGATCTTCGATAGA
>JAGAHT010000036.1:0-76695 GCA_017626945.1 Fibrobacter sp.
CTCGTGTATTTCACCTCGCCTTGCACCACGTACCAGCCGCCGGGGAGGTTATCCACATTTATGTCATTAGTGAGCAAGATGTAATTCTTAGTTTCATTTGTTCCGCCGTTTTCGTCGATGTATTCGACAGGCGTATTCTCAGTCCAATGTGCGTAGGCAGTCGTATTGCCGGTGATTGCAGCGGAGAAGTCGAATTCTGTGTTGCCGTCTGTGGCGGTAAACCATCCCTCAAACGTGAAACCGTCGCGATTCGGGTCGGCGGGCTTTGCGACGTGCGCAACGCCGTTTTCGTCGAAAGTTGCCGGGAGCATTACAGGAGCTTTGCCGTCTTGCAAGTCCAACGCAACCGCATAGCAAGGCTCAAGTTTCTTGCCTTTAATAGCGGAAAGTTGCTCGCCAGTGAGCGTGCCGCTATACGCTTTACCGTCTTCGTCCTTGAACGACTTGCCCTCGGCGATGGAGACACCATTTTTGCTGTAGTAGCCGCTAGCCTTGATGTTGTCGGTGCTGTTCGTCCAGCCAAGGGTGATGTTTCCGTTATAGCTGCGGATGCCACAAAATGTGCCAGTGGCCGAGACTGTGCCGCCGTTTATCGTGACTCCTTCATCACCATAGATGCCGCGGTTTGAGCCAGTGGCCTCGACCGTGCCGCCGATTATCGTGACTCCTTCATCACCATAGATGCCGCGGTTTGAGCCAGTGGCCTCGACCGTGCCGCCGATTATCGTTATATCGCCAGAATAGCTGTAGATGCCGTAACCGTTTGTGCTTGTGGCCGTGACCTTGCCGCCGTTTATCGTTATATCGCCAGAATAGCTGTAGATGCCGGAACCGTTTTCGCCTTTTGCGGTGTCGTTCAAAATTCCGCTTTGCCCGTTCTGCCCATAGATGGTCAGATTATTCGATGCATAGATTCCATGTTCTGATTCACCTTCAGTTACAATCTCCATCTTCGCTTCGTCCGCGAGGATGAGGTGTGCGTCACCGCTAAACTTGACCGAGTTCCCATAACTCACTTCGCCCTGCACCACGTACCAGCCGCCTCCGAGGTTGCTCACGTCGGTTGTGGAGGTAAGCACAGTGAATTCGCCCGGCTTGCGGACCTGTTCTTCTCCGTTCTCATCAATGTAGGGAACGCCAATTTGCACCGTCAAATCTTCATGACCCAAGGTAACGCTGTTGCCCTCAATACGTTCTCCATTGACAAAATACACTACACTGCCGGAACCAGAGAAACCGAAGGTGACTATTTTGCCGGTCTCGTAGTATTTGACTCCGTCGAGGGTCACGTTAGCGTCGCTCATGGTAAGGCCGGCGACAGATGTGGTAACGGAATAAACTGGAGTGGCTGTAATATTCGTATTGAGGCTGACAGAAACGTTTCCGCCATTGTCGTGGTAGTAGTTGCCGGAGCCACCGGAACTGCCACCACTCACGCTTACCATCAAGCAAACTTCAGGGTGGAAATATTGATTATACTGGTTGCCCGTACCGCTGACAGTCACATCGACGAAGTTATTGCTCACGGTGGCATTCGATCGAATGAGGCCAATGAAACCACCTGTATTGCCGTAAGCCGTAATAGAGCCTCTGACTCGGTTGCCGGTCATGCGGACGGGACCACCAGTCTCGCCAGCAATACCGCCAGCCGCACTACCATTAACGGTTCCCACATCGATAACGCAGTCCACGATATTGATGTTCTTCAATTCGATGAATATCTGGGAACCATGATAACGATCACTCGATATATAACCGAAGAGTCCCGCATGCTTGTAGTTGCCAGTCACCCGCAGTCCCCTGATGGCAAAGCCACCGCCGTCGTAGTGGCCCTTGAATGGGTTGCTTTCTGTGCCAATGGGAGTCCACTCTCCGCTAAGCGTAATGTCGGCGGTCTGCTTGAAATACTTATCACTGTAGCTCTCGCCACCGTTCACGTCGGTTGCCAACTGAGTTAGGTCGGCGGCACTAGTAATCTGGTATGGCGCGTCACTGGTGCCGTTCCCCTTCCATGCCCACGCGGTCGAAACAGCCGCAGAAAGGAGGAAAACTGCCAAAAATGCGAATATTTTGATGTTTTTCATAGGGTAAAGCATCCCATTCTATGTTTATTCGCGTCAAATTTAGAAAAGATGTAAAAAAAATCCATAGTTTAGAAAGTTTATATGCAAAAAAAACGGCCCCGTAGGACCGTTTCTTTAAAACAAGCGTTTATACCTGAACTTACTTTTTCAGGTAAATTCCCTTGGCCTTAGGCTTGCCACGGTGGGACCAGGTTCGCCCTTCGGAACAGGCGCTCCAGAGGAACCTTTGTTACCAGACGGGTCGTATTCCATAAAGGCGCGGAACGGACGGATCCAGGCACCGAACGGAACGAATTCACCGATTTTGAAATCGCCCTGTTGCTGTGCGGCAAAGCCCCAGATTTTTGTGTTCTTCATTTCTTCGGAGGTCCATTCGTGCATTGCAAGCGTTCCACGGAACACCCAGTCGTCTACGCGCTTTTCAGGCGTTACAGTCGCCTTGAGTGTTACGTTGACCTTAAACGTAATGTTGTCTGCCCCCATCTGCACCATGTACGGGGTGTAGGCGACCAATACCGCATCAAGTGCGGTATGACATTGGAGCGGGTGGTGTGGGCAAGCCCGGGCGTTGCGGGTGTGGCGTCTGAGCACCCGCTAGAAGGGGTAGGCAAAGACTACAGGCTTTGCCGAGGGGGAGGCCTCCCCCACCAAAAATTTGTATATTACCATCCGACAAGCACTGGTAGCAGGACTTCCTGCTTACAAGCCGTATTTTTATATCTCAAAGCAATCGAAAAGCCGATTGCGAGCTATGGAAATACGGCTTTTTTTTGTGCTATAGCCTTAAAAAAGGAAACAAAATGATAGAAAATACAATCAAACACTTGCATTTACTTGCAAATAGTTGTAAATTATATATCATGAGAACCGTCGCAAAGAACCTTAGAATAGACGCCGAACTTAATGACCAGGCGACCCTCCTCTTGGAAGGGCTCGGACTTTCTATGTCGCAGGCGATTTCCATGTTCTTGCGCCAAGTCGTATTGCATCGCGGTCTACCATTCAAAGTGGAGTACCCACAAGCGTCTAAAGAGCTAATGGACGCCATCGAAGAAGCAAAACGACTAGAAGCCAATCCGAATACAAAACGCTATACGGATATGGACGAAATGTGGGCGGATCTCGACAAATGATTTACGAAGTTATTTGGACTAGTCAATTCAAGAAATCCTACAAACGCAGTCAAAAAAGAGGTCTCCCAATACAGGAGCTCAAAGACATTGTCGAAAAACTTCGAAAGGATGAATTTCTTGACCCAAAATTTCACGATCATGAATTATCCGGCAAATTCAGCGGCACAAGAGAATTGCACATCAGGCCCAACTGGCTGTTATGTTACCGAAAGAATCAAGGAATTCTCACCCTAACATTGGTAGATACAGGCTCTCACGCAGACTTGTTTGGGACATAACAATCGCATAAGGATTCCCCCGATCAAGTCGGGGGCAACAAACGAGGATTAAAACTTCGTGTCGACCGGGTTGAAGGTCATCTTGATGCCGGAGCGGATCCAGCCGTCGATGCCGTCTTCATCCCTGTCATGCGCTAGGTTTCTGTACTTGCGTACACCGCCGCCCAGGTAGAAACCAAACCAGCTGTTATACTGCATAGAGTAAAGGCCGTCGAGCACATACTGCGTTTCTTCGATTCCCGACGGGGAATTTTCTTCCTTGATGGCGATGTCGTAGTCGGTGTAGAGTTCCTTGTCGCCCTGACGGAGCCAGGCGAGCGTCACCTTGGCGGCATGGCGTCCCCATTTCCAGCCGAGGTCAAGCCACAGGTCAAGAGCGTCGGAGCCGCGGCGGTAACCGATGGGATAATCGACAAAGTACATGTCGGCGTAGTCGGGATCGTCCTGTTCACGGTAGTTGCTGCGGTAGAGGCGGCGGCTCGAATATTCCAGCAGCGGAAGGCGTCCGTTGCCATGCAGCGGATCGGTACGCACGGCGTCGAAGCGCCACGAGAACGTTCCGTAGCGGCGTGTCGGGATTTCCTGGTAGTAGCCCGCCATGTAGCTGATCATGCTGCGGTTCGTGCCCTTGTCGTCATCTTCGCCCACGGGGCTGTTGATGTCTTCCATGCAAATTTGTCCGTAAAAACGGGAACCCTGAATCGGGGTAAAGCCGAGTTCAAACGAAGTGACCGCCTTGGTGTAGCCGCCCGCGAAATTGTTGTGCAGGAACATGAACGGGTTCATGGAGCGGAATTCCAGATCCTTGCCACCGACCATACTTTCTTCGATGACATAAGTCCAGAAATGTTTAGTTTCGACACCGATACGGTGGTACACGAGATTTTTCACATTCTCGTCGTAGATTCGGTCGCGTTGGTTGGCGGCCTGCTTGTCTTTTTCGGGGCATTTCTGTTCCGCCGCCTCGGAGCCTGCAGGGTAACGGCATCCCGTTTCGTCCGGTTCGCCGGGGACATCGTCAAAGAGCCACGCATTCAAGGAAGAAAGCAAGAAATCGTAGCGGAAGATGCCGGCCTTGAACTTCCAATGCAGACCGTCGTGATACGGCGTACCGCCAATCGTCAGGTCATTCGGGGATACCTTCAAATCGTCGGGGGAAAAACGTCCCAACTGCACATAGCCCACGGGGTTGTTCCACAGGGCGTAGGCGTTGATGGGCACGCCGATGTCGAGTTCGCTCGGCTTGTAGGTAAAGTTCGTCTTGTACTTGCTATCGTACCAGGCTTCGATATCCTTGCGGAGCGGGGCTTCCAAAAGGAAATGGAAATCGCCGTAACCCGCACGGAACGCAAGCGTAAAGAACGGTTCGATATGTTCCTCGTAGCTGCGTGCATTTTCTAGCGGAACGCGGAGCCCGCGCCAGTTGCCGCCATAAGTCTCGGCGGTATCCACAGCAAATGTCGGGTCAGTCGGGCCGCCGTTAAAGCCGAAGTTGAAGTCCGTGCCGATTTGGAAGTAGCCTTTATAGTGGACGGAATCCGTCGAGGCAGAATGATTCACAGAATCCGTCGCCAGGGCGACGGACACAAAGCAGCTTATTGCAACCAAAAGAGCACGGAATTGCATAATAGGTAAATTTATAAAAAAAATGGATCCCGTCACCCTTCGGGTTCCAGGATGACTTAATTGTAAAACTTATATGATTGAACGCGAGCGACACGGCGCAAGCGAACCGTGTTGGCGACCTTTGGCCACTTAGCACTTTAGTGCTTATGTGGACATGGCCCCCCTTGCGGGGGGAGCGAGCGCGCTGGGGACGAATTCACATAATTGAGCGCGAGCGGTATAAAACCGTGAGCCGGAGTTACCAAGCGCAAACTGGTAACGAAGGCGAGAGGAACGGCCATGGGGACGAACCCACATTCACTAAGCCGTTCCGGTTATAATAAGGGTTGCCCAGGCAGGGAGTCCCGGGCAACCCCTTGTGTTGTGGTGAGTGCGCACTCGCGCACTCGTTGTGTGTGTGATTTTCTTGGAGAACTCCGGCAAAACCTACCGAGACGTGAGTCCCGTAGACAGTTTCGCCGAATTTATCAGCAAGCGCATATTAGAAGTTGTTCATGCTGCCTTGAGCGTTACGGAGCCAAGCGGGCTGGAGGTAGTCCACTTCGCCGCGTTCCGTTTCAGTTTCGCTGCGGGAAGCTGCGGCCATGGCCGGTTCCATCGTAGCACCCTGACGGGCGTAGGCAGGCATGTCGAATTCATTCTGGGCAGTGAAGGTTGCTGTTTCGAGACCAACGTTGTTGGTTTCCACGCCACCACGGCCACCGTTCATACGGTCTTCATCGGCCACAGCAGAGAATTCAGCGGTATCGGAACCCTGGGCAACCACATCTTCTTCGGCAGGAGCAGTCGCGTTAAAATCCGGGGAGCTGAACATGGCTGCATTGATCGAACGAACCACCTGCGTTTCCGTGATGGACGGAATCGAAGCGGTCATTTCAGCCTGCGGCTGAACCTGGGGCTGGGCCGGGGCCTGAACCTGCGGCTGCACCTGAGTCTGTGCCTGGAGCTGTGCGAAGAAGTTCACGCTGGTCGGACGCGGAGTTGCCTGCTGAACAGCGGGAGCAGCCGGAGCTGTCGGGGCAACGTTCACCTGGGCATACGGATTTGCCTGAGCCGGAGTATTCATCTGAATCGTGGGACGAGGAATGAAACTGGACGGAAGAGCACCCACGTTCACGCGGCTCGTAACGGTCTTATTAGAAGATCCACCGCAACCCGTAGCGATGATCGTGATGCAGACCTTGTCACCAAGGGTCGGATCGGTAATGTCGCCAACGATAATGTTCGGGTTGTTTTCTTCACCCACCTTTTCGTAGATGTGCTCCATGGCATCGTTATGTTCGAGCAAGGAGTAGTTCTCGCCGTGAGCCACGTTCACGAGCACGCCCGAAGCGCCTTCGATGTTGATATCTTCGAGAAGCGGAGAGGCCAGAGCCATATCGGCAGCCATGATACCGCGGTTTTCACCCTGGGCATAGCCCGTACCCATCAGAGCGGTGCCGCCCTTCAGCATGACCTTGCGGATATCGGCGAAGTCCACATGGACAAGGCCATGGTGGAACATGATGCCGCAGATGCTCTTAACGGCGTTGCCGAGAATTTCGTCTGCCATCTTGAAGGCTTCTTCCATGGTAGCCTTCTGGTTAGAGGCCTGGAGGAGACCGAGCAACTTCTTGTTTTCGACAACGATGATCGTGTCGACGCATTCGCGGAGAGCTGCAATACCGGACTGTGCAATCGAAGAGCGTGCATTACCTTCCCAACGGAACGGCTTGGTCACCACGGCAACCGTGAGGATACCGAGTTCGCGTGCCACGCTGGCAACGACAGGAGCAGCACCCGTACCGGTACCGCCGCCCATACCGGCAGCAATGAACACCATGTCGGCATCCTTCATGGCTTCCTTGAACTGGTCGATGCATTCTTCGGCAGCCTTGCGACCCATTTCAGGATCCATACCGGCGCCCAAGCCACGAGTAGCCTTATCACCGATCTGGATGGTATGATCAGCCTTGCTCTGGTCAAGGGCCATAGAGTCCGTATTCACGGCGTAGTATTCTACTCCCTCGATGTTCATGTCCTTCATGCGGTTCACGGTGTTTCCACCAGCACCGCCGACGCCGAACACTTTGACCTTGGCATTGTTGTAGGATGGAACCTCGCCCATAATGCGAGACTTTACTTCGAAGTTGAAGTTGTCGATTTCACTCATGTTAATTATCTCCCTGGTAGTGAGTGTTGGTTGTTGTTATAAATACTTCCTGACGATTTCAAGGAAATGCTGGAATCCCTTCTTGACTGTATCCGGGATCTGCATCTTGTTTGTCTCGTTTCTCTTCTTTTCGCGGTGCTGCTTGTTCGCATAGTACAGGAGGCCGATACCGGTCGCATACGACGGATTCTGATAGGCTTCCTGAATGCCGCTCATGCCCTTGGGACGACCGATGCGGACGGGTTTCTTGAACACCCTGCACGCAACGTCCTCGATACCTTCCAAGGCGCAGCAGCCACCCGTCAGGACAATACCACCGTTGATAATGGTATCGACCTGGCATTTTTTAAGTTCTTCATTCAGCAACTTGAAAATTTCTTCCACGCGTGCCGTAATGATGTTCGCAAGCAACTTGCGAGAGCACTGGACGTCGCCACGGTTACCGACAGCGGGGACCGGGAACGTTTCGTCCTCAATCAAATTATTAATGGTGCATGTTCCGTACTTCTTCTTGATCTCTTCGGCCTTCGAAAGAGAAATCGGGACATTGAGGCAGCGGCTGATATCACTCGTGATGACGTTTCCGGCATAGTCAATGGAGGTCGTAAAGCGCACGGAGTCATTCACGAATACGGCAACATCCGCCGTTCCCGCACCAAAGTCAATCAAGGCAACGCCCAGTTCGCGTTCGTCATCGGTAAGGACAGAGCTTGCGGAAGCAAGAGGCTCCAGCACGAACCCAGCCACATTGAGACCGGCGCGATTGATAATCTTGCCCAGGTTCTGCATGGCGTTCTGGCGAGCGGTCACCACCTGGACCTCGACGCCCAGGCGACGGCCCGAACGGCCCTTGGGATTGCGGATATGTTCTTCTTCGTCCAAAGAGTATTCGCCCGGGAACACATGGATGATTTCGCCTGCAGAAGGCGGCACCGTGCTAGCCTGGCGCTGCACATTGTCGATATCCTCTTCGCGAACTTCGCCCGTCGGGAGCGTCACGATTCCCTGGAAACTGTAGGAGCGGACATGCTTGCCGGCAATGCCCACGTAGACATCGCGGACATCGACTCGCGTTGAGTTTTCGATTACCTGGACCGCCTGCTGGAGGGTTTCCACCACCGAGTCAAATTCGTCCGCATTCTTGAGAGGGAAATCGCCGCATTCCACAACACGGACATTTTCGCCTTCCGAAATGCCTACGAACAGGTTCAGCTTCGAAGCCCCGATGTCAAGACCGAAGATGTATTCTTCTTTTCTCTTTTCCTGTTTACTGTCATCCATTGACGCACCTCTTATCATAATTCCTTACGTACGCAAACCCCGAAAATCTCATATCGAGTTCTCCTGCACACCGCAAATCGGTAGCAAATCCATTTTCGACGGCCTTATACAAGACAAACATATCCTTATTCCAATTCTTTGCAGGGAACAGGGCCACAAAGCCCACATCCCTGAAGAAAACCTTTATCGCGGCATCACCTTCGGACCACGTCAACTGCGAGACCCTATCGTAGAGTTCGCAGTCTGCATTCCGCATGGCAAGCAAGAACTGCGACATCATCTTAACCTTGTCGAGCGCATCTACTTCCAGCACCGGGAGCCGCATGGCGGTCGCCACAGAATACGGAAGCGGGAGGCCCTTTTCCGAATAGATGGTAGCCTTGCCACCTTCGAGCACAGTCAACACGGGAGTCGCCTCTTGCAACTTGATGTACAGCGAAGATGGGAACTTCTTTTCGACACTGACCGAAAGGATTAGCGGAAGCTGCGTTAGGGCGGTCGCTACGGAATCCTCGTTCAGCTCGGACATCCGCATTCCCGTTTCCACCTGTGCATTCTGCATCACATCTTCCCACGAAAGCATACGATTGCCTTCGATTTCCACATACTGCAGGTAGCGCAATTCCAGCGGATTGAAGCGCTGCAAATAGAAGCGGTTGTGAATCGCGAGGAACGCAATCACGGCAAGGACCACGCCGAATATCCAGCCCCGGCGCTTGAACCAGCACCACACGCAGCTAAACCCGTGCTTTACCTTGCGGGCACGTTCCTGCTTGCGTTTGCGTTCGTTGGTGCCGATGCGGCGGCCAAACAATGTGGTACTACGTTCCTTCAATCCAATCTCCTAGATGCATTCCTTGAGAATGCGCTCACCGAGTTTCCAGATGTTGCCGGCACCCATGAGGACCACGACGTCACCCGGCTTAAGTTCTTCCTTAAGAATCGGGAGCAGGTTCAGCTGGTCGCCCACGAAGCGGGCATCGCGATGCCCGCGGTCCGTCGCGCTGTTTGCCACCAGCGCACCGGTCACGCCCTCGATGGGCTTTTCGCGGGCCGGATAAATATCAGTAGCCAAGAGGACATCGCAGTTGGCAAACGCACCGCCGAAAGCATCATGCTGGTCGCGGGTACGCGTAAACAGGTGCGGCTGGAATGCCACGATAATGCGGCGGTCCGGGAAAGCATCGCGGAAACCGAGCAGGGTCGCCGTCGCTTCGGTCGGATGGTGCGCGTAGTCATCGAACACCAGAATATCATTCTTTTCGCCGATGAACTCGAAACGGCGCTTGACACCTTCGAATTCGGCACAGGCCTTGCGGGCGACATCGGCAGAGATGCCTTCTTCAATCGCGAGCGCCACGGCGGCAGTCGCATTCAGCACATTGTGACGGCCAGGAATCTGGAGCTTGAATTCGCCCAAGCTTTCGCCATCATTCAAAATTTCAAATACGGGGTAGCCCTTTTCAAAACGGAGATTATCGACACGGTACTTGGCCTGACGCGTAAAGCCGTAGGTAATCACCGGCTTCTTGAGGCGAGCCAGAATCTGCTGCACGTTCGGATCGTCGAGGCAGACAATCACCTGACCGTAGAACGGAATCTTGTTCGCGAACTGGACAAAGGCATCCTTGATATCTTCGATATTTTCGTAAGTGTCCAAGTGGTCGGCGTCAATGTTCGTGATGATTGCAGAAGACGGCATCATCGAAAGGAAGCTGCGGTCAAATTCATCGCTTTCGGCAATCAGGTAGTCTCCTTTACCGACCTTAGCACCGCTGCCCTTGCCCTTAACGACTCCGCCCACGATAATGGTCGGGTCGAGGCCGGCTTCTTCCCAAATCTGGCCTACGATAGAAGTGGTCGTGGTCTTGCCGTGAGTACCCGCAATCGAGAGCGTGTACTTCATGCGCATCAATTCACCGAGCATTTCGGCGCGACGAATCACGGGGATGCGACGGTTACGCGCTTCAACCAGTTCCGGATTGTCGTGCGGAACCGCAGAAGAATAGACCACAAGATCAGTCCCTTCGACATTGGACGCTTCGTGCTTCGAGAACACGCGGATACCAAGACCCTTGAGGTAATCGATTACGGCGCTTTCGCCCGTGTCGGAACCGCTCACGACAAAGCCATTCGCATGGAGCACCTCGGCAATGCCGGACATTCCCGCACCGCCGATACCGACAAAGTGAAGCTTGCGGACACGCTTGCAATCATTAATCTGCATTAACCATTCTCCTTTGAGAGGATCACTTTCGCAATCTGGTCAGCGGCATCGGGCATTCCCAACTTCTTCGCCGCATCGGCCATCGCATTTAAACGGGTTTCGTTGCCCAGGAGCTGTTCCACCTTTTCCCACAGGTGATTTTCTTCGGCATCGAGTTCCACAAGGGCTGCGCCCGCCTTTTCAACAACGCGGGCGTTGAATTCCTGATGGTTTGCCGTCGCATGCGGGAACGGGAGCAAGATAGAGGGTTTGCCGAAGGCAAGGATTTCGGCAAGAGCCGAAGCACCTGCACGGCTGATAATCAAGTCCGCATGCATCATATAGGCGTAAATGCCATCCAGGAATCCGCGGATAGCCACATTCGGCACATCGCCGACACGGGCACTGATGGAATTCACATTCTTGACACCCACCTGCCACACGACAGAAACGTCGTCGCGAGCGGCAATCGTCTTGATACTCTCTTCAATCTTGTTGTTGATACCGACGGCGCCCTGCGAGCCACCCACGATAAACACGGCCTTCTTGCCCGGAGCAAATTCAGCAGGGCGAGCCATGGAACCTTCCGCGGGAAGTTCACGAACGGGGTTTCCAAAAATCATGCACTTTTCTGCAGGGAAAAACTTGGATGCCGATTCGGAGGTTACAAAGATGGTCTTTGCATAGCGGGAACCCACCTTGTTCGCCACGCCCGCCACCGCATTCTGTTCCTGCAGATAAACGGGAATGCCAGCGGTCCCTGCGGCAAGCACGATCGGAAGCGACACGTAACCGCCCGTCGCCACGACGACATCGGGTTTCACCTTCTTGATGACACTCTTGGCACGCACCAGGGCCTTGGAAAGGTTAAAGGGCAGCGCCAAATTCTTGAGAAACGGGCCACGATGCAGAGGAACCGCCGAGATGTATTCATACGGCCAGTCCTTGGCCACGAGGCGTTCTTCCATCGAATCCTTACGACCAGCGAAAGTAATATCGGTCACGCCCATCTTCTTCAGACTATTTGCAATGGCTACGGCCGGGAAAATATGGCCACCGGTACCGCCACATACGAAAAGGAACTTTTTCATACGCCACTCCTTGTAAAATCAACATTTCTATAAGCGCTACTTTCCAACGATGCGCCACTCATATAAGGTTCATTGATCATCTTGCCCGTATTGGACCTAGAGATATTCAACAAGATTCCAACCACGACACAGCTGTAGATCAGGTTCGTACCGCCGAAAGTGATAAACGGCAGTGGCTGACCAGTCATCGGGAAAAGTCCTACGCAAACACAGACATGCACCAGGAAGTTGAAGAACAGAGAATAGGTGAACGCGACCGCCATATACTTGCCAAAGCGGGTCGAGGACTGACGCGCGATCTTGAATCCCTGCGCAAAAAGAATCGCAAACAGGGCCAGCAGAACAAAGGTTCCGACAAAGCCGAATTCCTCACCCACCACTGCATAGATAACGTCCTTATGCGCTTCCGGCAAATAGCCAAGCTTTTGCACGCCCATGCCAAATCCCGTTCCCGTGAATCCACCATTTCCAAGAGCCTGCAACGCGTGGTCACCCTGCCAGTTGGAAGCGACCATTTCTCCTTCGTCAGCAAAAAATGCATTGATACGCTTACTGGAGTGTCCCGTCACAAGCAGCATAATCAAGCCGAGCGGAGCCAAAGCGCCCGCCGCCATCGCGAGGTATTTTAGGTTCACACCCGCCGTAATCATTACGCACACCACCACGAGCGAAAGCATCACGATCATCGAGTAGTTCGGCTGCAGAATAAGCAACAAGGCCGTGATTCCAAAGAATATTCCCGGCTGCACCAGAGTGCACGCGATACTCTTGATGTTATCGCCCGCCTGCGAGAACTTCCAGCAAATGCAAATCAGCATTCCCAGTTTCATAATTTCGGAGGGCTGGATGCCAAAAATCCAACGGTTCGCGCCCTTAACGGCGCCGCCCTTGACCAGGGCCGCTATCGTCAGAACCACACCCACCGCGAATGCGACTCGTCCAAGCCACACCCAGTTCTGGTAATCCACAAAACGCGCACAAATAAACATCAGCACAAGTCCCGCCACAACCTTAACCACATGCTTCTGCAGGTAGAATTCTGCAGGCAAGCCCTTGGCTACGGCAAAATGCGACGACGCCGTATAGATGATAGGTACACCTATACAGATCAGCAACAGCGCTGCAATAAGCAGTAGCTTGTTCATGCCGATATGTGCTGCCGTATTTTCCATTTACACTACAACCTATGCATTAACCTTCGTAAGCTTGAGCAGGGCATCCACCACAGTCTCCATGTGCATACCGCGGCTGCCCTTGATCAGGAGCACGTCGCCTTCGGCCACGATTTCGGTGAGGGTATCGATCAATTCCTGCACAGAAGCAAAATGATGAGCAGCCTTCATGCCCTTGGACTTTGCGCCCTTCACATAAAGTTTCGCCTTTTCGCCCACGGTCAGGAGCATATCAAAATTCATTTCGGGCACCATGGCACCCATTTCCTGGTGCAAGGCGTCGGTCTGTGCACCGAGTTCCAACATATCGCCAAGAACGGCGATACGGCGGTTCACCTTCATGTTGCCAATAGTCTGCAAAGCCATTTTGGTCGAAGACGGGTTCGCATTGTAGCAATCCGACACGATCTTGAAGCCATTTGCGTTCTTGATTTCCATACGCATGTTGGTCGAACGGAAATTGGCGAGAGCCTTCGCGATTTCAGCCTTCGGCACGCGGAACTGAAGGCCCACGGCAATAGCGGCGAGGGCATTATAGAGGTTATGGATACCCGGCACGTTCAACGTGAACTTGGTGCGTTCCACGAAGAAGGTCGCGCAGTTGTCTTCGCTCCATTCGAGCTTTTCGGGCTTGATGATGCCGCGCTTCACGCCAAAGGTTACCACCTTATAGCTGGTGTTGCTGCGGCACTTGCAAAGGCGCGGGTCATCGGCGTTCACAATGAGCACACCATTCTTCTTGAGGCCAGCGACAATCGTCTTCTTTTCGGCGAACACGCCGTCCAAATCCTTGAGGCGTTCCAGGTGAGAGGCACCGATATTCGTAATCACGGCGACATCGGGCTCGACTGCGAGCGAGAGCGGACGGATTTCATCCGGGCCGCTCGTGCCCATCTCAATGACAGCCGCTTCGTGGCTGTGCTTGAGCTGAAACAGCGTCATGGGCACACCGATGTGGTTGTTGAAGTTACCAGCGGTGGCGTGCGTATTATACTTCTGCGAAAGAACGGCCTTCACCATTTCCTTGGTGGTGGTCTTGCCGTTGCTGCCCGTAATGGCAACCTTCTTTACCTTAAAGTTCTTCTGATAGCCCTTGGCGAGTTTGAGGAGCGCTTTCGTCGTATCGTCGACGGGCGCATACATCTTGAAGTTTTCGATGCCTTCGGCATCAGCATTCACGACACTCATCAATGCTCCATTCTTTTCCATTTGAGTTACAAACTGGTGGGCGTCAAATCGGGCGCCCTTAATCGGCCAAAACACAACACCCTTGGCAGGTTCGCGGGAATCCATGCAAAGGTTCACCTTGCGGTTCTTGGTACGGCCATCAACGCCTACCGAGTAGGTTTCGAGGATTTCCAAGAGTTCCTTGATTTTCAAGTCCAGCTTATACATTTTCCATTGCCTTCACCGCTTCTTCGCGGTCATCAAAATGGTGTTTGGTCTTACCCACAATCTGGTAGTCTTCGTGGCCCTTGCCCGCAATCACGAGCCAGTCGCCATCCTTAAGTTCCGCACAAGCCTTGGCTATTGCCTCTTCGCGCTTTTCGACCACGCTAAACTTGTCCGTCTTCATACCTGCACGAACATCGTTGATGATGTCCGTCGGATTTTCGGTACGCGGATTGTCCGAAGTGAGCCAGGCCTTATCGGAGAGGCGTTCGGCGATCGCACCCATAATCGGGCGCTTGGTCTTGTCGCGGTCACCGCCGCAGCCGAACACGCACGAAAGCTTGCCGCGGCAGAGGCTACGAGCGGTCGTAAGGACACGTTCGAGGGCATCGGGGGTGTGGGCGTAATCCACTATCACGTGGCGGCCATTCTTGTTCCAGACTTTTTCGAAACGACCCGGAACGCGAACTTCGGAGAGAGCCTTGCGCATGGCAGATTCGGCCACACCGATTGTCTTTGCCCAAGCAAGCACCAGCATCACGTTGTCCACGTTAAAGTCGCCGCACAACGGAGTTTCAAACGGTTCTGCACTAATGGCAGGCAACAGCATCTTGAGTCCGTCTTCGGTATTCTGCACAGCACCTTCGGGCTTTACATTAGCGCTAACGACCCCTAGACGCGAGACAGCCACCGCCCGGTCCGCTCCAATCCCGGCTAGGGAATCGTATAGTTTCTTTCCGTACGCGTCATCAATGTTTACGACAGCAACGCCATCGCTAGCAAGGTAACGCGTAAACAAAAGCTTCTTTGCCTCAAAGTAGGCTTCCATCGTCTTATGATAATCGAGATGGTCCTGCGTCAGGTTGCTGAACAGCGCACTCTTGTAAAGCACGCCCGCCATACGACCCTGATCCAGGGAATGCGAAGATGCTTCCATTACCAAGTCCGTACAGCCCGCATCAACAGCCTTCGCGGCAAACGCATACAAATCCAAAAGCCCCGGAGTCGTAAGGGTAGCCGGCACCGACTTGTCACCAATCTTGTTCTTGATGGTTCCCAAAAGCGCCACCTTGTGGCCGGCCGCCGTAAGCATCGCATCCATCAGGAAAGCGCTGGTGGTCTTTCCGTTCGTTCCGGTAACCGCATGGGCATTCAGTCTTGCAAACGGATCCTTATAGAAAATCCTTGCCGATTCCTGACGGGCAGCCTTCACGTCGGCCACCTGAATCCATTTCGAGGTCAGTTCAGCAGGAGCAACCGCTTCACTCACCACGGCAACTGCACCGGACGCCACCGCATTCACGGCAAAGCCTTCGGCACCCGGCATCGCAAAAAACAAGTCGTTCGGCTTCACGCGGCGGGAGTCGTCGCATAGGCCCTGCACATTCAATTTCTGCATCAAAGTCTCAGAAATCATCAGCCTTTCTCCTTTAGCGTCAGCATACAAATCTGTCCCTTGCGGAGCGGTTCACCCGCCTTCGGGCTCTGCGATACAACGCGGCCCATTCCGGAATACTCCACGTTCATACGGATGTTTCCCGCAATTTCAAGAACATCCTTCAACGAAAGCCCCTTCAAGTTCGGCATCTTTTCCGCATCCACATTTCCAAGTTTCAGGACAAGCGACAGCGAATCCGCCTTATCCCTGCGAACCGAGACCACGCGGTTTCCCTCGCCTTCGAACGAGACCGCACATTTCTTGGACTTCGCCAAAGCCTCTGCAGCACTGGCTACCATTCCCACATAATCGTCCTTGCAGGGCGATTCCGGCTTTACCAAGGCAAGCGCATGAGCAGCGGGTGAAAGCTCGGGATGATAATAGATGCTTTCCATAATACGGCGGAAAATAGGACCGGCCGTCGCACCGCCCGTATGTCCGTAAAGCTTATCTGCGTTCGGATCGTCGACCAGCACTAGGCACACGTAGCGCACGTCTTCGACAGGGGCAAGACCAATGAAAGACGCAACCTGGTGTTCGCGGTCGTATTTTCCCGTTTCCTGGTTATACTTTTCGGCCGTACCCGTCTTTCCGCCAAAAATCACATCGGGAATCTTCTTGCTCGCCACGCGCTTTGCCGTTCCACTATTCACCACGCGGTTCAGCATCTTGCGAATCGAGGCAGCCGTCTTCTCCGAAATCACGCGCCGCACCTTTACCGGATTTTTCTTTTCCACCAGGTTGCCATCGGCATCGCGCCATTCCTTTACAATCATGGGCTCCATCAGGTTCCCGCCATTGGCAACCGCCGAATACGCCATCACCATCTGAATCGGCGTCACGGACACGGCGTGCCCAAAGCCCATCGTCTTCAGCGTACGATCATCCTTCGTGAGCTCGTAGGGCATGTACAAGCGTCCGGATTCTTCGCCATAAAGGTTTTCCGACGTTCTCATGCCAAAACCAAAATTGCGAGCCATGCGGTAGAAGCGATCCGCCCCCACCTTGTCGGCAATCTTTGCAAACACGATGTTCGACGACTGCACCATCGCCTCGGCCATATCCATATCACCATAGACGTGCGTATCGCAGATGCGTTCTGATTTAGGATTCCAGCTCCAGCACTTGCCTTCGTTCACAAACACGGTATCTTCGGGAACCACATCGTTTTCAAGGGCAGCTGCAGCCGTAATCACCTTGAACGTCGACCCCGGTTCATACGACATCGCAACGATGTCATTTTTCGCCATGCGGCCGACACCCTGTTTCTTGGAATTCGGATCAAATGTCGGGTAACTCGCCATGGCAAGGATTTCGCCCGTGTAGGGGTCCACCACCACGGCAGAGGCACTCGCCGCGCTGAACTCGGTCACACCGTCCTTGAGCGCCTTCTCCACGATTTCCTGCATGTTCTTGTCGATGGTGAGCACCAGGTTCTTTCCCGGCTTCGCCTCGGCCACATTTTCGGAACGTCCGTAGATTTCGTGTTCCCTGGCGTCCTTGATTCCTACGCGGAAACCTTCGTTGCCGCGGAGACGCAAGTCAAAGACGCGTTCCACGCCCATGCTTCCCACGCCATCGAAACCCACCTTGCCCACAATCTGCGAAGCAAGTTTTCCTTGCAAGAAAATGCGGCTATAGTCTTCGGCCTTGCCCGTATCGCGCAGGTTCCGCGCGAGCACTTCGCCATTCCTATCCAGAATTTCACCGCGTTCTGCATAGATATTCTTGGTCATCGTGACCTGGCGCTTGGTTTCTTCCTGGTAAACGCCGCGGTTGATCACCTGGATATTAAAGGTCTGCCACGCCAGAACGCCGATAACGCCCAGCACAATCATCTTTCCAACCGAGAGAGCATCCAAATTCACGATATTCATGGAGCCCCCGTCACGCGCACCTTGGTAGGCACGCCGTTCAAGCCAAGTTCTGCCCCTTCGGCAAACACCGAAAGATTTTCCAGCGAAGACAGCTTATTGATTTCAAGCTGCTGCAAAGTACGTTCGCGTTCCAACTGACCGATTTGCAAGGCCAGCTCATGCGATTTCGTATAAAGTTTCGTCAGGCGGTTCTGCATGTACAGCGGCAAAATCAACATCAGGCCCGCCACCAAGATGGCGCCCAAAAAGCCCCGCACAATCAGGCGGTTCGAGGACAGCACGGAATTCACATTAGACTCGCTCATACCCGTTCGTACACCCTCAGTTTCGCAGAGCGAGCCCTGCTGTTGACCGCAATTTCTTCACTTGTCGGTAATATCGGTTTCCGATTCACCTTTTTCAGGCGCTGATGGTTACCACCGCACATACACACGGGCATATGTTCGGGGCAAATGCAGGCGCGTTCGAATTCCGCGGCAGTTTCCTTGACGCAACGGTCTTCCACCGAGTGGTAGCTCATGACCACCAAGCGGCCGCCCACCTTCAGGCAATCAACGGCAGCGCGAATGCTATCCTCAATCTCCTTGAGCTCGCCATTCACTTCCATGCGAATCGCCTGGAACACGCGAGCCAAAAGGCCGTTGATTTCACGTTTCTTGTCAGGAAACACCGATTCCACCACCGTCTTCATGTCAGACGGCAAAATGTCGCGACCGCTAATTGACACGGCCATTTCGACCAGGCGGGTCGAAAGTTTAAAGGCACGATCCATATCGGCGTTCCTGCGGAGCGCCGCGGCAAGGTCGTCAGCACTTACGGTACGCAGCCATTCCTGCGCCGAGACACCTTCGCGACGATCCATGCGCAAGTCGAGCGGATTGTCACCCACAAAGGTAAAGCCGCGGGCGGAGTCATCCACCTGATGGCTGCTGATCCCCAAATCGTAAAGGATGCCGTCCAGCGAATTCGGCGCAATTTCATTCTTCAGTTCGCCGAAACGGACCGGATGCACAATGAACTTCGGAGCGGTTCCCGAAAGACGCTTGGTCGCAAAGGCCACCGCTTCTTCGTCGCGGTCAAAGGCATGCAGCACGCCGTCTTTATTTAATTTATTTGCAATCGCGTAGGAATGTCCGCCACCGCCCAGGGTGCAATCGGAATAAGTGCCATCGGGCTTGATGTTCAATCCTTCGAGGCATTCGGCAAGCATCACCGGATCGTGATAGAACACGCCGTTCTCGACGCCCGCAGTGGCAGCAGCGGAATGTAGACGGAGATTATCTTCGGCCATCGTCGCCCTCCGTCAAGCTTTCTCCGTAGTACGCGGCATCGAATGCAGCAACAGCATCCTCTGTAGTCAATCCATACATGGCATTGAAGCGTTCCGGATTCCATAGTTCCAGAGTCTTTCCGCTAGCTTGTACGTAAAGGACTTCATCCTTTAGACCAGCATACTCCAACAAGATTTTTGGAAGTAAAATGCGGTTCTGACCATCCAGTTCCACAACCGTGGGACAGAGGCCTCTGCGAACTAGGTCGGCTTGACGGCGGTCGGACCTCGAGTCGAGGTCGGCCATGAATTTTTCGTATTCGGGCAGGGTATACAGCCGAAGGGTCCTAGCCGGGCCACGAGTGACCACGAGCTTTTCCCCGTCGGACGGCAGCAGCTGACGACGGAATTCCCTAGGGAAGGAAGACCTTCCCTTTCCGTCGATAGCCGTCTGGGCCTGACCTATGAACAACGAAGAACTCATACTAGTTTACACACAGATTTGGGACATTTTACCACAACACAGTACAAATTTACCATTTTTTCCCACCGGTGCAAGATACGTGTGCATTTTTCGCACCCAAAGCATACAAAAAACATACTTCAGTCCTTGGTCCGGGACAGACACAGTGAACATTAGTTCACTAATTCTACTGTTGATACGTCTATTTTATTTTTCGAAAAAACGGTAATCGACACAGACAACCGAATACAAGCCAAAAAATTTCTATCGTTTAACCCACTATGGAACGCGAAACCTTTAAATCAAGACTCGGATTTATCCTCATTGCCGCCGGTTGCGCCATTGGCCTGGGCAACGTGTGGCGATTCCCTTACATTGCAGGCCAGTATGGTGGAGCGGCCTTTGTGCTCCCGTACCTCGGCTTCTTGCTCTTCTTGGGTCTGCCCATCTTGATGGCAGAACTTGCCTTGGGTCGTGGCGGTAAGAGCGGTATCGCTCGCGCTTTCGACAACCTGGAAAAACCGGGTACCAAGTGGCATTGGGCCAAGTTCCCGCTGATTTCGGCCAACTATATATTGATGGCGTTCTATTCAGTGGTTACTGGCTGGATGTTCTATTACTTCTACAAGATGGTCACCGACCCCAAGTTCCTCATGGGCACTCCTGATGAGATTGCGGCCGGTTTCGGCGAAATGCTTTCGAACCCGGGCCTCATGATTTTCTGGATGACGGTTGCCATTGTCATCGGTCTCTTTATTGTGTCGCTTGGCCTCCAGAAGGGTGTGGAACGCATCACCAAGGGCATGATGATTTGCTTGCTTATCATTATGGTGATTCTTGCGATTCGCGCCGTGACACTCCCCGGTTCTACGGCTGGTCTCGAATTCTACCTGTTGCCGTCTTTGGAACGCCTTACGCAATCGGGCAAGGGCCTGGGCGAGGCTATCTTTGCCGCCTTCGCACACGCCTTCTTTACCTTGAGCCTCGGTATCGGTGCAATGGCTATTTTCGGTAGCTACATCGGAAAGAATCATTCCCTGGCAAAAGAAGCCACGAGCGTCTGCATTCTTGATACCGTCGTCGCCTTGGTCGCGGGTATCATCGTCATTCCGAGCTGCTTCGCCTTCAACCAGTCTCCTGGACAGGGCCCTGGCCTTATCTTCGTGACGCTTTCTAACGTGTTCGCCATGATGCCTGCAGGCAGGTTCTTCGGAGCAGCCTTCTTCCTGTTCATGTCGTTTGCGGCCATGTCTACCTTGATTGCCGTTTTCGAAAACCTGGTGTCGTTCTGGATGGACCTCAAGGGATACAAGCGCCGCAAGGTCGCCTATTGGAACATCCTGATCGTGTTCCTGCTTTCGCTCCCCTGTGCCCTCGGCTTCAACGTGCTCTCGAGCTTTGAACCGTTCGGCCCCGGCAGCTGCGTTCTGGACCTCGAAGACTTTATCGTGAGTAACACCATGCTCCCGGCCGGCGGTATGTTCATCGCCATCTTCTGCTCTAGCCGCTATGGTTGGGGTCAGGAAAAGTTCTTTGCCGAAATGAATGCCGGTAAGGGCTACAAGATCCCTTACAATGCCGCCTTCAGAATCTATTTCAAGTGGATTTTGCCGGCTCTCGTTTCGATCCTCTTGATTCAGGGATACCTTTCCAAGTTTGCTCCTGAACTCTGCGCCAAGATTTTCGGATAGCACGACACACCCGGACAAAATTTTCACCGCGACAAATAATGACGCGGTGATTTTTGTTTTTATACGGCAGTCTTGCTTTCTTTTCAGGAAAATCTATATTCCGTCCATATGCAAGACGCAATGGATTTCGACAAGTTCATCACATGCAATCAGGAAAGTTGCCCAGAATACGGCATCGTTTTCGGGAGCAACAACACGAACGTGCTGCTCGTCAAGGCTGGCCAAGGCGGCTCTGCTCGAGGCTACAGGAACAAGTACCTGAAACTCGTCCACGAAATCCGCAATGCGTACGGAATGAGTGTCGTTTGCAGTTCCACCCCCGACACCGAAATAAACCAGATGGAACACGCCATGCAAGCCCTCACAAAAGAAGGCTTGCTGACCGCAGATACCCGGATATATTTCGTCGGATTTTCTAAGGGAGCATCCATCGGTTGCCTGCAGGGCACAGCCTTTCCGCAAATAACGCGCTACCTGCTCGTGAACCCACCGATGATGATCAACCTGCCCAAAATTTGCCGCATCGCCAAGAACTACAGCGGCGAAGGAATGGCGTTCGTCTTCGGGAGCGAAGATCCGTCTGTAAATTTAGCAGGCCTGCTGCATCTCCACGAACGCGAGAACATGACCGTCCGCATCCTCCCCGGGCAGGACCATTACCTGTCGCGGGACAACTTTGACTTGACGGATCTAGTGGCGAAAGAATTGCTGCGATAAAGGAGAGATTATGGAGAGCGCTTTCCCACTAGCCTTTTTCCGGCTCGTGATATATCGGGTCTAGCATGCGCCTCAGCAAGTCAGCCTTGCGCTGGTCGGGATTGGCATCAAGCTTTTTCATAAACGCTTCGTACTCTTCCGGCGTGAATATGCACCGAGTCCCATTCGGCCCCTGAGTTTCCACATATCCTTTTTCTTTCTGGATCTTTTCTCGATTCGGGTCTGACATATTCTTCTCCGTTGAAAGAGTTTGTTCATCTTAAATCTATATAATTACTGAGACATATAGCAAGAAAAAGTATATATTAACATAGCAGGTATCGAATATAGTTGTTCATTTTCAACGACGACATCAAATACCGCTAGGTGACAAACCAAGCACCAATGAAGGCTCACAATAAAAAAAGCACAAATAGGAGACGACAAATATGAATATTGAAAAACAGTTAAAGTTGTCAATAGATTATTCAAAAGTTGCTGTAGGCATCTTATCAAATGATTCTGAAGAATATGATTTTAAAATGGCTTTGGACAAGCAATTGAATAAACCAAAGCAATTCATAGAAGAAATTCACGAAGATGATTTTGGACATTCATATATAACAAGAAAAACGGGCCCAGGAGCCTACCTCGAGTTAAAAAAGAAATGGACTCAGGTTGAATTCCTTATCACATGTATTTATTTCGATGAATCCGTTCATGGAGAACCTCCAAGCGCACAGGATTTTCATCTTTATAAAGTGGGAAAAAATGACAATAAGGTTGAAAAACTTGCTGAAATTAATGTACACCTTTTAGAGGATCTTGAGGGAGCTATTTTAACAAAATGGCAAGATAATGCAGATTTTAAAACCTGCTTAATTGACAATGGCATATCACTACATTTGTTGGAAGATATAATGCCTTGTGAGTAGCGCCTGATTTCAGTGATTTGCTGAAAAAAATCGCCCTTGCGCACTCTCATTACATTTTTCTGCATATAAAATGAGCCGTTGACGACATTTTTCGACACATATTTTAGCCCGTAGACGACATTTTTCAGCACTTCAGATAGTGAACAAAAGTGTAAAATTGAGCGGCTAGGAAAAAAATAACCTTCCCTATTGCCAAATCAAGCGAAAATATGTATTTTAGTAAATGTAGGCAAAAATCAAAATTTTACCTACATTTATAAAAATGGCAATATTGTATAAACAGTGTGTTGAAGAGTTCGGCTCAAACTATCAAGTCCTGAAAGAAATGTCTTTAGAACATCTTTATCTGTTGGAAAAGGGCGTTTATTCCAAAAAGAAGCACGAATCTGACATTGCAATTATAGCAGCCAAATACCCGAAGGCCGTTTTTTCCATGGATTCTGCGTTTTATCATTACGGCCTGACAGACTCGATTCCAGACAAGTGCAGCCTGGTTACGGAGCGACATTCAAGAAAAATTTCAGACGACCGAGTTGTACAACGGTTTGAAAATAAAGACATTCTGTATCTTGGTGCCGTACAGGTAGAATTCGAAGGTTCAAACATTACCATATACAATCGGGAAAGAATGTTGCTAGAACTCCTGCGCAACAAGAACATATTGCCGTTTGATTATTATAAGGAAATCCTTGGAAATTACCGAAAGATACTCCATGAACTTGATACGCAACTGATTCAGGATTATGTTCCGCAGATGCCGAAATCTAAAATGATCTTCCGGGCATTGCAACTGGAGGTGTTTTGATGTTAAACCTAAACGAAATGATTCAGAAAGAAGTTCAGAATGGGCTTTCTGACTTGAACGCAAAAGCAAAGGTTTGCCAAGACATTGTATTAAAATCCATTGCGTCTGGCAATTTGAATAGGAACATCACTGTCAAGGGTGGCGTGGTAATGCGGAGTAAATCGGGAAACATCCGCAGAGCAACACAAGATTTAGATCTCGACTTTATTCGATATTCTCTTTCCAACGAATCAATAGATGCGTTTATTCAAAAGATGAACTGTATCGACAGTCTCCAAATCCAAAGAACTGGTGATATCGAAGAATTAAAGCAGCAGGAATACAAGGGTAAACGTGTCCATATTGAAATTTTAGATGGAACAGGTTTCAAGATTAACAGCAAGATTGACTTGGGTGTTCATAGCAGGCTAGACATTGAGCAAGAGGAATATTGTTTCGACATCGCCTTTGATGACGAAGGGGCCAACCTGCTGATAAATTCTAACGAACAAATGTTAGTTGAAAAATTGCGTTCGCTGCTGAAACTAGGTCCCATTTCAACGCGATACAAAGATATATTCGACATATTCTATTTGAGTCAACACATTGACTCAGCGAAATTGAAATTGTGCATGGATGCCTATATTTTCAACGACACAGAAATGCATGAAAATAGCGTATCTGATATAATCAATCGAATTCAACGCACTTTTTCGTACGAACCGTATTTGAAAAGTTTGATTCGTTCCAATAAAAACTGGTTGGACGAATCCATTGCCGAAGTTACCACCGGCCTAATAGATTTCTTCAAATCTTTGTAAAGCAGAATTCCGCTTTATAAACGTAACAGCGATTTCTAGCCTATTCAGCCCAGTGGTTGCCGTTGTAATTGCGGGCGGTATCGGCGTCCATGCCAATCTGGCGCACCAGATCATCCAAGGAAGCGAACTTTTGTTCGGGGCGCAGGTAGGCCATCAAGTCAAGGGCCATCGGGCATCCGTAAATGTCCTCGCTGAAATCGAGCAGATATGCCTCGATCGCAAGCGGCTGGTTGCCGGTAGACGGTTGCGTACCGATATTCACCACTGCGCGGAAGACGCGTTCATCGTGAGCTCCGTCAGCATCGACAACTCCCGGCAGACGGGCCGTCGCCACGTACACGCCGCGCTTGGGCAGGAACTTGTACTTTTCTACCTGAAGGTTCGCCGTCGGAAAGCCGATGGTATGCCCGAGGCGCTTTCCCGAGACAATCGTCCCCGACAAACGATAAGGGCGCCCCAGATAAGCCTGCGCACGTGAAACGTCGCCATTCAGCAGGGCGTTACGCACAGCCGAAGAACTCACGCGTTCCCCCTTATGGAGCACGATCGAAAGCATGGCCGTCGAAAGTTCGGGGAAGGCGGCGGTAATCGTTTCGTAGTTTCCCTTGCCACCAGCACCAAAGCAGTGGTCGTGTCCGAAGAACATGGCGCATACGCCACGCTTTTCAATCAGCTCGGTACGTACAAATTCATCGAACGGGAGCTTTGCGACTTCAGGCGTAAACGGGAGCACCAGGAATTCAAGGCCCAGGCTTTCGATAAATTCGCGCTTTTCTTCGGTAGTCGTAAGGAGCAGCGGATCGCCAGGGCCGCGCAGCACGTAGTTGGAATGAGGCTCGAAACTGATAACGGTCGGAGTCCAGCCGTTGACTTCGGCAACAGCCTTAAGGGTACGGAAAAGCGCCTGGTGTCCCAGGTGGCATCCGTCAAAATTTCCCATCGTTACCGCACGCTTCATTTTTCATCCTCACCCAAATAGAACTTCGGCTTGATGCGACCCGGTTCATAGTGACACAGGCTCAAGACCTCGCCTTGCATGTTCGCGGCAAACACATTTCCCTCGGGGCCTACGCCCTCGACTTTCTCTTTCCACGGGAGCCAGTTTCCCTGGCGGATGGTAGCCACCTGTTCGTCAGCCAGGCGCACCACCGGAAAGTCGAGCACCGCATCGACCGGCAACAGATTCTCACGGGTCAAGTCCTCGCCACGCACAGCGCTCTCCACCGCCACGTTGCCGATGCGGTGTCTGCGTATCTGCGATACGCAGGCGTAGGTCCCGAGGGCACGCCCGATATCGCGTCCAAGTGCGCGGATGTAAGTTCCCTTGGAGCATTCGCAAATTAAGTCGAAAGTCGCAAATTCCTTGCCGGAGCAACCCTCGGTCACTTTACCTTCGCCGATTACCTTGAGCTCGCCAATGTGAATCTTGCGGGGTTTCAGTTCAATGTTACGGCCCCGTTCCATCAGGTCGCTTGCACGAACGCCGTTGATTTTCACGGCGCAGTACTTCGGCGGAATCTGCTCGATGTCGCCCGTAAACTGCGGAAGAACCGCTTCCAAGCGAGTTCTCTCGTCTCTCGTCTGTAGCGAGCCTGCGAGCGTTCTCTCATCTTGTTCTACGACCTCGCCGTCCCACTCTAAAGTGTCAGTCTCGTAGCCCAGATGCAGCCTAAAGCTGTAGCACTTGTCCTTAGCCTCTACAAACGGCAAAAGACGCGTGCAGCGGCCCGTGGCCGCAATAATCAAGCCAGACGCGCGCAAGTCAAGCGTACCCGCATGACCAACGCGTTTCGTAGAAAAGACCCTTTTCAGTGGGAAAAGGGCCTTGAAAGAAGTTTCGCCAGCGATCTTGTCCAAAAGAACGAAGCCGGAATTGCTCAACTAGAGATCCCCTTTCTGCTTCAGTTCGGCCAGGATGCTTTCGATATGCATGGCGTGTTCCAAATTTTCATCCAGAACAAAGTTCAATTCAGGAATCTTGCGAATCTTGAGAGCCTTGCCAAGGACCGTGCGGATGTATCCCGCCGAATTCTTGAGGCCAATCAGCGAATCACGCTTTTCCTTGTCGGTTCCCATCACCGAGACCATCACCTTTGCGTAGCTCAGGTCATCGGTAATCGTCACGCGCGTAATGCTTGCGAGGCTGCTCACACGAGGATCCTTCAAGCCCTTCTGCAAGAGCTTGCCGATTTCCTCGCGGAACTGTTCGTCTAGTCTGTCGGTCCTACGACTCATTGGACTCCTCTGCCGCCTTCTTGGCCTTTTCTTCGGCTTCTTCGCGGGCCACATCCTTCAGGGTACGGGCAACCTTGATTTCCTTGAAGAAGATCAAGCTATCGCCTTCCTTGATGTCTTCGTAACCCTTAAGGCCGATACCGCATTCAAAGCCACGAGCGACAGACTTGACGTCGTCCTTCATGCGCTTCAAGGACTGGACCACGGTCGTACCGAGTTCCACGCCATTGCGGTACACGCGCACATGGCTCGTACGGTCGACTTCGCCGTCGGTAACCATACAGCCTGCGATGAGACCGATCTTCGGAATCTTGAACACCTGGCGGATTTCGGCTTCGCCGGAGAGTTCCTCGCGGAGCGTCGGCTTGAGGAGGCCTTCCACAGCGTTCGTGATATCTTCGATACAGTCGTAAATCACGCGGTAGTTGCGGATTTCGATGCCTTCCTTTTCTGCCATTTCGCGGATAGAGAGCGACGGCATCAAGTGGAAGGAAATAATGATTGCGGAAGCGGTCGTCGCCAAGAGAATATCGGATTCCGTAATGGTACCCACACCCTTGCGGATGATATTGACGCGGACTTCCTTGTTGGTAAGCTTTTCGAGGCTTGCGGCAAGAGCTTCGGCAGAACCACCCACGTCGGCCTTGACGATAAGGTTGAGTTCGGAGAGCTTGCCTTCCTTCTTTTCGTTGAAGGAATTTTCCAAGGACACGGTCTTACGAGCGCGAAGGTCGCGTTCACGGGCAGCCATGCGACGCTTAGATGCAATTTCACGTGCGGTCTTTTCATCTTCAACCACGATCAGGTCGTCACCGGCCTGCGGAGTACCGTCAAAGCCGAGCACCTGGCACGGAGCAGACGGAGGAGCTTCCTTCATCTGTTCACCGCGTTCGTTAAACATAGCACGTACACGACCTGCGTAAATACCGCAGACGAACGGGTCACCCACATGGAGCGTACCGTTCTGCACGAGAATCGTCGCCATGGAACCCTTACCCACGTCGAGCTTGGATTCGACCACGGCACCGCGTGCGTGTGCATCGGGGTTGGCCTTAAGTTCGAGCACTTCGGCTTCGAGCGCCAAGGTTTCCAGAAGATCGTTCATGCCCTGACCCGTACGGGCGGACACTTCGATACAGCTCGTAGAGCCGCCCCACTGTTCCACTTCCACGCCGCGTTCGGCGAGCTGGGCGCGAATCTTGTCGGGGTTGGCGGTCGGAAGGTCAATCTTCGTGATAGCCACGACCATCGGCACCTTTTCGCGCTTGGCCAGTTCAATGGATTCCACCGTCTGCGGCATCACCATGGAGTCTGCTGCGACAACAAGCACGATCACGTCGGTCACCTGGGAACCACGAGCACGCATAGCGCTGAACGCTTCGTGACCCGGAGTATCGAGGAAGGTTACCTTACCCTGGGAGGTCGTGACTTCGTATGCACCGATGTGCTGCGTAATGCCGCCCGATTCACCGGCCACCACGTGGGTCTTACGGATCCAGTCGAGCAAAGAAGTCTTACCGTGGTCGACGTGGCCCATCACCGTCACCACCGGGTGACGCGGCTTCAGGTTCTCGGAAGATTCCTCTTCCACGCCGAGCACTTCTTCTTCGTATTCTTCCATCAGCTGGGCTTCGTAGCCGAATTCGTCGGCCAGGAGCTGGATGGTTTCAAAATCAAGTCGGGCGTTGATGGTCACCATCATGCCCATTTCCATGCACTTCGCGATTACGCGGGCAGGCATCTGGTCCATAAGGCCAGCGAGTTCGCCCACGGTAATAAAGTCGGAAGTCTTGAGGATTTTCTTTTCTTCGCCAGAAGTATTGTCGTTATGCTCCTTGCGATAAACTTTCTTGACAGGCTTCTTGGACAGGTCGGCCATCACGCGGGAAACGTTCTGACGAACGGCTTCCTGCTGCATTTCCTTCTGCTGGTCCTGACGGTCCTTGCCGTTTCCGCGACGGTTCTTGTCATTCTGTCCGTGACGACCGTTCTGCGGCTTTCCGCCCTTACCGCCCTGGTTCTGGCCGCCAAATCCCTGGCCGCCACCATTGCTAGCGTTGAAGGCTTCCTGCATCGAACTGCCAGTAAAGCCACCGGTACGTCCCGTAAAGGAACGGCCACCGTTATTGCCATTACCGCCGTTTCCACCACGGTTGTCGTTACGACGTCCGCCATTGCGGTTGTCGCCGTTGTTCGAAAGACGGCCAAAAGTACCTGTATAGCCCTGCTGGTTACCAGCGCCATTGCGGTGACCACCGCGACCGGCCTGGGCCTGCTGCTGGGACTTCTTGATACGTGCGAGAATCGCTTCGTCGGGCTTGAACACCTGGGCCTTCATCGGAGGCTGCTTGAGTTCCATGCCGGGCGTAACCATTGCGGGCTTTGCCGGGGCAGGTGCAGCAGGAGCTGCAGGCTTCGGAGCAGGAGCAGGGGGAGCGGCCGGAGCAGCGGGCTTCACCTCGGCCTTGGGAGCCGGTGCAGCAGGAGCTGCAGGAGCGGCGGCAGGAGCAGCAGGCTTCGGAGCTTCAACCGGTGCAGGCTTTTCTGCAACGGGTGCAGGAGCGGCAGAAGCAGCTGCCGGAGCAGCGGGCTTCGGAGCTTCAACCGGAGCGGGCTTTACCGCAGCGGGTGCAGGGGCGGCAGGAGCAGCTGCCGGAGCGGCAGGCTTTGCCGGAGCAGCGGGGGCGGCAGCAGCAGCGGGCTTTGCAGTCGCAGTTGCGGGTTTCGCCGGCTTCTTGCCCTTGATAAGCTTGACCTTCAACTTGCCTTCGCCAGCCGAAGCGGACTCTTTCTTCTTATCAGAAGCATTGGAAGTTTCGGCGGAAGACGCCTTTTTCAGGTTCTTGTTGCGGGCTTCGGCCTTCTGGCGTTCGCTTTCGGCGGCCGCTTCGATCTTCTCGTAGTCCGCGGCATCCACCTTGGACATATGAGTACGGACAGTCACGCCCGCGTCGCGAAGCAGCTTCATCACGACATCGACCTTGATGCCGTGGGATTCAGCCCAATCTACTGGTTTAATTTGATCTTCATTAGCCATGAATAGCTTCCAATGTTCCTTTTTTAAAAATTAGCGAGCAGCCTTGCGATTCTGGTTCAGGTCGGCCACGGACGGAGACGTAATCTTTGCCTTGGTCTCGTCGTCCTTTTCGGACCATTCCTTTTCACCGAACACGTCCAGGTTACGCTGCACGAGTTCCGCAGCGAGTTTCACGTTCTGGCCGTTCTTGCCGATAGCGAGGGCGAGGTTTTCATCGCTGATGATCACCACGGTGCGACGGGTTTCGGGCACGTGGATCTGCTTGATGACGTTGGCGGGAGTCAGGGCGCGCTGGATGAACACATCCAGGTCCGGATTCCACTGCACGATGTCGATACGTTCGTTGCCGAGTTCGCGCACGATCGTCTGCACGCGGGCACCCTTCATGCCGACGCAAGCGCCGACCGGGTCAATCTTTTCGTCACGGGAGTACACGGCAATCTTGGCGCGGAAACCCGGTTCGCGAGCAACACCCTTGATTTCAACCGTACCTTCGTAAATTTCGGGAACTTCCTGACGGAAGAGTTCCTTGAGGAAGTCGCCGTTTGCACGGGACAGAATCACCTGGGCACCGTTCTTGGAGGATTCTTCCACGCGGGCAATCACGGCCTTGATGGAGTTACCCTGTTCCCAGCGTTCGCGCTTGATCTGTTCGCGGAACGGGATCATCGCTTCGGTCTGCTTGCCGAGCTTCACGATGATGTTACTTTGTTCAAGACGCAGCACTTCGCCGCTCACCATGGAGCCGATACGGCTACGGTAAGTGTCCATGATCTTCTGGCGTTCGGCATCACGAATCTGCTGGTTCAAGAGCTGCTTTGCAGTCTGGATGGCCTGACGACCGAAGGCGGAAATAGGAATTTCCATTTCGAGGAAGTCACCGGCCTGTGCGTCTTCGTTGAAGTCGCGGGCTTCTTCCACCAGCATGTAACCCTGGTCGAGCTTTTCGACTTCGGCAGCGGTCATGTTCGGGTCGTAGTCCGGATAGTCATCCACCACGGCCACGCGCAGGTAGACATGCACCTCGTTGGTTTCCATGTCGAAATCCACATCGATCTTCTTTTCGATGTGCAGGTACTTGCGGGCCGCCGTCACGAGCGCTTCCTTCAGCGCGTTCAGCACGACAGAATCATCCATATCCTTGGCTTCGACGACACCTTTCAGCACTTCGAGCAGGTTAACCTTCGGTTCTTTCTTACTAATAGCCATTTTAGACCTCAATTATATTTGTACATCCACTTTTGCCACGAGCACTTCGCTACGGGGCACGACCACGTCACCAGCATTGCCTTTCAGGGTGAGCGTCAAATTCTCTTCGTCCGCAGCCTTCAGTTTGCCCGTCACCGGCTTACCGGTACTGCGGGTCACCCGGACAAATCGTCCGATGTTGCGGGTAAAATCGGCAACCGACTTCAAGGGGCGGTCCAACCCCGGCGACGACACTTCGAGCGTGTAGGCACCCTCGATGATATCCGGATCGGCATCCAGCGCATCGGACAAGTGACGGCTCACGTTCGTGCAATCGTCAATCGAAACCCCTTCGGGCTTGTCTATGTAAAGGCGCAGAGTTTTCCTTTTGCCTGCGCGGAACATGTCCTGTTCCACCAATGTAACGCCGGCGGCCTCGCAGGCCTGGGCGATGAGTGTATCCAACTTCTGGGCTACCAAATAGACCTCGTATAACAAACGGCGTTCGCGGACGGGTCCGAAGTCGGCTCGTTCAAGCCCAAATCGCACCCACGAACGTCAGTACAAGTCCAAATAGAGAATTTTTTTCGCACTCGGGCAACCGCCATTGCGCAAAACGGGCTCTTTTTTTAACTTTGCGGGAAAAATGGAATAACGCTATGCTCGGACGCATCAACAAACTAGAAACTTTCGGCTCCGTGGACGGCCCCGGAGTACGCTTCGTCGTGTTCACGCAGGGTTGCCCCATGCGCTGCCTTTTCTGCCACAATCCCGAAACCTGGGACTTCAAGGGCAAAGAGGCTTTCGACATTTCCGCCGAGGACCTCCTGAAAAAGGCTCTCCGCTACAAGAGCTACTGGGGGAAAGACGGCGGCATCACCGTGAGCGGCGGCGAGCCCCTGATGCAGATGGATTTCCTCATCGAATTCTTCGAGGCGGCCAAGGCGGCGGGAGTCCACACCTGCATCGACACGTCGGGCGTAAACTTTGTTCGTAATGAACCTTTCTTCGGCAAATTCGAACGACTCATGAAGTCCACCGACCTGTTGCTCGTCGACATCAAGATTATCGACCCTGCAGAGCACAAGAAACTGACGGGCCACCCCATCGATCACAACCTGGACATGTTCCGTTACCTCGACGAAATCGGCAAGCCCATCTGGATCCGCCACGTGCTCGTGCCCGGCATCAGCGACAACGACGAGTACCTGGAACGCACACGTGAATTTATCCAAACTCTGCGCAACGTCCAAAAGGTCGAAGTACTCCCCTACCATTCGCTCGCACTTGCCAAGTACCAGGAACTCGGTATCGACTACGCCCTGAAAGACACGAAGTCCCCAAGCCCCGAGCGCATTGCTCACGCCAAAAGGATCCTGGAAGGTTAATCGCCAAAGCCGCTAAACAATTACAGAACTTAAGCGCCCTACGCGATTCATCATACGTTTCTCATAAAAAAAGAAGAATGCCTCGTGGCATTCTCCTTTTTTAAAGTTGTGTTTTTCGACTGATATTACTCAATCAGTGCAAGCTTCGGGAAGATGCCGATCACGACGAGCGCAAGGGCGGCAACCGTCACGCCGAAGCGGAGCAGATACACGTACATGGAATTGTCCTTGCAGCAGCACTTGCATTCACATTCTGCCTTGGGCGGCATAAAGAGCACGAAGGCGATGCGCAGGTAGAACACCGCCGCCACGAGCGAAAGACCGAAAGCAATCGCTGCAATGATTCCGAGTCCACCGGCAAGGGCGTCCGTGAAGAGCGAGAACTTGGCGAGGAAACCGGCAACGGGCGGCATGCCCGCAAGGCTTGCCAAGCAGACCGACGTCGCGAGCGCCACGTAGGAGTGCTTGCGGCCACGACCGCGGATATCGTCGAGGGTTTCTTTCTTGTCTTCCTTACCGGCGAGATAAGCGATACCCGTCAAGGCACCCGCGCTACCGATCGCGTAAGTGATCAGGAAGTAATACATTGCACCGAGCTGCACCGTACCTTCGGCTGCATAATCCGGAAGCAACAGACCAATCACGATAAAGCCCGCATTCATCACGGCGGAGTAAGCCATGATTCGGCGGATGGACTTCTGGGCGAGACCGCCGAAAGCGCCAATCGCCATCGAAAGCACCGACACCACCACGATCACATAGAACAGGCTCTTGTTTTCGCTATGAATCGTCACCTGTTCGGCCAAGTTCCATGCCGGAGCAGAACCGATGCGCGTGACCATGGAGCCAAGCCAAAGGGTTCCGAGAGCAGCAAGTGCGCCGACCTTGACGACTGCGGCCATGAAGCCCGTCACCGCGACAGAAGCACCCGTATAGACATCGGCCACCCAGAAATGAACCGGAGCGGCACCCGCCTTAAACAGGAGCGCAAACAGGGCGAGGAAAATGCCCATGCCGTAAATCATGCCACGGCCAGCGATGACAGAGGCGAAAATATGCGTCGAACCGGTAGCACCGTAAACGAGCGCGACACCGTACAGGAAAATCGTGCTGAACACCGCTCCCGAAACGAAGTACTTGAAAGCACCTTCGTTCGCATTGATGTCCTTGCGACGGAGACCCACCAGGGCATAAATCGGGAAGCTCGCGAGTTCCATGCCCAGGTAAAGGGCGAGGAAATCAATCGCCTGTGTCATGAGCAAGGCGCCGCTTGTCGCCAGCAGCAACAGGCCATAAGCTTCGCCACCCTTGAACTTCTCGTGACCGAGAGTCCACTGAAGACCGGCTACGCCGAGGAAGGCACACAGGACAATCGCGATACCGAGCACGCGACGGATCGGGTCCATGGCGTACAGGTTCATGAAGGTGTCGTTCGTCGTGAGGTAATAGGCACCGGCACCGAGCACGACAAAGAGGCTTGCCACCCACGGAAGCACCTTGTGCTTGTTGTCGTCCTTGATGAACGGTTCTGCGGCAAGCGTCACGAGGGCACCGACCGCGACCAGAATTACGGGCAAGAGATTCACGATATTACTCATTTTCAGAAGCCTCCTCGTTTGCTGTGGCCTCGTTTTGTTCAGGAGCCTCGGCAACTTCGCTTTCGCTCATCGCCTTGAGCTGGGCAATCAGCGAAGCGCGTTCTTCGTCGCTAAAGCCGTTCGCCTTCAAGTTGGAATCGAGCTGCTGCAAGTCCTCTTCGGTCATAGGCTGCGCCACGGCCGCGACATTTTCGTCAGCAGTCGCATCGTCCACCACGTCGGCAGAGGCTTCGACTGTCGAAGATTCCACCGGAGCCGTTTCCGGGTGCGAAACCTTGTTCATCTCCTGCACGGCGTTTTCGTCAAAGAGCTGGAGAGCGTTGGTAATGAAGGCCGGATGCATACCGAACACCAGGAGCAGCACGCCCATGATGCCAATCGAAGAGCCTTCGAGAGCGGTCATGCGCTTGCCGTCTTCGTACTGGCGGGCAGGCGTACCGAAAATAACCTTCTGCACAAATCGCAGCATGTAGGCGGCAGAAAGAATCAGACAAAGACCTGCGACCAGGGCCGGAAGCGGCCCCATATCCCACAGAGACATGAGCACCGTAAATTCACCGACGAATCCGGCAGTTCCCGGAACCGCAAGAGAAAGCACAGCCACAAAGCCGAACAGCGAACCGAACACAGGGTTACGCTTGGCAAGGCCACCGAGCTGTTCGATATCGCGAGTACCCGCAAAGCGTTCGGCAATACCCATCAGGTAGAACTGGGCACCGGCGCTGAGACCGTGAGCCACCAAGAGCACGAGCACTGCAGGGAGCATCGATTCGGAAAGGCTGAACACGCCCGCCACCGCAAGACCCAAATGACCCATGGAGCTATAGGCCAGGAGCTTCTTGCCGTCCGTCGCACGGAATGCAAGCATGGCGCCATAAACAGCCGTCAAGAGGCCAAGCCACATCATGGCATCGACCCATTCCATCGAGAGCGGGAAAATCGGAAGAATCCAGGCGATAAAGCCGAACACGCCCGCCTTACTCATGGCACCCGTAAGGATAGCCGAGAGCGGAGCCGGAGCTTCAGCATAGGTAATCGCCTGCCAGCCGTGGAACGGGAAAATCGGAGTCTTCACCATAAAGGCGAGCAGGAAGCAAGCGAGAAGCGTCGACTGCATCGCAGGATCCAGATTTTGGAGAGCGACAGCAAGCGAAAGCACCAGGGAATTGTCCGCCACCGTCACGAGGTACCAAAGGGCAACCATCATCGGAGCAGAACCCACGAGGGTGTAAATCGCGAACGTCATCGCAGCCTTCGTGCGTTCCTTTCCGCCATAAGCGGCAATCAGGATCGCGGCCGGAATCACCATGGCTTCGAAGAAGAAGAAGAACAGCACCGCATCGGCAGCGAGGAAGGTACCGTTCATCGCGCCCATCAAGGCAAAGATACCGATGGCGAAATTACGGTAGTTCGTGTCGAGCGTGTTGCGGGCCGTCATCAAAGCCACCAGCGAAAGCGACGTCGACAGAAGCACCATCCAGGCACCTAGTCCGTGGCTATACAGGTAGTAATAGACAGAACCCTTCGCGCCAGGAATGTGGAACCATTCGATAGCCTCGGTCGCCTGGTTGCCACTCGCAATCAGGGCAATCGACAGCGCCACGAAGGCATAACCGAAAAGGAACGCAAGTCTAGAAGAAGACTTCGGGTCTTCCTTGGAAGTCGCAGCCATCAGGACAGCGGCGACAAACGGTGCTAAGACAAGGAGATGCAAAAGCATTAGAACAAACCTCCAGTCAGAAGAACAACAGCAGTGAGCGCAACGAGACCCATCAGGCTAAGCGTAAGCTGCACACGCACCTTGCGAGCCTGGAAAGAGCTGACTCCGTCGCCCACGATTTCGGTAATGGCGCCAATCGTCCATTGAATCGCCTGCAGGACCTTATCCACGAAGACATCGGCCACGAAGGCAGCCGCCTTGAACATCACGATAAAGATGGAATGGATGTAGTCAAAGAAGAACGTCCAGTCGGCCTTGAAGCCTTCGGGGGCGCTCCCCCACTTGGCGTGCAAGCGCGGCAGACGCTTGGTTCCGTAAATTGCATAAGCGATGAACATACCGAGAAGAGCCGCCGCCGTGCCGAAGCAGGCAAAGGCCATCGGGTTCACGTGGGCAACAGTGAGCTTGCCCACCACAAAGTCCTGGGCGACACCCACCACCGGGGCGAGCGTACCTTCGAAGAACTTGATGCCGAGCGAATCGGCCCACAGGTAACCGGCAAACACGGCACCGACAGCGAGAATCACCATCGGGAAGAGCATGCAGGCAGGAGCTTCGTGAATGTGAGCTTCCTTTTCCTTGGGACCGCGGTATTCGCCGAAGAAGGTCATGATAATCAGGCGACCCATGTAGACCGCCGTGATAACAGCCGTCAAGAGGCCAACGCCGTAGAAGAACTCACCGAACGGGGCATTCGTGTAGAGGCGTTCCAGTATCAGGTCCTTGGACCAGAAACCGGCAAAGCCCGGGAAGCCGATAATGGCGAGGAACGCAAAGATCATCACGCAAGCGGTCACAGGAGTCTTCTTGATGAGGCCACCCATGCGGCGCATATCCTGTTCGCCAGCGAGCGCGTGAATCACGGCACCGGCACCGAGGAAGAGAGCAGCCTTGAAGAAGGCGTGGGTGAACACATGGAAGATCGAGGCGTCATAAGCAGAGGCGCCCGCCGCCATGAACATGTAACCGAGCTGGGAAATCGTTGAGTAGGCAAGCACCTTCTTGATGTCGTTCTGGAAGAGGCCAGCGACCGCAGCCCAGAAAGCAGTGAGCATACCGACAATCAGGACAATCACCAGGACTTCCGGAATCACCGAGAACATGCGGCTAAGACGAGCAAGCAGGTAGACACCGGAGGTCACCATGGTTGCAGCGTGGATGAGGGCAGACACGGGAGTCGGACCCGCCATGGCATCCGGGAGCCAGGTCAGGAGAGGAATCTGGGCAGACTTACCGGTGCAACCCACGAAGAACAGAAGACCCGCAATCGCGATAATCGGAGTCGCCAGTTCCACGTGTCCGCCGGCAATCAGCATTTCGATGAACTTGTTCAGAGCATCGTAGTTGAGAATGGCGGAGCCACCGAGAGTGGCGAGGCAGAGCATACCGAGCAAAAAGCCGATATCGCCCACGCGGTTCACGATGAAGGCCTTGTTGGCGGCCTTGCAGTTGTTAAGATCGTGGTTCCAGAAACCGATCAGCAGGTAGGAGCAGAGGCCCACGCCTTCCCAACCGAGGAAGGTGAGCAGCAGGCTGTCGGAGAGCACGAGCACCACCATGCTGAACAGGAACAGGTTGATGTAGGCGAAGAAGCGGGCAAAGCCGCGGTCACCGTGCATGTAACCGATCGAGTAGAGCGCAATGAGGGAACCGATACCCGTCACGAACAGAAGCATCACGCGGGAAAGGCCGTCGAACAGGAATCCGATATCGACCTTGAGCATCGGGATGTCGATCCAGTTGCAGAGCGTCTGGCGGATGCCTTCTTCGGGCATGCCGAAGGCGAGCAACACGACACTCACGAACGAAAGCGCCGGGAACAACACCGAGAGGGCGCCCACGAAACCTTCGGAAGGGCCCTTCTTGCTACCCGACGAGACAACGGCTACGGTACCGAGCAGAATCGTTCCCAGGAGCGGGAAAAGAGGAATAATCCAAAGCGGTAAATTTGTCATTGCTTACCCCTTCATATTGGAATAGTTGTCGGAATCGACACTTTCACGGTTGCGGAAAATGAGGATCACGAGTGCAAGGCCCACGCACGCTTCGGCAGCGGCCACGGCGATCGAGAACAGCGGAACGATCTGGCCCGCGACACTTTCGGCCGCAGGGAGAGTCTTCGCGAAACCCACAAAGGAGAGGTTCACGGCGTTCAGCGCAAGTTCAATGCCCATCAGCACAAAGAACACGTTACGGCGAGCAAGAGCCGTCGCAAGGCCAATGGCAAAGAGCAACAGGGCAAGCATCTGGATGAAAATCGGTTGAAGTTCCATTACTTTTCCTCCTTTTCTTCGGCGGCAGCCTCGACAGAAGCATCGGAACCCAGGCGCTTTTTAGCCATGAGAACGGCGGCGCCCATCGAAGAAAGCAGCAACAGGCCAAGCACCTCGAAAAGAACGAAGTAGCCGGGACCCGTCTGGGCGGTATCGAACAGGTTACTGGAGGTCATCTCGACTGAGCCACGGAGCGTAGTAGCATCGAAGCCGAGCGGAGTGAGCACGAGGGCAAAACCAATAAGGCCAGCCAGGCCGAGCACGCCGATGAGCACAAAGATCGAAGTGCCGTCGAACATGGGAGTCTTATTGTCCTTGGCTGCGTTCAAGACCGAAATCACGAACACGAGGAGCATCATGATAGCACCCGCGTAGACCATAATCTGGACAACACCGATAAAGGGGCTACCCAGCAGGCCGTAAATACCGGCGAGCGAAAGCATGGTGAGAACCAGAGAAAGACCACCGTAAAGCGGATGCTTCGAGAAGAACACGCAGCAGGCGGCCCCCACGGCAATCACGGCGAGAATGATAAAGTAAATCAGGGCGAGCATTAGTTCTTAACCTCCATTCCCCAGACCTTGCGGGCCTCGGCATTCAGTTTTCCGCCCGGAGCCTTCTGGCTCTGCGCGTCATCGGGGTAATCCTTCGGATCCCAGCTGGTGAGAGTCTTCAGGTTCGCCACGAATTCGTCTCGGGTGCGGTGTTCAAAAATGATTTCCTTGGTATCCATGCGGAGCGCATCGACCGGGCAGGCTTCAACGCAGAGACCGCAGAACACGCAGGTCAGGTGGTCGATATCGAAGCGCTTCACCTTCTTTTCGATACGCGGGTCGTCACTCGCGGTCGCTTCGATATAAATGCAGTGGGCAGGGCAAGCCGCAGCGCACATACCGCAGGCAACGCAACGGGGCGTTCCATCGGGGCGCAGCATCAGGCGGTGCTTTGCACGGTAAGTGTTACGAACTTCGGGCTGACCTTCCGGATAAGAAATCGTCGGCAGTTCTTCGTAGCGGAAAAGACCGCGGGCGGCGTGCTTGAGCGTCGTCCACAGGCCGCGAATCGCCTCGAAGATGTAGAGGCGTTCCACCCAGTTCATGGGTCTCTGTCTAATAACGCGAGCCATTAGTTACCTCCCATCAGCTTCGCGACCACGGCGGTCACGACGAGGTTCAAGATAGCGATGTTCAAGATGATCTTCCAGCCAAGATGCATCACGTGGTCATAGCGGAAGCGCGGGAGCGTCCAGCGGACCCAGATCCACACCCAGCAGAAGAACACGCTCTTTACCAGGAGCACCAGCAGGTGGATGAGAGCCGTACCGAGGGCAGCACCCAGAGTGTTCACGGCGACACCGTCAATCACGGTGACCTGCGGGTTGTAAAGCACCCAGGATGCGACACCGGCGCAAACCAGCACGAAAGCGGCAATCCAGCCGATACCCTTGTAAAGCTTGTATTCCTGCAAGATTTCCATCTTGTTGGACTGTGCCGAAGCACGGAGCTTGCGGGAGTAGCGGTAGATCATGTGGAGGAACGCGAGAGCGAAGAAAGCGAGCACCCAGCAGAGGATAGCGAGCGAGCCACCCATGTGAGCCTGGATGGTTTCGGTCGTCACGAACGGGACCGAGTAGCCGCCCAAGAAGAGGGTTGCCACCAGAAGGCTGCTGATGCAAATGTGAGAGTATTCACCCATGTAGAACAGACCGAACTGCATGGCACCATATTCTGTATGGTAACCGGCAACGAGTTCGGGTTCACCTTCGGCAACGTCGAACGGAGCACGGCCCGTTTCGGCAATCGTCGCGATGAGGAAGCAGAAAAAGGCCACCGGCTGAGCGACAATGCCCCACACGTGGTGTTCCTGCCAGCTCACGATATCGGTGAGGCTGAAAGAACCGGCGAGCACCAGGAGGCCCATCATCGAAAGGCCCTGGCAGACTTCGTAGCTGATCGTCATTGCGGTCGTACGCAGAGAACCGAGGTAGCTGTACTTGGAACGGGAGCTAAGACCCGCAAGCACGGCACCGTAGGCAGAAAGCGAGCTGAAACCGAACAGGAGCAAGATGCCCACTTCGGAATCCACGATCGGACCCGCGATGCGCACCACCTGGCCACCCCAGTCAAAGACCATCGGGCCAAACCAGGGAATCACGCACGGAGAAAGGAACACGATGGCAAACGGGATTGCCGGAGCCACGTAGTAAAGGAACTTCTTTGCGCCCTTCGGAGCAAACATTTCCTTGAAAAACAGCTTGGTACCGTCACACATGTTCTGCACATAGCCGAGCAGGCGGACCTTACCAAAATACGGAACCTTGATGTAGGAGCGGTTCGGGCCCTGACGGTCCTGCATGAAACCCGCACCACGGCGTTCCATAGGAATCAACAACAAGATGTAGAGCACCGGCACGAAGCAGAAGCCGAACTTCGCAATCGTGATGAGCCATTCCACCCAGGTTTTGGATTCGATGATATCCATTAGGCGTTACCTCCTTCGAGCAACTTGCCTGTACTCTTGATGGTATCGTAAGAAAGTCCTGCAAGCACGCCAGCATATTCGCCCGCCTTCTTGAAGGCATCGAATGCGCTTTCGAACTTGTTTCCGGCGAGTTCCGAAAGAACGTCGTAAGCGGCACGGATCTTTTCGTCGGGGCAAACCGGGCAAGCATTCAGCTTCTGAAGAATATTCAGGCTGTTCACCATGGTTCCCTGGACTTCGCTCCAGTGACGGATACCGAAGGCAAGCGTTGCCTTCTGTGCAGTCGCGTCGTTGAACGGAGTGAGAGCGATACGGGTCGGAATCTTTTCGAGGGCGGCAACAGCGGCACCACCTTCGCCGAAGATATCGTTGTTCACCGTCACCAGCACCTTGAATTCGGGAGCACCCTTCGTGACATCGTTTCTGCAACGATCGACGAGATTGTCGAGGTTGTCGTCAGGAATACCGAGCAACTTGAAAGCGGCGCGGTTTGCAAGCGGGTCGCCACTCATGGCAATGCCATCGGGGGCCCCCACCTTCTTGAAGGTGCCGCCGAAAAGTTCAGCGGAGTCGCCCAGGGCATCCTTGAGCATACGAAGTGCAGCGAGATCTTCGACGGTGCATGCGCCACCAGCAACAAGGGCGACCTTGCCCCCGTTCTTCTTGGCGTCCGCAATCGCTTCCTGAATCACATGGAAGCCCATCGCCGGGAGACGGTTCTTGTCGAAGTTCTGGAACGCGAGGCGGCTCGTGTTAGAGAGCCAGCTGCGGTTCACTTCCGGGTTGCAACGCGGCATCACACGGTAGATGTGACCATCGGCATGATCCAGCCAAATATTTGCACCGAGAGAGTCGTCCATCGAAACCGTCGGCGTGTGGCTCAAAAGCCATACACGCTTCTGAAAACGGAAGTACTTCGCGGTCATGGCGCCCACGGGGCAAACGTCGGTCACGCACAAGTCGTATTCGTGGTCGAGCTTTTCACCCGGGAACGTGGTAATATAGGTATGGTCTGCGCGGCCAGCGAGCTGCAGCTGTTCAGAACCGGCGATCGTACGCATGAAGCGCACGCAACGGTCGCACTGCACGCAGCGTTCTTCGTCGAGCAACACACGGGGACCGAGATCCACGTGCTTACCGCCACGGAGCTGACCCTTGGCATCAATGAACTGATGGGCCGGATTGCCGTGGTAGTTCTTGCCGTATTCGGGGCGCATGCGGGATTCATTCTGACCCGCTTCCATATAGTTTTCTTGCAGGGTGCATTCACCGGCCTTGTCGCAAATCGGGCAATCGAGCGGATGGTTCACCAGCATGAATTCCTGGGTGGCCTTGCGGGCGTTCTTCACACGGGCAGAAGATGCCGGCGTGTAGATTTTCATACCCGGAGCAACCGGCGTGTAGCAGGCAATCACGAGCATACGGCCTCGTGGGCCTTCTTGCTCCACCAGGCACTGGCGGCAGTTACCGGACACCGGCAAATACGGGTGGTAACAGACGTGAGGAGTTTCAATCCCGACAGCCTTCAGGGCTTCGAGCAGGTTCGTATCGCCAGGAACCATCACGGCCTTGTCGTCCACGAAGATTTCCACCTTCGGGCTATTCTCGGTCGGGAGTTTCGGCATGTTGTAGAAGTTACTCATATTATTACCAGAAAATTCCAGGACGATAGTTTTCCTGAACACGCGGCTTGGCGTGGTCGGGGTTCTTTGCGATCAATTCATCAAAGTCGGCTCTGAACTTTGCAGTGTAGCTAGACACCGGGCCGCCGAGAGAAATGGACAGCGGGCAAATCGTCACGCCGCCAAAACCACCGGAGAGGCTCTGCATCAGTTCCACATCGCCATCGTGACCCTTGCCTTCCACAATCTGGTTCAGAATGCGGTGCAGAAGGCCCGTACCTTCGCGGCACGGAGTGCACTGGCCGCAAGATTCGTGGCTGTAGAAGTTGCCGAGCACGTTCAGGAGTTCAGCCATGTTGTGCGTATCGTTAATCACGATCATGGCGCCCGAACCGAACATCGTCTTCATCGAGGCGAGGCATTCGTAGTCCATGGTGGCCACGGCACATTCGCCTGCGTTCAGCGGAGCGCAAGAAGAACCACCCGGAAGCACAGCCTTCAGGTTTCCGCCCACGACACCGCCGGCATAATCGTTAATCATCGTCATCATCGGAGTGCCGAGCGGAGCTTCGTACACACCCGGATTCTTGACGTCACCCGAGATGCAGAACACCTTGGTACCGCCTGCACGGGGCGTACCCATCTTGGCGTATTCGCTCGGGTCATGCTGGAAGATCCACGGGAGAGACATAATGGTCTCGACGTTGTTCACGCAAGTCGGAGACTTCCATGCACCGCTCACCGCCGGGAAAGGTGGCTTCAGGCGGGGCTGACCCTTCTGGCCTTCGAGCGAGTTGATAAGAGCAGTTTCTTCACCGCAAATGTAGGCGCCAGCGCCACGGTGAACAAAGATATCGAAACTGAACTTGGTTCCGCAAATGTTTTCGCCGAGGTAACCGGCGGCGTATGCCTGGTTCAAAGCCTTGTTCAAGCTTTCGATGCAGGGCAAAAATTCGCCACGGCAGTAGATGTATGCGGCACGGCTACCGAGAGCCCAAGCAGCAATAATCAAACCTTCAATCAAGCGGTGCGGATCTTCCATCATCAGGAAGTGATCCTTGAACGTACCACCTTCGCCTTCGTCAGCGTTCACCACGATGTACACGGGCTTGCCGGAATTACGCGGAACAAAGCTCCACTTCATACCGGTCGGGAAGCCTGCACCGCCACGGCCACGGAGACCGGAACGTTGTACGTAGTCAATCACTTCGAACTGGCTCATGTTGAACAAGCGATCCGAAATGTTTGCGTAGCCACCCAGCTTCTTGTAGACTTCAATGTCCTGGGCGCCCTTGCCAAAATTTCCTGTACAAACTTTTACTACTTCAGCCATAATTACTTAGCCTCCTCTACCGGAGCGGGCTTCTGGGTGGTAACCGCTTCCTTGGAAGGTTTTGCAGTGCGTTCGCCCGAAGTGGCAATCATGCGGTACACGTCGCCGACCTTACCGGCTGCGTCCACAAAAGCCTTGTCCTTCACGCCGGGTTCACCGACAGCGACCCAGGAAGAACCATCCTTCTTCTCGACGACAATCTTCGTGAATTCGGGAGCGCCCTTCCAAGTGAGGGTGGCGCCGTTTTCGTCGGCTTCAGCCTTCACGTTCAGAACCGGAGAAGGCGGAGCATAGTCAGCGACCTGCGGCTTGGCCGTAGCACCCGGAGCACCCGGGTGACCGCCGTGGCCCTTCACGATTCCGCCCAGCACATCGTGCTTCGGAACATTGTTCGCGTGAGCCTTGCACCAGTCAATAATGCGGTCGATGCTTGCTTCGGTAAGAGTCGTACCGCGCTTCATCTTGAGCTGACCGTCGACCACGTCGGTGGCAAAGTCATCGTTCACCAGCATCATCGGGCCGTTGCCGCAGCTACCGAGGCATTCCACCTGGAGCACGGTAAACATGCCGTCGGGAGTGGTTTCGCCGGACTTGACGCCGAGCTTGTTTTCGACATACTTGATGAGCGGCTGGGCACCCTTGATGGCGCAGCTGATGTTGCGGCAGAACTGCAACAGGAACTTGCCCTTGGGAGCGTGATTATACATGGTATAGAAAGTAGCGACGCCGAGAGCATGAGCAGGAGCGCAACCGCAGACGTTTGCAGCCCAGCGAATCCCTTCGGTCGGAACCCAGCCGAACACGCCCTGCACCAGCCAAAGGACTTCGAGGAGAGCGCCCTGGCCCACCGGATAACGGCTGAGCAAGTCGGCGCAACGTTCCTTGATTTCAGGAGTGTCAAGCTTTGCGAGCACTTCCTTCGGAGCGGGCTGCGGAACAGCCTTGTTCACGTAGCCAAAAGTCTGACCCGGATCCGGAAGAGCGGGAATCGCTTCGCTCGGACCGTCGAACTTCAAATGGTTATTCGATACAAACTGAACTGCACCTTGAATGTGTTGTTTCATCGGTCAAGTTCTCCTGCAATCATGTTGAGGCCAGGGAGCGTTGCCATGGAGTCGGCAAGGGTCAGGCCTTCGACGAGTTCGTTAAACGCAGAAACGTGGGCAAACGAAGGTGAACGCACCTTGATGCGGTACGGGTGGCCAGAACCATCAGAGACGATGGTAAAGCCAAGTTCGCCGTTCGCACATTCGCTTGCGCAGTAGTATTCGCCTTCGGGCACGCGGATGCCTTCGTACACGCTCTTGAAGCGGCCGATAAGAGCTTCCATGTCCTGGTAGGCAAGCTTGTGCGCAGGCACGCGGATGCGTGGGTCGACAATGTCGACCGGGCCCGGAGCGAGGCGCTTCAGGGCCTGGCGCACAATCTTCACAGATTCTTCGATTTCGGCAAGGCGCACCTGCAGACGGTCGTTGGCGTCGCCCTGCGTGCCGACCACGACTTCCCAGTCGTAGGTTTCGTAGTCGTAGTAAGGTTCGTCCTTGCGGAGGTCGCTTTCGACACCCGTCGCACGGAGACACGGACCGGTCCAGCCGTAGCTGATGGCACGTTCGGCAGAAATCTTGCCGACACCCACGGTACGATCGAGGAAGATACGGTTACGGTCCAAGCAGGCGTGCAGGTCCTTGAGGGCCTTTTCCACCGACTTACAAGCGGCGAGGACATCACTTTCGAAGCCGTCGTAGCTGTCGCGGTAGAGGCCACCGATACGGGCAAAGCTGTTCGTAAGGCGTGCGCCCGTGAGCTTTTCCCAAATCAGCATGATTTCTTCACGCGGGTTAAAGGCGTACATGAACGGAGTCGTACCGCCCAAGTCCTGGAAAGCTGCAGCGACGCAAATAAAGTGGTCGTTGATACGGGAGAGTTCATTCACAATCACGCGGAGCACCTTGGTGCGTTCCGGGATTTCGATACCGTACATGTTTTCGACTGCGCGGCAGAATGCAATGTTGTTCATCATTGCAGAGCAGTAGTTCAAGCGGTCGGTGTACGGGATCACCTGCTGCCAGGTGCCGCGTTCGACCATCTTTTCAAAGCCGCGGTGCATAAAGCCAATTTCATGGACACCGGCCACGATGGTTTCGCCATCGAGGGCAGCCAGCAGGCGCACGCAGTGGTGAGTCGCCGGATGCGTCGGGCCCACGTTCAGGGCCATCAGGTTCATCTTTTCGCCATTCGGGTCAAGTACGATCATTCTCTGATACTCCCTTCAAGATATTCTTCTTCGACAGGCATGATTTCCTTGGAGCGCTGGATCACCTTGTAGCCCTTGTCTTCCAGGCGCTTTTCCAGTTCCGGAATCAGGAAGTCGGTCGTCGAGAGCCACTGGCGCTTCTGAGCAGGGTAATCCTTGCGGAGCGGATGGCCCACAAATTCAACATGGTTCAAAATGCGGCGCAGGTCCGGGTGGCCTTCGAACACGATACCGAACTGGTCGTAGACTTCACGTTCGAGCCAGTTGGCGCTTGCATACAAATCAGTAATCGTCGTCACCTTCAGGTCGGCTTCGCTGACCAGCACCTTAAGACGGACGCGGTGGCCCGGATTTTTGGTGCTCTTGAATGCATAAGAGACCGCAAAACGAGGTCCTTCATGGTTTGGGTAGGTCAGGTAGTCGATACCCGCGAGATCCAGAAGCATGTCCATCTGCATCGAGGCATCGTTCTTCAGGAATTCAACCGCATTGTGCAGGTATTCCTTGGAGACCACCACGCAGGCGTCCCACTTGGCCGCATTGTCCTTTGTGCCACCAAACTTGGAGGTGAGGACAGAAACGACCGTTTCTGCAAAAGTCATTTCATTGGCTTCCATCATTACTCCTTCCAGAACTGTGCCTTCTTCACAAGTTTCTGTTCTTTTTCGGCCACAAATTCCTTGAGTTCCTCGCGCTTTTCACGAGCAAATTCACGGGCTTCCGCCTTAGCCTGTTCGGTCTTCGCCTTGATCATTTCGAGCTGGTCCTTCACGCGTTCGGCACGCTGTTTCATGTAAGACTCATCCTTGATCTTCTTCTGGAGGTCAAACATGGCCTCGAAGAACGCTTCCGGACGGGAGGGGCAACCACCGATATACACGTCCACCGGGATGATATGGTCGATACCCGGCACGGTGCAGTAGCAGTCATAGAAACCGCCCGAACTAGCACATGCGCCCATGGCGATCACCCAACGGGGTTCGGCCATCTGTTCGTACATGCGCTTCAGGATCGGCGCCTGCTTATAGGAAATGGTTCCGGCCACGAGCAGCACATCGGACTGACGCGGCGTAAAGCGCACGTATTCAGACCCGATACGGGACAAGTCGTAACGGCCCACTTCGGTACTCATAAATTCGATTGCGCAGCAGGCTGTTCCATAAGGGAACGGCCACAGGGAGTTCGTTCGGCCCCAGTTGACTAGGAAGTCAAGAGAGGTCGTAATGAAATTCGGCTTTTCTGCCTCATTACTCATAGGAGATTACCTCTTTAAATGCGGCGCTAAAGATAGAATTTTAAGAAGTACTCCGCGGGAAATCTACAAAAGGAAAGAGGGCTTTCTAAACGGAGTCGTCCACACCCGCATGGATTTAAATTAGACAAATCTAACAATAGCTTTTTTTTGTGAATTCTTGTAAAACGAACTTGCATTTGATGTAGCATTTTTGTAATTTTGGGGAAGTTTTGGTATGTTGAGGATGTAATGGAAATTTCTCTGTGGAATGGCACGTATCTTGACTTTAGGTCCAAACTTCTTGGATCCATTTATAGTACAGATGAAATATTCGGCATCATGGCAAGAAACATAACCAACCTTGCCTTCCAAGCAAACATCGGCTACATCCACTGCATTTACTACGTTCCCGTAAGCCAGTTCGCCCCCAACGGACTTTCGGGCGAATTCACCGCCTACCACGACAAGAACAGACTCCCGGCAATTCCCTCGATAACCGATTTTTCGGAAACCATGAGCACCGGCGAGCAGGGGTCCTTCACTTTCCAGGCGCACCCGATTGACGGCCACTGTTTCACCGATTTCGAAAAGCAACTCGTGCAGTTGCTCAGCTGGGACTTCTTCATCATCTCCGGTCGTGCCCACCTGATCGGGAACACCCGCAAGTCTGCCATTTCCGACCCCATGACCGGGGCCTTCAACCAAGCCGGCATATTCATGTTCAGCCAGCAGGTTATCGGCGGGGACCTCCCTAGCTACGCGGCCACATTCATCAACCTGAAAAATTTCAAGTACGTCAACAAGTCAACCAGCAGCCAGCAGGGCGACCTCGCCCTCAAGATGTACGTCAGCAAAATTTCCCAATTCATCAACGAAAAGGAACTCATCGCACGACTCGGCGGCGACAATTTCTTCGCGCTCATCAAGAAGGAACGCCAAGAAGAGTTCATTTCCAGATTCAGCAACTGCGAAATGACGCTTAGTCAAGGGCCCAAGCCCGTGAATATTCGCATCCAGGCGCGCATGGGCGTCTACCCCATCGAAGACAAAGTCGAAATCCACGACGCGCTGAACAACGCTGCTATGTCGCTGCAGGCCGCAAGGGCCATCAAGACACGCGATGTCGTCTTTTTCTCCAAGGAAATGCTTGTCCGCGCGATGCACCAGAAGGAAATTTCGAACGAATTCCACAATGCCATCCGCAACAAGGAATTCGTGGTCTTCTACCAGCCCAAGGTCGACCTGCTCACCAGGAAACTTACGGGCGCCGAAGCGCTTGTCCGCTGGATTCGCCACAAGACAATCGTCCCGCCGATGGACTTCATTCCTATTCTGGAACGCGAAGGTACCATCTGCGACCTGGACTTCTACGTTTTCGAGACGGCCTGCGCCGACATTCGCCAGTGGCTTGACGCTGGCATCGAGCCGCACCGCATTTCGACCAACTTCTCGAAGCTCCATTTGCGCAATCCCGAACTAGCCAACAACGTCTTGAGCATTGTACGCAAGCACAACGTGCCAAGCAAGTACGTCGAAGTGGAACTGACCGAATCTGCCGATTTCGATGACAACGCCGCCATGATGAAGTTCGTGAACGCAATGGCCGAAAACGGTATTGCCGTATCCATCGACGACTTCGGCACCGGATATTCCACGCTGAACGTGCTCAAGGACTACAACATCACCACCATCAAGCTCGACAAGTCGCTCCTGGACAATGTCGGCACCCCCAATTCCAAGGACGATGTCATTGTCCGCAACGTGGTGAAGATGGCCAACGAGCTCAGCAAGGAAATCATCGCCGAAGGTGTCGAAACCGAGACCCAGGCGGAATACCTCAAGAGCATCCAGTGCAACAATGTGCAGGGGTTCCTCTTCGACAAGCCGCTTGTCCACGACGACTTCCAGAAGCGCCTGACTGGCGAAGTGGTGTACTAGACTAAAGAACGGCCCTACGGGCCTACAGACGAAAGACGAAAGATTTCTTCATTTTTTTCTACAGAGCCTCTCTCGTCTCTCGTCTTTTGTCTCTCGTCTTAGTAACTTTTCTATATTCTTCTTTAATGAAGAATCTCGTTCACGACAGAAAGGTTTGTCTTGCCTGCGCCGGGTGCGTGGGCATTTGCCCCAAGATGGCGCTCGACATGTACGGGCTTGACTTACAGATTGACTCCGAGAAATGCATCAAGTGCGGCATTTGCGTCAAGGCGTGCCCCGTCGGTGCGCTGAAGCTTTTGGAGGTGAACGATGCTTGATTCCCAGTATGATGTCGTGGTGATTGGCGCTGGCCCCGGTGGATCCGTTGCGGCCAGGAACCTCGCACGGGCGGGGCACAAGGTGCTGCTCCTCGAGAAGCGCGAACGCATCGGTTTCCCGGTACGTTGCGGCGAGGCAAGTACCACACTCGCCGACTTGCAGACTTACGGTCCGATTGACGAAAGCTGCATCGAAAGTATCATCAACGGCCTTTACATTTACGGCCCGAACGGCGTGAACATCGAGGTTCCGAAGCCGAGCACGGGCATCATGCTGAACCGTGAAATTTTTGACCCGTGGCTTGCGAAGCTCGCGACTGACGACGGGGCCCAGGTTGAAACCTGCGCACGCGCCGAATTCGTAGGCGAAGTCGAGGGCGACAGGCGAATGGTCCGCGTCGTTCTCGGAAAGGGCAACGGAGACGGCTCTGTCACCGAGACCGGTACGCAGGAAATTTTTGCGAAGATGGTCATCGCCGCCGACGGCGTCGAAAGCCGCATTGGCCGCATGGTCGGACTCAACAGCGTCCAGAATCCGCGCGAGACCTGCACCGGCGTCGACATCCAGGTGCAAGGACTCCTGACCAAGTCCGACTATCTCACCTTCTGGCAGGGTCACGACTTTATCAACGACGGATACATCTGGAGTTTCCCGAAGCAGAAATCGAACGTCACTAACTTCGGCGCAGGATTCCTCGCCGCAGGGAAGCATAGCGGAAACATCCTTGAAGTCACCCTGGAATGGCTAGAAAAGCTTTTCCCCGGTGCAAAAATCAACCATACCGTCGGTGGAATGGTGCCGGTTTCCAGCACCCTTAAGGAATACACTTTAGACCGCTTCGCCCTGGTGGGCGACGCCGCCCACCACACCAACCCGCTCACGGGTGGTGGCATCGCTGCCGCGATGCGGGCGGGCAGATTCTGCGCGGAATACGTCGACCAAGGCCTCAAGGCAACCTCCGGCGAAGCCGCTAGTCTCAGCCACAATTTCCTGAAGCAGTACGAAAAACGCTGCTACGGCTACTTCGGCAAGATGCACGACTTCGAATACAAGTTCCGTAGGTTCCTGCTCGCTCTGAACCGCGAAGACCAGGTCGGACTTTACAGGGTGCTGCAAGGATTCGCCTTGAGCGGATACAAGAAGAGCGCCTTCTTGAAGACGCCCATTCAAACAACAAAGTATCTCTATAAATTCTGGAAGTTCAAGTAGAAATTCTACTCTGGATCCCGTCACCACTCCGTGGTTCCAGGATGACAGTTTCAAGGAACGTCACCCCGCGCAAACGCCTCGGGGATTGTCATTCTGGAGCGTAGCGACGGAATCCTCGATGACAGTTTCAGGGAACGTCACCCCGCACAAACGCCTCGGGGATTGTCATTCTGGAGCGCAGCGACGGAATCTAGGGCGACAGCTTCAAGGAACGTCACCCCGCACAAACGCCTCGGGGATTGTCATTCTGGAGCGCAGCGACGGAATCCAGGGCGAATGCTTCAAGGAACGTCACCCCGCACAAACGCCTCGGGGATTGTCATTCTGGAGCGCAGCGACGGAATCTAGGATGACGAAATTTAAATACGCCACAACTACCTGTTGTTCAGGTAGTCCAGCACCTTCTGCGTAAGGTCGTTTTCCTTTTTCCAGAACACGACGGCACCGGTCGCACGGTCCACCACCATGTCATAACCTTCCTGCAAGGCGATTTCGTTGATTGCCTTGCGAATCAGCTGGATAATCGGGGCGCTCACCTTCTCGTTTTCAGAAATCAGTTCGCCCTTACGGCCGTACACGCGGTCGATAAAGGTCTTGAGTTCCAGGTCCTTCTTGTTGTACTCGGCTTCAAGCTCATTCTTCTTTTCGTCGCTGAGCATGAGCACCTGCTTGTCAAGTTTTTCCTTGATAGCGGCAAGTTCCTTCTGCAACAGGTTGCCCTGCTGTTCCCACTTGGCCACCTGGCGGTCGTATTCTTCCTGGGCCTTCTTGGTGCCCTTGTAGCCGTCAAAGATCAGCTTGGAATCCACATGCGCAATGCGGAGCCCGTCTTCGGCAAACGAGACTGTCGCAAAAGCAAGTACCAGAACCATCAGCAGACGTTTAAGCATAAAGCCTCCTTAGAATCCCTGGCCGATCACGAAGTTGAACTGCATGTCACCCACTTCGGTACGCTGCGTACCGCTATAGGTTTCACCCACATCCAAGGGCCAGGCAAAGTCGAAGCCGATAATACCGAGCATCGGTACAATCACGCGGAAACCGAAACCGATATCCTTCTTGAGGCTCGTCGGATCCCATTCGCTGAGCGGACTCCTGCTCGGCTTCGGAACCTTGGTGCGCGGGTTGTAGCGTTCACCGAACACGTTACCGGCGTCAAAGAAGAACGGCAACAGGTAGAATGTCTGCGGCACAAGACCGAGCTGGAGTTCAACACCCGTATACTGGTAGCTGCGGCCCAAGCGGCGGTACCCGATAGAACCCGAGCTGTAACCACGCATCATGCCCTCGTAGCCCATCACGCCACCCATGGTGTAGAGCGTGCGGTACTGCAACTGGTCGCCAAAGATTACACCGTACTGGTTGGTCAGCGCAACCGTCAGGCGGTCGCGGAACAGCGGGAACCACCACTTGATCGTAAGTTCGGTCTTCACGAAACTGAAGTCACTGAACAGGACATCGTCGGCCCACTGCACATCGAGCACGTAGCGGGAACCGTCGGTCGGGAACTGCGGCAGGTTCTTGTCGTCGCGGAGCAGGCGGAAGTTCAAGGCAGATTCCACACCGGTATAGACAACGTAACTGTCATCGATGTTCGGGCCCTGCTTGTTCATGAGCCAGCTGTAACCGATCTGTCCGTAGAAGTAGTCATCGGGCCACTTGAGGCGCTTACCCAGGTAGACGCTTCCGCCGTAACGGGTAATATCGGGGTCGTCGTACTTGGACATGTTCCACCAGGAGTAGCTGAGGCTCGTACCCAAGGTAATCGGCTTGTCGAGGAACCACGGTTCCTGGAAACTCACGGAAGCACTCTTCTTGTCGGCACCGTATTCCACGCTGAACGATGCGGCCTGGCCGTCACCCATACAGCAGTTCGGGATAGACACGCTCGCCGTACCCACGATACCGTCGCTTTCGCTGTAAGACACGCCCAAGCTGAACTGTCCGGTACCCGCTTCCTTTTCCTGCACGGTAAAGTCGAGGTCCACATCCTGCTCGCCCACTACCTTGATGTCGGGGACGACCATGTCAAAGTAGTTCAGCTGCATAATTTCACGGAAACTACGTTCCAGCAAGGACTGGCGGTAGGTATCGCCCGGATACAGACGAACTTCGCGGCGGATCACCTTCTCGTTCGTCTTGGTATTGCCGTGGATATGCACCTTGTGGATCTGAGCCGGGAGACCTTCGGTCATCTTGTAGGACAGGTTCACAATCGAATCGTTCTCGAACGTACGGGTTTCTTCGTACTGGGCGAACAGGTAGCCGTCTTCGCGGTAGGCATCCAGAAGCGCCTTGCGGGAGGCATCGTACTTATACTGGTCAAAGACTTCACCGCTGTCAAGACGGAAGGCGTAGGCAAGCATCTTGTCGTTCAGCACTTCGTTACCCGAGAAATGCAGACTGCCCATGTAGTACTTGCGGCCCTCGATCATGTGGATATGGACCAGAATGGCACTCGAGGTCTTGATATTGTCGTACTTGTTCAAGGCCGGGAACATGTCCTCGATCATGTAACGGACCAGGAGCTTTTCCTGGTAGGTCGAGCGCTTCTTAATCTTGCGCAGGGAATCAATCTTCGGGTTCTTCCACTTGCGTCCGTCCACGATATCCAGCCATTCCTTGCGGGCGCTTTCGTAGCGGATCAGGTCGTTCAGCATGTTCCAGGCGTCCTCTTCGGTCTTGACCGTCACCTTAGGTCTAGACACCCAGGGCATTTCGCCGACTTCGCGATGCTTGCGGAAGAAGTGGGTTACCTGCATGGTCGGCTTACCCGCCATCTTGTAGAGGGCCGTTGCAGAATCGCCCAGGGCAAGGTTCAACTGTTTGTAGAGGACTTCCAGATTTTCGCCGAGCGGAACCATCCGGCCCAGATAGAACAGGCAAGTGGAGTCCGGCAGGTATTCAGCGCTGTATTCAGTCAGTTCCGCATCCAGGTAGCCAAAATGACGGATGGCGTTCAACACCGTATCGCGGTCCGCCTCGAAAATGTTTTCCTTGAACTCGCCACCGCCCCACCACTGGTCGAGCTTCGTGACCATGTGTTCCATGATATCTTCGGCGGGTACGTTGTCGTTCCCCTGGATATCGAACTGGCGCACCTTGACCTTTTCGCCCTCGCGGACAATGAAGGTCACCATATTCTTGTTTTCGTCGACAGGAGTTTCACGGTAGCCCACTTCGGCGAGCAAATAGCCTTCGGAGCGGTAGTACTCCAAAATGGCCTGACGGTCGCGTTCCAGCTGGCTCTTGCTGTAGACCTGGCCCGGAATCAAGCGGGTCTTCAGCTTCAGGTCTTCTTCCGAGACCTCGTCCGGACCCTCGAAAACGGCCGTATCGAGCGCGGGAAGTTCCTTAATCTTGAAAATGAGGTCGACATCGGTGCCGTCACCCACGTAATCGATCCAGGCAGTCACGTCGTCAAAAAGCCCGGACTTGTACAAGGAAGCCACCGAAGACTGAACCTTTTCGGTAAGGGCCGTCGGCGAATAGCTCTGCCCATCGCGAATGCCGATGCGGCTGAGCACCGCACGATCGTCCATGTGGACTGTCCCTTCGACCTTGACCTTATGAATCTTATTTTCGACCATATAGCTCTCGGACATTTCGGACATGTCCAAAAGCTGGGCCTGTGCAAGCCCTACAAACACAGCAAATAAAAACAGCCAGCGAAAGCGCAGAATAAACCTACCTATAAACAAAATTCGGGACAAAAATACAAAAGTTAAGGGCGCAAGACCTGCACCCAAAACGAATTTTACGATAATTTATGAGAATAAGCGCCCGATTCCATCACAAAATCTTGCGGAGACCTTCCACGTTGCGCAACTTGATAGCGCCACGCCTGATTTCGACAAGTCCCTTGTCCGCAAATTCACGGAGCATACGGGCCACCACCTCGCGGGCGGAATTCACGTCGCGAGCAATTTCCTCTTGCGTTTTCCGGATTTCGTCGGAGCCGCCCCTTTCAAAATGCGACACCAAATAAGAAGCAAGCCGCTGGTCAAAGCGCTTGAACAGCATCAGCTGAATTGCACGAACCGCCTGCGAGAACCGCTCCGTTTCACTTTCGAAGACAAAGGCGCGCACATGCACGTTCGATTCCATCAGGCGCGCACAGACCATCGCCGGAACCACCAACAGGGAAGTATCCCTTTCGGCCACCACCGCCGTATCAAAGGTCAACTGCCGAATCACGCACGAAGCCGTAGACACGCAGACCTCATCTTTGCGGGCATGGTACAGCGAAACCTCGCGGCCGTCGTCCGAGGTCATGCTTACGCGGATTTCACCTTCGAGAATAAAGACGATTCCGAGACATTCGGAGCTGTTGCTGCCCACGAGCTGTCCCTTGCCGAAGCGCCTGACGACAGCACGCTCGGACACTACCGCCTGTTCTTCGGCCGAAAGTTTCGGCCAGAACGGAAGTCTGGGAACAATCAAACGAACCGGAGCTGCTTTCATAAAAAAACGCCTCTTTTGCAATATACAAAAAAGGCGCCCAAGGAGTATATGTATTAGCCAATCATTTCTACAATCTGAGCCTTCGGGCGGACACCGACTGCAGAATTCGTCACCTTGCCGTCCTTTACGACCACAAGCGTCGGGATGCTCATAACATTGAACGAGGCTGCCAATTCGCCTTCATCGTCCACGTTCACCTTGCAGACCTTGATCTTGTCGCCGTATTCCTCAGCTATCTCCGAGATCACGGGCGAAAGCATCCGGCAAGGGCCGCACCAAGGAGCCCAGAAATCGATCAGGACCGGCTTGTCGGAGTGGAGCACTTCTTGTTCGAAGTTGTTTTTGGTGATATTCATTTCAGACATGTTTTACCTCTCTTTTTTCTTGTTTACAGGTATATTTTAGATTTTGAGAGGATAAAAATCTGTGACTAAGTCACACTAGGGAAAGGGGGTTGTCAAAAACACAAGTCATTTTAAAGCGTTTTTGTCAAAAATACAGGCTGTTTTTGGGCGTTTTTGTCAAAAGTACGGAAAAAAAACTGTAGGGAGTTGCTTTTGTCCAAGTTTTTATTTATATTAACTCTTGAGTAAATAACTTTAAAGTAAATAACTCTGGAGTAAACAACATGTTTGTCGGCCGAAAAAAGGAACTCAAGCTACTCGAAGATCTATACAATTCGAAGAAATTCGAAATGCTCATCATGCACGGCCGCAGACGCGTCGGCAAGAGTTTTCTTTTGGCCCATTTTGCAGCTCTTCACGAAAAGGATACCGTTTTCTTTACAGCCGACAAAGGCAGCGAAAGTGATAACGTTCACAATTTTTGTACAGAGCTCAAACGAGTCTTGAACACAGGAGACTTTCTTAATGCGCTCAATACATGGCAAGATGTTTACTCGTTTATCGACGGATTCTCGTTTTCAAAACGAATTAACATCATCATTGACGAATTCACCTATCTATACAATTCGAACCCCGCATACGATTCCGGGTTGCAAAACGCCATAGACCGCATTCTGAAAAAAAAGAACGTTTTTTTGATATTGTGCGGTTCCGAAGTTTCTGTTATTGAAGATTTGTTCGACAATTCAACAAAGCCGTTGTACGGCCGCAAAACAGCAGATTTAAAATTACAGCCATTCACTTACAAAGAAGCAAGGGAGTTTTTCCCGAAATACAGTAACGAGGAAGTTCTTACAGTCTATTCTATTCTTGGAGGCATTCCCCTATACCTGTCACTTTTTGACGATTCGATTTCCATCCGCGAAAACATCATCAAGACATGCCTTTCCACGACGGGTTACCTATACAACGAAATTGATACGTTGCTCCGTATGGAGCTCAAAGAAACACTCTTTTACAAGAACATCCTTCTCGCGATCAATTCGGGCGCATCTACACTAAATGACATAAAGACTAAAGTCGATGGGGACAGCGCTAAAATAGCGAAATACTTGAAAGTCCTTGAAAACTTAGGATTTATCAAAACTGAAATTCCTGTTGGTGAAAAAAGCAAAACGCGCAATACGCTCTATTCAATTGAGGAAAACTATTTTGCCTTTTATTTCAGGTTCATATACAAACATTTAAATATGCTGAACGGATTGATCGCACCTGAAATTTACTACGATCGGGAATTCACCATTGAAAACATAAACGGTTATATAGGTCATCGTTTTGAAAGAGTGTGTTCTCAGTACATCAAAGAAAAATCCTACAACGGCGAGTTACCATTTTTTGCTGAAGAAATAGGCCGCTGGTGGGGAAACAATCCCGTTGAAAAAAGGCAAGAAGAAATCGACATTGTTGTTCAAGACCAAAATAATGCAATTATTTGCGAATGCAAATACACAGAAAAACCTTTTGACGAAAGTGAACTTTTAAATTTGCAGGCAAGCGCACCATGCATCAAACGCGACAACCTATATTTCTGGATTTTCTCACGCAAAGGCATCACGTCTGGAGTTAAAAAGAAAATCAAGAATCAGAATAACTTCAAGGTTACCACGATTAAAGAATTGTTCGATTAGACACACTTCTCTATCACACGGTAAATTCTATTTCCACACAACATTTCGGTCGTAGGTGCCGTTACGCAATTGGACATGCAGGTGTTCGTTCGCCTTTCCGATATCTTCGTGCAGCACGATAAAGCGGCTACCGAGTTCCTCGCGAACCATCTGCACAAGCTTTTCGCGGTCTACCCTGTCGCCCATATCCTTGATGCGGAAGTCGAGCGCCGCCCCCACATAATGCGCAGACCTTTCCGCATGACCTTCGTAATCGTTTGCACTCGTAATGAGCGGTTTGAACTCGTCGTCATTCATGGCCGTATGATAAACGCTCGCAACAACCGAAATCACGCTATCCATTTCGGGGCGGAGCATATTGAAACTCACGCCCGATTTATGCCGCGTCATCGAAAGCATCTGCTCGTGATATTCGCGCTGGACATCGTCCCGGAACTGGACCACATGCTGCCTAACAGTATTCTGGGTATACGCGATTTCCTTCTTAACCTCTTTCACCCCATCACTCGCACCACCCACAACAAAAACCACTAGGCAGATTCCGCCAATAACCAGGAGCACCGGCAAAAGCGCTATAAGAATCTTGACGGCGATAACGGCCAAGACGATGACAACCGCCGCGACAACGAGAAAACCCAAAACCGATGCCATACAAATCTCCTGCAAAATGCGAAGCTGGATGCATTCAGCTCCACTCTATTTATATCGCTAATCAGGGAGGATTTGTAAAAAGGGGTTGAGCAGATTTATGGATTATTTCCACACCTCGTTCCTATTGTAGGAACCGCTTTTCAGTTGAATGTGCAGATGTTCATTTGCCATACCGACGTCTTCGTGGAGAACGAAGTATCGGGGGCCAAGGTCTTCGGTAATGGCCTTTGCAAGGGCCTTTCGAATCTTAACATCTTCCACATCCTTGATCCGGATGTCTACGGCAGCGCAGGCATAATGGGCAGATTGTTCGCCGTGCTTGTCGGAATCATTTCCGCTAGTGATTACCGGGCGATAATTATCGTCCTTGAAGACCTCGTGATAGGTGGCAACCACTATGTTTATGGCGGTGTCCAGTTCGGGGCGTAGGCAGTCAATATTTACGGCAGCAGTCTTCAATATAGTGAGGCTGAGGACCTCATCGTGATAGTTCTGTTGTTCCGCATTGCGCTTGATAACTGTCCTAGGAGCATCACGTTCAATCTTTTTAGCAGGCTTTTTTTCGCATCCGTTTTCAGATTCACCGAATAGTCCATCCAAGAATTGGACAATTTTATCAAAAATGCCTTGAGCTCCACCGTGTTCATCAATGGTGGACGAAAGTTCCTCAACGGCATTTGCCGTTTTTGATTTTGCGGAGTCCAGGACTTCTCCTGCCGCCCTGCCAACGGCATCTTCCAGCTGCTCCTGAGTATCGTCGCTAAGCCCGCAGCCCGAAAGCAGCAGAATGACAAAAATAAACGCCAGAAGACTTTTCGTGCGGAAAACCATACTCATCAATATATATATCGTTCATTTTGATGCGGTTGTCAAAATCTTTTGGGCATTTTCCCAAGAAATTTTAGACCAGTCCTTGCCTGAGATTCGCCTTGTCTGGTCTATTCGGCTACGCAGATGACGCGGGAGCGAACTTTTCAGGTGACGCCCTGGAATAGGGGTGTCTGTACCGAACAGGATACGATCAGTAAAGCCATTTTGTCGTGCAGCGATTATAAGCTGCTGAAAATGACTATGTGGCATAAACGACGTATCTACAAACGTATTCGGACAATAACGCAGCATATCAATAGCTTGCAAAATTGGTCTTCCATGGGCGAGAACAACACGGACATTTGGGAACTTCATGCAGATACCCCTATACATTCCAGTCTCACAGTTCTCGAATTCACCGGTATGGAGTTTCACAAACAGGCCCCGTTCCTGAGCTATTTTGAACACCCGTTGCAGTTCCCGACCATTCGGCAACCATTTCTCCGACACACCGTGAATTTTCAACCCGCGAATTTTACCACCAGTATCATTCATATATAACGAAAGATCCGACGAATGTTTCAGCATATCGTGCGTCACCCACAAGATTGGCTTGGCACGACCTTCCGAAAGTTCATGCATCGCAACACGTTCTTCTAGCAAAAAGTCGGGGTCATCTGAAACAACAGTACTTGTACTAGAATAAGCAAAATGCGTGATGCCCGCAAGTCGCAAGGTACGCAGTATTCGTGGCGGCGTGTAATAGTCGTCAAAATACTGCCCCATGTGAACATGGAAATCGAAAAGCATATTCCAAAACAATGCTTACGTTAATAATGCATCATATTAGGAGGATCTTCTTTGGGGGGAGGAACTTGAGGCTGATTTTGCTGTTCAAGTTTATCAACTCTTTCTTTCAATTTCTTTATTTCGGCTTCAAGTTCCTTTACCTTGTATTCAACACTCATCTTTTACTCCTGTTAATTAGTGCTGTTTTTTCATTTTCGCTTTGGCTTCTACAACAAGTCTACGATTCAAATGAGCGGCCTTGCAGAAATGCGGCGCAACCTTCAAGTAATCACCCCCACTTTCGTTGAAATTACGAACAAGACATGGAGCACAGAACTGTTTATCTTCACAATCATAACATTGCGGAATCGCAGACTTAGTAAGGTTACGAAGTTTATTCAACTGCGGAGACTTTTCCCAAATATCCTTGATGGGCTGTTCTCGCACATTGCCACAAGCCATTCCCTGCCAACCGCTACATGGATACACAATTCCGTCGCTAGCAATACAGAGATTATCCATACCCACACCACAGAACGGACGTTTCCCCCATTCCTCACGAGAAACGGACGGCACAGGAGTATCAGTAAAGTCAAGATAATCCTTGTCAAACTGAATAATGTCCTTGAGCAACTCTTCCGTTTGTTCCATAGTCAATCGTTCAGCAAGATTATCTGTCGTAAAGTCATAGCGAGCCATCATCACGAAGTCAGTTTGTGCTTTACAATTGCGTTCGTAAGCGTATTTCAATACATCTTTATAGGTGTGATAATTCGTCTTCATCACAGGGCAACTGATTTGCACGGGTATGTTCGCTGCAATCAAGGCGTCAATAGCCGCCTTTGTCTTTTCGCAGGAACCTTTGAGTTGCGTGATATGATCATGCTCTTCGGGAATAACACTGTAAAGCGAGGTTTGCACATAACTTGGATTAACATCCTTAAGCACATCAATCATGTGCGGCGTAAGCAATGTAATATTTGACAGCACATAGAAACTGAAGTCCAGTTCGCGAGCCTTGCGCAGAATTTTTTCCGCATCGGGATGTGTGAAAAATTCTCCACCGGAGAGAGTCAATCCCATCACGCCTAAATCGTGCAATTGTTGCAAGACACTTTCAATCACTTCGTAGGGCAAAACCACATTCTTCAATTCATGGGGAATGTAGCAATGGACACAACGCTCGTTGCAGCGATTCGTCGTTTCAATTTGGCAACTGTGAATTTGCGGATGTTCGCGATACCAGTCTCCTAAAAGTTCTTGCGTATCGATATAGAGTTTTTCGTCATCAGGATTTTGTTGAGCGTTGTAGGTGAATAATGTTTTCGGATTTTCAGCATAACTAAAGAAAGTATCCTTAGCAGCACATTCTTCGGCTGTTTCTGCGGAGACTAAGTAGCGGTCAGTAACTAGGGAATCTAAAAATTCCTTCATGTCATCTTGAATGTCTTCGGGAGCCACATCTTCGAAGTATTCGCATGCTTTTGCCGAAAGCTCTTCTAAGCATTGTGGTTCACGAGAAATCACAGAAAGAAATGCGCTGCCTTCTTGTGTGTAGGTACGGTCGTGTTTTGTGAGTTGGCTGTAGATGTAGCCATACTCGCCAATAGAACGGATAAATGTGTCGCGAGATTGACGGTAGAACATTTGTTAGCGTTTCCTATCTTTGGGGCGTGTTGAAATTTGATTTAAAATTTGTGGATGAACTAGCCGAATTTTATTGGCGAGTTTATCAGTTTCTTCATAAATACATTCAATCATTAAATCTTTTATGGTGTCTAGGTCAATATTGGAGAACATGCCAGAAAAGTCTCTAAGTGCAATATAGAAGCAGTTCTCGTTGAAAAAATCATCAGATTGGATCGTGAGAAAACGCTGCTTTACGAAGGGCTTTATGCCTTTCTCTATTAGTAATTGTTTTTCTTGTTCTCCATCATCTTCGGCAAAGAAGTCTTGAAGATTATTGTAATTAATCATATTCATCAACCTATTTGGGATAATTTTAGGAATTAGTTCAAAGATGAAACGATGTTTTACGAATTCAATTCCGTTTGTATTTCTTCGAACTCTTTCAAAAGATTAGCCAATTCTGCTTCCCATGCGCGAATTGTTGTGTCTGGCACAGAATGATATTGTTTTCCTTTTTCTATTTGTTTACGAAGAGCATCTATGTGATTCTCTATATCGGATAAACGATTCTTCAAATCCGCTTTGTCATTGCAATCCATAATTTGAACACCTTTAAGAAGATTGATTTAATATTTCCTAGAGCAGGGCGGTAAGCCTCGTTCTAGGAAATAATAATTGCGCTTAGTATGTTGTTTCGCAATTCTGGCATTCTCCGCCATGAGTGCCTGCATTGTAAGTCGGGCAGCCAGCAGCGAAACTACCGGTCGGGTTGTTCTTTGCAATCAGACGGGGCTTCTTGTAAGCCATCTTCTTTGTTGTCTTCATATTATACCTCTAGAGTATATCCCGCAGGTTGTTTCACACCATGTCGCGCGGGTTTCGGCACAGTGCGTTTTGCATTTGCAAAAGCTCATTTTTTCATTGAATAAATCGCAGACACTGCGACGCATTTCTCTTTCAATGAAATTTCCGGAGTTTTTTCTTGCTCTGCAAGGAATCGTGCCAAATTTTGTGGAAACAAAAAAGGCGCAAGTCGTTGCATTTACCTAGATGGGGCTCTCGACTGCCCTTGTACGATAAACACAAACGACCCACGCCCCGAAAGGGCTGTTGCCCTTGGCCATATGACCAAAGACCGACCATAAAGTCGGTACAGCAAACTGAAGTACGCCAAAACCGGCATACCTGCGTGAGCGTTCGCCTTGTCCTCGGTTTTAGAAATGGTCGAGATTTCGTTTAGAGGGCAAGAGGAAAACTCTTTTACACTTCAAAACTAATATAAAATTGAACAAAATGCATAAAAAATTTAAAGAAATCGCATTTTTTTGTAACAAAGTTCCCAAAACGTCTTTAAATAAAGGGTTTGCATATTCCAAATTGGAATAAATTTTATAAATCGAACAATCAAGGAATACTTGACAGTTCAACAGGAAGGGATAAGAAACATTTTTCTTTAATTGACGAAAATTAGATAAAGGCTCAACTTGTAAGGAATATTTACAAGTTGCCCAACTTGATTACATACGGTGCAGGCACCGATATCACAGCCTACGGTCAAATCCGCCGTTCTGTTTACATTATTTATGTATTTTTACCAACTAATAATAAAAGTTTACTTTACAATATCAAAATTTTATCTATTTTTAAATGTATGAACGATGTTTCCATAATTAATGTATTTATGTACTTTGATTACCGGGATTATATCCGGGCCGTTGTGGAGGCATTGCAATCCAGAGGACAGTCCATCCGTTCCATTCAAGAAAGCGCCGGAGTCTCGGGTTCCGCCTTTTTCAACCGCATTTTGGACGGATCCCGCCCACTTTCTACCGCAAACGCAAAGACGCTCGTCAAAGCCTGGGGGCTTTCCGACGAAGAAACCGAATACTTTCTGACGCTAGTCCGCTTCGGCAACGAAAAGAACGTGGACGAACGCGAAAACTTGCTCAAGAAACTCCTCACCGTACGCGCGAGCAAGCAGGAATTCGAGCTCCAGGATTCCGCTCTCAAGTTCTTTTCGAAGTGGTACTACCCCGTCTTGCGCGACTTGTTGCCGCTCCTCCCCGCAAACACCCCCGCCGAGAAAATCGGCCGGATGTTCACGCCCGCGCTCCGCGCCCCGCAAGTGCAAAGCGGAATCAAGTACCTCATGGAAGCCGGATTCGTTTCTCTGAACGACGACGGAACTTATCGTATCGAGCAGCCCATTATTTCGACGCCGCCCCGTGTGCGCTCTACCATTCTGCGCAAATACCATTTAAAGAATCTCGAAGTCAATAGCGAAGTTTACGACCTGTTTTCAAGCGACGACCGTAGCATCACCAGTGTAACCTGCAGCCTATCCAAGGAAAGCTTCGAAAAGGTTCGCGAAGAAATCGCCAAGCTTCGCGAAAAGATTTTGGCCATGTCCCGCGAAGAAAAGAACCCTGACCGCGTCTGTCACGTCGGATTCCAGCTCGTGAACCGCGCCAAGGTGAAGGAGGGCAAATAATGAAGGTTATTCACGCCCTTTCGCTTTTCGCAGCCAGCCTCGGCGTCGCATTCACAGCCTGCAGCACAAATGAAAATTCTGTCGCAAACGGTACAGGCAGCAACGCCGGCGAAACCGAAATTGCCGGCATCGTTACAGCCACCAATCACGGAATGCCCCTCAAAAACGCCGTCGCCCGTGTATGGATTTTAAACGAGGATTCCATGCATGTCGCCTACGAAGACTCCCTTGACGACAACGGCATTCTCAAGATTAACTCCGCCGCCTTGAGCGAAAAGAAGGCCCCCGTCCAGTTACTCGAAATGCGCTCTGGAGATTCGCTCTCTATTATGCGCTGGGTCGATCTGGAACGCAGTCCGGAGCAGAATCTCGCCATGGCCCAAAGCGAAAGTCTGAAAGGCTTTATCACCAATAACGGCACGGCCGTCGAAAACGCAACCGTAAGCATTCTAGACCAAACGGCCACCACGGACGCACAAGGATACTTTGAATTCAGCGGCTTGCCTGCAGGCGTGCACTACGCCTTCGTCGAAGGGTATTTCGGCAAATTCTCTTACCAAATGGAAACCGGCCTAAGCGATGGCGCCACGACAAATCACATCAACATCGCCGACAGCATTTTCACCGTTGTCGAAGACTTTGAAAATTGGAAACACAGGCAGACCTTTATCGGCAAGAGTTTTGGACAAGGTTGGTGGTTTATTTGCACCGACTCCCTGCAAGGCGGGAACAGCCGCGTCGCCGAAGGCATCGATAGCGACAAGATTCTCGTTACCGGCGACAGCGCCAAGAGCGGAAGCAGCCTGCACCTGATTTTCAATATCGATCAAGAAACTAAAGGCCATTACGGCGTCGCAGGGTTCTCTATCGGCGACGATTTTGACGAAGACGAGATGTTCGCTTTCTACGACTTGCGAAGCGCCACCGCCATTTCGTTCGACGCCAAGGGCAGCGGAAAGATTTCGTTGCAAATCACCAAGCGCGGCAACGACGGCAAACGAGACTTCCACCAGACTGCCTTCGTGACGCTCGGCGACGAATGGGAACATTTCACTTTTACCGCCGACGATTTCGACACGGAACTTATCGCCGTCAACACCATCAACATCTTGGTAACCGAAGACGCAGAGATTTTCTTGGACAACATTCGCTTTGATGGCATTTCGCCGAGCATGTGGCCAAGCCTCGGAATGCGATTCTAGAATTTTCACATATAGGAGTGTGCTTTATGAAAAGAACAAAAATGGCTATTGCAGCCTTGTGCGCTCTCGCTTTTACAAGCAGCGCGTTCGCCACCATTCAACCCACGCGCGTCGGCCCCGTTAGCCAATACGGCGCTTTGCAAAGCGGCAAGAACTCCGCTGGCGAAGGCCGCATTTACGGCAGCGTGCAAGGCGTCAAGGACGGCGCCGAAGTCCAGGTTCGCGGAATGAGCCTCACTTGGAGTCAGTACTGGCCGTACGGCAGCAGCTTTTACGGGAGTTCCTTTATCGACACTTTGGTCGGCTCATGGAACGTTGAACTCGTCCGCTCTGCCATGGGCGTTGTGCCGCCTTGGGGACACGGAAGCTACATGACCCGCCCCGAATATTTCGAATCGCAAATGGACACCGTGGTTCAAGCCGCTATTCAAAACGATGTTTACGTCTTGATCGACTGGCACAGCGAAGGCGGTTACTACAACTGCATCCATAAGGGAACAAAGCCAAAGTACGAATTTAACGACAACAAGACCTGCTTTACCGCAAACGATGCCGCCGCCTTCTTCGGACGCATGGCCGAACGCTACGGCAAGTACCCGCATGTCATTTTCGAAATCTACAACGAACCCGTGAGTGAATCCTGGGCAGACCTGAAAGCCTACGCCGACACGGTCATCAGCGCTATCCGCAAACATTCGAAGAACCTGGTAATCGTCGGAACCCCGATGTGGTCTTCTATGGCAGGCGATGCCGTAGCTGCCCCCGTACAAGACGATAACGTCGCCTATACTTACCATTTCTACGCCAACCTGCACCAGACTTCTAGCCACTTGTCCAGTTCCAACAAGGCGATGGAAGCCGGCCTTAGCGTATTCGTAACGGAATGGGGCGGCATCGATGAAATCTTCACCAAGGAAACCCACAAGACCGAACTCGAGAAATTCCTCACATGGACCAACGAGAAGAAAATTTCTTGCGCCAAGTGGGATGTCGAAAAGCCCTTCCTCGAAAACAACGATGTCGACAACTACATCAAAGAAAACATTTTGCCCGCAAAGACCACTTACCAGAAAAATCTGAGCTGGGAAACCGAAATCAATGACAAGCTGCCCAACTTGATTACATACGGCGCCGGCACTGATATTCCGGGCAAGTGGAGCAGCACCAGCGACATTGACGACTACGGCGACGAACAAGGCGACAAGGGGAATTCCACCTTTACCGACAACTCTACCGAAACTACCGTAAAAATGGACAACATGAAGCTTGACACCGTCGGCACCGGTTTCGATTACGCCCCGTACATTCGCGCAGAATACGCGTTCGACGGCGCACCCGATTTGTCCAAGTGCAAAATGGTTAGCTACCGCTACAAAGGAGCAAACCACCAGTTTATCCTCTACTACGATTGGAACGCCAGTATCGACGTCTTTGGCGAAGGCGCCTGGGACTACCCCTTTGTCGAAATGCCGTATGCACCCGAATGGGAAACGGTCTACGTAGATTTAGGCTGGATGATGAGCAACGGCTGGCAGGCTGCACTCCCGCTGACCCCGGTTCTTTCGGCGGCGACCGCGTTCCGCTTTAATGTGACAAACGACTTTTTCGACACCTCGCTTTGGATCGAAAACATCAAGTGTATCGAAAGCGTCGAAGGTTACACACCTGTAAAAATTCCCACAAACACAAATGCCGTCCAGACGCAGATTGCAAAGGCGAATTACCGCATAAACACCAACGGATTGAACATTGTCGCCACCGGCATCAAGAACGGCACGCACTACTCGCTTTCGAACATCCTCGGACAGACGCTGCGTTCCGGCACCGCAAACGCAAGCAGCATTAAGCTGAGCGCACCGCAGGCAGGCCGCTACATTCTCCGCATCGGCAATTCCGTCCACCCGATTTCGATCAAGTAGGCAAAAGCCTTTCCCCGAAACAAAAGGGAGCAAAAGTGCCTCGGCATCCGCCGAGGCATCTTTATTTGGTTAATCGATAATTTGAATTCCTTCGAATACGATTTCGTCTATTTCTAGACGGGTACCGTTATAGATGAAGATGCTGAATATGCCGATTTCGTTTGAGATTTCACCCCACGAAACTTGATAATTCTCACTGTCCAACACTTCTTTTCCAGGGTGTAAGACCAGGTCGGTCCATTCATCGTTCGCCGTCCCCATCCACAGCGCCTTGTTATAGTTGTTATTCTCGATTTGACGGTAATGTTCCAGCGCAACAGCAAAATCGCAGTCACCGCGGACTTTCAAGCGAACGGCAGAAAGCGCACTCAAATCGTAGTAACCGGAATCAAGCCCAAGATGCGTCCCGAGCATGACATAGCCCGTATCTTGAATGACATACTTTAACGAAAGATACTTCCCACCGGCGCCGTCATCTACAAGCGCACTCACAAAGCCGCTTGCACTATCGGGGCTTTCGAAAACAGCACCCTTGTGCGGCATGTAGTACCAGCCGAAGTTCTTGTAGGTCTTCGCCAAGTTGTTCAGGCTGTCGCCATCGTCAAAATCTTCGAAGACGTATTCGCGGGTCAATTCCTGGAATCGCACGAGCGTATCGACGGAAGTCCCCGCGTCAAGCGAAACAGCGGCAACGGGCTGATCATCCGCAAGAAGCGTATATAGGCCCGCAGGAACATGCGAGAAGATAAACTCGCTTCCATCATTTTTTGCCCAATAGGGAGTCGCATCAAGCATCACGACACTGCGCGAAACTATAGAATCAGAGGCCGCAGCCCCGGTACGCACCGTAAGCGATACGGACGGCAGGAGTTCAATTTCGTCTGCCGTGGAATCTACCGCATCGAGTTTCGTCCACACCATCAGCGAGGAGTCCTCACCGGCTATCCCTTCGACATAGCACCTTGCGTTCTGACACTGGTCAGTTTCAGTCTCGAACTGCACCATTCCAGAATCATCCGCTGTTGCAGTTTCTAGCGCCGTGACATAGGACGGGAGGAATTGCGACTGTTCCTGGACATTCACATCTTCGGACGGGCTTTCCGCAGGAGTGAAACCAGCACGCTGATACAAGGTAACGCGCGCCTGCGGTATAGGCATGTGCGCCCCATCGAATGCAACGATGGCGATTCCGTTTGTCGTCTCGCTCGTGGCACCTGCAGCGTCGTTCCCTTTTTCGGTACATCCGACAAGCAATGCCACGCCAAAAATAAAACACTCCACAACCCTTTTCATCACTCTTCCTTTTTCATCATCGGGAATAACTGAAAATTTAATTGATAAACGCTGTCGCATATCTGTGCGGGCATCGTATTGACCACATTTACGATGGCTTTTCGCGTTTCTGCAAGGATTTCGCGGATTTTTTGGATTTGTTTCGAGTCGAGTGCCATGGTAAGCGTGCTGATATCGCGCTTTTCTTTCGGAATGCAAGCAATCGAATCTCGTGCCAGCTCCGCGATACGCCCTTGGTAATCGCTAATGGTTGCGCTCAGCCAGTGTTCCTGCGTGCGGAGGTGCGCCTCGGTGGGTTCCACACGACCATCCTTGCGTTGGCGGGCAAGCCCCAACTGCAACAGCGCCTCAACGGCTTTCTCGACCTGCGAAGCGGTTAGCTTCGGGATACATGCTTCACCGAGCGCAGCCGCATCTTGCGGTCCACGATAATCGAACACATCTAGTGCCGAACGGATCATCGGGTAGTACCACTGCTGAAAATAACGGTACCGAGCCTCATCTAACTCGCGACAACTCGCCGGGCGCATTTTCTGGAGCGTCTCAAAATGCTTACGCACCTCTTCGTCGGTTTTAGCCTTGCCGTAAGCGACCGTCTCACGGAAATATTCCGCCTTTGCCTCCTTGAATCGGAAAAATTGCACAAAAGCCTCAACGCACTTGGGCGAAACATGGCGTTTGCCCTGCAATATCTTTACCAGGAGGCTTGCATCCATACTGACCGCAGTGGCGAACACGCGGTAGCTGAATGTCGGGTCCAACGACTTTTCCAGTTCGTAGAAGTCCTGCAAGAACTTGCGGTAGTCGGTATAGTCGTATATGTTTATCTTATTTCTAGCGAACATGATTTGCTACCCCAAGAATATAGTTTCTATCATCAAAATAATCAATTTCTACAACCGCTTTTTATTGATTTTTTACAGGTATGTTGACATTTTTGTCCACACCCAGCCTAAAAAAAAAGACCTCATAATTATTTAGAAACATAGATTTAGGGTATAATGGTGTATCAAGGAGTTACTATGTTTAAAAGGAAATTGTCCGTCATTCTTGCGGCAACCCTCGCAACCACAGCCTTCGCAGCCAAATACGAAGCTGAATCGGCAACCGTATCTAGCGAAGCAAAAATTGTCAACAGCAGTGGCGTCTCTGGCACAGGGTACGCAAGCCTCCAGGAAGGCAACATTTCTTTCACAGGTGTCACAGCCGAAACCGCTGGCAAATACACGCTCACAATCCACTACAAGGCGGGTGATTACAAGGCGAACTACCTCAAGGTGAATGGCGCCACCGCAGGCACAATCGACTTTGCAGCAACAACCGGATGGGCGGACGTCACAACGGCCGTCACGCTCAAGGCGGGCACAAACACCATCGCCATCGAGAAATATTGGGGATGGATCGACGTCGACTACATCGACATTTCTGCCTACGAATCCGCGCCCTTCAAGCTTTCTGCGACCCCGGTCACCCCGAACGCGACCGAAAGTGCGGTAAAGCTCTACAATTTCTTACGAGAAAACTTCGGCAAGAAGACGATTAGCGGCATTATGACCGGCGACATGAGCGGATACACGCTGGGCGCCGATTTCAAGACTCACGACGACGTGAAGTACATCTATACGCGCACGGGCAAGTACCCGGCGCTCGTCGGTCTCGACTTCCTTTTCGCAACTGGCCCGAACGCTTCCGGCAGCTGGAACATGGAATACACCGACAAGGCGATTTCCATTGCAAAAGGCCTCTGGAAGGCAGGCGGCATCCCTGCATTCACCTGGCACTGGAAAGACCCGCTCGACAAGGATGACGCGTTCTATATCCAGGGCGCCGATAACGGCCAGGGATACACGACCTTTGATTTTGCGACCGGATTCAAGCCCGGCACCACCGAATGGGACACCGAAAGTGCAGCCTACAAGGGAATTGTCGCCGACATCGACCACATCGCCGACTACTTCCTCGAATTGCAAAAAGAAGGTGTTGCGGGCATTTTCCGCCCCCTGCACGAAGCGGGCGGCAAGTGGTTCTGGTGGAGTATCAATTCGGGCGACCAGTTCGCGGCCCTCTACCGCCTAGTATTTGACCGCATGGTCAAAGTCAAGGGTGTGAAGAACATGATCTGGGTGTTCAATCCCGAAGGTTCTACCGTCACCTCCTGGGATCCGGGTAGCGAATACTACGACGTGCTTTCCATCGACATCTATAACAACGCAAATGACCATTCCAGCAACGCGAGTTCTTTTGACAAGTTCAAGAACGCATCGAACGGGACGAAGATCCTCGCTCTCAGCGAAAACGGCCCCATTCCCGATGTGAACAACATGCACACCGACGAAGCCGTATGGAGCTGGTGGATGCCGTGGTACAGCACCTGGAGCGGAACCTGGCCCGGCCAAACGAAGGATGCCGTGTGGAAGAGCAATATGGACGACGAACGCGTCATTTCGCTCGAGGACATGCCCGGCTGGGACCAATACAAGCCCAAGCAGGACACTTCGACGACGCGTATTGCAAAGGTGTCGCCGTTCTACGGGGCTGCAGAAACCATCGGAATCTTTGACATGAACGGCCATTACGTGGGAATTTCTACGCAAGGACTTCCGCAAGGTCGCTACATCGTGCGTCAAAGAATCCAGGGACGCAACTTGAATGCGGTATACATCAAAAAGTAATTATTGAGCCGTTTTCAACGAATTTTTACAGGCGACGCAAAAAAAATGAATACACAGCGGGGTTGGAGTTTATTTTTGGAACGTCGCTTTTTTGAATTGGAGTGTTTATGGGTTGTTTTACTTTAAAAAAGGCGAACACAACCGCAACTTTTTTGTTATGCGGAATGTGCGCCTCTTACGGGATTACCCCGAACAAGTTGGTTTCTGGCGGTTTGCCGGCTCATACAGGAGCCACAACAACAGATTATCTGACGGACGGTTACTTGACCAACTGGAAGAGTAGCAGCGCCAAGGAAATCGCGTTGAACGTGGGCGAAGGCCCCAAAAAGCTCTTGATCAACTGGGAATCGTTCGGCGATTGCGCCTGGGCGACCGACTTCACGAGCAATTGCGGACACGCAGGCGTCGCTCTCTCGAATTTCAAGATTTTGACCTCAGCGAATTCCACCGACGGCACTGACGGTGACTGGGAAGTGGCCGCCACCATCCAGGACAACCCCGTGATGGCACGCGGTGTAACCATCGACTTTGCAGGCAAATCCTGGTTCAAGTTCGCAAGCGAAGGCGATGTGGGCCAGATTCTTGAAATCGAAGCCTTCGACATGAGCAATGGCGGCACCGACACCTGGTTCTTTATGGGAACAAGCATCAGCCAGATGGGAATCAAGCAGCAGGATACCGATTCCACCACGGCGCAGCTCATTCATGCAAAGTTCCCGGAATACACGCCCGCCATGTTGCGCGGCGGCATTGGCTGCATCAACAGCACCGAGGTCGTGGAACACCTGAACGAATACCTGGAATACGCCGGCAACGTCAAGTTCTGGGCAATCGAAATGGGCACGAACGACGCCTGGGGCGGCGGTGACTGGAACCTCGACACGTACAAGAAGAACATGCAGACGATTATCGATTCTGCAAAGGCTCACGGAATCACCCCGATTCTCGCCCGCATTATAGCAACCGATTCCGCAAAGGCGGGCTGGCAAATTGATCCCGCCTATCTAGATGCTATAGACAAATTAACTAAAGACAATAATCTTCCCGCGGGTCCTGATTTTTACAGTTATTTTGAGGAGCACCCCGAGTTACTCGCAAGCGACGGTGTGCACCCGAACGCAGATACAAAAGGCGGCCAAGCCATGCACCACTTGTGGGCCGAAGCACTCGCGCCCTTGTACGCCGTAGGTGACACCGCATGCAAAGACTGTTCCACAGAGCCCGATAGCTCCGACGCGATAATTACGGCGAAAAATCTGAAGTTTAACACAAATCGAATTTACGCGCAAGGTAAAAATATCGTTGTCGAGGGAAACTTCCTAAACGAATCCCACGTCACCCTCGTTTCTGCAACGGGGCAAGTCATTTCCCAAAAGGTGCTCTCACAGAATCACGGACAAGTGCAATTCGAAAACCTTCCGATGGGCCAGTACATAGCCATCATCCGTGGCCGAAACATGGTCCAGACAAGTACCGTACAAGTAAAGTAAAATCACAAATCTTCTTAAACCAAACAAAGAGGCTTCCTGAACGGGGAGTTTCTTTTGACAAGCGTACATTTCGTGTGGACACATTTGTCCACAGTAAAATATTTTGTACATATTTTTTCTTATAGCTTAAGCTTATATTGAAATTGGTTACGGATGCTTACTCGATGGAGGTGCGTATGCACAAGATTTCCTCGGGTGTTATAGCGGTTACCTTTATCGCTGGGATGTTTGTAGGTTGCTCGGAATCGCCCGAAAGTGGGTTAACTCCCCCCGCCGAGGGCGATTCCTCAGCAACGATTCCTCTTAACGCTGATTCACTTCAAGGAATCAGCTCCGGAGCAGTTGTTGACGATTTCAGCACCTATTCATCGAGCGGACTCATTGCAACAAGTTCATCGGACATTTTGTTTATTAGCTCTTCCTCGTCAGAAGAACTTGCAGTTCCTCCAAGTTCTTCAAGCGGAACCGGATTTTCATATATTGCACCCACAAATTTTACCGATACCGTAAACGGCGTCTTATTTGACATGGTTCATGTTCCGGGTGGTTCGTACATCCGCGGGTGCGACAACTGCGCCGAACAGGACAAAATTTACGAGACCCCCGCGCACAAAGTAACCGTCAGCGACTACTTTGCCGCCAAAACCGAAGTCACGGTCAGCCAATGGAACGCCGTCATGGGCGGCAAGAAAAACGCGTGGGAATCGGAAAACGCTCCCAAAATAGGTGTAAGCTGGTTTGACGCGAACAATTTCGCTTGCAAATTAGGGAAATTGACAGGCAGGCAATACCGCCTGCTCACTGATGCCGAATGGGAATTTGCCGCTCGCGGAGGTAAGGATGGGATTGCCGACGGCTTCAAATTCTCAGGAGGCAACGCCATTGACGATGTCGCCTGGTATTCCGAAAATAGCGGAGGCAAGGTGCACGATGTTGCCACCAAGAATCCGAACAAACTCGGACTCTTCGACTTGAGCGGCAATTCTTGGGAATGGGTGTACGACTGGCTCGTAGGCTACACCGCAGGCGACAAAGTCAACCCGGTACAGCTCACGGGTTCCGGCAACAAGACACGACGTGGCGGCAGTTACGGCGAACCCGCCGAATTCGCTCGGGTGAGCCGCCGGGCCATCCGTAGCCGCGATGGCGCTGCCGATATGGGATTTAGGCTAGGGGCCTCTACCGAACTTCCGCCGGGAATGATTAGCGCCTGCGAAGCGGCGAACCCGAGCGACGCGGTTTGTGTCGGAGACAAAAACCGCGACTGCCGCCTCATAACCGCAGCCGACGAAGCCTGGATCAGCGACGACTACACCGTTGTCATCGGCGAAGACGGAATTGCAGCCGTTTCAGGATTCCCAAACATTTCTGGACAATGGTACACGCTCAACAACCGCAGCTTTAACGTGGTCACCAAAACCGGGACCAAGACGTACGCCTACTACATATTCAGCCAAGATGAGTTCACCATGATCAGTGACGACGGCATTCCCTACCGACTGTACCGCCGTGCTGCAAGCGAAGCTAAGAACAAGGTAAGCCTTACGACCGTAAGCAACCCGAAAACACTGGAACAGTTGATTGCCGCCGTAGAACCCGAGCGCCTCGTGACAGACGAACAGCTCGCCCACCCCGACACAAGCGTGCGCGACCCGCGTATTGCTGCCGCAAGTGGATACACCTGGTTCTTTGACGGGCGCTGCTGTGGCGGCAACCACAAATACCGATTCCACCTCGACAAGAATGGGGACGCCGAATTCGTAGTGATGGATTACGACGACACGCACCACGAGAACATTCTCGCAAAGGGCCGCTGGTTCACCGTGGGTAACATCGGGCTTCACATCGTGCTGAACGGGAAATACTTCAACTACCTTTACACCGCTGGCGAACGCACCATGAGCTACAGCGAATACATGCCAGCAGGCCCCATTTTCTGTCACATTTCATTCCAAAGTTATGAACGAGGCGATTTCCGCATATTCAACAAGACCCTTTACGACGACAAAGTCAAACGTCCCCGCGGCTTCAACGGCGAAAATCCGGTTTACGAAGCCGGAGATTATCAGTGGGGGTCATAATGCGCACGCACCTTTTCATCTTTGCCGCCGCATGTATTGCTGCACTCACGGCATGCAACGACAAAGCTTCTAGCCCCGATATTGAATCAGCTTCGTCCGACGAATCTTCCAATCACTCCTGGATACCCGAGTCATCGTCCGAGCAAGATTCTCCGGAATGGTCGTCTTCGGCGATGTCATCTTCGAGCATTCCGCCGTACTCTTCTAGCGAACATATTCTACAAGCTCTGTCTTCGTCCGCAGAACCATATGTCGACTATTCCTCTTCAACCGAGGAATCCTCTTCGTCAGAAGTCATTGAACCCTCTCCGGAAATCGTTTTGGACAAAGATGGCTTTGCTACCGTCGTCGATGTCTACAAGAGTCTCGCCTCCGACGAAAAGGCCGTTTTTATCATCCGACATTCCGAACGTGAAGACGACGTGGCATTGGAAACCGAACTCACCGCAAACGGAATCCAGATGGCACAGGATCTAGGGGCTACCCTCAAAAGCGAAGAAGAATTCTCATACGTCACTTCGGGATTCGTGCGCACAAACGAAACCGCGAACCAAATCTCGAAAGGACGCGGCGAAGCGACGTCCCCGAAACTCATCACGAATTACGACATTACCGGCAATTGGTTCTTGAAAATTTCGACCGATTCTCTCGCAAAGCAAGCGACCGCGCTCGGTCTAAAAGGCAGTTCAATCGAACTGATGGCACGCTGGGCATACGAAGGCGGATACCCAGAAACATTTTACGAAATGGAACCCCGTGCGCAGGAATTTATGCAAACGGTCATCCTGAAAAATTTATCCAAGTGGAAACGCATCACCATCATGGTATCGCACGACATCTTCGTGATGCCGCTTGCCGTTTTCGGCTCGCAGAAAAAGGTCGCCCTCAAGTATCACGAGGATTACCACTGGATCAACTACATCGCAGGGCTAGCCGTTGTTGCAGACGCGCAGAACAACCTGCGGTATATCCCCGTAAAGGGCGCAGAATCCGGCGTCATCGACTACCTAGCCCTCTATATGGCCGAGCATAAGATTTACACCAAATAGTTCCTAGAACATCACCCTGTAGGGAATCTGCTTGTCGAAGCGGCGTCCCTTCAGGTCGCGGTAGTTTTTATGCGTTGCCCCGCGCATGTCGGCAGGGCGTGCACGACGGACATTCCGAATCAGGGTCGTCGAATCCTTTGCCGTAGAATCACCCGCGACGATGGACGTCGTGTCGGTCGCAGAGGTATCGCGTGCAGTCGTGTCCTGCGGCTGCACAGTCGAAGTATCTGCGCCGGCGGATTTTTCCACCAGCACCTCGACGCGGCCCGTATATTCGGTATTGTCGTTGCCCTTCACGGTGTACTTGAACGAAGCAAGCCCGCTGAAATTCGCCTTAGGCGCAAACCTTGCCGTATAGCCGTCACCCGCAAGTTCCACGGTCCCATTCTCCGCAGCAGACACGCTGTAGGTCGGCGATACATCCTTGAACCCGCGCGTAATCGTGCGCAAGTCAAAATCGATGGACTTGCCGCCCGCAGCCGTCGCGTGCATGGCGCCCAGCCAGTTGATGTACTTCTCGATGCGCACGTAGCCATCGCTTTCCTTGGTCATGGCATCATCTTTTGACTTGTCATAACCCATCGCCTCTTCGAAGTAATCCGGCATGCCGTCCTTGTCGGAATCGGTCGCGGCCTTCCCCGCAACCACCTCGCCCCAACCGTTGTTGGTTTTGATTCCCATGGCACCAACGCTTTTCACCAGGGCTCCTTCTTTCCCAAGTGTCCCCACCTGGTGCCATATCAGGGAATCAATGTCGTCGTACGGGAGCACGCCGCTCTGCGACGTCACGTAGCGCCAAGCGCTTGCCGCACTGAGCATCGGGCCCGATGTCGTAAGTTCGCTCCAGGGTTTTGCAAGTTCCTCGCCCACGCCCTGGTAGTAATAAATATTGGAAGGCCCGCCGTTCAGTTTTCCGTCGCGGTCCGTATCAATCATATTGCCGCTCGCGTAGATGCTCTGGTTCTTGTCTACCTGGAACCACGGGTTACTTCCCTTCGGACCATAGACAAAGTAATTGTTCACGATATCGTGATTGAAATGCGTGCTGGTATGCGTCGTGTAGCCTGCCTCGAAGTTGTAGAGGATATTGTTCACGAACACGTCGTTAATCTTGTCGAGCGGGTTTCGGTTGTGCGTGTTCACGAAGGCGTTGTAGTACCAAGCCCAAGTGCCATCCACCGATTCGATGTGCGCACCGAACTGTTGCCCGATGGGGTTTGCAATCAGCGAGTTCTGCACCGTAATGCCCGCAACGCGATAGCTTGCATTGTCCGAAGAACCGCCGAAGTTGTTCCATGGCGCAAGTTCCACCGAGCAATGGTCCACGATTACGTTCTTGGAATCGTAAAGGTTGAGCGCATCATCCTTCTCGGACGCGGTGTTTTCGCCCGGACGGATTCGCAGATAGCGGATAATGATATTACTCTGCTTGCCGGTACTAAGCTTGCCGCCGTGAATGGCAATTCCCTCGCCCGGGGCCGTCTGCCCTGCAATCGTGATGTTGCTCTTGATAGAAACAGCCGTCTTGATATTGATGATTCCACCCACGTCAAAGACCACAATGCGGTTGCCCTGGCTCACCGCATCGCGGAAAGAACCCGCACCGTCATCGTTCAGGTTCGTCACGTGATAAACGCTACCGCCACGGCCACCCGTGACCTGCGCGCCAAAACCAAGCGCCTCCGGAAAAGCCAGCGGCTCGGCACCTGCCCCCATAACACCAAACACCGTTAGGCAAAGCGCCGAAACTGCGAAATTTTTCGTAAAACCAATATTCAAACCCATAACAACCTACTTTTGAGCCCACGGGGGCCTTCCTTTTTAGAAATATATCTTCATTTTAAGCAAAAAATGTTCATCTTCCCAACAAAGGGTTGTCTATGGACAACCTCCCCAAACCGAGAC
>JAGAHT010000037.1:0-1852 GCA_017626945.1 Fibrobacter sp.
CCTGCAGACGACCATCAAGGACGCCACCCGCATGCTCGAAGAATACCACTTCGCCGAACTCGCCGGGTTCCTGTACCGCTTCGTGTGGGACGACGTCTGCTCCAGCTACTTGGAAATCAAGAAGTCCGTGATCAACAGCGAAACGCTCACCGCCGAGAAGAAGAACGCCATGGCCATCCTCAGCTACGTGCTGAAGAACGTGCTCGACCTGCTCCACCCGGTGATGCCGTTCATTACCGAAGAACTCAACAGCATCCTGTTCCAGGGCAGCGAAATGGTGATCAGCCGCGCATGGCCCAAGGCTGACGAATCGCTCATTGACGCGAAGATCGAAGCCGCATTCGACCAGGCATTCGCCGTGGTGGAAAGCGTGCGTGGCGTGCGTGGCCGCTACAACGTGAGCCCCGCAACCAAGCTCAGCGCCGTGGTGAGCGTCGACGATGCAGCTACGGAAGCCAGCGTGAAGGACTGCATGGCAATCATCACCGAACTTTCGGGTCTTTCTGACCTGAGTGTTGCCGTGAAGGCCGCCAAGCCGAAGTTCAGCGCCAGCGCCGTGGTGCCCGGTGGCGAACTCTACATTCCGTTGGAAGGTATCCTCGACCCGGCAGCAGAAATCGCCCGCTTGGAAAAGGAAATCGAGAAGGCCAAGGCATTCGCCGCTTCAATTGAACGCAAGCTCTCGAATGAAAAGTTCGTGAGTGGCGCTCCCGAAGCCGTGGTGAACGCCGAACGCACCAAGCTCGCAACGCAGCAAGATATCATTGCGAAAAATGAGGCGGCTCTCAAGGAACTGAAGTGACACAAGCCGCGAATGCGGATTGTGTCATCCTGAGCGGAGAGGCGCAAGCCTCGTAGTCGAAGGATCTAAAAAGCATTAAGAGGTGTTCTTAGAACGCCTCTTTTTTTGTCAATCTATTTTCCGAATAAATCCGAATGTGAACCAGTCGCAGTCGCCGAAAGAATCAATTCATCGTTGAATATCTGATACATCAAAAGCCAATCCGGTTCAATATGATATTCTCTAAAATCGGACAGAGTCCCAACTAGCTGATGGTCACGATTGTTAGGCGGAAGTGGTTCACCTTTCGACAACTTGTCCAACACCGCGATTAGTTTGTTCAAGTCTTTGCCGCGTTTTTTCATTACCTTGACATCATGTTTCATACGGCTAGTGTACTTAATCTGATACAAAGGCTATTCCTCCAGCATAGAGGCAACAGCATCTGCCGCAGTGGCATAAGGGCCATGGAGATTTTTTCGGCTACGCGTATCGCTGATAGCCTTCTCCAAAGACAAATCTTCTGGGGTGTGGCGAACATCAAAAGGAATGCCATTATGTTCGATGGCAAATGTCAAAAAAATACGGATAGCCGTAGAGGTATCCATGCCGAGTGACTGGAACAAATCGTCCGACTTCTTTTTCAGGTCATCATCGACCCTCATTTGCAATGTAGCCATAATCAAGCTCCTTTTTCCGTAAATATACATTATTCATAAGCACAAGTCAATAAAATTGTATAAAAACGTATTGACAAATCAATACTGCATCAATCAAAATTTTCATTACAAACGGACTCTTTTTAATAACTAGGTTCCTTAAATTTTTCAGTTTCACGGCACTTGGGGTCGTCGTAAAAAATCGCGTATCGGATCGCCCAGGGTCGTCGCTCATCCTCTGGCGTTCGATAGTCCGGCATATGAATAAACTTTCTTCCATCGAAATCAAAGTAAGTATTCATGCACAGTCTTCGTTCTCCATTCCAAAGAGCTTGAATGGAAACAATTTCACCATGCTTTATCGTATATTCAATTTTCAAGGTTTGATAAGCAATTCCCTTATTATACCAAA
>JAGAHT010000038.1:0-8020 GCA_017626945.1 Fibrobacter sp.
GATTTTCTGGCGGTTGATTTCGTTGTAACCGGGGTCCATCACCAGGTATTCCACGTCGAATTTCACGTCGCTGTGGCGGTGAAGCATCTGGATGAGCTTCGCCATGAGCATGGAATCCTTGCCGCCAGAGATGCAGACGGCGATTTTGTCGCCTTCTTCGATGAGCTTGTAGTTCTTGATGGCAGTAATGAACGGAGTCCAGAGCCTTTCGCGGTATGTTTTCGAAATGCTCCGTTCTACGCTTTGGACAAATGAAAGTTCTCGTGCCATCGTTATCGCTCATTTTTAATGAAAACCTAGTGAAAAGATAGAAAATTAAAGACGCTAAAGCCCCAACGGAGTGTGATTCCGTCAGGGCTGCTTCAATCCAAAACACTATAAGAAAGAAAAAGTCTTTTTAGGCGGTGGCGAGCGCCTTGCCGAGATCCTGGCAGGCGGCCTTGCCGGCGTCATCGGGTGCGTTCTCGATGGCGAGCGGGTCTGCCACAAGCACGAGCCCGGCGGCTTCCGCGTCGGCCTTCCACGGGTTCATCCATTCGCCGCCACCCCAGCCGTAAGAGCCGAACAGGGCGACTTTCTTGCCGTTGAGTGCGGGCTTGATTGCTTCGTAGAAGGGCTGGAATTCGGAATCTTCCAGTTCCTCGGCGCCCATGGCGGGGCAACCCAGCGCATAGCGGGCGTATTCGCCCAGCTGGCCCTGCGAAAAGTCCGAGACACTGAATACGTCGGCTTCGGCGCCGGCGGCTTTGGCACCTTCGGCGATGTATTTAGCCATCAGTTCGGTGTTGCCGGTTCCGCTCCAATAAATGACTGCGATTTTTTCCATTGTGATTCTCCTATTATTTTAGTTATAGATCCTGCTCCTTCGAACCTAACTCAACTAAGTCAACAAGTTGGCTAGTTTCGTATATCGGCTACGCTGCGCTTCGCTCAGGATGACACAGAGGTTGAATTGCTTCGATATGACGTTGGTGTTGACTATGCTGCGTTTCGGACGGTCAGCATCGGCAGCGAATATCCTTTTTCAAATAGTTTGTTGAAGACATCAAAGCACTTGCGAAAGCAGGCGAACCGTTTTTCGCATTCGGTTACATCGCCGTAAACTTTCCAGTAGCCCGTATATTTGCTATTCCTGCCACCGTTGATAATGAACCCTTTCACGTCTTCGAGGGGGTAGCCCAAGAAAAGTCCGACTTCGTGCGGAAAACAGTGGCATTTGCGGATGCGCGCCGTCATGTATGCGAGTGCACAGTCGGTGCTAAAGTCTGTGTAGCCGTAGGCGGCAAGAAAATGGCGGATTTCCGGCTCGGCAATAAGCTTTTGCAGGGCGTCTTCGCGATAGACATAGATAAAACTGCGACCGCAGCGTTCTGCGATAACGCGCACGCACACGCCGCGAGGGTTGAGTTCCTTGTTCCAGTGGGCGAGTTGTTTACATAGCGTTTCGCTGGGTGAAGATTCAAGGCAAAATAAGCTTCCGACCTTGAGTCCGGCGAGTGTTGGCGCGCATTGGCGAACGAGACGGTGGTCTAAAAGGCGATTCATTTTTATTGCGACTACAAATAAATTGTAAAGTTAGATTTCTCTAACAAATATATAAAAAAGCCTTGATGTTTGTCAAGGCTAATTTTGTATTAATTTTTGTTCATTTGCAATTCAAGCATCTTGCAGAACAAGCCGCCTTTCGCCTTGAGTTCGGCAGGGGAGCCTGTTTCGGCGATGTGACCGTCTTGCAGAACCACGACCTTGTCGGCGTTTGCAATGGTGCGCATGCGGTGCGCGATGATGACGACGGTCTTGCCCTTCACCAGCTGCGAAATGCCGCGCTGGATCTTGGATTCGTTTTCTACGTCGAGGCTTGCGGTTGCTTCGTCAAGCAAGATAATCGGGGCATCCTTCAACAGGGCGCGTGCAATCGAGATTCGCTGGCGTTCTCCGCCCGAGAGCGTTTCGCCGTTTTCGCCGATGACGGTGTCATAGCCTTGCGGCATCTTCTGCACGAAATCGTCGCAGCCCGCGAGTTTTGCCACCTTCAGGATTTCTTCGTCGCTGGCATCGCGCTTGCCGATGCGGATGTTGTCCTTGATGCTTGTGTTGAACAGCACCACGTCCTGGAAGACGATGGAAAAATTCTTGAGGAGCGTTTCAGGGTCAATCTTGCTGATGTCCTGCCCGCCGAGGGTCACCTTGCCGCCTTGAATATCCCAGAAGCGTGCCGCGAGTTTTGCTGCAGTCGTCTTTCCGCTGCCGCTCGGGCCCACAAGTGCGGTGATTTCGCCCTGCTTTGCCGTGAACGAAACTTTTTTCAGAACTTGCTTGTTCTCGTTGTAATTGAAGTCGACATCCTTGAATTCGATATCGTAATTCTGCGGAGTGAATACAGTTACGCCATCCTGAGGTTTCATCTGGTCCATTTCGCGGAATCGGCGCAAGCGCACATTCACAAAGAACAGTTCGGCGAGGTTGTTGAACACCAGGAAAACCGGGTTGTAAACAGTCGCCGCGCACACGATGAACACCAGGTAGGTAAATACGTCGATTTCGCCCTTGGTCCAGAGGCGTGCGCCCGTAATCAGCACCGTAGCAAGGCCCATCTTGAGAATGCCTTGTGCCGAATTCAAGAACGAACCCACCTTCACGTCGGAATCCATCTGCGATTTTTCGTACTTGATGCAGTCCTTGTCGAAATGATTGAGGTAGGCGGCTTCGCCCGAATACGAGCGGATTTCCTGCACGTTTTCGAGACCTTCCTGGATATCTTCCATAATCACGCGGCGGGCGTTATATGAATTTTCGAACCAACGGTCCTGAATTTTCTTGGATAGCGCAATGAGTAATGCTGCTGCGGGCACCACCCAGAAAAGTGCGATAGACATTTTCCAGTTGTAGCAGAACAGCATGATTCCGATTATGGTGACGCTCCCGATGGCTGCGAAAAGTTCCGGCACCGCATGCGAGAAAATCATTTCGAGAGCATTGCAGTCGTCCATGATGGTCGATGTCAAGTCTGAAAGGTTCTTTTTGCCGAAGAACGAAAGCGGCAACTTGCGGAGTTTTTCGGCAATCGAGACGCGACGGCGCATGCTTTCGTCGTACACGCTATCGTAGGTGGCGCTGTACGAGAACCTGTAAATGACAAGCATCACGACAAACAGGACTACCGCAATTCCCACATAGAACAAGGTCCCGTGCGGAGTTTTGCCTGCAAATTCACCGACGCCCATCTGCTCCATCAAAAAATAAAAGAGCATCATCATCGGGAACATGAGCGAAATAAAGTGCAGGAATGTCCAGATGACGCCACGGACAAACGTGCGCGAGCCTTCTTCCGAAAGAGCAAAAGTATTCTGAACCCATTTATACATTTTCGCCTCCTTCATTATTCTTGGAATTGTCGAGGGTCCACGTGACGGACTGCTGGTATTCGGCCCACATCTTGGCATAAATGCCGTTCTTTTCAAGTAATTCGCTGTGCGTTCCGCGCTCGGCGATTTCGCCATCTTCCACAACGATAATCTGGTCGGCGTTCACTACGCTGGTGAGCCTGTGGGCAATCATCAGCACGGTCTTGCCGGCGGCAAGCTTGTGCAAGGCTTCTTGAATCAGGCGTTCATTTTCGGGGTCTGCAAAGGCGGTTGCCTCGTCGAGCACCACGATGGGAGCGTTCTTCAAGATAGCGCGCGCAAGCACCACTCGCTGCTGCTCGCCACCCGAAAGATAAGTTCCCTTGCTCCCGATAACGGTATCAATACCGCCGGGCAACTTGTCGATGATTTCGCGGCACTGCGCAAGATCGAGCGCCTTGTTTACTTGCTCGAGAGTCGCGTCGGGCATGCCGTAGCGAACGTTGTCCAGAATGCTCATCTTGAAAAGTCGCGTATTCTGAAACACGAACGAAACGTTCTTCATCAGTTCCTTCGGGTCAATCTGCTTTACGGGAACACCGCCAATGGTAATCTCGCCGCTATTGACATCGAAGAATCGTGGCAGGAGTTTTGCAATCGTACTCTTGCCGCCGCCCGAAGGTCCGACAAGTGCTACCGTATGGCCCGCCGGTACCGAGAGCGAAATGTCGCTCAATACCTGCTTGTCGGTATCGGGGTAGGTGAAGTTCACGTTCCGGAATTCTACATCGAACTTTTGCATCGGTACAGGATTTTCACAAACTTCCAAATCCTTGGTGCGTGCAATATCGTTGATGCGGTCAATGGCAAGCCCCGCCTGGTTCGTAGCGTTGCTTAGGTACATGCTACGCATGACGCACTGCGAAAATAGCGGCGTCACCAACACGTAAATCATCATGTTCACGATGGTGAGTTTTACATCGCCGTCGTTACCGATAATGAGCGCTGCCGTCGGCACCAGGAACAGTACGAAGCCGTTCACGAGGGTCGTGTAGATGCAGTAAGGAACTTTCCAATTGTCGGAATAGGCGGTCACCATCTTGTGGTAGATCGCGATGCTGTTGTAGAAACTCTTGAACGAAAAAATCGTCTGCTGGAAAACCTTGACTACGGGTATCCCGCGCACGTATTCTACCGCTTCGGAGTTCATCTCTTCGAGGGCCTGCATGTAGCGTTCCATGAACTTGGTTCCCCTGCGGCCAAGGGTGCCTAAAATGAACATGGCGTAGGCGATAGGCACCAAAGAGGCGAGGCCGAGTCGCCAGTCAAAGCTGAACATCATCACGAGCGCCACGACGGGAATCAAGATGGTGCCCGAAATGTCGGGCATCTGGTGCGCAATGAAGGTGTGCGTAATCGCGGCGTTGTCGTCAATAATCTTGCGGAGTTTGCCGGTCGGGTTCTTGTCGAAGAATCCGAGAGGCGCACTCATCAGTTTTTTCATGGCAAACCGACGCAGGTCTCCTTCGAGCCTGAATGCTACCAGGTGCGAGCAGGCGAGGGCCGCAAAGTAGAGCAATACGCTTGCGACCGAGGCGAGAACCGCACCGATGGAGTAGTCGAAAATCTTGATGTTCGTCATGTCACCGCCAGAGATAACCTCGCGGACAATGAGCCACATCAGTAAAAACGGCACGAGCCCCGCGATGGCGCTCAATGCCGAGAGAATCAATGCTAGCGGGAACAGCGGTCTTCGCGAACCCATGTAAGCGTAGAGTTTTTTGAATGTCTTTTTCATAATTATGCGACGTTTGTCATCCTGTATTTTTTCCTGTATTCCTTCGGGGTCATGCCCATCACATCCTGGAAGGCGTGGGCGAACTTGCTCCCGTTATTGTAACCGACTTCGCCTGCGATCTCGAGAATCCCGCGGTCGCACTCGCGAAGTTGCTTGGCGGCCAGTTTCATGCGCTCGCGGCGAGCGTAAGTGAATACCGGCAAACCGAACACGTTCTTGAAGCAGAGTTTCATTGCGGTAGGCGGCATGTCAAACTTGTTGGAAAGTTCTTCGATGGTGAAATGACTGTCCATGTTTTCGCAGATAAACGAACGGATGCAGTAGATTTTTTCAATTTGCATCGAAGATAAATTGCATTCGCGACAAATGGATTCTCGCTGCGTGTCTAGGTTTTTCAGGGTGAGCAAAAGCTCCAAAATGGCGAGCCTGCCATATTCCGCCTGCAAGTTCTTTGACTTGTTGTCAATCTTTTCGAAGGCGCTGGCGACTTCTTCCTTGGTGTGGACGATAAACGGTCGGCCCGGCCGGCACATTTTCTGTGCGAGCATCTTGATGTCAATCAGAAATCCTGCAAAATGTTCGCGGATGTACCTTATCGATTCTTCAAAGAACAAAATGCGGTCGCCGCAGTAATCGGCAGAACGCGTCAGCGCTCCCGAAGTCCATGCGTCGTAAACCAGCATTTCTCCTGCCTTCAGCTGATTGCAGGGGAGTGCTCCGCCGGCCCAGCTGATTTGCCCCTTTCGGCAAAATTCAAGAACCAGGAGCGGATCCCTTTCAAGCGTTGTATGGTAGCACCCGACTTTATGCAACCATTCAATTCCGTTAATATTCAACATATTTCCCTCAAAAATCTCTTTAAACCGGCTTTGTTAGTCTAGTCTTAAAAAGTAAGCCAAATCTAATTAGTAAACAAAACTTCGTCAAGGCTAATTTTGTTTTGAGCTTATCATATTTTGAATACGATTCTGTCTAAATGGATTGAAAAATGACTAAATGAAATTAAATGGCGGCCTAACATTGATAAAATGAAGTTTTTGGCTTTATAATCCAATTGGATTTTTTCTTTCCTTTTTGGAGTAGAACGCCCCTCAAATCATTTCTAAAATGCTCCGCAAAATTAACAAACGCGGTTTTTCCCGCATCAATTTCAAGGAGTATTTATGAAAACAAAATTTATGGCGTCGCTCATTGTGTCGCTTGGTTTGCTCGCTGCTTGCGGCGACGATTCCTCTTCTTCTGCCAACGGCGAAAATGGCGAATACAAGCGCGACTTTGCGACATCGATCTCTACCGGCGAAACGATGTTCATCGGTACGATGTCGCTGGACCATACAGATGATATCGGTACGGATTATATCGAAGTCGGAACCCGCGCAGGCGTTGTCTATTACGACAATTCCCTGTTCATTGCCGACCTTGATGTGGGAACCATTGCACGCTACAGCCTCGATGCAAACAACAAGATTGGTAGCAAGACGGCTGAACTTTCGCTTGCTGGCGCATGGGCAAATCACCTTTACTTCGTGAATGAAGAAAAAGCCTACTTGGGCGGCATGCTTGACTCGCTGCTCATCATCAACCCGAAGACCATGAAGCGCACGGGCGCGATTGACCTGTCCAAATACAAGAACAAGGACGCTCTCGCGGTGAGCCCAGGTACAGGCGTAATCGTGGACGGTCGGCTCTATGTTGGCCTGTTGCAGAACGTGAGCGACTATGCTACCGGTAATACCGCTCAGGTTGCCATCATTGACATCAAAAAGGATTCCGTGATTGCCGTGGCTGAAGATGACCGCGTCGCGGCTGTGGGCTCCCTGGATGATTCCCAGAACCAGTCGTTTATCGTTGCTGACGGTTACATTTACTGCTACAGCAATGCCTCCTGGGGCTACGCTCCGGGCCAGGTCGACGGGTTCCTGCGCATCAAGGTGGGCGAAACCGAATTTGACAAGGATTATCAGTGGTTCGTGACCAAGGATGTCGCCATCGACGGCGTCACCAAGAAAGACAACTTCAAATACCTGAGCCCCACTACCTACGCCAATGGAACCAAGGTGTATTCCTTCTTGAACGTGATGGTGGACCTGCAGCAGGTTTGGACCGATATGGATAGCTACCACAACAACACCTGCAAGCCGGTAGAAATCGATCTTGCCAAGAAAACCATGAAGGCACTCCCGATTGATTATACTTCTAGCTGGGCTAGCTACGGCAAGTACGTCGATGACGACGGCACCGTGATTTTTGCGGTCTCTACCAAAAAAGACGGCAACGCTTACTTCCGCTATGATCCTAAGTCCGAAAAGGCGGAAAAGATCGCCGATGTAAAGCAGATTCCGATGTGGCTTGTGCCGCTCAAGTAAAATTTCTCCATAAACCCCTAATATCCTCATAAACACAAACTTCCGTTCTTGCTCAAGCAAGGGCGGATTTTTTTTTTGATTCGCAAATTCAAAATTCGAAAAGCTATTTGGGTTTTCGGCAAACCGTTTGGAGTAGATTTTTGACCTAAAAATTGCTCAATTGCGCTGCGATGAAAAAGATGTTTATTTACAAGGCGGCAACGCTAGCCCTTATATTTGCTACGGTGGGGACTGTTTCGGCCCGTGCCCAAGATGATGAAATTACCTCGATAGACGATTTTCTGGAAGAATCTGCTCCAGAAAACAATGCGACAACTGATGACGCAAATGATATGGCGCAATCAGATGCATCTGCGGCAAATGCCTCGGGTGTTACGCAGCTGGACGAACTCTCGGTGGAGTCAGAAATAGAAGCGGAACAGGCGAAGCAGGCCAAAAAGGCGGAATCGGTTGCGACGATTGACGCAGCCGAGATGCAGAATACAAGCAAGACCATTTCGAAGGCCGTCAAC
>JAGAHT010000039.1:0-49030 GCA_017626945.1 Fibrobacter sp.
CCTTCTCCTTGTCACTCAAAGACTTAAACATCTGGAATACTACATTTGCTTCTGCCATTTTTCAATCTCCTATACTTTTTATCGCATAGAATATGGAAAATGTCAAAGAAAAAAACAACATTTTGGGGGGACAAAGCCTTACAAAACAGAACGAAAAATACGGTTGATTTTTTTAATTCTTATTTGGGCTGAAACGGGAATCCTTGTCCAAAGCTATGTGCCACGAGGCGAAAAAATGAAATAAATGAAAGATTTTTTGCTCTTTGTAAATTTTTAATGTATATTTGAATTGTATGAATATGATGGGTAACAAAAAAGTAAGTGAAAAGAGTCTGAAAAAGGCTCTTTTAAATACGCTACCCCCCCCCACCGTGTAAAATCTAGTTTACAAAACAAACCCGTTAGTGGTGAAGGTGATTTCCGAGATGGAATTCGCCCTTTGGACGTTTGTCCAATTTTTGATGTCCATGTTCACATGGGGCAATATTTTGACGATTACTATACGCCGCCTAGAGTGCTACGTACGCTGAAGTGTGCTGGGATTACCCATTTTGCGTATTCTAGCACATCGAACGTGGTGACGGATGATCCGGCTTTTATGCGGGAGGAACGCGATGCGATGCACGTGTTGTCCGAAGGAAGGGCTGTTCCGTTCTTGTGGGTGACTCATTCCATGTTGAGAAAGTCGCGCGACTTGTCGCTGTATCTTGATGATAAAATCAAGGGGTTGAAAGTTCACGGAGTTTCTGAAAAATGGAAACCAGATGGCAAATCGCTTGCACGTTTTTTTGATATTGCCGATGAACGCAATCTTGCGGTTATGCTTCATACGGGAGAGAAAAACGAGTGTTTTGCCGGAATGTATGAAGCGATTATCAGAAAGTATCCCAAGGTCAAGGTCATTTTGGCTCATGGTCGTCCGCTGAATCAGACGATGAATGTTTTGCATCATTGCCCGAATGCATTTGTGGATACGGCATTTATGCCACACGAACATTTGCAGATTCTTATCCAAAACGGATTTGCGGATAGGATTCTGTTTGGAACGGATACTCCGATTCCGGGGCGGAATATCAAGAGTTCATTACCAAGATACTTGCGGAGCCGCATTACAATGAGCAAGAAAATCACTGATGGTGCATGGTGTAGCGTGTCGTGGACGAATGCTCAAAAATTTTTCAACAACACAACAAGGAGCTAATTATGGTATGGTGTAAAGTTACTTTAATCGGTCCTGGGTCGAGGGCTACAGATATGTGGGAAAAATTGCCATGCGATACTCAGTCTCAGGCAAAGAAAATGCTTGAGGCTAAATATCCTGGTTGCAAAGTTCACGCTTTTCCGTGCTTTGCAAATGGAAACAATCCGCCAAGTTTTTGGCCCAAATAAAAACATTCAGAACAAAAATATGCCGATGTTGCTCCAATCGGTGTGTTTTACTTAATGGAGCGAAACAATAAACCTCAAGAGGTATATTATGAAGAAGTACAAAAAGCCGCAGCTTGTGGCAAAGAACAACCCGACTGGTAGCTTCGCAGCCGGCTGCCCTTCGAGTGGTCACTCTAATGGACAGCACCCTAGAACATGTATTAGATGCGAAGTTACAACGTAATTGTAAATCAACTGCAAAATAAATCAACTGCGGCATTATAACCGCAGTTCTATTTTATCAATTTTATCAAAGGAATTTTAATATGTCTGCCGCTATCCAAGATACTGATCTAATGAAGGTGTTGTATGCTCCTGAAAGCTACTTTCCAAATTTTTTGCAAACTATTTATAAAAAGATGGGGCTGACTACGAGTGAACCTTGGCTTCTCCCTGGAGAAATGTGTCAACAAATTCAAAGGAAAGATGAAAAACTATTTGGTATGATAGAACGGTATTTTTGTTTGCATAAAGAATGGTATGATAATTTTGATGATACTGCCAAACAGAAAATTGCCGCTGATAAGTTGAATGAAATAAAGGATTATATGAAAAAAAATTATTAAAGGAGAAAAAACGGATGGAATTGTTGTCTTTAGTATTAAGCCTACTCTCTTTCGGAATATCACTTTTTGCAATTTGGAAAAATATTGATGTTGCTAGAAAAACTGTGAAAATTCAATTTCTATTGACTTGCTTTGTTGAATGTATGGAAGTAGGAAGATTGAAAAATGGAGACCTTGATAAGTATGAACAGCGTCGAGATGCTCTGCTCGATAAAATTGATGCCTTGGGTGGTGAATTCTCAAAAATTGTCTTGGATTATAGAAAAAAACAGGAGAAAACTACTTGTTTGGATACTGATTCTGTATTACGAAAACTAGATAATTTATTTGTCAAAGAAATCAATAAATATCAAAAATACATTAAGGTTTAACTATGCCCTATTATCGTCTTTCTCGCGATGCTTTTGTCCGTTCCATCGGAGAATTTGGCTACATCTATAGCCAGCTTACCAAGCACGACCGTATCTACACTGATTCTGGTCGTATTTTCTTGAATACACTTTCCCGAAAACCGCAGAGCCTTGAAACTCTTGTTGAAAAAGCTTGCTTGGGGTTCGATGGCGCGACACCTCAGGATATTCAGGATGATTTTAAGGAAATCATGGATTCTTTGGTTGCAGACCGCTATTTAGTGTCGGGCGAAACAGTTGAAGAATGTGCATCCAAGGACACCTACTTCAGCTATGCTAAAAATCCTAAGACATCATTCTCATATAATGCTATGCAGAATCCCGATGATAATAAGAAATATAAGGAATCTCAGGATTATCTGTTCGAAGAATATTTGAAAAAACCGGCTATTTATGAATGTCAGATTGAAGTAAACAACCATTGTAATGAAAGGTGCATCCATTGTTACATTCCCCACGAACTCAAGAATGACCGTATGCCATATGAGCTGTTGGCGAATGTGATGGAACAACTTCATGAAGTGGGAACTTTAGATTTAACGCTTTCGGGGGGAGAATTTTTCTGTCATCCCGATGCAGAAAAAATTCTACGCAAGGCTCGTGAACTCGACTTCTCTATTAGCGTTCTTTCTAATATCACATTGCTTACTCCGCATATGATTGAGGTGTTGAAAGAGGTAAATCCTAGTTTAATTCAAACTTCTTTGTATAGTGTCAATCCTGAAGAACATGACCACATTACACAACTCAAGGGAAGTTGTGAAAAGACGAAGGCTTCTATCGAAGCGTTAATTGCCGCAAATATCCCCGTTCAAATCAGTTGTCCGGTTATGCATACCAATTACAAATCCTATAAGAAGGTTTTGGAATATGCCCATCAGCGTAATTGCAAGGCTCAAACGGATTTTGTGATGATGGCTCGTTTTGATTTTTCCTCGGACAATCTTACCGAACGTCTGACCATAGCTGAAACGGAAGAATTGTTGAAGGATATAGTCAAGTTTGACCAGGATTACATTAAGCGTGTTAAGGAAACTCCTGTTCCGCAACCGTCCCGTGAAGAATGGGGAAAACAAGCTTTTTGTGGTGTTGGCCTTGATAAGATGTGTATCGCCGCAAACGGCATCGTCTATCCCTGTAGCGGATGGCAAGGTATGCCCTGCGGAAATGTCCGTGAGCAACCCATAAAGGACATCTGGGAAAAATCTCCGCAATTAAACAAATTGCGAAAATTGACTAAATCGGCAATTCCGCAGTGCTACGATTGCGAAGATCGCCAGTATTGCTCTCCTTGCCTTGTCCGCAACTTTAACGAAAGCGGCGGTGACTATACCAAGGTCGCCAAGCACTTCTGTGCAGCAAGTCGCATGAACCGTATCGTGGTTGAGGAAGCAAAGGCGAAAAAGAACTTGTAAAAAACAAAAAACTTGCAGTTGTATAACGGCCCATACAGCAGCAACACATAAACCGGACCAGTTTATAATTAACGAGGTAAAAATGATTAGAGCAATTCATGGTTGGCTTTCCGAACACATCCACGTTCCTGCCAGTTTGGACAAACTTCTTCTTTTCGTTCCATTTGTCATAGCATGGATATTGACACTTCCGTTTGTCGGGTTGATCATCGCCGCTGCTTTGGGCATTTATTGTGCAATCAGTTTCACGATGGATTCCGTCAACATCGCAATATGTTCCATATGCGGTCTCCTGGCTATACTCCACATTATCGATATCATCGGCATGGTAAAGGGCGGTTCAAGCGGCGGCGATGATGACTAGGATAATGGTTTAGACGACGAATCAAATCCGTTGCTGTAACCGATTGAAAAATCACCCTTTTTTTGGAGTTTTATATGGCTGTTATAGGTACTTTTACCGACCCGCGAGATGGCGAGGTTTATAAGACATGCAAGATTGGCGACCAGATTTGGATGGCCGAGAACTTGAGATTCCGCACTAAAAACGGCGGAAGCTACGCATATGACAACGATGAATCGAATGAAAAAAAATATGGTAGGCTATACACATGGAAGGCTGCAAAGGAAGCCTGTCCACCAGGTTGGTTTCTGCCAACTAGTGAAGAGTGGGAAGAACTTGCATCTTTTGTCGAAGCTCAAAAGTACTACATGAGTTCCTCCTTACGTGGTAAGGAGTATACTGTGAGAATGGTCTTAGGTGCTGAAGAGTGGTGGGGTGGATGGGATACTTTTGGTTTTTCAGCATTGCCTGCAGGCTCTAGAGATTCTAGTGGAGACTATTATGGCATAGGTGACCTAACCATATTTTGGAGTTCTACAAAAGCAGGAGATAATGAAGTTTTTCGTTTTCATTTACCAATGGAAGATGAAGATTCACGCGTTATTCCCAAAAGCACCTTAGGCAAAAACGCGAATTCCATCCGCTGCATCAGTGAACAAACTCTAATAAAAAAAGAACAAGAAAAAAGAGAAAGTCTGGAACAAAAAGATAAAGAACAAAATAAAGGACGTCTTATTAATATTTTTATAGGAATCCTATTTACACTTTTGTCAATAGTAGCATATTGTTATCTCTTGCCCGACAATTCCACCGGCCTGACATTAGGTCTAATATCAGGCATTGGTGTAATTATATGTGCGACGCTTGACAATTATTATGAGTTTCTATCTGATTTTGCTGCAGCGATTGCGGCTGGCGGCATACTTGGTCCCGCCTGCTTGGCATTTTTGGCAAACATTTTCTTTACAGAAACTTTCGTAGTTCCTTTTTCTATACTCAGTGTAATTCTGACAGTAGTGCCATTGCTTTGTGTTTCTCTTTCGCATTGCGAATGTAGGAAATCTTGTAGGCGGAGGGAACTTGATAAACTTAGGCAGATGGAGCTTAGGCGCTTAGGCGGGAAGATTTCCTAAACTTTAACGAAAGGAAAAACTCACCATGATGACAGAAACCACAACAATCACAATGGACGAAGGAAACATCCAAAAATTCATCAAGTTTTATGGCGAAGACAATGGTGATTTTTCGCTGTCACTCGTTATCCCCGAACCTGATTACGAAAAAGAAAAGGCCGCCAAGTCTTCTGCCAAGAAAACTGCTTCTGTGAAGAAAAAATCGACGGCGAAAAAAGAACTTGTAAATCAAAAACGCACTATTGCATAAGCGCCCGTGCATCAGTGCGTAAAAAAAACTGGGTGATAATAAAGGTATAAAAATGATAAAAGCAATTCATAATTGGGTTTCCCAATATATCCATATTCCGACAAATTTGGAAAAATTAATTCTATTTCTCTTGTTGGCATGGCTTTGGCTTGTGACGCTTCCGTTTGTAGGATTGGTTCTTGTCACGGCTCTTGGAATTTTTTGTGCCACGTCATTTAAGATGGAATCTGTAAACATTGCGATTTGCGCTGTTTGCGGGCTTATGACGATACTTCATGTTATCGATATCATCGGCAGAGTGAAGGGAGGTGAAGAATCTTCTGGCGGTGATTCAGAAGGTGATTCAAATCCTTTGCTTTAAAGTCGTTAAGATACAACGATAGACATTTACTAAGGACATATCAAATTTTCTCTAGGGAGGCCTTATTATGGCAACAACGAAGAAAACTGCAACTAAGAAAACTGTAGCCAAAAAGCCTGCATCAAAGAAGCCTGTAGCTACCAAGCCGTCAAAGGCTGTAGCCAAGAAATTTGCAACAAAGTCTGCTAAAAAGTCAACTACCGCTAAGCTAGCAAAGGCTAACGCCAATATGGTTGTCGTGAAAGATATAGATGATTTAAAAAAGTTGATAAAAGACACCATTAAAACGAATGGTGAAAATTGTGATTTGAATTTCATTGATGTTACTCAAGTTACGAATATGGACGGCTTGTTCTATGGTTCTCCGTTTAATGGTGATATAAGCAAATGGAATGTGTCGAATGTGACAAATATGTCCTACATGTTCACTGATTCCCAATTTAATGGCGATATAAGCCATTGGGATGTGTCAAATGTTACAAATATGCAAAACATGTTCGCTGATTCTCAATTTAATGGCGATATAAGTCAATGGAATGTATCTAAAGTAAAGAACATGGTTATGATGTTCCAGAATTCGCGATTCACACGAGATGTCAGTAAGTGGAATGTTTCGAATGTTGTAAATATGCAGAGCATGTTTAGTGATTCGCAATTTAATGGAAATATCAGCAAGTGGAATGTGTCCAATGTTACAAATATGTTCTGTATGTTTTCTAATTCTCGTTTTAAAGGCGATATTAGCAAGTGGGATACATCTAAATTGACTTTGGATTTTGGCATGTTTGATGATTCTCCCTTGGCTGATAATCCACCAAAGTGGTATGGAGAGAATTCCGAGAGTGAAGATGCTGCAAAACCTAAAAAAGCTACAAAGACTGCGAAGCCTGTATCTGCTAAAAAGCCCAAATTTGATGGTTATAAAATCGTGGAAGAATGCATTGAAGAACTCGAAGAAGACGAAGATGGCTTTGGCTGCGAGACCTATCCCTTTACGGATGAATATGGACAGGAATGCCTAATAGAAATGTATAACTATCCGACTGTCCAGGTTCTTGGCGACAATGTTGGCTTTAAGATTTTGCCTGTAGCAGATATGATAGACGAAGATGATGAGGGTGTTGGCTATTGGCAATCTACCATTTACAAGAACCCTCCATACCTCAAGGCTCTCGTTCTGAAAAAAGGGTTCAAGTTCAATGAATCGGCTTACGGCAACGACTATCTTTTTCTTGATGACGGGAATGGCAATCAAATTCCTCTTTTCGACAAAAACGACAAGCCCCTAAAAGTATTGAAGGACTTTGATCATTCCAAGTTCAAAAACTATTGTGCATTCCCTGAAGACGACTTGATTGAAGACGACGAAGGGAAATATCATCTTAAGAAAAATGCCTATAAGAAGTACTCTAAACCTCAAAAAGCTGAAGAATCCCCAAAGGGGACTGTAGTTAAAAAGACCACTGAACAAAAAATGGTTGTTGCAAAAAATAAGGATGATTTAAGGAAAAAATTTTAGCAGCCATAAAACAGAATGGTACAAATTGTGACTTGAATTTCATCGATGTATCTAAAATTACAGATATGAGTGATTTGTTTTCTGATGAGGATCTTTCACAATTCACCGGTGATATCAGTCAATGGGATGTATCGAGTGTTGCTGATATGTCCCGTATGTTCGAAAATTCTCAATTTAATGGTGATATCAGTAAATGGAATGTGTCCAGAGTTACACATATGGTTGATATGTTTCAAGATTCAAAATTCAATGGTGATATCAGCAAATGGAATGTATCTAAGGTGACCAATATGTGGGGCATGTTTTCTGGATCTCAGTTCGAAGGCGATATCAGTAAATGGAAGGTGTCAAAAGATGTGCGTATGTCTGGTATGTTTGAGGAATCTCCTTTGGAAAAGAAACCTCCCAAGTGGTACAAGGAATAATTTTTAATTATCTTTAAGATGAATAATTAAAACGAAGGTATTGTGCTCGACAACAAGTATCACGAGAAAAAGTTCACCAAGTCGGCGTTCAACCAGGCGGTAGAATGTGCGATGTATGCGTATTGGACTATGTCACGGATTTCGTAAAAAACAGCCGGCGAATTATGCGCTGGGTTTGAATCTGTTCCGTTCCAATCGGGTGTTTTACTGGAAGGCATGGAAAAATGCCAAGTGGCTTCTGTGTTTCAAGAATGACGCTCTCGTGGACTGGGTGGAATACATTAAGGAAAACTGGGCCAATGTTGATGATCGGTGTCTCGAGGATTTGTTTCGTGAGATTGTCCGCCAGCCGATAGAGTTTGACCAGACTCTTTTGCAGCAGGCGGAAAAGCTTTATGAGAAATAAAGAGTAACCTTTTATTTCACAACCCTGATCACGACGACCTCAAAAACGAGAGGCGGTGTGTCCGGTGCCATAATCTCTTCTTCACCGGTTGCGAGCTTTGAGGCGTCCGCGTAATTGAGAAAGTATTTTCCTGCGTCGCAAGAATATTGCTCGTATTCGGGCAAGATCTTGATATTGACGCTGTAGAATTCATCGATTCCAGAGATGTCGAAGCCGAAATCCTTTTTTACGATGGTGCCCAACTCGGGGGAGTCGTCCAGAATTTTTTGCAGGGGTTCCCTGCGGGGCGATGCGCAAACGATGTATCGGCCATCGGGCGGGTATTTTCCTACGATTGCGTATGCAATGTTGTCATTCTGTTTCGCGTTCAATTCGTCCATACATTGAATATAGTTTTTTCATGAAATTTGCGGTAGGGGCAACCGCACCTGCCGGTCGGGGTGGGGTTAAGCGGGGGAGTCCGGGCGCCCTTAATCACTAAATATCGGTCTTTTGTCTTTTTTTTGCTCCAGAACTACACAAAGACCGCCTTTTTTTGTATCTTTACGGCCAAGAACGCACCACCTTATGGTGGGTAGCAATTTCACAATAAAACAAAAGGATCCAATAATGGCTCTCAAACTCGGTATCAATGGTTTCGGTCGTATCGGCCGTATGGTCTTCCGCGCTGCTGTGGAAAACTTCTCCAAGGACATTACTGTTGTCGGTATCAACGACCTTCTCGACGCTGACTACCTCGCTTACATGCTGAAGTATGACTCCGTCCACGGTGCTTTCAACCACGACATCAAGGTCGAAGGCAACTTCCTCATCGTCGACGGCAACAAGATCCAGATCTTCGCTGAAAAGGATCCGACCAACATTACTTGGGGCGCTCTCGATGTAGACGTCGTTGTGGAATCCACTGGCTTCTTCCTGACCGAAGAACTCGCTTCTGCTCACCTCAAGGCCGGTGCCAAGAAGGTCATCATGTCTGCTCCGTCTAAGGACGCTACTCCGATGTTCGTGTACGGCGTGAACGACAAGACCTACGCTGGCCAGAAGATCATCTCCAACGCTTCCTGCACCACCAACTGCCTTGCCCCGATCTCCAAGGTTCTCGACGAAAAGTTCGGCATCGTCCGTGGCCTCATGACCACCGTTCACGCTGCAACTGCAACTCAGAAGACCGTTGACGGCCCGTCCAAGAAGGACTGGCGCGGTGGCCGTGGCATCCTCGAAAACATCATCCCGTCTTCTACGGGTGCTGCTAAGGCCGTGGGTAAGGTTCTCCCGCAGCTCAACGGCAAGCTCACCGGTATGTCTATGCGCGTGCCGACTTCTGACGTGTCCGTTGTTGACCTGACTGTCGAACTCAAGAAGGCTTGCACTTACGAAGAAATCTGCGCTGCCATGAAGGAAGCTTCTGAAGGCGAACTCAAGGGCATCCTCGGTTACACCGACGAAGCCGTTGTTTCTACCGACTTCCGCAACTGCCCGAAGACCTCCATCTTCGACGCCAAGGCTGGTATCCAGCTCGACCCGACCTTCGTTAAGGTTGTGTCCTGGTACGATAACGAATGGGGCTACAGCAACAAGGTTTGCGAAATGGCCCGCGTGATCGCTAAGTAAGATTTCTGATTAGCGCTAGTGGTGTGGGCGTAATTTAGGTTCCCGCACCTCCGCTAGAAACCTTTCAAAGACCCCTGTCGGTAACCCTGGCGGGGTTCTTTTTTTATAGTAGATTCGGTACCCATGTCATTGCGAGGAGCGAGAGCGACGAAGCAATCTCTAGTTGAATCTTTATTTAGAATAAACTATATTTTGAAGCATGAAAAATAAATTTTTAGCTCTTTTGATTTCGTCGGCATTCCTGTTCACGGCTTGCGGCGACGACAGCTCTTCTACATCTCCGAAAGTCCTAGAAGAATCGTCCGATTCTTTAGAAAGTTCGTCTTCTCAAGATGAAGAAGTTTCTTCCTCTTCTGAAAAGGAGGAAGTCTCCTCTTCGAGTGAAACGAAGGCGAAATCTTCGTCGTCTGTCGAATCGTCGTCCTCTGTCATGGCGGAATCTAGTTCCTCTTCGGGCGTGTCGGAGGTTTCTTCGTCTAGCGAAGCTCCTGAATCTTCGTCATCCGCGGAATCCTCGTCTTCCGAGGAGTCATCTTCCTCTGTAGTTCTTCCCGAGGGAACCCGTGCGGCGAAGTTGGAAGACTTACAGAAGAACTATGAACTCAAGCTGTTTGACCAGACCGTCTACCTGTCGACCGGCAGCAAGCAGGGTGTTCTGGCCCTCCGCATTCAGGACGAATTGTGGGTGGTCACCTATACGGATTTTGCAGGTGGCGTGGTGAGCTTTAAAAAAGACAAAGCTGGCTTGCAGTATAGTGAAACCGATGCCGTCAAAAAGATTATAGGAAAAATGGACGCCGGCTTCAAGATTTCGTTTGTCGTCAAAGAAGCCGACAATGCCGATGAAGACGACACAATTCTGTACTCTGTGGACGGTGGCGATTACAACGAAGCGATTAAGGCTGGCGTCGCCACGAAGAAGGGCACGGTTAGCAAGGCTGAAGTGATTAAGGATAAGATTTACGAATGTGCCGATGGCGATTCTACGAGGACCTTCAAGTTCTTCGACAGTTCGTATATTTATGAAACGTCGGTCGATGGCCAAGTAGTGAACTGGAATGCCGGTCGCTATGATATCCAGCGCAATACATTGTTGATGCTCCCGATCTACTATGTGGGGTCTTCGCGTACGATGTTCACCTATTCCGTGGGCACCGACAATAAGATTACGGCGTACAATGGCGAGAGCGTGAACTGTACAGTTGAAGAAGTCGAGTACGAGTATGAAAATGCCAAAGATTTTGTCGGCGAATGGGTGAAGACACAAGACGGTGTAGATTGGACATTTACGTTGAAAGCCGACGGAACTTCCAAGCTGGAAGCATTCGAAGGCTCAAAGAGAGTCGAACTCAAGTCGGGCACTTGGGAAGTTTACGGCTACTATATGGTGATGGACTACAATACGTTATTGAATCCGGGCAGTACGACAAGCACGTATGGCCAGTTGCAGACCGGGACGGTTGACCGTGAAACGGGCAAGATTAGCGGATTCTCGTTCATTCATCATGATAAGGACACGCCGCGCATTCCGTATTCGTTCGAAGCGCCGGAATACGACGAGTAAGAACACGACAAGTGATTTAGGGTGAATCCCTAGGAACTGAAAAAGACCTGCTTGCGAGCAGGTCTTTTATGCTTTTTAGATCCTTCGACTTCGCCTGACGGCTTCGCTCAGGATGACAATTTTGATTACAGCTTCATATCACTCAGGCGCGTGTTTTCCACCTGGTCAAACTCTTCTTGTATTTCCTTGCTGGGGGCCTTGGTGCAGAGGCTCACGATCACGATGGTCGCAAAGCTAAGCACGAAGCCGGGCACGAGCTCGTAAATCTGGAAGATTTCGGCGCTAAAGCCGGAGAGGTAGAACTTCCACACGAAGGTGGTGATGCCGCCCACGAGCATGCCCGCGATGGCGCCCGGAAGCGTGGTACGCTTCCAGAACAGGGCAAGGAGCATAATCGGGCCGAAGGTGGCGCCGAATCCGCCCCAGGCAAAGCTCACGAGGCTCATCACGACATCCAGGAAGCTCTTGCCCTGTTTAGCGCCGTCGGCGCTGGGCGCCCCCTGCATGGCGACGATTACTGCGATAACCGTAATGAGCACCACGACGCCGCGGCTCACCCACATGACTTCCTTGTTGCTCGCATTCTTGCGGAACAGGTGCTTGTAGAGGTCGTTACTGAAGGCAGAAGCGGAAACAAGCAGCTGGGAGTCGGCGGTACTCATGATAGCGGCGAGAATGGCGGCCATGAGGATGGCGGCGACAGCCGGGTGGCAGAGCGTCTGGCAGAGAACCATGAAGATGCGTTCCGGGTCGTCGACGGTAATGCCGTTCGCTTCTACGTAGTAGCGTCCGAGGATGGCAATCATGATGGCTGCACCGAGGCAGATGGTGACCCAGGTCATGGCGACGCGGCGGGAGAACTTGATGTCTTCGGCGTTCTTGATGCTCATGAAACGCACCAGAATATGTGGCATGCCGAAGTAGCCGAGACCCCAGGCAAGGCTAGAAATCAAGGCGATAAGCCCGATGGACTTGCCGGTGGTGGCGTTGGTGAACAGGCTCAATAGGTAGGGGTTCTGTGCGTTCACGGCATCCATGGTGGCTGCAAAACCGCCCGAACCTGCCATGATAATCGAGGGAATCGCGATGACGGCGATGAGCATCATGGTCGCCTGGATAAAGTCTGTCCAGCAAACGGCGAAAAATCCGCCCATGAAGGTGTAGCTCACCACGACGACCGCACCGATGATAAGGCCCGTGGTGTAGTCCATGCCGAAGATGGTGCCGAAGAGTTTTGCGCTAGCCACAAAGCCCGAAACCGTGTAGAACAGGAAGAACGCGAGAATGAAAATCGAGGCGATAACGCGGATGATTCCCTTATTGTCGCGGAAACGGTTCGCAAAGAAGTCGGGGAGCGTGATGGAGTCGCCGCAGAAGTGGCTGTACTTGCGGAGCCTGCGGCCCACGATTTTCCAGTTGAGGTATGTGCCAATCACGAGACCGATGCCGATCCACGCTTCGGAGAAACCACTCACGAAGATAGCGCCCGGGAGGCCCATCAAAAGCCAGCCGCTCATGTCGGAGGCCTGTGCGGACATAGCCACGACCCACTTGTTCATGCCGCGGTTGCCCAGGTAGTAGGCATTCAGACTGTTCGCCTTCTTGGAGAAGTAAAAGCCGATGCCAAGCATCATCAACAGGTATAAAATGAAAACGGTTAAGACCATTTGTCGTCTCCTTTATGTATGCTTTTAAAGATAGAAAAAAAAGGGGGGAGGGCTCCCCCTGCTTGCAGCCGCTTTGTCCGCGTGTCCTGCTGATTGTCATCCCGGGCTTGACCCGGGCGGACAGCACTTAGCAACTTGTTGCTTAGTGCGCATGGCCACCAAGGTGGGATCTCCTTTTCTACTCGCGTCCAAAACGTCTTTCTGCACCCCCTCGCCTAGGTGGTTCCACCCCCTAACACCCCCGGATGTCACCCCGGACTTGTTCCGGGGTCACCTTTCCATCCGAGAAAACGCTTAGCAAGCAACGCTCCGGCTCAGCCTGCTCCGCACGCGGACAAATTACGGCCTTCGGCCGACGAATGTTCGCTCGACGACTTATCTTCTTCCGCCTTAGGGCATTTTAGAAGACTATTTGTTTAATAGTCTTTCGTGCAGCGGATAGGTTGATAGCCATACCGTTCTAGACCAGTATCATACAGAGTATAAGCATCCGTATCACTCGTCAAAACGGTCCTTCCCATATCATCTCGTTTTTTACTCAAAGCCGGAAGCCAAGCTCTTGCAAATTCTCCATACCCATAAAATTTTCCCTGAAAAGAATATCCTACCGGAAGAAGCGAGAAACCATAATAATCCTGTCCGTTCCAAACAGCTCTTGAATTAACCATAGCTCCGCCACCCAAAAAACGCCACTCATTTTCTTCCATGATATGCCACCCCTTCGGGCATATTCCCTGAATGTGTTGATCAATGTATTTGCCATTGTCAAAATATGTCGTATCGAGTTTTTCGACGGCTACTGTGTCATATTTTTTAGGAATATTCATGGCCTCGCTCCATGTATAGAGACCACCGAATCCATTGTCGCAATACCATTCATCATCATTATAGCAGACCTTTTCCACAATCGAGTCGCTAAATTCAGTTGCATTAGCCAATATCTGTTTTCCCAAATTCAGATTTTCGGCAAAAAAAGTGTACTGTTCGTCGACGCCATCACCAGCACCATCAAAATGCTTTTTAATAGTAACAATCTTATATTCCTGACCATCACGATCATCTACAAACGTCTCATAATCAATTTTCGAGGCGAACTGTTTTTCCATATTGGGGTGCGGCACATAGGGCTTTATGGTATCTTGACCAGCAATGGAGTCCATCAGCCACATATGAGCCCTGCACGTATAATAAACAAACGCACCATCTTCATCATAAAACGAAGCCGTATCTCCATTACAGCAACGTTCTAACACAACAATGCTACCGTCATCATTACGTTTATTTGGCACGCAAACCTCTGATGACGAGGAATAATCTCCACCTTCAGAACTACTGGAGCCGTTCGTTTTACCGCTAGAACTAGAGCTCTTCTGCGAATCATCTCCAGGCTTTACAGAGCTAGAAGACCTCGAACTGCCACTGGAAGACGTTCCTTTATCCGTAACGGAACTCGAGGAGATTGCGTCGTCGTCACTAGAGGACGAAACTTCCGCAATCGGGTCAGGGTCAGTACTGCTGGAACCGCCGTCGCATGCAGTAAATACAGCAAAGACAAGAGCCATGGCAAGAAGTATGGATTCCCTACGCTTCGCTTCGAGAATGACAGGCCAAGAATGACGCAATGTAAAAATCTTCACAGAAGACCTCCGGTTATAAAATCCCACCAAACTTTTCCGCGAAATATAGATTAATCTCTATTTCAAGTGTGTTTTTTTATAGCTGAAACCAGGTTCCTTATTGATTTTGGATAAGTATTTTTGTATATTATAATCAGCAACAGGGTGGCAGGTCGCCACCTGAGAAAAAAAAGAAAGGCCAAATTGATGAAACAGGGTGGTAGGTCGCCACCTGAGATAAAAAAGAAAGGCCAATTTTTGCCGTTTTTTATATGAAAATATAAAGAACGGCTTTTTTTTATTTGAGGAAAAAGTGAGCCGAATAACTATTGTCCATTTGAACGAAAAATTTTTTGAAGAGCATGAGGATGATGCTGAAATATTGAAGAAACCTGGACGACCGCATCTTGTGTTAGTTCTACAGGTTGGACAAAATAAATTCGCTATTCCGTTTAGGACGAGTGCGCATCGTCCTAAGACGGGTAGAGTTCCCCATTGTTTTTTCTTTATTGAATCTGGTCGAAAAGCCTTAAGTACGGTTGGACGTATTCCTGCGCTTGATTTTGCGAAGGCTGTCATAGTGACTGAAAAAGATATTGGTGAAGTTTCAAGAATTGATGCCAATGAATTTAGAGAACTGCAGGACCATTTCCGTGAGATTGAAGCAAAATTTCTTGCTTATTTAAAGTACTATGTCAATTCAATTAAGGCACAGACGAATCTTGATTCGCCAGAAATCAAGTATTCGGCGTTGCAATATTTTACGGATATTCTTTTAACGCTTGATTTGGATTCGTTCTAAAATAGGGGCATTTTTTTCTATTATTTCGCTGTGCAATCGTTCGATGAGATAACTTTCAAGGTCATTGCCCGCATCAGGAGCGATTTTCCGGACAAGTTCGGGATTCCGCGGCAGAGCGGGCTCTTGAAGAATTTGCGTTCGACGATTGTCTTTGAGCCGGAATTCAAAAATGCCGACGCCTTGCGTGGGCTGGAAGGCTTTAGTCACTTGTGGCTGCTGTGGATTTTTTCGGAAAATGTGCGCGATACCTGGAAGCCGACGGTTCGCCCGCCCCGTCTTGGTGGCAATACGCGGCTGGGCGTGTTTGCGACCCGCAGCAGCTTTAGGCCGAATCCCTTGGCCATGAGCTGCGTCAAAATCGAGAAAATCAACTTGACGGGGGAGAATGCTCCCTCTATTACGGTCAGCGGCGCCGACCTCATGGACGGCACGCCTATCGTAGACATCAAGCCCTACTTGCCGTACGCCGATTCCGTGCCCGAGGCCACCGGCGGCTTTGCCGAGGCGGTGCGCTTTAAAAAGCTCGAAGTCGAGTTCGCCGCCGAGGCGCAAGCAGTTCTTGAAGGCACGGGATTTGCGCCTGGAAAATTGGCTCCGGAATTGCTCGAAGGCACGGAACTTGCGCCCGATGCCGCCGGTATCCCTGAAGTATCTGGTGCCGCCGGCGTAAAATTCCCCGCAGAAAAAAAGGCAGCTCTTGTGGAGCTGCTTTCCGAAGACCCGCGGCCTGCGTACCAGAGGTCCGCCGACCGCATTTACGGCATCAGGTTCGCCGGCTTCGAAATCAAGTTTCAAGTGCAGGGCGACCACCTGACGGTCGTCGCTATTTTACCATTACAGGCTTAGTGGCCTTGAACCCCTCGCCCTGGGCACTGACTACGTAGCGCCCGGCCGGGAGTCTGTTTGCAAGCACCAGAGTGTTTGTTCCGGCGTAGTTGCCGCTCAAGTCCAGCACTTCCTTGCCGAGGCTAGAATAAACCTTGACGGTCAGCTGCGTTGCCTTGGCGAGGCTCAACTGCACATTGCCGGCTTTGTTCACCGTAAGCGCCCCGCCTGCAAAGTGGTTTGCCTGCGCAATGCCCGTACCTGCCTCTGACGAAGAAGAAACTCCGTGATGACTGTGGCTGGAGCTGGATTTTGCTTCGCTAGAGCTGGAGGCGACTTCGCTGCTGCTGGATTCGGCGGTTGCGGCGGGCTTGAGCTTGTCGCCCAGGACCTCGATCATCTTTTCGGCATAGCGCTTGCCAAAATCGCGGTATTCCTGCGAGGTGAAGTGCACGTTCTGGCCGTCGCCCAAAGCCTGGTTGAACCCTTCGGAAGACACCACGTAGAAGTTCTTGGACTGCTGCGGAAGCTTTGCGATGTTGTTGTTCGCGCCCTTGCTCACGCCGCTGCGCAGCACTTCGCCCGCAAGGAACGGAATGTCGTTTTCGAGGCCTAAATCCTTGATAATGTTGTCGTAGACCCTCTTGACCTTGGAAGGCCACTGGCCATCGCCGGCGTCCGTTTCGCCCTGGTGGAAAATAATACCCTTGATAACGCCTTCTTCCTGGGCCTTCTTGGCCATTTCGATCAGGCGACCATAAGGGTTGCCGCCATAGGTGTTGATTCGCTGGGTCATCCAGCTCTGCTGTGTTCTAGCATAATTTGCGTAGGAGTCCTTGTCGAACAACTGGATACTGCATCCTGCAACAGCCACCACGATGACGCCCACTTTGATCTGGGGGTCCGTCTTTTCGACCATCGTGCGGCCGAAATAGTCCGTGGGGCCAAGCTTTGCACCCTGGCAGTGGGCCAGCGGAGGCACGGCAGTAGACCATTTGCCCTTGGTTTTCCCGGAACAGGATCCGTTATCTGCTGCCCAGAGAACCTGGAAACGTTCGTCAACCGTCTTGTCCTGTTGCCCGACATCGCCCTGACCTTCCATGTTGGACTGGCCAAAGGCGAGATAGATGTGGAAATTCGGGTCCGGGGCTGCGTTTACTTGAGAAAGAGCCATTGCGAAGGCTGCTCCTAAAAGAAATTTTTTCATAATATACTCCAAACAAGAGGGAAAAAATAACCTCAAGCTAAAAATAATCCATTATTATGGAGAAATTTTGATTGTAAACTTTATTATGTTGTTGATTTTTACAACAAGAATTACTTATATTCAATGAAAACTTAGAGGTTTAATATGAAAAAAAGTTTTTTTGCCGTAGTTGCCGCCGGAGTTTGTGCAACAGCATTGCTGGTCGGATGTGGTGATTCCAGTTCATCTCCTTCCAAGAGCAGGGTTCAGAAGTGTGCCAATGGACTTTCGGATGAATGCCTGATCGGTACCTGGAACTTGAACGGCCTGGCCGATCTGGCGACCCCGACGCGTGACATCAGGACACCCGATTTCGATTATCAGGCCAATCCTGGCAAACTGGTGTTCAAGGCGGACGGTACTTTGGAATTTACGTTCCCTGCGAATGCTCCGGCTGATCTGATGGCGGATTCGGACTGTCAGTCGATCAAGGGTTCCTGGAGTATTGAAGCGGGTGCTTTGAAGGTTCGCAATGTCACCCAGAACTTCGACAATCTCCAAATGTGCGTCCTGGAAAACATCTTTGTGAAAAAGTCGATGCATTCTGCAGGCTCTATCACGGTTGTGCCTGAAATCAGCTCCGAAGGTGCCGTCGTAAAGATGGTTATCCCGCAGCTGTTGATGATGGGCGGCAAGTCCGTGGCGACCGACGACGTGGCCTTCTACAATTCGACGGGCGAAGTCTATACCTGCAAGTAATAGCATCCCATTAGCGGTTTAAAAACTTTAAGCCACTAAAAATCCCCGGCAGTTCAAAACTGTCGGGGATTTTTGTGTGTATTTGGAACTTGGGGCGGTCAACCTCGTTTAGGCGTAAGCCGACCGCTATTTCTTACTTGATAACGAGAACCCTGTGCTGGAGCGTTTTGCCGCTAGCATCCTTCAGGCGGGCCATGTACTTGCCTACGGGGAGCTTGTTCAGGCTGATAGCAGCGTTGCTGCCGATTTCGGTACTGAAGGCGAGCTTGCCGTTTGCGGCGTAGAGTTCGACGGTACTGTTTGCCGGGGCGTTCACATGGAGCGTACGCTTTTCAAGTTGCATGAAGGTGCTGCTCGAAACATTGATACGGGAAATCTTTGTGACGAACTTGGTGCCTTCGGGTGCTCCCACGATGGTGCCGCGGCCGACCGTGCTCATGTACACGACGCCGAAGTTGTTCATGTCTCCCTGTACGAACTGTCCGTTACCCGGGCCGCCGAACTGGTGCATGTCGTCGTTAATGCGTTCGAAGGTCTTGCACTTGTCGGTGCTGCGGTAGATGCCGATCGGGTCGCCCGATTTTGCGGCACCCCAGATAAAGATGGTTTCGTAATCGGAGCCTTCTTTTGCCTTGCCGATACCCACGGAAATCGCTGTAGATGCGCCTTCGCAGCGGTTCCAGCTCTTGCCGCCGTCTTCGGTGTAGGCAAGTCCGTTTTCGCTAAAGCCCTTGGGGAGCCAGACTTGTGCCTGGTCCATCGGAACCCACAGGTGGCCTTCTTTCTTCGGGACGGTGCGGATGAGACCTGCGCCATTATAGTATTCTCCAGCACCTTCGTTTTGCAGGCGGGCATCCTGGGCGACAAAGTTCTTGCCGGCGTCGGTAGACTTGTAGAGGGTGCCCATGGCGTTCATGACGTAGAATGTTTTCGGGTCAACCGGGTCCGCCACAATGCGGGCGTACTGCGTCTGCGTGCCGGTTTCGACGGCGGTCCAAGTGGCGCCGTTGTCATCGGAGCGATAGACGGTGGCGCTTTGATCGGGGCGGTGGAGCATCACCTTGCCGTCAGCAGAAAGCACGACGAGGCCCTTTTCTCCCTTAAGTTCGGTTTTCAGGGAATCCCAAGTGGCTCCCAGGTCGTCGGAACGGTACATTACGAAGAAGTTCTTGGATTCGTAGGTGTAGTACTTGGTGATGGTTCCGGTACGCAGCAATGATCCGCTGAGCGGGGCGTAGCCCATGCTCTGCGTGGTGCCGATTATCGGCGTATGGCGCGGTGTGCTTTCGTTGATGTTCTTGTAGGCAGCACCGTCGTAGTCACCGATAGCGGTAACCAGCGGACCGTCCGGTACACTGACGATGTCTAGAGGAACAGTTTCCTCGATACCCTTCGACATAAATTTCCATACAGGAACCTTGGCGGTAATGTCTTCGGTCATGAAAATGCCGTTACCGCTCGTGACCCAGGCTTCCTTGTTGTTGAAGGGGTTGATTTCCAGAGAACCGGCCCAGTGAATCGCGTTACCAGGAATCCAGGCGGTACCATTGGCGTCGATGTTTGGAATGTCGTTGTAATGTTGACCGTGAATCCAGTTCTTGCCGCCGTCAGTCGTGGTGTAGATGCGGTCGCCGTAGTTTTCCTTTTCGTCTTTGGTCACGTGGCGTCCGGTGTACTGGCCGAGAGTAGAAACGATGATGTGGTTCTTGTCCTTGGGGTCGATAGAGATGCCACCGTAGGAACATTCGTTCTTTTCGTGAACGATGGAACCGCCTTCCTTTTCGTTGTCGTCATAAGGGGTAATATCTGTCCAAGTAGCAGACTTGATGTTGTACTTGTAGACACCGCCCTTGGCGATGTTGTACGGGCCCGGGCCGTCGGCAAAGGTTACATACATGTCGCCGTCCACGATTTTGGCGCGGTGGGGCATCAGGCCCGAGGGAACTCCGCTTACGACTTCCCAAGTGGCACCGCCGTCGTGGCTCACCTGCAGGTTATCCTTGGTCTCGGAAGTGCCGATGTAGATTGTCGCAGTGCTGCCGTCGGCGAGCTTGCCCTGAGCCGGGTCGAAAAGGACGAAACTCACGCCATTCACGCCGTTCAGGCTGCTTTCGGTTGCGGAGGAAAGGGCTACCTTGTAAAGGCTTGTCCAGGTCTTGCCGTAGTCAGTACTCTTGTACACGCCCTTGGTGCGGCTACCGCAAAGAACGATGTTGCCCATGTTCGGGTCTACGGCCAGTTTTTCGCCGGTCTGGCGGCCCATGCCGTTGCCGTGGGCGAGCATTTCCACGTAGCTTGTGTCCCAAGTGTTGCCGAAATCTTCGCTGCGGAGCACGGCGGTGCGCCCTTTGCTAAAGTAACCCGTGCCGGCCAGCACGTAAATGCGCTTCGGGTCGTTCGGGTCGAGCGCGAAGGCCTCGGTTCCGTAAAGACCGACATCGTTCTCGGAAATCCAGTCCATTAACGGGACCCAGGTCTTCTTGTCAAATTCAAAGCGGTAGATGCCGCCCACGTCGGTGCGGGCGTAAAGCAGGTTTTCCGCCTTCGGATGGAAAATCACAGCCGAAACAAATCCGCCGCCATCAAAGCGGACGTTGCCCCATTCGTATTTTTCTGCGTTTACGGTCGTAGCAAGGGCTCCGAGAGCCACTGCGGACGCTACCGTGAAAATCTTTATTTTACCAAGCATGCCATCTCCATTTCTTCCTGTCATCCCCGCGTAAGCGGGGATCCAGGGGTACATTTCTTTTAGAAAATACCTAAAAAATGGCGGTAAAGAGCAAAAAATCGCCATATAACATATAAATATGTTTATGGATTCTCAACGATTGTAAAGTCGTGAGTAACCCAGCTCCAAAGGCCGTCGCTAGGGCTGTTTCAACCTAAATTTCTTTCGGATTCTGGATGTTTTTGTAGCTTTTTTCGGCCCGTTCGTTGCGGCGCTTGAGTTCCTTGTTCAGGGGCCAATAGATGGCCGCGAAAAGCACGTAGCCGCAAAGGAGCACAATCCAGTGATTCAGTCCGAGGCCGATTTCCAGGTAGCGCATTTCTGCAAACATGAACGGTCCTGCAATCAAGAAAAGCGGCAGTTGGCGGCACTGGTCGCCGAGTGAAAAGCGGCTTTCGTAGCTCACGATAGAATTCATCATCGGAAAACTGGTGCAGAAACCGCCCATAAGGCGCTTGATGAGCATCAGTCCACTGACGACACCAGCAATGGCAGGAGCCTTGATGTAGACCGGCAGGGGAGTCTTGTAGCGCACGCCCGACTTGTAGCTCTGCGTCTGGAAAAGGACAACTCCTACAATAAAATCAAAGACGCATGCCCCGATAAACCAGGCTTCTGTATCGGGAATACGCGGCATCAGGAAGGTGCCGAGTGCCACGAAAAAGGCGAGCCCTGCGATAATGCTTGGCACGATTGGAACTTTCACCTTGTAATGGAGTATGCGTACGATATGCACGTACAGCAGGCACATGAATCCAGAAATTGCGTTGGCGGCCCCCATCGGGAGACCGACTGCAATGTAGGCGAACCCGCAGGGAATCGGAATCGTTGCCGTGACGGCCTTCAGTTGCGGGTCTTTCAGATAGGCACTCAAGGTGCCCAAAGCGGTCACCATGAAAATCAGGAGCCAGTCGTAAATCGAAAAATTTAGATTCAAGGCGTCGAACATTGCCGCCTAAAGATAGAATTTTGGATTGCTTCCAAAAATTTTTAGTTCTTATTTTTCATTGACATCTTGTTTTCGTACATGTCCTTGTCAGCATTCTTGAAAACCATGTCTACCGTGTCTCCGCTATGGTATTCCGCAATACCCACAGCCGCAGAGAACCTTTCCCAGGGTTCCCTCGAATTATCGCTCTCCGTTTCGTAGAACTTCTGTCTAGCCTGCTCAATGAGTTCGTGGCGGTTTTCATAGTCAGAATCCCTAAGGATAACTACGAATTCGTCACCACCGATACGGAACACGGGGGAGTGCCTAAAAATAGAGCAAATGATATGGCATGTGCCAAAGATATAACAGTTGCCGTTTGAGTGGCCGTAACCGTCGTTGATGTTCTTCAGGTTGTTGAGGTCGATCATCGCGATGGCAAAGGGTATCTTGTTTTCGGAGATCTCGTTTTCGAGTGCCCTGATAGCCCTGTCATAGGCAATTTTGCTTCCGACGTGAGTCAAGGCATCCTTATAGGCCAAAAGGGTCATGTCTGCAGCCGTTTCCTGGGCGGACTTGATTTTTTCTTCGGCAGAGACGATGCTTTGGATATACTTACGCATGTCTTCGGACATCTGCGAGATTGCCCTGGATAGCGATTCGACTTCGTTTTCCGTATGAATGGTCGGCGTATCGAAGACCAATTCGCTAGGATCCTTATGGTTACGGCTGTTCTCTGCGAATTTGCGTGCGCTTTTTTCTAGGGCAAGAATCGGACCCGTGATATTATGACGGAGCCAGACAATCAAGATAAAGCCGAACAGCAATCCCAGGATAAGTGTGAGGACAACGTTGTAAAGAACGTAGGAATTGACGGTCTTGTGCAGGGCCTCGATAGAAATGTCTGCGCAAATAAGGGCGTAGTTTTTGCCGCTGGAATTTGCGAGCGGCTTACAAGCCGTATAGGCTGCTCCCCATTCCGAGTTTTCTTCAAAATATTTAATTTCTGACTGTTCCAAGACTCGGTTGTATTTCTGGATTTCTTCGTAGGAGTATCCTTCCGAAGAATCTAGAAGCGGCATGTCCGTTTCTCCGCGGTCGCGTTCGGCCTGGCTAGTGGCAGAAACCACGTTGATCATTAACGTGTCTCTGGTGAAAACAATGTACAGGTAGAATAGTTCAAATTCGTCTACCATTCCGTTCAGCGTCTGCTGAAGCCGGTCGTATTTTTCGGAGTGTTCCTTGGTCTGGACGCAATTATACAGGTCGTCTGCATCAATCTGGCTGTGGACATAGTTTACGATGTTGTCCAGACGGTCGTCGTAACGTTGATATAGCGACTTCGAAAAGGAGAGATAGGACTGCAACGAGAGAATAAAGCACATGAACGTAATGAACAATGCGCTTCCTAGAATGATGCTTCGTTGAATTGGTCTTTTGTATGCTTTCATACTTTCTCCATCATATGGAAAAGTAAATTTTTTTTGTAGGAAAGTAAATTTTGCACCATTTTTTTGATAAAAAAAATATTCCAGCTCGGAATAGTCCAAGTTGGAATAGTGCGTTTTTCTATGAAATTTAGGGTTAACGGAATCGGCGGGGGAGCGGTTTTCCTTCGGCGATCCATCCGTTGTATTCGGCGGCGGCGGTGTAAAGCACGTCGGTCGAGGAGTTGAGGGCTGTTTCGAGGCTGTCCTGGACGACTCCGATAATAAAGCCGACTGCGACGACCTGCATGGCGATATCGTTTGAAATGCCAAGGAAGGAACAGGCCAGAGGAATCAGGAACAGGGATCCACCGGCAATACCGCTTGCACCGCAAGCGCCGATGGTAGAAACTACACAGAGTGTCAGTGCCGTCGGGAAATCGACCGAAATGCCCAGGGTATGAGCCGTAGCAAGTGTCATGATGGCGATTGTGATGGCCGCACCGTTCATGTTGATGGTCGCACCCAGGGGAATCGAGACGGAATAGAATTCGCGGTCAAGCTTCAGCTTGTCGCAGGCTTCCATGTTCACGGGAATGTTGGCGGCGGAGCTTCTGGTAAAGAGTGCCGTGATGCCACTTTCCTTGAGGCAGAAAATCAGGAGCGGATACGGGTCGCGCTTGAGGGCGAAGCTCACGATCATGGGCGCGATGACGAAGGTGACAAAGAACATGGTTCCGGCGAGGATTCCGATCAGGACTCCGTAGGTCTTGAAAATGCCGACACCATTAGTGGCGATTGCCGAATGAATCAGTCCCAGGATGCCGAACGGGGCGAGGTTGATGAACCAGCGGACAATGGCGGTCACGGCGACGGCGCAATCATTCAGCAGGGTCTTGGTGGAATCGTTTGCGTGATTCCTGATGGCGAGACCGAATATGACTGCCCACACCAGGATGCCGATGTAGTTTGCCTGGGTAATCGCTTCGAACGGGTTAGAAACCGCTCGGATAAGCAAGTTGTTCAGAATTTCGCCGATGCCTTTGGGGAGGATTGCCGACGTGGATGCCTCGTGGGCGAGCTGCAGGTTCTGCGGAAAAAGGAAACTAGCCGAAATGGCAATAAGCGAAGCGAGTATGGTACTTATCAGGTAGAGGGCGAAGACTTTTCCGAAACGACGGTCGAGCGTGGTCTTGCCCATGGAAAGGGAGTTCACGATCAAGATGAACACGAGGATGGGGGCGATGCCTTTCATGGCTCCCACGAACAGGACCCCGAGTTCACCGATCCATTTTTGTCCGGGGAGGAATATTCCGAGAAGGGTGCCGATTGCGATCGCGATAGCAATACGGTAGTTCAGCTTGATGCCGTTGTACTTAGAAACCAGATTTTTAAACATTTTATTCCCTCTGAAAAAAATATAGTTAAACATTCACGGAAATGGCATAATTGCAAAAAAAATGATTCTGTAATAAATAAAAATGTTTGTTTGTTTAGAATAAATGTATTTTATGGGCAGGAGAATGTGTGTTATGGAATCATTGCAATATACATCGCTTGCGCAGATGTTCTTTGCGAATTGCGACCGCGAGGATTTCGCGGGCTGGTTCCATCGTAGACCCGGCGGTTGGGAGCATTTTTCGGGAACGCGCCTACGGAATGAAACACAATTTTTGGCGCTTGCTTTAAGAAATCGAGGCCTTTCGGCGGGCGAAAGTATTGGAATCGTTGCGAATAGCAGCCCCGAATGGATTATGGCCGATGTGGCCTGCCAGCTCAACCAGGCTCGCGTTGTTCCGCTTTTCCCGAATATTTCGACGGAAAACTTCGTTTTTCAGAGCGATGATGCCATGGTGCAGGTGCTGCTCCTTTATAGGTTGAGCGACCTTTCTCCGGCCATCGGCTCGCTGATGCCGCGTTTCAAGGCGGTAGTCTGCATCGATCCTGAATCGGAGCTTCCGCCGAACGGGATCTACTGGGCGGACCTCCTTAAAGAAGGCGAGGCGCTCTCGAAGCAGCCCGAATCTTCTCTGTGGCTGAACCACCAGATGCATGCCCTTAGCCCCGATGACGTCTTTACGATTATCTATACGAGCGGTTCGACGGGAACGCCCAAGGGGGTCGAGCTTACACACCGCAATATGCTTTCGCAGATTCAGGTCATCAAGTGCGATTTCTTGAAAATGAACCGCTCCGAAGATGTCTGCCTGGTCGTTTTGCCGGTGGCGCACGCCTTTGAGCGCATGTCGGTCTATTTTTATACCTTGTACGGAGCCAAGATTTACTTTGCCGATACGCCGAGGCATATCCCCGAGTGCATCCGCGAAATCAGTCCGACAATCATGACTGTGGTTCCGCGCATCCTGGAACGGCTCTATGAAAGCATGACTGCTGCCGGAGAAAAGATTCACGGCGTACAGAAGTTTATTTTTGAGCACGCCCTTTCCTATGCCAAACATAGAAATCCCTTGGCGAAGAAAAATCTTGTCTGGAAATTTTACAACAAGTTAGTCTACGCCAAGTTGCGCAAGGCTATGGGTGGGCGTTTCCGCCTGGTTATTTCCGGTGGTGGAGCTCTAAACAAGTCCATTTGCCGTTTCCTCTTGAATGTCGGCTTTGATGTGTGCGAAGGTTACGGACTTACGGAATGTTCCCCTGTCGTTAGCGTGAATCGACCGGGAAAGGCCCGTCCAGGGAGCGTAGGTCAGCCGCTTACGCACTTGCAGGTGAAAATTGGCGAACACAGCGAAGTCCTGGTGAAGGGCGAAAGTGTATTCAAGGGTTACCGCAACCGCGACAAATTGAATGCGGAAATCTTTACCGAAGACGGTTTCTTTAGAACGGGGGACCAAGGGTATTTTGACCGCGACGGCTATCTGTACCTGACGGGCCGACTCAAGGAACTCTTAAAGACGAGTACCGGCAAGTATGTGAGCCCCAATCCCATTGAGCTGGAGCTTTCGAGGCATTTGCTGATTGAACAGGCCTTGGTGATTGCCAATGACCGCAAGTTCGCGTCGGCGCTCATCTTCTTGAATCCAGTGAATGCGAAACGTTTCTTGCAGCGCACCGAAAAAGAATTCAGTGTCCAGAGGGCGCTTAAGTCCAAGCGAGTCCGCGAATCCATTGAACGATATATCGAACGGGTTAACGGCAAGCTGAATCACTGGGAGCAGATTTGTAAGTGGACCCTGATTGGTGACGAACTTACCGTTGAATCGGGATTGCTGACGCCGACCTTGAAAATTCGGCGCTCTGTAGCCGAAGCGCGGTATGCCGAAGAAATTGAAAAAATGTACGAAGAATAGGAGAGGCTTTATGGCTATTGCGATGGAAGAAACGGTGAATCCGATGGAATTTACGCAGGTGTTCAAGGTGACACCCGAGATGATTGATGATAACCATCATTTTAATAATGTATGGTCCGTCAAGTGGATTCAGGATATCGCGATTGCCCATTCCGATTCTGTCGGTGGTACGGCTCTAATGCATGAACTCGGTGCCGCCTGGATGATTCATATTCAGCATGTGGAATACAAGAACCAGGCCTTCCTGGGTGAAGAAATCCGTGGAACGACCTGGGTGGCCGCTTATGGCAAGGTCGCGTCTTCGCGCCGCTGCCGTTTCGAGCGCATTTCCGACGGCAAAATTATTTTTGAATCGGAAACGCAGTGGGTGCTAGTGGATGTCAAGCGCGGGCGTCCGATGGCGATTCCCGACGAAATGAAAAAACTCTATGTCGGACATTAAGTCGTCAGCGACGACTTAACGACCGTTGCAACCTTTGTCTCCATAAGTGGAGAAACAAGTCCCGTTATCGGTGAAGAATGCCTGGTTCCATTTTTTGCCGTTAGGCAGGATGTATATCTCTAAAGAATTTCCCGGGTGATTGACGTCTGTCCAGCGGGCACTCATTGTATAGCGGGTGTTTTCGTTCTTTTTACCCTTGTTTAGGGCTAGACTTGTAAACATGGGCTTTTTCGGAGCGGTTCTTTGCCATTCGGCATTATTGTTGTTGGAGTCGTTCCACGAGAAAGAAGTGTAGGTGTCGGTTTCTTTCTTGTATGTCCCTTTGATTCTGTCGGCAACAATATCGGCGACACCTTCAAAACCGGCTTCTCTTAGGGCATCGCACCAGGTGCCGCTTGTTCCTAGGATTTCGCTCACGTTATATGTATTGTTGGCACTGCTATGGCTGTTTTGGACATTGACCGAGAGACCGTTGTGCACCTCGATGACAAAGAGGGTGGCACCTCTTTCGTACTTGAAACCCTCGTACATCTTGTCGATCAGTTTCTGAAATTGATCGTCGTTCATTTTTTTCGCGGTAACCGTGTTGGTCAAGGCGGTTTCGTTTTCGATCAAAGCCTTGTTGAGCGCATCCCTCAGGTAATAAAGCTTCATGAGGTCCGTTTTTTCTTTAGTCTTTTCGATGACATTGAACAGCTTTGGAACGCCGACCGTTGCTAGGACACCCATGATCACGATAACGACCATGATTTCAATAAGGGAAAAGCCCTTTTTGCGCCGGTTATTTTCCGACGCCCTATTGAAGCTTGATACGCGAATCATATTTTTTCCTAATCTTGATTGTAAATATAACTTTAAAAAAACGAAAAGGGGAAAGGCAAAATTTTAAATTAGGATGCTAAAACTGTGAAAATATCCTTTTTTTTCTAATTTTGTCCTAGAAAATAATCGAACGATTGTTTTTAGTGATTGAATTTGCCTTATGCTTACCTCTCTTGCACTCATCTTTTTATTGGGGCTTCTGCTCGGATCGATCTTTTTGAAACTGAAACTTCCGAGTATTTTGGGGATGATTCTTACGGGGATTATTCTCGGACCGCATGTATTGAACTTGTTGCGGCCTGCGTTCCTCGATATTTCGGCCGATTTGCGTCAGCTTGCGCTTGTCATCATCTTGACGCGGGCAGGACTCACTCTCGATATTCACGAATTCAAGCGGATTGGCCGTTCGGCACTCCTGATGTGTTTTGTGCCTGCGACAGTGGAAATCGTTGGCGTGGTGGTGCTTGCGCCGCCACTGATGGGTGTCACTTATTGGGAGGCGGCCCTTATGGGCTCCACGATTGCGGCGGTTTCGCCTGCGGTGGTCGTGCCGCGAATGCTCAAGATGCTCGAAGAACGTCGCGGCGTAAAACATGGCATCCCGCAGATGCTTTTGGCGGGGTCGTCCCTAGACGATGTCTACGTCCTGGTGACATTTGCTGCATTTTTGGCGCTTCTTAAGGGGGAGGCCGTTTCGGCAACGAGTTTCTTGGCGGTACCCGTTTCGATTGCCCTGGGCGCTTTGGTCGGGGTTATTTGCGGATATGCGTTGGTATGGTTCTTTAAACACAGGCACATGCGCGATACCGTCAAGGTGCTGATCATTCTCAGTTTTGCATTCCTTTTGAACGAACTGGAACATGATATCAGCCATATCGTGCCTTTTAGCGGAATGATCGCAGTGGTGGCGATTGCGGCGTGCATTTACGGGAAACATCCGGAACTTGCAAAACGCATCAGCGGAAAATTCACGAAGTTCTGGGTCGCTGCTGAAATTATTTTGTTTGTGCTGGTGGGTAGCACCTTGGATGTCGCTTACGCCTTTACGGCGGGAATCGGGGCGATTATCGTGGTGCTTGGGGCGATGATTTTCCGTATGGGGGGAGTCTTCGTTTGCATGTTGCGCACTCCCTTGAACCGAAAGGAACGACTCTTCTGCATGTTGGCTTATGTGCCCAAGGCGACCGTTCAGGCGGCAATCGGGGGCGTTCCCCTCAGCTTTGGGCTTGCCTGCGGTAATGACGTGTTGACTCTTGCGGCGGTAGCCATTATGGTGACCGCCCCGCTCGGGGCAATCTTCATCGATAAAACGTATAGGCGGCTTGTCGCGGTAGACGAAAATTAGGAACAGCGGAGCACTTGACCCGGACGGATCATGTTGCCCTTGATGTTGTTCAGCTGCTTGAGACGCTTGATTGAAATTCCGTACTTGCGGGCGATTTTTCCGAGACAGTCACCGCGGCGTACCTTGTAGTAGCGGTGCTTGGCGAGTTCTTTCTGGAAATCCGCTTCGACGAGTTGCAGCTTGGTTTCGTCGATTTCGGTCATGGCGTTGTGGAATGTGCCTTCTTCGAAATTGAAGACCGTTGCGGGGTCGATGTAGTTTCCGTTGAAGCGCATTTCAAAGTGCAGGTGCGCTCCGAAAGAACGTCCCGTGTTGCCCCCGACACCGATGGTGTCGCCAGCTTGCAAAGTGTCACCGACGTTTACCTGCCAGCTGGCGAGGTGTGCATATAAAGTAGTGAGGCCGTTCCCGTGGTCGAGGATGACGTACTTTCCATAGCCTTTGCGGCGGCCTTGGTTGCGGACCTTGACGACTGTTCCCTTGAATGCGGCGACAATGGTGCGGTCTTCACCGTGGCAGAGTCCCAAATCGACCCCTCGGTGCATACGGTAGGTTCGGATGCCGTAAGGGGCTGAAACGCGCCTGCTTGCAGACGGAACAAAGGCGGTTGTCATGTCAAGCGTGAGTTTTTGCAGAGTGTCGACCGTTGCGGAATCGGCTTCGGCCATGTCGGCCTCGAGCTCCGCTTCGGCTTCTTCACTTTCGGCACCTGCTTCTTCGTTGCCTTCTTCGGTGCTTTCATCGTTGTTTAAGGCAAGAGAATCTGTTTGGGGGGAATCAGTTAAAGAATCGGAGAGAGAATTAGTGCTTGCCACCTCGTTAGAAATGACGGGGGAGTTTCCGGCATCTTTTAGATTGAGGCTGTCCGTGGCTTTCCATTTTTGTGAAGAGTCTTCAACGGCAATAATTTCTTTCGCCGCATTTTCTTGGCCGTTTTCAATCAGTGTCTCTGAAGTGGATGAAATATCGATTTCTTTTGCGAAAAGCGCAAAAGGCAACAATGCGGTCAGTATAAGGGTCGTCCATTTCATAAAAGTGATTGGAAATGTAGAAAAAAGTTTTTTGAAATTTTATTTGATGGGCTCGGTATCTTGATTTTTCTATCTTTGGAAAACAATCGGATTCATTGTAAAATTATGATTAGTATTACCAAGCTTTTGATGGATACGCCGAATTACGGCGATCAGCTGCGTTATGAACCCAAGGCCCATGAATGCAAGAACGGCGTTGCTCCGGGTCGCGGCCCCGTGGTGGTGTGGAATTGCACCAAGACTTGCAACCTGAGTTGCGTGCACTGTTATGCCCGTTCCGAGGCTATTAAGTACCAGAACGAATTGACCCACGAAGAAGGCTTGGCGTTAATTGATCAGTTGGCCGATTTCAAGGTTCCGGTGATTCTCTTTAGCGGCGGTGAACCGCTTTTGCGCCCGGACTTTTTTGAATTGGCAAATTATGCAGCCTCTAAAGGCATTCGCCCGACCATCAGCACCAACGGCACCTGCATTACGCCCGATGTCGCCCAGAAACTCAAGGATATGGGTGTGGGCTACGTGGGCATTAGCCTCGATGGTTGCGAAGCGACTCACGATAAATTCCGCGGCAAGGAAGGCGCTTACAAACTCGCTTTGCGCGGAATCCGCAATTGTGTGGCGACGGGCCAGAAGGTGGGGCTCCGCTTTACGATTACGCGCTACAACGTGCAAGACTTGAATGCGATTTTTGACTTGCTCGAAGCCGAAAATATCGACCGCGTATGCTTCTATCACCTGGTTTACAGCGGCCGTGGCTCGGCGATGGTACAAAATGACTTGAATCATGAAGAAAGCCGCAAGGCTATCGATTTGATTATTGACCGTACGCTCGATTTCAAGAAGCGCGGAGTCAACAAGGAAATCTTGACGGTGGATAACCACGCCGATGCCATCTACCTGTATCGCCGTATGCAGCGCGAAGATCCGGTACGTGCCGAGAAGGTGCTGGAACTCATCCGGCGCAATGGCGGCAACCGCAGCGGCATGGCCTTCGGTAACGTCGACAGCATCGGAAACGTTCACCCCGACCAGTTTACGCAGTACATCACGCTTGGCAACGTGCGCGAACGCAGCTTCGGCGAAATCTGGAGCGACGAAAGCAACCCGATTATGGCTGGCCTCAAGAACAGGAAGCCGATTCTGAAGGGACGCTGCCCCAAGTGCGCCTATCTGAACCTCTGCAACGGCAACTTCCGCACTCGCGCCGAGGCAGTGACAGGAGACTTCTGGGAAGAAGATCCTGCTTGCTATCTGACGGACGAGGAAATTAGTAAGTAGATAGCCGCTGAAGTCATCCTGGAGGGAGTGCAACGACCGACGGGATCCATAGAAAAATGACAGATCTTGAGCAACATCTTCTCGCTATCATCCAGGACGCATTTCCTTTGGAGGAACGGCCGTATCTGGTGTTGGCGGACCAGCTTGGCTCCGATGAGCAGAGCGTTTTTGCCGCTGTCGAGGGACTGCGCAAGTCGGGAATTATCCGCCGCATCGGGGGCGTCTACGATTCCAAGGCGCTGGGCTTTATCTCTCGCCTTTGTGCGGGCAAGGTGCCTACGGTTGCCACCGGTGCTGCCGACGACAACGCCCTAGAGAAATTCGCAGCCGCAGTTAATGAAATTCCTGCGATTACGCACAATTACGTGCGCAGTCACGAATACAATGTTTGGTTCACTGTCATTGCCCAGTCTGAAGAAGAAATTCAGAAGATTGTAGACGACGTTTGTGCGAAAACCGAACTGCACGATGTTCATGTGCTTTCTGCGACCAAGAAGTTCAAAATCAACACGGTAATGGGCGCTGTCGCGCCAACCAAGACTGAAGACGAAAAAGGAGTCATCCTGAGTGGAGCGCAATGCGCGAAATCGAAGGATCTCGAAAAGAAGGCATTAACAGACTGCGACCGCATCCGTATTCGCGTTGCATGCACTGACATTCCACATTCCCTGACTCCATTTAAGGATTGGGGCGTTTCGTGTGAAGAACTCCGCGAGGACTTGGCTTTAAAACGTATGCGTCGCTTTGGGGCTATTCTTCGCCATCAGGAAGCGGGCTTTGCTTATAACGCCATGGTCTGTTTTAGATTAGACGAAAGACGAGAGACGAAAGACGAGAGAAGTGTCATCCTGAGCGAGCAAAGCGAGTCGAAGGATCCTGCCGGAGCAATTTTGGCGCAAAAACCATACATTTCGCATTGCTATGAGCGTCCTTCTTTCGAAGGTTTCCCGTATACACTTTACGCTATGATGCATGCCCAGTCTGCCGATGAACTGGATCGCAATATTAAAGAGGCTGCCGAGTCGATCGGCAACCCTGATTATGTCGTTTTGCATTCCGTGCGAGAGCTCAAAAAGACGAGTTTCCGCTTTTTCGCCTAGAAGCTCGTTACTTTACTTGCATCTTGATTCCAACGCGGTGTCCTGTCTCGAATCCGAACAGAGTCCCGTCGTGAATTTCGTAATTCAGCCCGAATCCTGTGGAAAACCCTGCGATGTTAAAATAACGCATGGCTTCAAACTTCATTTTTATGCCCTGGTACTTGTCCTTCATGCTGCGATAGCGCGAGTCCAGGTTTCGGTTTTCGGATTCTTCGATTCGTGCTTGGTACAGGAAAATTTCGCTGAATTCCCAGCCAGTTTTTAGGGAGTCATTCCAGCCAGGTTTCCATACGAACGATGCCTTGATTCCGATTTCATCGCCAGGTTTGAAGTTCTTGTCTTCGAGGAACGTATTGTATCGAATCGCCGTACCAAGAGTTAACTGTCTAGAAAATTGTAACAGACCGAACGGTTCTACGTTCAGGCGGTGGAAACGGTTCTTTGGGGAGCCTTCGCCGGGAGGGAACTGCCAGCCGACATTCAGTCCCAGGTAGGGGAGGATCATCCCTTTTGCGCCCACATAAGTTTCGTTAAAACCATTCACATGCAGGTTGCAGTAATTGTGGATGTAACCCTCGGTTGAATATTCGTAGCTGTAGCTTAGGAATCGGAAAGCTCCGTCTACATAAAGGCTGAGTCGCGGATGAAAGGCGTATTCCGCCGAGACTTCCATATCGCCGCTGTAGACATCTTCGTCCAGTTCGACAGTCCCTTGAATGGATAACGAACTTGTTGGTAATGAAATCGGATGCAGCGGTTCTGTGGCAAAACAAGTCACAAAACTGATCAATATAAGACATCCGACAAATTTGTTCATATTCTAAATATATATATTTCCACTGATGTTTTCGGCTTTGTTCACAATAAACACGCTTAAACGACTTGTTGCATTTTTGTGCTGCATCGTTTTTTCGGCTTGCTATTGGGCCGAAACCGAAGATAATCCCGATTACTTGCCGATGGACGATTCCGTGTATCCGTATGCAGGGCTTCCGCGAATTGTCATAGAAACCGAGGACTTTGCAGGACTTCGCGACCGTGAAACAGAATTCCCGTCAAAGCTCCAGATTTACGGCGAGAAATCTCCTCAAAGCGAAGTTCTGGAACTGACCGTGCGTGGTCGTGGTAATTCTAGTTTCAAAATGCCCAAGTATGGAATGAAATTGGAATTTAGGGACAAGGTGGAACTTTTCGGAATGCCCAAGAGTCGCGACTGGGCGCTCATCGCCAATTATGGTGACAAGACCCATCTGCGCAACTATATGATGACGCGTCTTTCGGAATGGCTTGGTGCAAAATATACGCCTCGGATGCAGTTCGTGGAACTTTATCTGAACCGAAAGTACATGGGTCTTTATCTACTTTCGGAAACCATCAAGGTGGCGAAAAATCGAGTTCATATCGAAGAAAACGATACGACGTTCCTTGTCGAAAAAGAAGATGTAAAAAAGTATGACCCGCCTTATGTCATTACGGACCATAAGAACATTTACCACATTCGTTCGCCGAAAGATCCTCCAGATGAGTCCTTGGAACTTCTGCAGAATCACTTGAACAACTTTGAACATTTCTTGATGAATCGTTATCTGTACGAGGACGAAGACATCCTGAATTGGATAGATTTAGAAGATTATCTGTTGTATTATTGGGTACAGGAATATTCCAAAAACGAAGATGGAAATTATGCACGCAGCGTTTTCTTTACCTGGGCAAAAGGGGAGCCGATTCATTTTGGACCATTGTGGGATTTTGACTTGGCCTTCGGAAATGCGTCTCGTACAGAGAACCAGAATCCTGAAGATTGGTATATCAGCGAATACCGGTTGAATTACTATATCGTGAAAAATCACGTGGTCGATAGTGCTATCGCGGTCTACTGGAACGAACATCGTGAAACGTTTAGGGAACTTATTGACAGTATTCCCGTTTACCGATCCATTATCGAAAGAGCCGTCAATAATGAATACAGACGGTGGCCCATATTGAGTAATACTGAAAACTGGGCGCTCAAAGATTCGTATGATTCCTATGACGAGGCCGTGGAAACGATGGCATCTTGGATGCGCAAACGCTATGAGTGGATTGATAGCGAGATAGGTAGACACTAGATTTTTCTATCTTTGCGACATGCGCAAAATCTACATGGCAGGAATGAGCCACAAGGTGGCTGAAATTGCAATTCGTGAAAAGTTCTATATTCCGATGGATGTCAAGACGGAGGCTTTGAAAGATTCTCCGTTCGACGAACTTTTGATACTTGCGACCTGTAATCGAACCGAAGTTTATACAGCTTCCGACCGTGAAATTTCGGAGGAAGAGCTGGTGCGGTATGTATGTAATTTGGCTGGGCAGGCTTATGAGGATTTTGCGAATTTCTTTTATTTCAAGTCGGGTGACGACGTCGCGCATCATGTGATGAACGTGTGCGCGGGGCTTGATTCCGTGGCCATGGGTGAAGACCAAATCTTGCACCAGATTGGACGTGCCTACGAGACGGCACGAGAACTCGGTGCGACAGGTAATAGCCTGAACAAGCTTTTCCAGAGTGCGATTCACACGACCAAGCGAATCAAGACCGAAACGAACTTGAGTAAGCTCAGTTGCAATATTCCATTCCTTGCGATGAAACAGGTGCAGCGGACGTTCGATGACCTCGAGAACCGAACCGTGTATATCGTGGGTCTCGGCGAAATGGGTTCGCTGATGCTCAAGTATGTGCAGGAATATACGACAAATATTTTTGCGAGCAGTAAGACTTTTGCGAATGCGGAGAAATTTGCGGATGTGTTGACGCCCGTGCGTTTCGAGGATCGCTATAGCGTCATCGGCAAATGCGACGTCGTAATTCTTTGCAGCGCCTGTCAGGAACCGATTGTAACGAAAGATGAATTTGAAAAGGCAACCTTGTTAGGGTCACAGCCTGCATCGGACTCGGCCGAAAGGCCGAAGGGCGCTCTTGATATCGTATTCGAGCGTCATTGTAGCAAGGTTGCGGAACATCCAGGCGTAAGTGCGATCTCCAGGCGTCTGGTGATAGATTTAGGAAGTCCGCGCAATGCGGAAGCGTCAATCGGCGAAATTCCTGGTGTGGAATATGTCTGCGTCGACGATCTTGAAAAGATTGTATCGGAGAACCGCCGCTTGCGTATGGTTGAGCTCGAAGCTGCCCAGAAAATCTTGAAAGAAGGAATTGACGAGTTCCTGCACTGGAACCGTATGGACAATGTTTCGAAGCAGATTAGCCTGCATGCGGAGCACATGCTGAATGTGGCGAACGAGGAATCCGAGAAATTGCTGCGTTCGATGCCTGATTTAGCGGAAGAAGACCGTCACCGCATCTCGATGATGTACGAGCGCTTTGCGAAGAAATTGGCAAACGATTATCTATATAAGGTCAAGGCGGAAAATGCTCCTGAAAATGTTCAGGTCTTCCTGAAGTGCCTGGAGGCTATCCATGAGTGAGTTCAAGCTGCGGGTTGCGACGCGCAAGAGTGCTCTTGCCATGGCGCAGACGACCATGGTCGCCGAGGCCATTGTTAAGGCGAATCCTGGAACTTCTTACGAGCTTGTCTCGATGACGACCGAAGGCGACCGCCGACTCGACAAGTCGTTGGCGAGCTTCGGCGGCAAGGGCGTATTCATCAAGGAGCTGGAAGTCGCTTTGCTTGAGGGCCGCGCCGATATTGCCGTTCACAGCTTGAAGGACATGCCTGCTGAAGTGCTGCCGGAATTCAAACTTGCCGCGGTGTTACACCGCGAGGATCCGCGCGACGCCTTTGTCGCGCGCAGGGGAGTGGACGGCTGCAGGTTCATGGAGCTGCCCGCAGGAGCCCGCATCGGTACAGGAAGCATCCGTCGCGTCGTGCAGCTCAAGGCGCTTCGCCCAGATCTCGAATATGTGCCTATTCGCGGGAATATCCAGACGCGCCTTTCTAAATTGGCTGAACTTGACGGAGTGGTGCTCGCCGCCGCAGGCCTCAAGCGTATGGGCCTCGCCGACCAGGTGACTGAATATTTCAGCACCGAGCAAATACTCCCGGCATCGGGCCAGGGCATCCTCGCGATTGAAACCTTAAATGCGAAGCAATCTCTGGATGCACTTCTAGCTCATGTAAACGATGCTGAAACCTATTGCATCGCGGTCGCTGAAATGGCCTACCTCAAGGCGCTTAATGCAGGTTGTCAGTTTCCCGTCGCAAGTTTCGCCGAGTTTGTGGATGCCCAAACGCTCAAGATTCGTGGAATTTACTGGAACGAAAAAAAAGAGTACCTCCTAAAATCGGAGGTTCTGCATAAAATTAATTTGTCTAGTATGGATTATGCTAAGACTGCTCGTCAAGTTGGTATTGAACTGGCAGAGAACATTTTTAGACAGATAAACGTTTCGTGAAAAGGTTATTCACAAGGATTTTTTCCTTCGAATGGATATGCAAATTTTGTTCGTGCATCAGTGTTTACTGTAAGAGTGTAAAGGGGACCAACGGGATCTGACCATTCTGTACGGAACTGCGTCTTATCTTTTTTGTCTGTCCAAATAATTCTTGCAGAAGCGTATGAGTGGCACAATTCTTTTAATGTGAATGTCCTCTGTGAATCGTTGATATATTTTATGGGCTTTGAATTGCTGATTTTTATTCGGTCCCAATGGGTTGAATCCTCGTCATTCCATCTAAATTCGTAAACAAGGCTGTCCATATTATCTGCTTCGATCATTGCGTGCGTCAAATAATTTCCGTCAACCACCAGACTAAATTCAATACTGTCGGTATCAGTTGTGTCCCACATAAAAATGACTGCCGAGACACTCGGAGCTTCAAAGATGGTGGGTCTGTCGATTTGGACCGGATTTGGATTAGGATCCACTACGTTAAAACATATTTTTGTATGTGATTCATTGTCTGTGCATATTACATTTGTCGTTGACGAATCCGATGAACTGGATGATATGCTAGAGGATTGGTTAGATGAAGAACTGTTCTTGGTAAGCGTCTTTATTTCAGAAGACGACATTTGTGAGACTTCTTTTGGGGATGAATAATCATCGTCTTCAGAGACTGTGGGGGTGGAACAAGCACAGAGGCCAAGTAAAAAAAATGTGAAAATTCCGAATTTCCAGAGTTTTTGAGTATTCATATCGTCTCCTTTTGTAAATTTCTGTTCTTAAATATAGTTTTTTATCTCAAAAAAGATTATAAAATTGTTTTTTTTTTCTTACAACTGTAAAAATGTGTCCCGTTGTTGCTTTTTTTAGTGTATTAGGCGTTTTGAGGGGCGATATTTCTATTTTTTTGTTTGATGTCTGGAAAAGTTTATTTGATTGGTGCTGGTCCTGGCGATCCTGGCCTTTTGACACTTCGTGGCAAAGAAGTCCTGGAGTGTGCCGACGTGGTTGTCTATGACCGTCTCGTTTCTCCGGCAATTCTTTCGATGTGCAATGCCAAGGCCAAGATGGTGGATGTGGGCAAGATGCCAACTCACCATAAGGTTAAACAATCCGAAATCAATAAGCTGCTCGTGCAGTTTGCACGGGAGTATCCGCAAGGAATAATCGCCCGCCTTAAGGGTGGCGACCCGTTCGTGTTCGGTCGAGGTGGTGAAGAAGCCCTTGAACTTGTGGACGCGGATGTGGAATTCGAAGTCGTGCCGGGAATTACCTCTGCCATATCTGTTCCTGCTTACGCGGGCATTCCCGTAAGTCATCGAGGAATAGCTACGAGCTTCCACATCATCACTGGCCACGAAAAAGAAAACGCAGAACTCTCTCTTGACTTTGAAGCTCTCGCCAAGTGTCCCGGTACCCTCATCTTCTTGATGGGCATCGCGAATATGGATTTTATTGCACGGCGACTGATAGAATGCGGCAAGGATCCCAAGACTCCGCTAGCCTTTATCGAAAAGGGGACGACTCCGTACCAGCGAACCGTCATGGCGACCCTTGAAACGGCGGGGGAGACTATCGTCCGTGAAAATGTGACTGCCCCTGCGATTACGATTATGGGCGGAGTCGTGGAACTCGGCAATACGCTCGCCTGGAAAAAGAACCTGCCGCTATCGGGCAAGCGCTTGGTGGTTACTCGTGCTGCAAAGCAGTCCAGCGGAATTTCGTCGAGACTCGCTGCGCTCGGTGCCGAAGTCATCGAAACTCCGATGATCGAAACCCGTACTTTGGAACGGACTGCCGATTTCAACACCCTTAAGGATTTCGACATTCTCGCCTTCACGAGTACAAACGGTGTCGAAAGCTTCTTCAAACAGCTTTTTGACGCGGGTTGCGACGTACGAGTCCTCGCGGGCAAGAAGATTGCTAGTGTCGGAAAGATTACCGAAAAGAAGCTCCTTGAGTATGGAATCTGCTGCGACTATGTTCCCGAAGACCATACTGCCGAAGGCCTCGGAAAGTTGCTTGCGTCCCTGCCCACCGACTCTCATCTGGAGTCGAATGGCGAATCTAAAATTCTCCTCCTTCAGGGCAACCTCGCCGACGACACTTTGCTCAAGTATCTACCGCACGCTACCCGCTGGATTGTCTACGAAACTCTTCCTGTCTCGGATCTCCCCGAATGGAAGCGCGAGGCGGTTGCTTCAGCCGATGCCATTGTCTTTGCAAGTACCAGTGCCGTCAATAACTTTGTGAAAATGAGCGCTTCTGCAGATTTGGAGTTCATGCCGCTTGCATTCTGTATCGGTCGCATGACTGAATCCGCAGCAAAAGAACACGGCTTCAACACGGTCGTTTCCGAAGAAACAACCATGGAGTCGCTCGTGAAAAAAATCGTGGAATATTTCGGTCGAAACTAGAACTGAAGACGGTTCTTCGACGGTGTAGTTTCTTTATCGCGAAGGGTAATGTTCCTGACGATGAACGTGTAGGCGGACTTGTTGCCCATGTGGCCAACAAATCGAACCTTGCAGTTGATCTTGTTCTCGTTCAGGGGCATGCTGTATTCGACAATCTCATTCGATTTTTCGGTCCATAACAAGTGCTCGAAGATCTTGTCCATGGTTTCTTGAGTGTTTTCTCTTCTCAAAATTCGGACAACATCCTCGATAGTGTTCGCACCGAAAGAATTGATGACCGTCATGAACGCCTTGTTCGTGTACAGTCCCGTGTAATTGCGTTCTGTACGTTCCAAGATAGCAAGAGGAATGTCCGATGTGACTTCCAGGTGATGCTTGCGGAGAGGAGCATTGTCCAGGAAATTCACTTCGCCAATGCAATCGAAATAGGCGCGTTCCTCCGGCGACTCGTTCGTCTCGAAACTGCAAAGTTCCGCACGCTTGTTTTGGTAGTCTTCAAGAGGAATTGGCTTGCTAAAGTAATAGCCTTGAATAAGCTCGCAACCAATGCTCTTCAGGAATTCGTACTGTTCCTTGGTTTCGACACCTTCGGCCAGCGTGTGGATTCCGAGCTTTTTCGCCATATCCACAATCGAGGCGATAATGACCTTGGACTTCGGGGTCTTGTCGAAGTTCCTCAGGAAGTTCATGTCGATCTTGAGGAAGTCAAAGTCGTAGGTCTGCAAGTTATTGAACGAGCTGTAACCAGAACCGAAGTCATCGATCCACACCTGGTAGCCTTCGTCGCGGAATTCCTTGATGTGGTCTCCAAGACTTGTCAAATCCGATGCGATGGCGCTTTCGGTAACTTCCAGTACCAGATATTCCTTGGGAATATCATACTTGGCAACAGCATCGTTCACAACCTTGTTGACGTCGCTTAATTCAAAGTCAAGTCTCGAAAGGTTTACCGAGATGGGTTCGTAGGCGTATCCGCTGTCGATGTCGTCACGAAGGTCCTTGCAGGCTTGTTCAATGATATAGGCATCCAGCTTGTGGATCAGGTGCACCTTTTCAAGTACGTCGATAAAGATGAACGGCGGAATGATTCCCTTGACCGGGTCAATCCAGCGGGCGAGGGCTTCGTAGCCGCAGACCTTTCCCGTTAGGGCGCGCACGACGGGTTGATAATAAACGTGGAAATACCCTTTTTCAAAGGCTTCATCAAAATGGTCTAGCACGTACTGTTTCTGTTCGTGCTTATTCTTGAGTGCGTCGTCGTAGACGCAGTAGTCCTTGTTGAAAATTCCGTGAATTTCTCGGCAGGCAAGCGATGCCCTGTCCATCATAATGATGGGTTTCTGTGGGGTCCCGTCGGCAATGTAAATTCCCGCCTTGATTTGATTCCGAAGCCCCCCTTCGTAATTGCCCATCACCTTATTAAGCATGGCCACACGCATGGCGATTTCTTCGGGCGAAAGGTTCAGGCTGATGACGACTAGGTGGTCCGCACCAGCTCGCAATACGGTTTCGCCTTCAAAAAGACGCTTGAGTTCGTCCCTAAATTTGCATAGATATGCATTTCCGCCCTGGTACGAGAAACGCTGGTTGATTGTCTTGAAATTCATCACGTTAAAGAACGTGATGGTCGATTTATGGAGCGGATAGAAACTGTGGTCCTTTTGAGTTTGTGCAAAGAACCATGCTACAAGGTCGAGACCGGTAATGGGGTCTACTTTTTCGGGTCTTGGAAATGCGGAACCACCAGGACCTGGGCCACCTGCATATTGTGCGCCCTGGGGACCTGTCGGATATTCCGTATGGGGTTCACCATTCATCACTACCATTTTCTCCTATTCTTAGTGTTAATTTAACTAAACAAAACAGAAAACGGATAGTGGTGATGCAAAAAAGTCCTTATTTATTACTTTTTTCTTGCTCCAAGTTGGAATATTACAAGTTCAAATTAGAACTTCGGATAGCCGTCCTTAAGATTTTCGTCATAATGAGCACGTTCGCCGCCGATAAATTTTGGGCGGGTGCGGGCGGCAATCAGGATTGCCTTGCCGATATGCGTCAGCTGCATGTGTACGGGAACGGCGACTTCCTTTAAATGCATACCGATGAGCGTTCCGCCGATATCGAGGCCTGCGTCGGCCTTGATATGCTCGATGGCGACCGGATGCTCGAATGCGCTGTAGCAGGCCGTAGCAAAAGAACCGCCTGCCTTGGGTTGCGGAACAACGTTCACGATTTCTGCGTTAGGTATGGCTGCGTGCTCGACGATGATGGCGCGGTTCAGGTGTTCGCAGCACTGCGCCGCGATGTTGATGCCGAGTGGCTTGAAAACGGATTGTAAACCTTCGAAAATCGCCTTGCCGACTTCGGGCACGGAATGGCTGCCTATGTCGTTTCCGAGTGTAGAACTCGTGCTGCAGCCGATAACCACAATATTGCCCGCCGTGAGGTGAGCCTTTTCCACAAGTTCCTTCGCGGCGTTCATCGCGTCGTTCTTAATTTGTTCAACAAGATTCTTGTCGTCTATTTCGTATGTAATGCCTGCCATGTTTTACCTCATTGTTGATCTTTATAATCGTTTACATCGTAACCGGGGACCCGCTTGGCGTCCATATAGTAGAACTGTTCCTTTATGTTGCCGGCCTCGTCTGTGACCACGTTCATGATAGAATCCAGGGTGTTTTCAAATATGTCGGCATTTTGGTCCCAGGTGAGTTCCCGAAGCTTTTCTACCAATTCCATTTCTTCTTGCGTGGTAGAGCCGGAAGGCCATGCGACTACAAGAACCTGTACCGAGTCCTCGGTGGTGCTTTCATCGATTAGACCGTTGTATACATCTTTCCACCGAATCTCGTGCATAATACCGAGATCTGTTGTACTGTATGTTCCATAAATTTTATGGGCGAAAATTTTTTCACCTTTAACAGTTGTTCTCGTGAATAAATAGCTTGTAAAATTATAGGGCTCTACAGTTAACAAGCTATATTGGTTTGAACGCACATCGAGCAAACGAGCCTTTTCCATTTCCTTAAATTTAAGTGTTCTTTCGTAATACTTAAATTCTCGATTCACTTGTGCGGGAACGAACCAATCTTGGAATATGAGTGCGCAGGAGAGCGTTGCGCTGGTATCTTCTTTCAGAAAGTTGACCAAGGTGGTGCTGTCGAGTGAAACAAAACCTTCTTGATAATACCGTGCGTTCATGATGTCGTAATCTTTCTCAAAATCGATTTTCAATTCCATGGATTCGGATTCGGTTTTTAGAATGCATTTCGACTGGAGCGAATCGGCATAAGTAGAATAGAAACCACCGTAGTAGCACGGTATGACCATAGAATAGAAATGTCCCTTGATGTAGTAGCCATCTTCTGGGCTATAGCAGACTTCCGTAAAGTGAGCTTGACCGGGGTTGTTTGAAGGTACTAACGTGTAGGATTCTTTTAGATTACCGCATTTTGCGGAATCCGACAATATTTCGAGGTGGTGAGTTTCATCTTGATTTTCAAAAATATCCTTGAAAATCAAACCGCCATAAGGATCCGGATCTTGCTCTCCCTTGATTTCTTTGCCGTCCAGCAAAAATTTCGTATTGTCGTAATTGCAGACCGTAGGATCGCTATAGCGAATGGATACGGTCATATCCTTAATGAACTTGTTGATTTCGATGGTTGTATCGATAACGCGGCTTTGTCGGAATCCATCGGAAATGTACATGCCGTTTCCGCCACGGGAATGGTCAAAGCGAACGACCGTTGCTAAGTTGCCTACAATGCTATCTAGCAGATGGTATTCGGCTTGTTCCTCTTTTCGTTGCTTTTCTGCCGCTTTTTCTTCGGCGGTCATGCCATTATCGGAGCAGGCGACAAAGGCGCCGAACAAAATAGAAGTCAGAGTAAAAAAATTGAATAGTTTCATTGGTTGTTAGTCCTTCAAGCAACGAATAGAAGCGTAAGAATCCATGCCGACTCCTGTAATGGAAACATCCGGCCTCCAATTGTCAAAAGAAATTGTTTCGGTGACAAAATCATTTCTTCTGTCGGATGTCCAAAATAAAGCGACTTCGCCATGATCGGTTGGCATTACATTGAAACCGTAATCGTCAAAGCCGTTTACGTCACGGTCCTTGTATTCTTTCCATCCATCTACGGATTTAAGGGATTTTTCGACATTTGTCCAATAAGGCCAACCCGGTTCGTTCTGGCCCCCGATGGCGGTAAACAGAACAATGAACTCGTCTATATTCGGCAAGTGCCATCCCTTGGGGCAAATGCCGCGGATTTTGCCGTTGGAGTTATTTTCGTTGGCGCATTTCCTATAATCGTAACCGCATCCTTTTCCTTTTTCAGAGAATACTGCTGCAGAATCCATGGCGGCAGACCACAAATAAAGGCGACCGTATTTTTCACAGAATTCTGCGTCCGTGTCATTGCAGAGGCTGGAGGAGTCCAGAGTTTTGGTGGGTTCAACGTATGCGTAAGCAAGATTTTCGGCCATCCAGGTTTGGCTGCCAATGGTCACGGTCTTGTATTCATGATTGTCTCGTTCATCGACCATGGTTCCGTGAATCGCTTCTGAAGGAGCCACATAGCTGATGCTGCTGGAAGAAGGCAAAATAGATTCGGTGCTCGAAGACGATTCTTCTTCCATGATGGAACTGGAACTTTCCAATGGGGCCTGGGGTGCTGCGACGCGATAGTAGGTCACGCCTTTTTCCACTTTGCAGAGGCATCCGTCAAATTCCTTTTCCTTGGCCTTGGGAATCAATGTGTTGAAATCGCCTTCGCTACCTAATTTGTATTTGCAACCATTGAGGCTAACCCAGACTTGCCTGTAGCCGTATTCAGATTGAAGATTGATTTCAATCCGGTCATATTCGGGGTTATATCTCGCTTCATGGCAGGTGGTCAAAAGGTTTCCCGTTTCATTGATAAATTCGGCTGCCTTGGAACAGGCTTCTTCATTGACCAAGGCGCTGTCGGTTAAAGTGCTTGACCAAGTGTTCTTATCGGAGATACCGTAGCGTTCCTTGCATTGCGCAGAACTCGGTTTGTCGGTTGTATCGGCTGGCTTAGAGGGGGAGGATTCCGAGGAACTGTCTCCGCAAGCCATCAGGATTGCGGAGGTGAGAGCCAATAAAAATAAACTTGTGCGTAAAGACATTTTCATATAGTCAATCATTTAATTGTGAATGCAGCGGACATTCATGGCCAAAAGAGGGGCATCATACTCTATTTTTGCTTTTTCTTTAGCGTAATCCCACATAATGATGTAAGAAGCAAGATCTTCGTTGCCTGATTGGCTCCAGATATTCACTATTTCGCCGTATTCAACAAAATATTTTTCGACATCGTCACAGTCATCATCACCGCAATAAGCTGCTTCATCGACAAAAAGTCCTAGGGGCAATGCTGAAAAACCGCTTTCGTTTGTGGTACTACTTTCTTGCCAAGGCCATTTTGCCGATTTAAGGGATGCATCACTTGCATTTTCTAAAAGTGTCGAAATTTCGTCGCTCTTAGGAAGATGCCACCCTTCTGGGCATGCCTTTTTGGCCGCTGCCTGGGAATAAAAACGTCCAAAGATTTCGCAGCTGTCAGGGGAGTCGCCCAAGCAATGTGTTTTCCCGGCAAAGAAAGGGTGGGCGATGGAATCGACATAGTTCAAGTTTTCTGCCATCCAGACTTGTTCGCCGATTTGAACGCTCTTGTAGCATTGTCCGTCTCGTTCATCTTGGAATATTTCATATTCCACATCGGGGTTCAAATATTCCCAACTCTTCTTTTGAATGGTCAAGCAGGTGTCTATGCTAGACGAAGACTCTTCGATGGATGAACTAGACTGCTCTGCAGAAGAACTGGACTCGACGGAGGAACTGGAGGGGATAACCATTTCCATGAGCAAGGTGTCCTTGACGCAGCGTAGTGAAAAACCGTGGGACTTGGATTCCGAATAAATGGCTTTATCTTTAGGGTCTACGCTGTAGCTATATACTCTTGATGCAGGGATGGTTTCGTCAAAGAAGGTGTCCTGATTGTAGTCGATGTAGTAGTCCATTTCATCACTCTCGGTGGAGGTGAAGAATTGATCTGCGTTGTCCCAATAAGAGAAAAAGTAGTTGTTGTAAAAACCGCTGTGGAGAATTTTAAATCCGTAGGGGTCCTCGTCGACAATGTCGGTGTAGCTCATCAGGTACTTCCATTCCAATGTATCTGGAACATGCCAGCCCGGCATGCAGATCCCCTGATGGTAAGGCTTATGAATGGAATCTTCGGCCGTGTTCCGCAAGTAATAGGATTTAATATCCATTGCCTGTGCCCAGTTGTATAGGCGTCCGAATTTGATGCAATTGGAATCTTGGTCTCTAAAACAGCGGCTACCTTCGACTTTGTAGCGCAAATTTTCGGCGGTCCAAATGAGAGCGCCGATTTCTGTAGTACGGTAGACCTTGAAATCGCGGGGGTCGCAAATTTCGTTTTCTTTAAGTTTGTCGGGGCAAGAGGTGGGAAGGTTTTCAATTGAACTCGAAGAACTTTGGTTCTCATTTGCATCTTCAGGTTCCGATGATGTGTCGCTACATGCGGAGAAGATGATTAGAAACAAAGAAAGTATTGCAGCAATTATTCCCATGGTTCGTTCAGAAGTTGTATTAGAGATTTTGTAGTGAAGCCTTAAAGGCAATAATAGCAAGTGGATAATCTGATGTCAATTTGTTAACTTGAATTTACTATATTTTGTAATAAATTTTGGAGGATGTTGTATGAAAAAGTTCCTTTCATCTCTATTGGTTTTGCCTTTTGCAGTTCATGCTGCCTGCGACTTGGTGTTGAATGAGGCGGGCGAGTATGAAGTGGGTACCTTTGAAGACTTGACTAAGGTGGGTATCGAGGATTGCGCTTTGGATGCAAAGTATCGTTTGACCGCAGATATTGTTGCTCCTAAAAGCGAAGATGACTGGCACGGATTCCAGCCGATTGGTGGTTTCAGTGCATCGTCTGGTTTTTCGGGCGAGTTTCATGGTGCGGGACACAAGATCAAAAACCTGCAGCTTTACAATGATAATTACGAAGGGCTGTTTGGGCGTGATATGGATGGCTTGGTGGATAGCCTTGGTCTTGAGGATATTTTTCTCAATGGTGGTTATTATACGGGAGCTGTTGTCGGCTATGGCGGATCGGGAAAAATTAAGAATGTTTATGTAACTGGAAGAGTCCAGTATGCGGGGTACAAACCCGAGGAATCCTATATCGGCGGCATTGCCGGTGTGTTCGGCGGTACAATCGAGGATTGCTACTTTGTTGGTGAAATCGGCGAAAACTACAATATCGGTGGTATCGTCGGCATGAATACGGGTACTGTCAAAACAAGCTACGCCATCAATGAAGGAACCCTGAGCGGCATGCACAAGTCCGAATACGATATAGGCTCTGTGGTCGGCGTAAATGAAGTCACGGGCTCTGTAGAAAATTCGTACGGAATGACCTATGCCGATTGCAGTGGGCATAAGGTGGTGGGCTCGAATTTAGGTACCGTCGACGACAACAGTGCTTCGGTCGAGTGCTTTGATTACAACTACAACGGCGGCATGAAGTTCAAGGATTTCTTTGTCGGTTTTGACTTTGGCGATACATGGGGAATCACCGAAGGTAAAACATTTCCGTTCTTGAAGGCGAACCTGAAAGTTGTCAAGGGTGTGGTTCCTGTCTGGTACGCTAAGGAATACTGCACCGGTAAAGTTCTGGGTACTGGCATGGCGCTGATGCCGGAGGGCTTGGATGAGCGAAACTACGGCGGAAAATTCAATGTGGTGGAAATCGGTGACAAGATGGTTGTTGACTTCTCCGAGGTTTATGCACTGAACCAGAATGGCTACGCGTTTGTGAGTGATACGCTTGATATCCCGATTTCGCCGTTGACTCTTACTGTTACGGGTGTCTCCGTTGAAGATAAGGTTTATGATGGGACTGCCGCTGCGAAGGTTTCTGGCGAACCCAAAATTGAAGGCGTTTGTAAAGATGACGATGTGACCTTGAAGGGGACTCTTACGGCCGAATTTGAAAATGCCGAGGTAGGTAAGAATAAGAAAATCGTTCTTTCTGGTTTGACGCTAGAAGGCGATTCAGCCTTGCTTGCGAATTATAAGCTGGCCCTGCCTGAATTAAAGGCGGAAATCTCTAAAAAGACGGAATCTATTGGTGCTCGCGCCGTTGCTCAAAACAAGGCTTTGGACCGCGATGCGAAAATCCGTTTTGACGGCCATTCTCTGATTGCTGAAAAGAACGGCCTGCGTTTTGATTTACAGGGTAACAAGCTCAAGTAAAGAACATTACTCTTCATGAAATAAAAAGCCCGATACCACAAATGGTATCGGGAATTTTTTTTGCTCATTAAAGCGAAAGGATCTTATGACTCTCGGCTTACTCCCACTCAATAGTTCCGGGCGGCTTGTGCGTCACGTCGTACCACAGGCTGCCTGCGCCTTCGGCTTCGAACTTGCGCCAGAGACCGGCGAGCATTCCCTGGTCGATTTCGGCGAAGTTTGCCGTCATGGCTTCGGTGGAGTTCACCGGGCGCATCACGATGCAGGGCTTGCCCGCCGTGCGGAGCGGCACGAGTACCACAGGCATCTGCCAAATCTTTTCGTACAGGTCGTTTGCCTGCAGGAATTCGGTGCAGATGTTGTCGAACTTGCGGAGCGTGTCGAAGTTTTCGCGAGTGGCGAACTGCTCGACAAGCTTCGGATCTTCGTCAGCGACGCTGCCGATCTGGTAAATCACGCGGTTGATGGCCTTGAAGCGGTTCGCAAGTTCGGTAGAGAACTTTTCGCAATCCTTCCAGCTGAGGCCCGGGGTTGTGATGAGGAACGGCTGCGCATAGGTGCGTCCGTCGCCCTGGACGCCCACGCTCTTGATGGGGAGCAGGCGGCCAGCGATGTTGTTCGCCTTCAGGTAGTCGGCGAGGGACTGACCTGTGGTATCCTTCACGTCTTCGAACTTCACCATATCGTCGGTGAGCTTGCCTTCGCTGCAGAGCAGGCGAACGCCGAGACCCGGACCCGGGAACGGGTGACGCCACACGAGGTTGTGCGGAATGCCTAGTTCTTCGCCGAGGGCACGGACTTCGTCCTTGTACAGGTCGGCGAGTGGTTCCAAGACGAGGCCCTTTTCCATAAGGTCCAAGACTTCTTGCACGCGGTTGTGGTGCGTCTTAATCTTGTCGGCGTTCTTGGTGCCGCCGCTTTCAATGGTGTCAGGGTAGATGGTGCCCTGCGCCATCATCCACTGGTTCGGATCGAGGTTGAGCTTCGCCATTTCCTCGTCCTTCACTGTCAAAAATTCCTTGCCGATAATGCCGCGCTTGGTTTCGGGCGCGGTCACTCCCTTGAGCTTCGCGAGGAAGTGCTCGCTGGCGTCGCGGACCTTGAGGTTGTTCATCCCCTCGGCCTTCAAGAATTCCATAATCTTCTGGGATTCGCCGAGGCGCATCATGCCGTTATCCACGTGCAAACCGAGAACTTTTTCCGGTCCGAGCACGCGGTTCAAG
>JAGAHT010000040.1:0-7693 GCA_017626945.1 Fibrobacter sp.
TGACCGGCGAAGCGTCGGACAGGTTTGACCTCATGATGGAAGAAAGCGAAAAGCGTCGTGGTTCCATCGATTTCTCCAAGCAAATTGAACAGGCCAGAGACATTCTCTCCAAGGCCGATTTTAGAGAATTTAAGTAATGAACTTTCTCCAACAGAAGTGCCGCTTTGGGTTCTACACTCAAGGCAAGGCCGCCCTATGCAAATCATTCAAGTGCGGGGACAACGATTTGGATGATTTCTTCACGAAAGACGCTTTTTTGCAGAGCGAAGAGTTGCTTTGCAAGAATTATTGTTTTTCTCTTGTCGATGATCCGGCTCAACTGGTGGCGGTTTTTACGCTTTCCAATGACAGCATCAAGAAAATTCCGGGGTCACGCAAGAAGAAAGTCGAGCAAAACATCCCCCGCGAAAAGATATACAGCAGTTATCCGGCAGTCATGATAGGCAGACTCGGCATAAGCCTTGATTTTCAGAGCAAACATCTGGGGAGCGACGTCCTGAGTTTTATAAAGGCTTGGTTCGTCGACCCGCTCAACAAGACCGGTTGCCGTTTCCTGCTGGTAGATTCCTACAACAAGGAACGGAATCTCAAGTTTTACCAGAACAACGAGTTCAAATTCCTGTTCAGCACCGAAGAACAAGAACGCGAATTCCGGGGACTCGGTCCTGACAGGCCCTTGAACAGCCGTCTGATGTATTTCGATTTAATTGAACTGAAAAGAAAGCAGACTGGCGATTCTAACTAAGGCGCAAGCCTACTTCACCCACTTGTCGACTTCTTTTTGGGCCTTGTCGCGTTCGTTCTGGGCCACGTGTCCGTAGATGGCAAGGCCGGGGGTCACGTTCGCGCCGGTCACCTTTTTGAGGCGCTGCACACCCGAGAGGCCGCTGCCTTCGTGGGTCACGAACGGGTGAATCGTCTTGCCCTTCAGGTTATACTTCTCGAAGAAGGTGAACATGGGCATGGGCTTTTCGCCCCACCACACCGGGTAGCCGACGTAAATTTCGTCGAATTCTTCGGGGTTCACGTTCACCGGCTTGATGGCCGGGCGCGCGTCCTGCGCAAGTTCCTTCTTGGCCACGTTGATGCAGTCGTCGTAGCCCTTCGGGTATTCCTTCGCGGGTTCCACGTGTAAGAGCGTGCCGCCCGTCTTTTTCGCAATCATCTCGGCAATGATTTCGGTATTGCCCTTCTTGATGTCGCCCACGCCGTAGTTTTCGCCCGTGCGAGAATAATACGCGACCAGGATTTTCTTTTCAGCAGCCATAGAGACTCCCATGAGAACAGTTAAAAGGATGAGGATAAGTTTTTTCATACGGGCCCTCCGGTCCCAAGATGTCATCCCCGCCTCCGAGCGGGGATCTCCAATAATATACATCAAGAGCCACCCAATAGCAAATACTTATTTATCATAGACTTCTATGCCTATAAAGCATAAACAAAATTATATTCCGGTTCGAGCGAAACCATCAATCCCATCCTTGACGCATCAGATTAATTTACTAGCTTTCAAGAAAGCAACTTAACTCAAAAGCCTTTAACCCGCAGGAGTCAACTCATGGATTTTATAGAATACACTAGAAAATGGTTTGAGGGCGAAATCTTTGAGGATTACGCCATGGTGGGCGCAGGCGTCGTCATGCTCGTCCTGACTTTCGCGGTATGGCGCTTCGGCGCATCAGATTCGGCACGAGCAATTTGGATTCCGATGCTTCTGGTCGCTCTTTTGCATGCTGCTGGCGGCGCAAGCCTTGCCATAAACAACCATCATCGTTTGGCGCAGTTCGAGAAACAATACCAGGAACAACCTATTGAACAGTTTGTTCAAAGCGAGAAAGCCCGAGTCGATGGGTTCATGGGTATTTACCCGATGACGATTGTTGTAGCGGCAATTCTGTTTGTTGCCGGAACATGCATGTTCGCGTTCTGCCCAGCACTTTGGCTTCGCGGCACTGCGCTTGTACTCATCTATCTGGCCTTATCCGGCTTGGTGATAGACTATTTCTCCAAAGATCGTGCGCTCGTCTATTTGCAAGAAATCAACAAGTTCATCGGGGCGTAAATACAAACTGCCATGTAAAAATTTAAAAGGAGTCTCCAATGGACCTGCAACAGGCTATCCGCGAACGCCATGCCGTACGGAAATACACCGACAAGCCCATCGAACCTGAAAAGGCTACCGAAATTCAGAAACTGATTGACGAATGCAATGCTGCAAGTGGATTGCACATTCAGCTGGTGCAGAACGAGCCCCTGGCGTTTTCAACCGGAATTTTCAAGTACGGGAAATTCTCCGGCGTAAAGAACTACATTGCGCTGGTTATCAAGAAAGACGGCAACTGCGATGAAGCGGTTGGTTATTACGGACAAAAGATTGTCCTCCTGATGCAGACACTCGGGCTAAACAGTTGCTGGGTCGGCCTCACGTTCAAGGATATCAAGGACGCATACCAACTGTATTCCGACGAAAAGTTGAAAATGGTCATCGCCTGCGGTTATGGCGAAACTAACGGCGTAGAACGCAAACAGAAAAAGCCCGTCACCGATTTCTATAGTGACAACCGCACAGACAAGGGGCCTATACCCGACTGGTTCGCCAAGGGAATGGAAGCGGCTCTCCTCGCGCCCACAGCCTTGAACCGGCAAAAGTTTTTCTTCACTTTGCTAGACGGCAACAAAGTAGCGGCCAAGGCGAAATTTGACCTCATGGGTTACGCCCCGCTGGACCTCGGCATCGTCAAATGCAACTTCGAGATTGCCGCCGGCAAAGAAAACTTCGAGTGGGCTTGATAGGTTATGCAAATGCGACGCAAAGACCGCGAAATCAAAGAGTTTGACGAAATCATCGATGTTCTCAGCCGGTGCAAAGTCCTGCATTTGGCTTTAATCAGCAACGGCAAACCTTACGCCGTGCCGGTCAATTTCGGCTATATCGTTCGCGAAAGCGATAGACAAAAGAACCTCGCCGTCTATATCCACGGGGCAGGCGAAGGCAAAAAGCTCGACGCCATCAAGGCAAATTCGCAAGTGAGTTTTTGCGCAGAGACATCCGTCGAAGCAAGCAGCCCGGAAAACTCTCCCGAAGACGCCTGCAAATGGACATGCTTCTACGAAAGCGTCATCGGGTTTGGAACAGCCTCGCTAGTCGGAAATTCAAAAGAACGCACCGCAGGGCTTGACAGCATCATGCTCCACAACGGCTACAAAATGCTGCCCGGCATCAAGACCATCGCCTACAGCGCCATGGCACTAGCCCACACCGCCGTCATCAAAATCGAAGTTGACGAAATCACCGGGAAGCGCCATTTGAAGTAATCACACTTCCTTCGGCATCGCATCCCAATAAGAGCGCAGTTCGTCAATAATCAGGTCGTAGTCGCGTTGCGTGAACGTTCCTTCGCCGTTCATCATGATGGTGTAATCAATTCCCTTGAAGGATTTTCCAACTCCCGTATCGCGGAATCCGTTGCGCAAATAGAACGCATGGCGACGCTTGCGTTGCTCAAAATTTTCGCAAACTTGTTCCGACGATTCCATGTCGAGTATGTTGGATTTCCCTTTGTACTTTTCTATCAACTGCGTGAGAATGCGCTGGCCGATTCCCTGCCCGCGTAATTCTTCGGGCACTGCAAAATACCAGAACCAGTTGAACTCTTTGCGCGGATAGACAATCGTCAGCCCGACAAGTACTTCTTCCTCGTAGTAAACGGTAAAATCCAGCGACATCGTTTTCATGAGCCGCATCAAGTCTGCCCACGGAATCTGTTCCTCTTTCGGGAACGCCGTCTCGTAAAGACGACGAACATCTTCGTTCGCTGCGGCAGAATTAAGTTGTACAGACCTCATAGCGACTTATTTCACCCATTTGTCCACTTCTTTCTGGGCCTTGTCGCGTTCGTTCTGGGCCACGTGTCCGTAGATGGCAAGGCCGGGGGTCACATTCGCGCCAGTCACCTTCTTGAGGCGCTGCACCCCCGAGAGGCCGCTGCCTTCGTGAGTCACGAACGGGTGAATTGTCTTGCCCTTCAGGTTATACTTCTCGAAGAAAGTGAACATGGGCATGGGCATTTCACCCCACCACACCGGATAGCCGACGTAAATCTCGTCGAATTCTTCGGGGTTCACGTTCACCGGCTTGATTGCCGGACGCGCGTCCTGCGCAAGTTCCTTCTTGGCCACGTTGATGCAGTCGTCGTAGCCCTTGGGGTATTCCTTCGCAGGTTCCACATGCAAAAGCGTGCCGCCCGTCTTTTTCGCAATCATCTCGGCAATGATTTCGGTATTGCCCTTGGAAATGTTCCCGACGGTGTAGTTTTCATCGGCACGGGAATAGTAAACGACGAGGATTTTCTTTTCTGCTGCCATAGAGACTCCTAGAAGAAGTGATAAAAGAATCAAGGTGATTTTTTTCATGGGATCCGCCTTTTTCGTAAAAAATTTCCTTGAACCGGTTGCCTTTAATATAAATAATTTCAGGACGGCCGCGTAATGCGTAATTTTCATACCCACTATGCGTGTAGTGCATAGTGAACAAACGGTCGGCGGCGATGAAGGTCTTTAGTCGCCGGGGTTCCAGTCCTTGAAATGCTGGATTTCGGCAAGGGTCGAGGTAAAGAAGCGCTTTTCCTTGTCGAGGCCGCGAATCTTTTTCATGTCGTCTTCGGAAAGCTTGAAGTTATAGACCTCGATGTTTTCCTTGATGTAATCCGGATTGCGGGTCATGGCCCACACCCATTCCAAAACGACGCGGCTCCACACCAAGCAGGTCTGCGTCCAGAATATCGTGCAAGCCTTCAACAACACCACGCTCGCGCTATACCGCCAGTGGGTGCAAGACGGCCGCAAAATCCCGCTTAAACAAATGATTGACCTCGCCGCCACCCTCATGGAAGGCGGCATCAAGGCATTCGCGAACAGGGAGTAAAAAGCTGGGCGTTCCCCGGCCTGGGGCCGGGGCGGTACGACAGCTCTTAAATTACACTGAAATCAATAAACTTGTAAAAGCCCGCGTTTTTCGCTGCTTCAAATTCACCTTCGTCAAAGGATTTGTTTGCTAGACCTTCTCTAATGATTTTGATAAAGGTTTCCTTTAGCGGATCAAGATCGTTCTTTATAGTGTTGTAAACAACAAACGAGTCGAGCCCCGCATAATCGTGAACAATCCTGTTGCGCATACCGCGAATTGCCTGAATGTTTTCGCTTGCGATTCCCGCTTTGGCAGCGTTCGAGAGCTTGTTGATGGATTCGCCTATGTTTGCAAGCAAAGTCAAACATGCGTTGAATACCATCTGGTCTTCTTTCTCAAGAAGTTCTTCGGTGGAATGAATATCCCGTGTATATTTTTGAATTTTCAACAGGGATTCGAGCATTCCCAATAAGTGGAAAAGGTCGTTCCTGGGGTCATTCGACACGGATGGACTCCTTGCTTGCTCGATACAGGATAATGGGGTTTGCGAACTTCTCTATGACGACATCCACGGACTTGCCAGTTTTTTCGGAAAGTTCCTTTCGCAAGGACAACAGGTCATTGTAGTCCTGGAAATCACGGACTAGCAGGTCGATGTCGTTGGGAGTTGCTGTTCGAACAGACGAGCCGAAAACAAAGACATCCTTCAGGCGATACTTCGCAAGAAGTTTGTTTTCACGGAATATCCGTAATATGTTTTCGGCGAACACCATAATTTACCCTTATTACATTTCCAATATACATTTTTCTGTCCGTTTATGCAACAAGACTAGTGTGACTTAGGACTGATTTCAGTAATGTTTGCGAATCTACAGAGAAAAAATTACCACCGTAACCAATGTCTTATGAGCATTTTCCCGGCCTGGTCCCTAAGCCAACGAAGGAGAGTGAGGGGGACACCTCCCCCGCCCATGCCTTCAAAGCATATCTTTTATGCGAAATAAGTATTTTGATTTATGGCGGGATTTGGTTATTTTTAGGGCATGAGGTGGTTCAGTTTCTTGTTCGTTTTCCTGTTGGCAGCATGTTCGAGCGATGCCGCGTCGCAGGCGGTGCCGAAGGTTTCGGACAAAGGAGATTCAATCGTGCAGAATAGCAAAGGGGCGGCCCCAACGGTCAAGTTGAATTCGGGTTTCGATATGCCGGTTCTCGGGCTTGGCACTTGGACTTTGCGCGGCAAGGTGGCTGAAGACGCGGTCTATGTCGCCATCAAGAACGGGTATCGACTGATTGATACGGCGAAATACTACGACAACGAAGAAGCCGTGGGTAGGGGAATCCGCCGGGCGATTGACGACGGACTTGTGAAGCGCAAAGATTTGTTCGTGACGTCGAAACTGGTGCCGTGGAGCAACTCCTTAGACGAAGACATCGACGACTCACTCGAAAGGCTGGGACTCGAATATATTGATTTGATGCTGTTGCACCAGCACGGGAGCGACGCCGAGGACAAGGCGGTTTACAAGGCTATGGAACGCGCGGTGAAAGCGAAGAAAATCCGTTCCATCGGCATATCGAATTACTACACCAAAAAGACAGCGAAGCGCTTTTTTGCCGATTTCGAAATAAAGCCTGCCGTGGTGCAAAACGAGAACCATGTGTTTTACCAGAACACGGAATTCAAGGAATACGCAAAGCGCTACGGCGCCGTAGTGGAATCTTACTACCCGCTGGGCGGGCGCGGCCACACCGAAGACGTCTTGGGGAACAAAGTTGTCGCAAGGATAGCGAAGGCTCACGGGAAATCGGCCGCACAGGTGGTGTTACGCTGGCATGTGCAATCGGGCTACATTGCCATTCCGGGCTCCAAGAACCCCGACCACATCGCAGAAAACATATCGATTTTCGATTTCGAGTTGACAGACGACGAAATGAAGCAAATCGCCGCCCTCGATACGGGCCACCGCTACGAAAACTGGTGAAATCGTCAAAATTTAAGTCAAACTGGATAAAAAAGTATGTTTTTTGTCCAATACAAAGCATTTATTGAATAAAAAAACGTTTTGGGGCTAAATTTTTGTATATTATCCCCTAAAAGGCACTGGCAGCGGATTTCCGCCTGCAAGCCACGTTCGACTAGAAAAGTCGGCTATTTGGTACATCCCCAATGGAAATTGGGCATTTAATGTATCCAAAGGCCGGCTTTTTTTATGGAGTAAAAATGAGCAAAAAGGATAAAATTGAGATTCGCGACCAGGTCGGGAACGAAAACAGGGGCGAAATCGTGCTTTACCAGCCGGAAGGCGAAGTCCGGCTGGAGGTGCGTGTAGAAAACGAGACCGTGTGGCTTACGGCAAACCAAATGGCGCGTCTTTTCAATCGAGACGAGAAAACGTTACGAAAGCACATCAACAACGTATTTTCGGAGGAAGTCGAGAAAGACAACAACACGCATTTTTTGCGTGTTGATGGCGTAAAGCAACCGGTTGCTTTTTATAGCCTTGATGTAATCATTTCGGTCGGATATCGCGTAAAGTCCGCAAGCGGAGTCAAGTTTCGCCGCTGGGCAAACCAAGTTCTCAAGGAATACATGCTCAAGGGTTACGCCATAAACCAGCGAAAATTTTCGACCGATTTGCAGATTGAGGACCGTCTGCACGAACAGCGACAACTAATCGAAGGACAAGGCGTAGAAATTGCGGAATTTAGGAACACCACAGAAAAACGTCTCGGCGAACAGGACTCCCGGCTTTCTGCGGTCGAACAACGCATAGACTTTTTCGTGAA
>JAGAHT010000041.1:0-37875 GCA_017626945.1 Fibrobacter sp.
ATCGAGAGCGTACTGGATGGTCGGGAGAGCGGCTTCGATACGCTTGGTGTTGGTGATTTCGCCAGTCACCTTGTCCTGCGGAACGTTGAAGTCAACACGGATGAACACGCGCTTGCCGGCGAGTTCGAGATCTTCGATAGAAAGCTTTGCCATTGTAGCAATCCTCTTTTTTAGGTTAAAATTTTACGCGCTAAAATATAGTAAATAGTAGACTATAAAGGGTAGGGGGAAGTCTCCCCCTCGCTCGCACGCTGTTGCTCGCTACCCCTTCGAACGGGGCCTCAAAACCCTGTAAGCGAGAGTCGCAGCCATGCTTGCATGGCTATGACCGAGCGTCATGGGTTTCTGTAATCGCCGGCCCCGTAACGCCCCGCTTGCATTTTTCCGCAATGCTTGTAAACATTGGGAAACAATTCGCCCGATGGGAAAACATAATGTTCACAAATGTGTAATGTTAAGGCATATTTTTAATGCAATTGTCCATATTTTTTTATATATTTCAAAAAAAAATTAGACAATTTGGAGTGATAAATGAAACGTTCACTTTTGATGGTTCTCTGCCTGTCTGTCGTATCGGCTTTTGCTGGCGTGTACGATATTGAAGAATTTTCCGCAAAGGATGCGGGCACACCGGATGACTATATCGTTGCCGAATTTGGCGGAACGCTTAAGGTCGCTCCTGCAGATGAAGTCGAAACGCTCCAAGAAGGCCGCCTGGTCGTCCGTCAGAAGTTTGAAGATCCGTTTGGTGAATCCGAAACCTCTTACCAGCTCTACCAGGGTGGCAAGGGTGACCTTTCCTCGATGACCGCTCTGACTGCCGAAGGCGTTGATTATTCCAAGCTCATTTCGGCAAAGCTCTATGAACATCGCGGTATGTCCGCCGATAAGGATGTCGAAAAGGTCTACTTCGATGGTAAGGCTGTTTACGCTCCTGGTCTTACGACAGCGATTGTCTTTATTGATGGTTCTCCGGTGACCTTGAAGGGCGACGCTCCCGCTGCCGAAGAAGAGGAAGAAACCGTTGCCGCTGCCGCTCCCGCCGCAAGCTCTAGCGACGAAGAAGAATGTGACGAATACGATCCGGACTGCGAAGACGAAGATGAAGAAGATTACACTTCTTACAAGACTTCCGCTCCGGTTGATAACACTTCTGCAGATGACCGCGACTATGCCGCAAGTGACGCTGCAAACGATGTGGGTGACCGCTTCGGTATTGCTGACGAAGTTCGTTTCTGGACTGCCGTGGCCCTGTCCGCCGTTGCCGGTGCAGGCATCGTGATGGGTATCTTGAACCACAGCAAGGCCGGCGAAGCACAGGATGCTTATGACGAACTCTCCGAAATCAACGACAAGGTCTTGAGTGCTTGCAACACCGACGCAAATCCCGATAAGTGCCGCGCGGTGATGTCCGAGAAGGCCGGTAACTCTGACTGGACCTTGGCCAACATGCAGAAGCGCATGGACGAAAACAAGAAAACTCATGATTCTTACGCCACCGCCCGTAACATCTGGTTCGGTGTCGCTGCCGGTGCCATTGCTGGCGCTGTTGTCCTCTTCGTATGGTAGTTGAGACGGGTAAAATCTCTATACGGGATTTGGAGTTCAGCTGCATTATCGGCACGCTCCCTTTCGAACGCGAAAACGAGCAGCCGGTTGTAATGAACATTTCCGTGTGGCTTGATTTTACCCTCGCTGCTCGCAACGAGGATTTGGCTCATTCCATTGATTATGTTCAGCTAGCTGATGACGTACAGGACTTCGTTTGCAAGTCCCGTTTTCAGTTAGAGGAAACGCTGGTTGTCGAAACCGCGAAGCATATCCTGAACCACTACCCGAAGACCATCGCGGCAGAAGTTTCTGTCCGCAAGCCGCTTGCCATCCCGCAAAGCGCCGGCGCCGAATCCTCCATCAAGGTTATTCGCTAGTACAAAGTGCGTCATTCTCGACCAAGCGAAGCGCGGAAGGGAATCCATAACCAGCGTTCTACTTTTTAATTGAGAGAATCGAAAAACACCTCCGGGATGATGTGTGTGGATCCCGTCGGTCGTTACACTCCCTCCAGGATGACGAACGTGGAAGTCTTCGGTTGAAGAGTGTTCGTCAGGATGGCTGCGCGAACGCTGTCGGTTGTGCGACGACTCAGGAAGCTTGTTTTAAAGAGCGTCATTCTCGACCAAGCGGAGCGCGGGAGGGAATCCATAACCGGCGTTATACTTTTTTAAATGAGAGAATCGAAAAGATCCTGCCATGTAGGATTGATAGATTCTATTAACTGGATTTTTTCTTGTCGATGCAAGCGTTTAAGTTTCTTCTCTCTTTCAATTGCTAGTCGGATAGAAGAATGTTCTTCGTAGAAACCCAATTTGTCTACATTGTATTTTTGAGTGAACCCAGGATATTTTTTTGACTTGTGCTCTGCAATTCTTTTTTTAAGATTAGAGGTTACTCCGATGTAAAGGGTTCCGTATCGCTTGTTAAATAAAATGTATGTAAAGCCTTTTTTTCGCATATGGTTTCGTATAAAGTTTTTTGGATCCCGTCGGTCGTTACACTCCCTCCAGGATGACGAACGTGGAATCCGTCAGTTACAGAGTTCATTTCAGGATGCCGAGCGTGGAATCCGTCAGTTACAGAGTTCATTTCAGGATGACGAGTGTGGTATTCTTCAGTTGAAGAGTGTTTGTCAGGATGGCTGCGCGAACGCTGTCGGTTGTGCGGCGACTCAGGAAGCTTGTTTTAAAGAGCGTCATTCTCGACCAAGCGAAGCGCGGAAGGGAATCCATAACCAGCGTTCTATTTTTTTATTGAGGGAATCGAAGAACACCTCCGGGATGATGTGTGTGGATCCCGTCGGTCGTTACACTCCCTCCAGGATGACGAGCGTGGAATATGACAGTTGCAGAGATTCCTCCAGGATGACGGGCGTGGAGGTCTTTAGCTGCGGAAGGCTCTGTATCTTAAGGCTTCGGAGAGGTCTACAATTTCAACAGATTCAGAATTCCTAAGGTCGGCGATAGTGCGTCCGACCTTTAATAGTCTATAGTAGCCGCGGGCGCTCAGGTTCATCTGGTCGGCGGCGTGGACGGCGAACTTTTCGGTGGCGGGGGAGAGGTTGCAGCTTTCCTTGGCGAAATTGGAACTCATTTCCGCATTCGTCTTGAAGCGGGTTCCCTTGAACCGTTTGCGTTGGATGTCGCGGGCGGCGCAGACTCGCTTGCGGATTTCTGCGGACGGCTCCGCGGAGGCCTTCGATGCAAATTGCGAGGCGTCTACGGGAGGAACGCTCACTTGGATATCGATGCGGTCAAGGAGAGGTCCTGAAATTTTTTCTTGGTAGCGCTTGCGTGCCTCGGGGAGGCAGGTGCAGTGTCGCTTGGGATCCATGGCGTAACCGCAGGGGCAGGGGTTCATGGCCGCTCCCATCATAAATCGGGCGGGCCAGACGACGGTGCCGCTTGCGCGGCTGACCGAGATGGAACCTTCTTCCATCGGCTCGCGCAATGCCTCCAGAACGCTGCGGTTGAATTCGGGGAGCTCGTCTAGAAAGAGGACTCCGTTGTGGGCGAGGCTCGCTTCGCCCGGCTTTAGCCGGGTGCCGCCCCCCACCAAGGACACCATGGACGCGCTGTGGTGGGGTGTGCGGAACGGGCGCGTCATGACCGGCTTGAATTCGTCGGAATCTCCGGCGGTTCTCGCACACGAGTGGATGCGGGTTGTCTCTAGAATCTCGGTTTCGGTCATTTCGGGCAAAATGCCAGGCAGGCATTTGGCGCACAGCGTCTTGCCCGCACCGGGCGATCCTACCAGCAGAAAGTTATGCGCTCCAGCCGCGGCCACTTCCAGCGCACGTTTGACGCCCTCCATCCCGACGACATTCTTGAAATCGGGAATGTCATTTGCAGTAATAGTTAATTTATTCTTAAATCGGAAGCCGGTGGCCCACCTGGCAACATTCTCTGCACCCGCTTCCAAAGCCTCGACGCATTCCCTGAGGGTATCTGCGCAGACATAGCGGATTCCTTCGACCAGCGAGACTTCGCTTTCGTTCGCGCGAGGAATCACCAGGATGTTCTTGGACTTTTCCGAAAGGCTCATGGCAATCGAAAGCGCGCCCCGAATCGGCTTCAGCAGGCCATCGAGCGAAAGTTCCCCCACGATAACGAGGTTTTCAAGTTGGGGAACTTCGATTTCGCCGGTCGCAACCAGCAGCCCGATGGCAAGCGGCAGATCCAGGGCGCTTCCTTCTTTCCGCAAATCCGCGGGCGACAGGTTCACTGTAGTCCGGAAACCGGTCACCACCTTGTCGATGGAACGAATCGCCGAAACGACACGTTCCCGCGATTCCCTTACCGCGTTGTCGGGTAACCCTACCATGGTGAAACCCGGCAGCCCCTGCGAGGCATCGATTTCGACACTCACCGGGACAGCCTTTATTCCAAACAAGCAGTAAGAACGGATTCGACGGAACATGGATTCTCCTTAGGCGACTGCGGCCTGGTACTTTTCAAGAACGCAATTTTCGATATGCTCGCGCAGGTTGCGTGCCATCGGGAAACAGACGCTGCGGAATTCTTCGCCCTTGAAGAACGGGTCGATCGGGTAACCCACGAACATGCCGTTTTCGCCTTCCATCACGCGAAGCCCGCGAACCAGGAACTGGTCGTTGAGCACGACAGAGGCAAGCCCCTTGATATGCCCCATGGAAGGGCCTTCCTTGAAGGGGTAAACCTGCACACTGGTGACGGCGAGGCAATCGAACGCCCCGGTCGCATTCCATTCTTTCTTCTTCTTTTCTTCAGCCATATAGGCCTCCTAGTTTATGTGTGAATTTGTTGGCAACGTAACGAATTGCCCGTGCCGTTGTCGGAACCCTATTTGCAAGAATCGTGCCAAATCGGTAAAGTGGCGAAATTACGCGAAAAAAGGCAATTCCATAAAAAAGAAGAATTGGCCGAGGTGATTAATCACCGATTAATCACTGATTAATCAGTTTACTATTATTAACACATGCTCTTGAAACCGAATATGAACTGGCCCCAGAATCAGGGGATCGCACTCCCGACCGTGCTTGCCGAGGCGGAACTTTCCGCGGATTATTTCACGATCCACTTTACGGTGGAAGAACCTTCGGACTGCTTCCGTGCCGAAGTCGATGGCGACAACGGCCGCAGCTGGGAAGATTCCTGCGTCGAAATTTTCCTACAGAGTCCAGTGAATTCCGGTGAGTATTTCAACTTCGAAACGACCTGCCGCGGCTACCTCCTGGCCGCGAAGGGACCCGACCGCAACAACCGCACGGTGCTTCCGCAGTCGGAAATCGACAAGGTGATTCGGACCAAGCAACTTGCCAGCGTGGCGGGCAACCTGGTGTGCTGGGGAATGACGGTGCAGATTCCGGCGAGCGTCCTTGGCATCCAAAGCTTCGACGGAGTCCAACTCAGGGGAAACCTGTACAAGTGCGCCGACAAGGCAAAAACGCCGCACTACCTGAGCGCATTCGAGATTGAAACCGAGAAACCCGATTTTCACCGCCCGGAGTTTTTCAGGGATTTTACCTGATGGTCCCTAGTCTGGGATCTGTAAGCGGCGGTCGCTGCCGTTTGTAGTTTTGTTGCTCAAATGAGCAAAATTTAATACAAAAAATTACTATATTTGGGGGGCTATGGAATATGGTGTATACGGAAGTACTTGGTGGAGTAAGAAGTGGCTAGACCGCTTGCTTTCGGGTGCGTCCGCCCGCGATATTGACCTGGCTTTCAAGTATGTGGGGCGTGGGCAGGTTCAGCCCTTTACGGTGTCCGACAACCGCGTCATGGCCGAAGTCAAGGGCCCGAACGGCGGTTCGCACAATGTTTATCTGGTGTTCCCGAAGTTTGACAAGGAACGCGCCAATGTCTTTGTGGGGCTCCTGAAACAGCAGCCGGTGGAGCTGACGGCGCTTTCGAACGAGGCGATGAACCCCTCCATCGAGCTCCTCCTTTCCAAATGCGGCCTTTCGCTGTTCGAGACCTGCGACAGCGTGAACATGAACTGTGACTGCAAGGATCCTCTGCCTTGCCGCTATGTGATATCGGTGTTCCTGAAACTGGGCGAGATGATGTCTGCCGATCCGTTCGTGCTGTTCCGGATTCACGGAACGGACATCGCCTACCTCAAGGATTACAAGCCGGAGCCTGTGGAATCGGATGTGCCGAGCGAATCGACGCTGGTGCGAATCTTGCCGGTGAACGACCGTGTAGAAATGCCGCGCGTCCCCAAGTTCAATTTTAACGAGTGGCGCGACTATTCCCATGTGCTTCCGGCGATGCTCTCGAATTTCCCTGATTTTTGCCCCGCAGGAAATTTCAAGAAGAGCTTTGTCGATGAACTGGAACGTTGCCGCCTGTTCTACAACCATTTTGAAAAGTTCGAGCAGTTTGCCCAAGATTTCGGGATCTACCATGCGCATACCTTCTTGATGGAACGTGAACGCCTGCAGGTGGTGCATGCTCGCGGATGGCAGTGGACGTTCAGCCAGCTTGAAGACGAGCGCGTGGTGGCCGAGGGACTTTCCGTTGAAAATATCATGGGGGCGCTGTGCCGCCTGAATCAGGATTGCGTGTGGCATAACCACGTGACGGTGCGCTTTGTGCACCAACTCCTGATGGTGGCGTATTACCTGGTGCGCTGCGGGGCGATTTACCCGCAGGTGTTTTGGCTGAACGGTGTGACGGCGCAGGTGCGCTGGCTCCCGGCCGAAATGCTTCCCGATGTACTTGCTGTGGTGGCGGAACTCGAAAAGAGTGTCCCCGACGATTTTGCGTTTACGGTGCGTGACCTGCTGCGTGAAGATTTGGACGGAGCCGCTGAACATATCCTCTCGATTTTTATCGGCAAACTGTTGCGTTTTGCGCGTACGGCGCAGAGCTACAAGAAGGGAACTCACGAAAACCTGCTCGGATTTTTCTTTGACTGCAAGTCGGGAAAGCTCGCGGCGAACGGCCTCAAGATTCCGTCAAAGATTCAGGCGTGGTTCTCCGTCTACAATTCGCTGGAATTCAACCACAAGATTATCTTCCGCTGTTCGGAACTCGGCAAGGAAATTGCCTTGGATGTTTTCGTGGAATCGTCGGTGGGTCGCGAACCTCTCAAGGTCCTCTTTGAAAATAGCGATCCGCGGCTTCTGTCGCTGATGAACGTGCTCAACTGCGTCTCGGAAACGTTCAAGCCGATGAAGCACTACCTAGAAATTCACGCGGTAGAGCCGATCGTGATGAAGGGCGCGGAACTCAAGGAATTCGTCACCTATTCCATCAAGAAATTCGAGGTGTTTGGCATCGTGACCGAGATGCCGCGTTCCCTTAAGGAAATCGCGCGCCCCAAGACGCAGATGAAGTTGAAGGGTAGCCTTGGCATCGGGGCGTTCACTACGGGCGACCTGCTGGACTTTGACTGGGAAGTGGCGCTGGGCGACGAGAATATTCCCGCCGAGGAATTCATGCGGCTGGCCAAGGATGCCGAAGGACTCCTCAAGTACAAGGACCGCTACATTGAATATACGGCGGACGATCTCGCGCTTCTGCAGCAGCGTATCGACGAACGTGAAAAGAAAAAGGCCGGAGGTGCGATTGTTGTTGACGGTGCCGTTGATGGCGCGGATTCTGCGGGTGAGGCTGCGGATGCTGGCGACGCCGCTGATTCTGCTGCGGACTCCGATGTGGATGATGCTTCCGAGGATTTTATTCCCTCGACGGCGAAACTTCTGCAGGCCTGCCTGACGGGACAATGCGACGACATCCCTGTCGATATGACTGACGGGCTCAAGCAGCAGCTGGATGTGTGGCGCGGGGAAACCGAGACGAATTTACCGGAGAACCTGAACGCGACGCTTCGCCCCTACCAGATGCGCGGTTATTCGTGGATGTACAAGAACTTGCAGATGGGTTTCGGGTGCATCCTGGCAGACGACATGGGCCTTGGAAAGACGCTCCAGGTAATCGCGTTCCTCTTGAAGCTGAAACAGGAAGGTCGCCTTGCCGAAGGGCGCGCTCTCGTGGTGGTGCCGGCGGGACTTTTGTGCAACTGGCAGATGGAAGTGAAAAAGTTTGCGCCCGAACTCAAGGTGTTTACTTACCATGGGGCGGGCCGCAAACTGGAAAAGTTTGATGCGGACTTGCTGATTACGACCTATTCGACTTGTCGCCTTGACTTCAAGAAGCTCGAAAAGCTGAACTGGCGCGTGGTCGTGATTGACGAAGCGCAGAATATCAAGAATGCTGACAGCGAACAGAGCCGCAAGATTCGTGCCCTCAAGGCTCCGATGAAGATCGCCATGAGTGGAACCCCGGTCGAAAACCGCCTGATGGAATTCTGGACCATTATGGATTTCTGCAACCGTGGCTTTTTGCCCTCGGCGCCGGAATTCCGCGACAAGTACGAAACGCCTATCCAGAAGAATGCGAACCAGGCGGTCGCCGAAAAGTTCAAGAAGATTACCGCTCCCTTTATGCTTCGCCGCATGAAGACGGACAAGACGATTATCAGTGACTTGCCTGACAAGATACAGCAGAACGAGTATGCGGAACTGACGCGTTCGCAGGCGGCTCTGTACAAGAAGATTCTCGACAAGTTTATGGAAGAACTGCAGCTGCTCGAAGAGGGCCCGTCGATGGATATCGGTGCGGATGTGCTTGCGGTTGCAGATGGCTCCGCTTCTGCGGGAGCCCCTGTTGGAGCAAGTAACCTTTTCAAGCGAAAGGGACTTATTCTCCAGATGATTCTTGCGCTCAAGCAAATCTGCAATCACCCGCGTACCTACTTGAAGGCGGGGGAGGCGAAGGTCGAAGATTCCGGAAAACTGGGGATGCTTCTCGACTTGCTGCGTTCCATCCAGGAACAAGGCGAAAAGGCGATTATCTTTACGCAGTTCCGCGAAATGGGCGAGCTACTGCAAGAAACTCTTGAACGCGAATTGCAAATCAAGGCGGATTTCTATCACGGCGGCTGTACACAGAATCAACGCAATGAGATGGTGCGCCGGTTCCAGGAAGACCCCGAAGACAAGGTGCTTATCCTTTCGCTCAAGGCGGCAGGAACCGGTCTTAACTTGACCGCCGCTTCGCAGGTGATTCACTATGACTTGTGGTGGAATCCCGCTATCGAAGCGCAGGCGACAGACCGTGCGTTCCGTATCGGGCAGACTAGGAACGTGCAGGTACACCGCTTTATTACCAAGGGTACTTTCGAGGAAAAGATCGACGCCCTTCTCGAAGCGAAGAAAGCCGTCGCCGAGATGACGGTGAATGCCGGCGAAACCTGGCTCGCCGATATGGACGACAAGCAGCTCGGCGAAATCTTTGCGCTGGACTCCGCTTCGGTGCTGTAAAAAAAAGACTCGGTCTTAATGACCGAGTCCTTTTGCTTTTTCAAGCAATCCCGGCAAAGACACTCCAACCTGCCGGGACTCCACACGAAACTTACTTCAGAATCACCTTCTGCATGTAGCGCTGGCTGCCCTGCTTGACCATGAGCACTGCCGGGCCGCGGTAGTCGCTCGAAAGTTCAACAGTGTTCATACCCTTGCTTGCGGTGAAATTCTGCTGTGCGATCACCTGGCCCATGCTGTTCAGGAGCATAGCCTTGGCCGGAGCGGTTGCTGCGGCGTTAAACTGAGCCATAACGGAGCCGTACTGAACGTTCACGAACATCTTGGACGTTGCGGCGACTGCTGCGGGCTTGATGGCATCCGTTCCACTGAGCGCGACAATCTTGGCAGAGGCGGTGCCTTCAGTAGAGGGCTTCTTGTCAAAGTCGTCGATGATTTCGGTGGAGCCGTCAGCCTTGATGCCCTTGATGTAGTCGATGGTGATGGTGCCGGAAACCTGGGTTCCGTAGAGGTTCAAGCCGATGGCATTCACCGAGTTGAGGTCTGTGGGTTCGGTACGGAAGTCTGTCCACTTGATCTGGAAAGTCTGGAATTTGGTGGCATCGAGCTGCTGGTCAGCCTGTTCCAAAACGGAGGCGTCAAACCATGCCCAGCTACCGCCTGTCATCATGAAGAGGTCCATGGAGGTCCAGCCGTATTCGCCGCAATCCTTTGCTGCGTTGGTGCACGGACCTGCAGAAGTGACGGAACCCTTCATTCGGATTTCGATGCCAACATACTTGGAAAGATCGTTTTTGCCGCTGGCAAGATTGATACGGAGTGTACCAGTTTCGCTGGAGTCGGCGGTCTTGCTGGTGTAAGTTACCTGTACGCCCTTGCCTGCTTCGGTTTCGGGGACTTCGTTTTCGTTTACCAGGCTGTCAAGGTTGCTCTTGTTGTTGCCTTCCTGGCCGTAAGCCTTCTGCAGTGCGTTCAACACATCCGGGTCGAGAATGCCGTAGGTGCCCTTCTGGCGGGTAATGATGGTCATGTTGCCGTCGTTTTCGGCGCCGGTATCCCAAACGTAAGGAACAATGCCGTTAGCTTTTGCGTTCTTGGCAACTTCACCGTAGAAGAGAGCGCGGCCCTGCAAGTGGAGCTTGAGGTTCGCTGCATCGGTAATTTGGCCGGTACGCTTGATGGCGCCGAGTTCGCCGATAATTACGGGAATGCCCTTGTCGCAGAACATGGTCTTGAGTTCACCGAAAGCTTTTGCGATCTGGTTCGGAGTGCCAAGGGCGGAGTTGTCGATGCTCTTGCTATACACGTTCCAGCCCATGTTGTGTTCTGTATCGGTCGTGCTGTGAAGGCCGGTATAATAATAGAACTGCTTGCCCCAATCTTCGTCAGCGGTCATGAGGGAGTACTGGTACGGGTAGTAGTGGACTTCGGCCATCATGTAGCCAGCGCCAGCCGGGTCGGTCGGCCAGTTCGTGCTGAGCATAGGGGCGTTGTCCATTTCGGTACGCGGAGCCTGCACGATCAAGGTGCGGGTGTCGTTGTTGCCGCCTGCGCTACGCACGGAAGTAATGAATGCTTCGTAGTAGCCCTTTAAAATCTGCATACGGGAGTTGTCGAATGCCCATTGACCGCTTGCGCCCCATGGGTCGTTCACGGCCGGTTCATTGGCGCCAGCAAAGAGGAGGTGCTCGTCGTAGTCCTTGAAGTAGGTGGCAATCTGCTTCCAGAAGGCGGCCTGGCGAGCCTTGGTTGTTGCAGAGCTGTTGGTGATATCGCCTGCTCCGCTGCGCGGATTGGCTGTGCCGTCAAAGACGCGATCTTCGAGCCAGCCTTCGTCCCAGTGGGAGTTCAGCACAACATACATGCCTTCGGCGATGATCATGTCCACCACTTCCTTGACCTGGGCGAGCCAGGCGGCGTCAATGGTGGGGTTGGTGAAGGATGCGTCCTTACCGACATGGGTGTATGTGTTGTTGTCAGCGGTGCCGCCGTTAGCAGCGATATCCTTGGCGAGGGCGTCGGAGTGGGAGTACCAGGCGCAAGGAATGCGCACGGTGTTGAAACCAGCGTTCTTGATTGCCTTGATGTAGGCTGCGGTCGGGAGCGGGTTGCCCCATCCGGTCGGGTTTTCCGGCACTTCCATGGTGTTGCCGATGTTGTAGCCCATGCCCATGGGCTCGACCAGGTCGGTCGCCTTGGGGAGGGCGAACGCAGCGGTGCCTGCGAGCGAGAGCGCGCCGACCGCGATACCAAACTTTCCGATACCAAACATTTTGACTCCTTATATGGTATATGTGGGCATAACTTGCCCCGTTGTAGTTCTATCTGAAATTAGATTCTGCAAGGCTGTTTTAAACAAAAAATGTGCTCCTGCACGTTTTTTGCGGTGTAGAATTCTCAACAGGGACTTTAAAAGAGGAATATGAACGTCTTTACTTGCCTAATTAGGCTGTATTTTGTGCTTTGCCGGACATCGTTACATACTAAAAGCTAAAAACAGTGCGGCTAGTATGTAAAAAACAGATTTTTTCGTGCAAAAATAAGAGACTTTTGTGCTTGTAGAAAGTTTTTTGGGGAATTTTTTGCCGTTTTCCCCTCTTTTTTTGACAAAAATTACATACTAAGTTGCTTGAAAATGAAAAAAAGTATGTAACAATAAAAAAAAGAAGAGGCTCTTTACATACTGAAGACTCTTTTTTATATGAAAAGTATGTAAAAACGGAAATAATTTTGCTCCAAGGTCGCTTAATATTTGTGAAAGCCTTTAACAAAAGAAAAATGCCGATTTTTGCTCAAAATCGGCTATTCCAACTTGGATTATGGTGTTGTTAATTTTAGTGTTGATTATTTTATTGAGATTTTTTTGGCGAGGCTGATGCTGCCGACTTTGGCGCGCACAATGTAATGGCCGCTGGCGATACCGTCAAGATTGAATGCAGTGTTTCCTGCAGGCAGGTTTCCTTGGGCGAGGCTTGCGACCTTGTGGCCGAGCATATCGAACAGGGCAATGCTTGCTGCTCCGGCATGAGCAATCGAAACCGTGATTTGTTTGCCCTGCATATTGACGGCCAGGTTGTTGGAACCTATACGGCGAGCCATCCTGATGTCGGCCTTCACATTGTCCCAGCCGGGCATGTCGTCGAGGGCGATGATGCGCTCGTCATCCAGGTTCCTTTTCCACATTTCGGTCGTGGTCTTTTCGAGGAAATTTCCGCTCCACGTCTGGCTCCAAGTCATCCAGTAACTCCAATAGGCCTTGTCTTCGGCAATGCTGTCGATGTCCGGAATGGCACCGTTTTCGCTCAAGGCAATCATCTTGCTTGTGCCCACGTCGCTCACAATCTTGTTGTAGTAATTGGCTGCAGAATTGTGGTCATTCAGCGGGTCGTAAATGTCAACAGCGACAATGTCCACGTATTCATCGCCAGGGTACCATGCTGCATTCAGAGCGCTGTAGTCGTAACCGAATTTCGGGTCGGTATTGATGTTCCAGACCCAAATCAGGTTGGTGAGCTTGTTTGTCTTGACCATGCGATCGAATACCAGGCGGTACAGCTGCACATAGCATTCGGGGCTTGCAGTACCCCACCAGAACCAGCCACCGCTTGCTTCGTGCAAGGGACGCCATATGACGGCGATTCCCTTGTCTTGCAGTTGCTTGAAGTAGCCCGAGACGATGTCCACGTCGGCGACGATGTCCTTGTATTCCTGTGAGGTTTCATCAAGTTCCTGGCATTGTTCGCCCTTGAAAGCCTTGGTGTAGTTAAAGCAGGTATTTGTGTTCGAAGTGCCCATGACGCCTTCGGTGCAGCCGGGGTTGTTAAAGCCTGCGGGAGTGCCCTGCGTGTAGAATACGGTGTCTTCGCCGACCTTCCAGTGCCAAGTATAAGTCGGAATGCCGCCCATTTCCCACAGCTGCTCGGTCATCACCAGGTTGTTTTCGGTGTAGCCCTTGAACCAACCTTCTTCGTGGTGGCCGCCTGCGGCAAACAGCATGTCGAAGCCGCCAATAGCGGGGTAGTGGCCGCTACGCTTGTAGAATTCGGCGATGTCGGTCTGGCCCTTCCACGAGACTTCCTCGTCGCTGAACTTGCAGGAATCCGCGGGCGTGCAGCCGCCAGGCGGAATGAGCCGCATGTTGCCGTAATCGTAGTTGAAATTCTGGTCGCTAATCATCATGCCGCTAACGGTCTTCTTGCCGAAATTTTCGCGGAGGAAGGTGTAGACCTTGCGGGCCGATTCCGTCGCGTTCGGGGTTACCGGCAACTCGCTAATTTTGAATACGGGATCCGGGTGGCGTTCCACGGTAATGTAGTCCACGCCGAGAGCCTGGTTCCCTACGGTAATCTTGTTTTCGCCGGCCTTCATCTTGGCCGATGCCGAAACCACGTAGCTCGAATCGCAGTTGCGCGGGGTAGTCAGCATGGAGCCTACATCCACTCCGTTGACCGCGATTTTAGAGGTGGTCCAGTCGTATTGCTTGATTAGAACCTTGGTGGTAATATCGTAGACGGCGGTTTCTTCAACCTTGACGGTGAACGTGATGCCGCTAGGGTCTGCGGTCTTTGCGTACTTTCCGCCCGAAAATTCGGCGCCTTCGGCAACGCTTGCGCCCGGCAAATCTTCGGCTTCGTAGATTGTGGGGGCTGCAAAAGCAGACACAATGGAGAACGCGGACAGCGCCGCGAGTAATTTACATCCCATACAACACTCCTTAATTTATGCCTTAAATATACTTTCGAAAAATCAGAATATCCCGTTTGCAAGTAAAACAACGGAAAAGATGTTGTCTGATTCGCAATAAAAAGCCCCCGCGGGTTATACCCACAGGGGCGAGGAGTCAGAAACTTTTTATTTTACAAGTACAGGCCTTGTGGCTGCTATTCCCGCGCCCTTCACGCGCACGATATACATTCCCTTGGGCATATTCTCGAGACTGAACGCGTAGCTGCCCTGCGTAAGCGTGCCGTGGAAGAGCGTTGCAACGCGCTTGCCGTTCATACCGAACATATCTACGCTCACGTCGCCCGCCTTCGCGGTCACAAGCGAAATCGTATTGCCTGCGATATTGAAGGTGCCACCCGCAGCGAGCGAGACTGCGCGAGGCTCAATCCCGAGGGGACCTTCGCTGAACACAATCTTGATTTCGGGAATCATCTCTTCGGTGTTCTCGAATCCGCGGCTGAAGGCATCGTACTTGTCTTCGTTGAAGTCCCAAAGAACTTGGTCGCCCGCCTTGAAGTTGTCGTACAGGATGGTGCCGGTGTAGCCTGCTGCATAGTTCGCGATGACGACACTCAGGGTCTTGTTGCGGTCAGCGTAGCTGGAAATATCGAATGAACATATTTTCGATTCGCCCGCAGCCACTTCGCAGGGGCCTTCTACTTCGGTCCATGTCCACGCATCCGTCAGTTTGAAAATCAGGTTCAGTTGAGCATCGCTCGCGCCCTGGTTTTTCACCTCGAACGTGAACGTGTTGGCCTTGCTCAGGTCCCACGTCTTCTGGTATTCGATTTGCGCATTGTCGCCACCGTAGGTCACGGCCATCTTGCCGTCGCCACCTTCCTGGCTTATTGCCACATCCTTAATCTTGATGCTAGCCTCTTCTGTTGCGGCAAGCGCCGTCATCGCCTTGAGTGCCGGGTCAATCGTGTAGGTGTAGCCGCCGAAGTTCGATTCGGTCTTGTCGCCGATGTACTGCCAGGCGAGTGCGCCCGCGTAACCGCCGTCAAACGCCTTACGGTAGCATTCCTCGGTCGAAATCTGGGTCTTTGCCGCCATGCTCGCCGTGTAGGTATCGCCCTTCCAGCCACTTGCGGGGAATTCGCCGATAATCATCGGCTTGCTGTCGTAGCTGTACTTGCTCGCCATCTGGGCCGCCGTATTCACGAACGGGCTCACCGCATCGTTTTGCCAATACGGATAGTAGTGCGTCTGGAAAAAGTCGAGCGTGCCGTTCGCCTTGCCACCCGCCGCCACGAGGGCCGCATCGTTCCAGTACTTCTGATACTGGATGTTCACGCTACCCGTAGAAACGAGCAGTTCCGGGTTTTCGGTGTGGATGGCTGCCGCTACCTTGTTCGTAAATGCCTGGATCTTGGAAAGCGCCATCTTCTTGGTGGTCCAGCCGCTGCATTCGCTCGTCATGCCCTCGGGCTCGTTGAAAACTTCCCAGGTCATGAGCGCCTTGTGGTTGCCAATCGCCTTCACCACCGGGATGAGCGCGTTGTCGATAAACGCCTGCGTGCCCTCGTCCTCGAACAGGTTCGTATTCGCGGTGATGTCGAGCTTTTCGTCGTAAAGTCCCCACTGGTTGGGTTCCATCAGGTTGTGACTGAAAAGGCACATCGAGACCATCACGCCGTATTCCTCGGCGATGTCCAGGGCCTTCTTCATGTTGTTGATGGTGTTTTCCTTGAGGCCCGAAACCAGGTGCGTCGTCTGGTCGATTTCGGGGCTCTGGCTCATGTTGTTGAAAAGCCACCAGCGGATAGCATTACCGCCCGCGGCGCGCGTTCCTTCCACTGCTTTGCGCCAGGCGTTCTCATTCAGCGGGGAAGCCCCCACGTCGGAATTGTAGTCGCTCCAGGCGAGGTTCGTGCCCGAAAAGAAGATTTTCTTGCCGTTATAGAGCAGGTCGGTGCCGCTCACCGTGAGGCCCGGGGCCGCAAAAGCAGTTCCACCGAGCAAAAAGGCCCCGCAAAGAGCCGCAAAACTCAATTTTTTCATATAACTCCTCGAAACGCCCGTCAGGGGCGTCCATCGGGAAAATAAAAAAATAAGACGCAAATGGGACGGTTTTTATTTAGGGGTGTTGACATAAATCCCGTTTTTTGTCCACACCAATTCATGCACCGATGGCGCCGATCGGATTATCGTGATATGCAAATTTTATTACGGTTCAGTGGCTAACGATCATAAAAAAAGCCCCCGCGGGAGTAAACCCGCAGGGACCAGGAGTCATGAAAGAAAAATTACTTGACGAGAATCGGCTGCGTTGCGGCGAGTCCTGCTCCCTTCACGCGGACGATGTAGCGGCCCTTGGGCATGTCGGCGAGGCTGAATGCGCTGGTGCCTGCGGCGAGGTTTCCCTTGTAGAGCGTTGCGACGCGCTTGCCGTTCATGCCGAATACTTCAACTGCAACCATGCCTGCCTTGGCGGTGGTGAGCGATACGGTCTTGCCCGATACGCTCAACTTGGCGGCGCTTGCTGCGGCCACCGGCTTGATGGCGGCGGATTTTCCCGTTTCGTCAACGAGTTCAATCTTGGCGATGTGCCCCTTGCTCTGCGTGGCGGCGGTAAACAGTTCAGTCTTCTTGTCGAATGCGGAAATCACCTTCCCGTTGTCGGCAACCAGGTCGTCAAAGATGACCGTCCCTTCGAAGCCTACTGCTGCAACCATCAGCGTGACGGAGAAGAGGTTGTCGAGATCAATCGGATGTTCTACCTTGTCGTCATCTTCGTATTTGGTGATGTCGAATTCGCAAGTAGTTGTGGCTCCGTCGTTAATCCAGCAGCCGGTGGAGGTTGACATCTCCCAAGTCCAGGCGTCGTCCTTCATACCATTGCGGACAAAGGCGAGGCCAACCCAGATACCGTTATCTGCACCGCCGGAACCGTTGTTCGTAATCTTGAGAGAAACGGTCTTTGCACCGGTGAGGTTGGGAACTTTCTGCAATTCGATATTTGCACCGCTGTCGTTGAGTGCTGTGTAGGTCACGGCCATCATCAGGTTCTTGACTTCTTCAGCAGAGCCTGCACCGTACTTGGCGTTGGCGGTAGAAGTCGCGCATACCTTTGTGGCGGATGCGGCTTCATTGTAATTATCCCAGCCGGGCATTTCGTCGAGAGTGATGATGCGTTCGTCGGCGAGGTTCTTCTGCCACACACTTGCGGAGGTCTGGCTAATGTGCTTGTCGGATCCCCAGGAGTCGTACCACGGCATCCACCAGCTCCAGGTGGCGCCTTCGTTGTACATGTTGTCTACGTCAGGGATGGGACCGTTTTCGCTGAGCGAAATGATCTTGTTCGTGCCGCCCTTGTTCGTGAAGTCAATGAATGCGGCGCTGTTGCTCTGGTGGTCGTTAGCCTTGTTATAGATGTCAACGCTAAGAACGTCGTAGTAGGTTTCGCCCGGAGTCCAGGAAATCTTGGAAGCGTCCTGCGGGTTGAAGTCCCAGACAAGATTGTTTACGCCGTTCTTGAACACCATGCGTTCGTAGACCAGCTGGTAGAGGGCTGCGAACTGCTTGCCGGTATTCGTGCTCCACCAGAACCAGTTTCCACCGGATTCGTGCAACGGACGGAAGATGGCGGCGACGCCGGCCTTCTGCAAATCCAGGAAGATTTCGGAAACGAGGTCGATGTCTCCGGTGATTGCCTTATAGGCGGTAGAGAGGGTGTCCCACGTCGTGGTTCCCTTCAAGAAGGCCGTGCTAAAGTCGAAATCCGTGTTGTTGGTCTTGTTGCCGTTGACGGTGTAGAATTCAACTTCTTCACCAGGACGCCAGTGCCATGTGATTGCAGGGATGCCGCCTTTTGCCCAGATGCTCTTCGCGATATCTACAGTCTTTTCGGTGTATTCCTTGAACCAGTCCTGGTCCTTGTTTGCTCCGGTGGCGTTCATCAGGTCGACGCCTACGAGAGCCGGGTACTTGCCGCCGTATTTATAGACGGTTTGCACGTCTTCGTGCTGGGTGGCATCGCCCATGGTGTAATTGTCCATATTGCCGGTCATGACGCCAGAAATAGTCTTCTTGCCAAAGTTGTTGACCAAGAAGTTGTAGAGCTTTACTGCGGAGGGGGTTGCTGTTTTGGTTACAGGTGCATTGCAAAGGTCGAATGCCTTAGCTTGGTAAGGGCTAACGTCGATGTTGTCTACGTCGATCCAACCCCAGCTATTGGTGATGGCAATGGTGTTTTCGCCTGCAGCGAGTGCGAGAACCGTCTCAACATCGGCAAACTTGCCCTTTTCGGTCACCGGAAAAGAGACCTGGGAAGATGTACCGCCAACTTCGACATTGTTGATCTTGTCGCCACCGTAGTTGTTCATGTAGTGAATGGTTATGGTGTATTGGCCGGCCTTGTCGATAGAAACATTAGAAAAAGTGATGTCTCCACCGTTCATTTTGACGTACTTGCCGCCAGAAGCTTCGGTGCTTGTGCCCGAGGCTGCATCGCCGGAAAGGGTTGCATTTTCGGCTTCGTACTGGGCAGCGCTAGCGGTAGCTGCTGCAGCAAGACCGAATGCGAGAATGGTTTTAGTGAATTTCATGATAACTCCTATATTGTCCTTTTGGAAAATAGGTTAAAAAAGGGGCTCCTCAAAGCATTTTTTGTTTGGCGTTGAATAAATCGTTGGGTATTTCTCAACAAAAAATCCGCCCCGAAAGACGGATCCTGAAAAAATATTTTTACGCGATTTTCGCAAAAAATGCGTAAAAAACGCGCTAAATCGGTTTCAAACTTAAAGTTCGATACCCGTTTTTTCGTGGAAACGGAACCCGAACGTGAATGTCCGTTCTTCACCGGGCTGGATTACGATCAGACCACGCTGGTGGTTCAGAGCGTTTGGCTCGGCGGTCATGGGTTCGATAGCAATGCTCATGCGGTCGGGCGGCGTGTAAATCTGGATGGCGTTGTACTGTTCGATGCCGGCCTTTTGCCAAATGTCAAGCGTATAGCGGTCGCTTTCGAGTGAGGCGTGTACATTGTTGATGAAGTCGGAATCGGTCGCCTTCAGCTGCGTCACTTCCTTTTCGAGGCAGAAACAGTCGTTGATGAATTCGTCGCCAATCTTGCGACCGTCCACGAAGCGCGTATCTTCCTTGAAGTTGCCCGTGGGGAGGTCGGCGCTGTCCAGGAGTGCAAGCGAGCTACGTGGGAGCGTCATCGTCAGGTTGTCGATTTTTTCGCCTAGCATAAAGTAGGGGTGCCAACCTTCGGAATAGGGGAGTTCCGCCTTGCCGATGTTTTGAACTCTTGCCGTAACCGTGACACTTTCGCCCGTAAAGGTGATTTCGTTGATGGCGCGGTAGGGGAAAGGGAACCCCGTAAAGGCGCCGGGCCAGTCGCAGCTGAAAATAGCCGTGCAACTGTCGCTGTCGCTTTCAAAGCTTTCGAAAGTCCATTCCTTATCTTGCAGGAAACCGTGCAGGGCATGTGGCGCCCAGCTGACGTTGTTGACCAGCTTGTAGGTTTCGCCTTTCCATTTGAACTGGGCGTAAGCTGTGCGTCCGGGGAACGGTGTGAGTCTGCAACCTGCATTGGTGTCGGGCGAAATCTTGCGGAGTGTCGGCTCGTCCCTGTAGCCGTAGAGCAGGTCGAGCATTTTGGAGCTGTGAGAGTTTTCCGGATCTTCGACCGGTACGCGCCAGGCATTGAGCCCGCCGCCGAATCCGCTCAAAATTTCTAATTCGGCTCCGTCGTCGCGTTGCATCACGAAGCAGGGTATGGTGCCCAACGGGCGGTAAATAAGCTTGAATTGACTCATATCAAAATAAATCTACACAAAAAATGGGGCAAACAGTCCCATTGCCATATATAAATAAGTTTTTTTTAAAAGATTTCTTTGTTTGTAAACGAAATTTTGTGCTAAAGGGGGTTCTTGCGGGGCCTTCCGCGGGGGCGCTTGATGGGAGCGCCGTCGGGCATCGTAGTTGCTTCCGGATGCTTGGCCCTGAAAAACGCCTGGATTTTCTTGGCGCGTTCTTCGGCTTTTTGCTTTGCGAGGTCTGCCGCCGAGACGATGACTGCCTTGGGGGCGGGGCCGTTCTTGGCACCGAAAGAGACCTTGAGGACTCTTCCCGAAGTGGGCTTAGGCATTTCCGAAATCATGGAACGGGGAGCTTCGTGTTCGCTCTTTTCTTCGGCCTTGACAACGGAGTAGCCCTTGCTGCTCGGCGTGAAGGCGCTTTCGAGCATTTTGCGCTTTTCGCTCGGGAGTTCGTTGAGGGGCGTCACCGCCGGGAAGGTTGCCGATGCTGATTGAGGTATGCTGCTTTGGACAGGGCTCTTCCCGAAAATTTCAGCGGCGATTTTTTCGGTCTCGCGCCTGGCTTTTTCTTCTTTCTGGGCGAGTCGTTCCCTCTTGGAAGGACGTGCCGCCCCGTTTTTACGTCTCCCTTCAAATTTTTTCTGGAATTCTTCGGAATTCCGGATAATTTCTTCGTCGGAAAGCCCCCGTAATTCAGGGGGTACTTCGATGATTTTTAGAGCGTCCGTAGCCATATTTTGCTGCATAAAATCAGGTTTTTTTGGTCTTTTTTAACTTGTCAAGAGTAAAAAATGTCATTTTATTGTAAAAAATGCAGACCAAATTTAAAAAAAATGAAAAAAAATGCTTGTCAAGACCTAGAAAAAAAATTTTTTTTGGACTATTTTTGGCATAACATGCTTCGGTTTACACAAGAAATATTACTTGCACTCCGCGCCATCTCCAATGAGGAGGAGGCACATGAAATGTCTAAGAAGGCTCGTGAACAGTTCGACTTCCTTGGAATTCGTCTTGTTCCCCGCCGCGAGGTGACCTATCCCATTTTCGACAAGTACCCGCCGAAAGACGGTGACGAGTTGGTGGCCAGGGTCGAGGACATGTGGGCACAGCCGTATCGTGAAATTCAGTATGCGGCCTGCGACTACCTGTTCCGTCACAGGGCCCTGCTCGGTGGTCAGCACCTTGCCTTCCTTAAAAAGCTCATCAAGACCCGCGCTTGGCGCGACACGGTCGATACGCTCGCAGCATGTGTCCTGGGTGACCTTGCTCTCCGCCTCCCCGCGCTCCGCAGTAAAATTGCATCCTGGATCCGCGATCCGAATGTGTGGGTCCGCCGCAGCGCAATCATCTTCCAGATCCAGTACAAGGACCGCACCGACTGGCCTCTGCTCCGTGAGTTCTGCCTGACCTGCGCCAAGGACGACGATTACTACATCAGAAACGGAATTGGTCGAGCCCTTTCGGAATACGCCCGAATCAACCCGACCGAGGTGCGTCGTTTTGTCCAGGACAATACCTTTGCCGAACAGACCGCCCAGGAAATCCTCCGCCTGATCTAGTTAGAACAAATTAAAAAATAAATTTCAACGAGCCTTTCTGCTACCCCGCAGGAGGGCTTTTTTTGTGGCGATCGTTACGATAGATTGTCAGAAAAAAAGGCTTTTTTTACCCTCGGTTGTCTTTTCCGGGGGGAGCCTTTACGAAATAGATGACGCACGGGACGATGATGCATGCCGCATAGCAAAGGCTGATGACGGCATCGAAACTCTCGCTTTCGGTAATTGCCGTGGGCAGGAGCAGGGTGCTGATCAGTTTCAGGGCGAGTGCGGCGAGAATCCCAACAAGAAGTCGTGCGATAATTTTGCTCATACCCTGAATGTAGTATTTCTTTGGCGTAAGGAAAATGTTTTTGCTGTAAATTTTGCTAAATTGAACACATGAATATCCGTATTTCTGCGATTGCATTGGCTTGTTTGGTGGGACTGTCGTTCAGTGCCGACCCGCGAATGGAACAGGGCGCCCGTTTTGAGGCGAAGGGTGATTTCGAAATGGCTCTCGGCGAATACCGAGCCGTCTTGGCCGAAAATCCGAAGAGTGCCGAAGCTTACTTTGCCGCCGCGCAAGTTCGCATGAAAATGAAGGATTACAGCGGGGCGCTTGCCAACTACCGCCTTGCATATAAGTTTGAACCGACGATGAGCGCCGCCTACGAAGGTGCCGCCAAGGTTTACGAAGTTCTGGGCCAGAAGTCGAAGGCAGAGGCCGAACGCGCGAAGGACCCGAAGAACAATCCTGTTGCCGCAGAACCGGTCCAGGAAGCCGCCGCTCCTGCGGAAACTCCTGCTGCTACCGAAGCTCCGAAGGCTGATGCTCCGAAGGCGGAGACCGCTCCTGCCGCGCCTGTAGCTGAGGCGCCGAAAACGGTGAGCGCTCCGGAACCTAAACCCGTCGAAAAAACTGCGGAGGTGGCGAAACCGGAACCAGCAAAGGTTGCCGAGACCAAGGCTGCCGAACCTGCGAAGGCTGAAGCTGCCGAAGCGCCCAAAAAGGAACCCGCAAAGGTGGAATCGGCAAAGGCCGAGACCAAGGCTGCAGAACCTGCGAAGGCTGAAGCTGCCGCACTTCCGACCGACCCGTTCGAGAAGGGAAAGGTTCTTTTTGCCGAAGGCAAGTACAAGGAAGCCGCCCCCTTATGGCGCGAAGTTTTGCGCAAGCAGCCGGGACATGCCGGTGCGTATTTCTACGCCGGCCTTACCCGCTATGAACTCGGCGAAATGGACAAGGCTGAATTCAACTTGAAGAAGGGTCTTGAATACAAGGAAGAAGGCAACGACGCGAACTTCTTCTTGGCAAAGATTGCGCAAAAGTCCAACAAGTCCGATCAGGAACTCAAGTTCCTTGCCGCGTATATGAAGAAGGCTGCGCCGAACGCCAAGTATCGCGCCGCCGCCGAAGCCCGTATTGCAGAAATCAAGGCTGAAAAGGAAAGTAAGAATCAACCCGCTGCCACGGCCACTGAAACCGCAGCGAAGGCCGATGCAAAGGCTGAAGTGAAAACGGTTGAAGCAGCTCCCGCCCCAAAGGTCGCGGAACCTGCCGAGGCGCCTGTTGCAGAACCGAAGGTCGCCGACATTGCCGATGCTCCGTCTAGCACGCCGACTCTTGCCAATGCAAACCTGCTTTACAGCGCAGGTAGCATCGAGTCCGCTCTCAAGATGTACAAGGCTCTGCTCGAGACCGATCAGCAGCCCGAAGAACGCTACTTTACCATGTTGCAGCTGGGCAACGCCTACCGCGAACTCCGCGACTTCCACAGTGCCGTGGTGCGTTACCGCGAAGTGGTGCAGCAGTTCCCGGATTCCGACTGGGCGGCCGAAGCCGAACGTGCGCTCGAAGATGCCGTGTGGCTCGAAAAGCACGCTTCTGAGCTGCCGCGCCGCACTAGATAGAGCCTACTTGAAGGCTTGTTAATAACTTTTGACTTTGAAAAAAGCGAAGCCGTAGGTATATTTATAATGCCTACGGCTTTTTGGTGTTGTGGGTGAGGATTGGAGTTGGATATGAAAAAGCTTTTTATTATATCAAGTATGGTGGCGTTGTCAGCCTCTTTGGTCTTGGCTGATCCTCCCGCTAATTTTAGCGGCTGGGAAAAGGTGTTCGAGGATAACTTCGACGGCACCAGCCTCGACAAGAAAAAGTGGAACCCCACATACAACTGGGGACCGACGCACAACCACCGTGCCTACTGCGCCGAAGAGAACGTCATTGTCTCTGACGGCACACTCAAGCTGAAGGGTGAAAAGAAAGTTCACCCGAATGCCAACGGGAAAAAGGCGAAGTTCAACAACAAAGAAATTCCGGTAGACTACACAAGTGGTGCCATCGATACCAAGGGCCACTTCGAAGTCAAGTACGGTTACATTGAAGGCCGCTTCAAGGCTCCGTCGCAGAAGGGAACCTGGCCTGCCTTCTGGACTCTGCAAGACGGTTGGCCTCCCGAAATTGATATCTTGGAAATTCCCGCTTCGCGCAAGCAGCACCATTATTATTTGCATTACACGGACCCGAGCTGGTACAACAGCCATGGTTCGGCTTGGGACCACGAGGCGTCTTTCGGTGGCCACAAGGACGACGACGTGGATCGTTCTGCGGGCTTCCACAACTACGCCGTGGAATGGGATGAATCTACTTTAAGCTTTTACTTTGACGACAAGAAGTTTGCTAGTTACAATCGCCCGACTGAAATCAAGCAGCTCTCGGCGCAGTACATTATCGTGAACCTGGCGATTGGAGGCTGGGCCGGCGACGACATCGCCATCACGGCAGACAAGCCCGCGTATTTTGAAGCGGACTGGGTGCGCGTGTGGCAGGCGAAACCTGCGAAGCCCGATACGGTTCGCATTTTCTCGATGAACTTTGGCACTTGCATGATTAGAACTGCAGAAGACAAGCTTGCTCTCGGCGACTGCAATTCCGATGCTGCCGTAGTTACGATTACTCCGCTTTCTTCGACAACTTACCGGTTCGGCTTCGGTGACTTGTCCATTGATACTCCGAATGAATCTACCGAAGCGGGTATTACCATGGGCCTGTACAAGTGGAATGGTGGCGGACATCAGAAGGTTGTCATGGAGAAGCAGTCCGGCTACGAAGGCTCCGTGGTGCGCATGAAGATGCAGCACAGCAATATGTACTTGCGTGCAACTACGGACGGCGAGCGCGTGGTGCAGAGCTGGGCCGACGACTGGGAATGGAACCAGATGTGGCGTTTACTTGGCAAGGACGATGTGGTTCCTTCGAAGGATACGACGAAGAAGGATTCATCTGTTACCGATTCCGGTAGGACTGCGATTCCGTACTTGGGCAACTATGCAAGTGTGTACGGAACTTCAGTCCATTATGCAAACGACATGTTGTTTGTAGAACTGGCGAGTGACCTTAAGAATGGCGCGACTGTTCGCATTCTGGATTTGCAGGGCCGCGAGGTGATGCGTTACAAAGCCTTCCGTACGGCGGCTATGAATGTGCGAAATCTGCCCGCAGGCGTTTACCATGTTGCCGTTACTGACGGAAAACGCTCCGAATTAAAACGCTTTACGAAATAAACAAACTCTCGCTAGCATGTCATCCTGGAGCGAACGTAGTGAGCGACGGGATCTACAAAAAACGAGAGCTTTAAGCTCTCGTTTTTTATAAAGGTCGCTGAGCCTGCCGAAGCGAACGTATTGGCTCGATCGGCAGTTCGTGATTACATCTGGCGAATCGGGAAGAGTCCGAGCAAATCGAGCACGTTTTCGAGCACAATCTGCGTGGCTTGCACCAGGAACAGACGGGACTTCTCTTCGGCACTCCCGAGCACTCGGTCTTCGTGGATGAACTTGTGCGCGGCTTCGGCGATTTCCAAAGCATACTGGGCGAGCACGCTCGGTTCATCACCGGCGACGGCATCCAGAATCTTCTTGCCCTTCTTCGACAGAATGTTGATGAGGCTGTAAGCGGCATCGTCGCCAAGTTCAGCGAAGTTCACGTCCTTGATTGCGGCGGCGAGGTCGGCACGTTCAATGCCTGCCTTGCGCATGATGCTGCAAAGGCGCACGTGGGCGTTCTGCACATACGGACCGGTATCGCCTTCGAAGCTCATCACGGCATCCCAATCGAAACGCACATCCTTCAGGCGGCTGTTCTTGAGATCGTTGAAGGTGAGCGCCGAAATGCCGATCTGGCGGGCGATGAGTTCCTTGTTCTCAAGGCCCGGATTCTTCTCGTTGATGAATTCGAGAATCTTCTTCTGGGCGGCTTCAATCACGTCGCGCAGCAGGCTTGCGGTACCCGTGCGAGTCTTGCCCTTTTCCCACTTGCCGTCCACCAGCTGCAGAATCACGCCGAACGGAATGTGGTACATGTCCTTGTACCATTCGCGGCCCATCTTCTTGAGCACGTGGAAAACCTGCTTGAAGTGGAGCGCCTGTCCGAGGTCCACTACGTAAAGGCACTTGTCGAAGTTGTATTCCTTCTTGCGGTAGCAAGCGGCGGCGAGGTCGCGGGTGGCGTACAAGGTAGAACCGTCGCTCTTGCGGATCAGGCAAGGGTTCAGGTCGAATTCGTCGAGCATCACCACGTCCAGATCCTGGCTCTTGACCATCAGGTTCTTTTCGCGGAGTTCGTCGAGAATGGCCGGAATCTTGTCTTCAAAGAAGGATTCGCCGGTGTAGTGGTCAAAGCCCACGCCCATCATGTCGTAGATGCGCATGAGTTCCTTGAGCGTTGCGGCGCGGAAGGCGGTCCAGAGCTTGCGGTAGAATTCGTCGCCCTGTTCCAGCTTGGTGAATGCGGCGCGCGCTTCGTCTTCGAGACCCGGCTCTTCTTTGCTGGCCTTGGAGAATGCGGCGTAAAGGATGTTGAGTTCCTTCACGGTGAGGCTATCGAGCGTGGCATCGTCGGTGGGACGCTTTTCGCGCAGGTACATTACAATCAGTTTACCGAATGCGGTACCCCAGTCACCGAGGTGGTTGATGCGTTCCACCTTGTAGCCGGCTGCCTTGTAGATGCGGGAAAGCGAGTTTCCGATCATCGTCGAACGCAGGTGGTGGAAGGCGAGTTCCTTACCGATGTTCGGGGAGCTGAAGTCGATGCAGACGACCTTCCCGTTCGGGGCTGCATGACCGTATTCCAAACCCTTGGCGGCGATTTCTTCAAGAGTGGACTTCGCGAGGAATCCGCGGTCAATGAAGAAGTTCAGGTAGCCGTTTACGGCTTCCACTTTCGAGAGGCCTGCCGGGAGCTTCACCTGTGCGGCGAGGTCTTCGGCAATCATCTTCGGGGCCTTGCGCATCACCTTCGCGAGCGAGAAGCACGGAATGGTAAAGTTGCCGTGCGTGGTATCAGGCGGCACGGAGATAAGCTTGAGGGCGGCTTCCTTTTCGAAGGAACCGGTGGCGGCGAGCGCTTCTGCGATTTCTTGCTCAAACGAGTTCATTGTCGTCGGCCTTCTTGTCGGTGGTCTTTACAAAGTCATTTTCTTCGAGTTCCACAATCTTGCCATCGGCGTACAGACGGTCAAGCGAAATCTCGTTACGCTTTTCTTCTTCGAACAGGTGGACCATCAGGTCGAGGCCCGCGTCGAACACGGCCCAACGCACGCCTTCCTTGTATTCCACACCCACGGAGGGGAGCTTGTTCGCCTTGAATTCCTTGCGCAGTTCGTTCAGAATAGCCTGCATCTGGGCTTCGCTTTCGCAGGTTGCCACGAGGAAATAATCCGTGACATCCTTGATGCCGCGCAGGTCAATCAGCTGCACGTTTTGGGCGCGCAGCTCAAACAAAATGCTTGCGCCCATTTGGACGGACTGGGGAAGTTCTTGCTTATTCGTTGTCATCTGTTTCTCCCTGTTCGGGTTCTATTATTTGTTCAAAGTCTTTGCCGATGTACACGGCGGCATCTACGACGGCTCGGCTGCTGTGGACCACGAGTACATTCTTCGTCTTGAGCGCGCGGGCGAGCGCCTTGGCGCCTTCCCACTCGGGGTTCCTGAGCACCAACACGGTTTCATCGTAGTTCTGCAATCTATCGTTTCTAGAACTTACGACGTCAAATCCGTTTTCGCGCAGGTAAGTGCGCATCTTGGCTGCCGCCCCCTGCATCCCGCAGCTGTTCAGCACCTCGACATCGCCCTTGTAGGTGCGCACCACCTTTTCTACTGGCGCCTTCTTCTGCTCCTCTTCGCACCCTAAAAACGCCGTTGCTACAAACAACAGTGAAGCCACCGTCGCGGCGGTCGATGCAAATGAGTGAGCTTTCGAAAAATGAAGGTACATTCTTTGGTGTAAATGTAGAAAAAAATGAATGTCTTTCCTGGCTTGACCGGGAATTTCCGTTTCTTATAGCGTTTCCATCCAGCGAGACATGAATACGTTATAGACGCTGTATGATTTTCCGTTGAGGTCGCTTTGTTCTAGCAGAAGTTCCTTTTCAACAAGGGCCGTAAGTAGTTTTAGGGCTGAGGCGCTATTTCCAATGTTGTATTTCATTAAGAACGCGCTTGCGGTGGGCTGACTTATGGAACCTTCCTTTGCTACGGCAATAAGGTATCGCCATTGTCTGTCGGTGATTAAGTTTCTCCGTTCAATAAAATTTGCCGCTTCGATCCTCAATATGCTTGTGACGACTCTTTTTGCCGTGTCCAATGTAATTTTATTGGATGATTCTGCAAAAATTCTATTGCATACAAATTGTGTATAATAGGTGTGCCGTTTAGTCCATTCTAGAATAAACTCAACGGCTTCATCGTCGATGACTTTTCCTGCCTTTTTAAACGATTTCTTTATAAAGACCCCATATTTTTCAGAATCGATACGGTCTATGTAGACTGTCCTTGAACTTTCGTAAAATGGTTTTTTGGCGTTTGTAAACATGTCTGTCATCAAGTGCTTTTTACTGCCGCAAAAGATGAACTTTACATGGTGCAGTTGCTGAATGTATGTTCGCAGCAGGGCTTCGATGTTCGTTTCCTTGAAATCGCGAATCTGTTGAAATTCATCAATGGCAAGGATTATGTGCTTCCTTTGTTTTTCAAGAAAATCGAAGATAGATTTCAGTGTCAGCGTCTTTTGTCCATCTAGTTGAAATGTAAAAGATATTTGTGGACTGCCCGAAATGGGGTCGTAACTGAGTAATGGACGGACATTCTTGAGGGCGATGAAGAATTTCTTTATTAAAGAATCCTCTTTCAAAGAATTAATGATGGCTTCGGATAGAATCTTGAGAAAGTCATCAAGGTTTTGTGCCGAAAATATATCAGCATAAATGCATGTATAATGCTGTTTTTGCAGTTCTTCAAAAGTCCTGAAAATAAGCCCTGTTTTCCCATAACGCCTGGGCGAAATCAATGTGATGTTTGAACCATTTGTCAAAAAGGACACGATATCCTTAAGTTCCTGTTCACGATCACAGAAATTCTCTTTTGTAGTGTAGGGTTCAAGTGAAAACGGATTTTCCATAGTATTCTCAAGTTACTTTTGGTAAGTTACCTTTGGTAATATACTAAAAGTAAGTTGTAAAGTCAATAGCTTACAGAAAATTTTAATCATGGATGAATTTCGCCAAAACTCGTGAAATTGATGCTATTTAGCAATTTTTCTCACAAAAATTGCTAAACCGATGAAATTTTTGCTTGATTTCACAATTTTCGTCATTTTTTCTGGGGGGGGATATCTTTTTTTATAAAAAAATGTATATTAGCTGTATGGAATTATTGGGTGATACTTTGCAGATCCGCCACGAATCTATGACCATGGGCATTTCCACTTGTGCCCGTGTGGCCATGCTCGGTCTTGCAAAACCCATTACCCCCCCCCCCATGTAAAGATTAATTTACTTAAAGACCCCGCTTGGAGGTCTATTTTAATCCGTGGCCTTGTGCCTCGGATGTGTTCTTGTTTTGCCGACAATTGCCTTGGTCCTGGCGGTTGCGGTTCTCAATTGTGGACCAAACAGGACGGCGTTAATTCTCGCTTAACCCGTTTTGCAAAATACCCGCGAGAAAGAAGGAAATGTAATATGGCTATTGCTTATGCTACATTGAACGGAAATAATTACGTTGTTGCTAAGGATGAAAAGGGAAAAACGCTCTTCACTGGTCCTGGTGCAGATCAAATTATTGGTACCACGGCTACAACGGTGACCATCAAGAAAGGTCATAGCATAATTGTTTTGGATGAAAGGGGCAAAACAGTTTCTATCAGATAAACCTGCAACGACGGTTGTTGATTATCCTCTAGCGAGTTTAACTCAATAGGGGATATCTCTTTTTTTTATGACTTTATTCGGAGCATATTTATGGCATACGACGCATCTTTTGAATTGCGTAGTTTCAATGTTGAAGACAAGGCAAAACTCTTGCACTATTTATACACGGCAAAAGTTAAAATTTCTGAAAGCACATTACGGTATTGTCTTGGTGGTTGCTACTTGCCCCAGGATGGAGAAGCTGTTGATGTTTCTGAAAAAGCCTTCAATTTGCTGAAAAAGAAGAAACCTAAGTGGATTAAAGGTGATAAGGTTATTCCGTCAGGAAGTCTGAGCGTTGATGGTCTCATTGTTGAACATTCGGTTCCGATTAAGGTGCTGCATGACCACATTGAGGGGTTGTTGGCAAAAGGAAAATTTGATATTAAAATTTTGAATAAACTTCTTTGTAAGTACTGCAAGGTTGCTTTAATTACATCTGCTGAGAACAAGCGATTGAATAAGCGGTATAAGAGTTCAATGCCTGAAAAGTGGAGCTTTAAAAGCGGAAAGGTTTATGCTCGCTATGCAGAATGTGAAATAAAAATGCATAAACAGAAATAAGTGAACAAACTGACAATTTAATCACAGGAAATTATCATGGGATTTTTCGACGCGTTCAATAGTATTGTAAAACCTCGCCCCGAGACTAAAGAAGAACTTATAAGTATGATAACGACTTATATGGCGACGGGGGATAGCCTGAACAACATAGATGTTTCTGCGATTACCGACATGAGTCATCTTTTTGAGGGTTCTGGATGGAATGGCGATATATCGTCGTGGGATGTATCCCATGTAACGAATATGGAACGGATGTTCCGTAATTCCAAGTTCAACGGAGACATCAGCAAATGGGACGTCTCAAATGTTGAGAATATGGAGGGTTTGTTTTCATCTTCTGAATTTAACGGCGATATCTCGAAGTGGAATGTTTCCAAGGTGACCAATATGCGGAGCCTGTTTTACGGAACCAAGTTCACAGGCGATATCAGCGGTTGGGACGTTTCGAATGTAACCAACATGCGGACGGTGTTCTACAAGTCAAAGTTCAATGGTGACATTAGCAGGTGGAACGTTTCAAAAGTCCAGACGATGGAAAGTATGTTCATGTACTCCGAATTTAATAGCGACATTAGCGGCTGGGATGTGTCAAATGTTGAAAACATAAAGGACGTTTTCAAGGGCTCGAAATTCAAGGGCAACATCTTCAACTGGCATGTTGATAAGGTTCAGGATGTTTCGAGCCTTTGGGAAGGTGGTTGGTCGCCGGAAGATTCGCAGATGCTTAAGAATCACTTCTGTCGCGAAACAACCGAACCTAATAAATCGGAAAAGCAATCTGCCGCTCAGGAGCCCTCGCAGAACTCAGCAAATGGAAAAAAGGTTGATCCAGATTTTGACCCATTCGGTGGTGCTTTTGGAGAAATGTTTTCTAACATCTTTGGACAAAAAACGGCGTCGCAACCGACTGAAATGGAGTCTCCCAAATTTATTTCGGGCGTATTTACAGATAAGAAAGCTCTTAAAGAGGCTATTATACACAATATTTCCGCATTTGGTTCGAATATTGACTTGAACTCGATGGATGTTTCGCAAGTTACGGATATGAGTGATCTTTTTTCGTCTTGGCCTGCTGCTGGGTTTAATGGAGATATATCCAAATGGGATGTCTCTCACGTGACAAATATGGATTGCATGTTTCAACATTCCGAGTTCAATGGCGACATATCTCAATGGGATGTGTCTCATGTGACAAGTATGAAATGCATGTTTCAATATTCCAAGTTTAATGGAGATATATCGTCGTGGGATGTGTCTCATGTAACTAATATGCAATGGCTGTTCTATGATTCTGCTTTCCATGGAGATATTTTTAAATGGAATATAGCTCCAAACTGTAAAACGGATTGGATGCTTGATAATAGTAAATTCAGCGCAGATGAAAAATTCAATATATTTCCTCCAAGTACATTTACCGATCCTCGTGACGGGCAAAGGTATAGGGTCGTAAAAATTGGCAATCAGGTTTGGATGGCCGAAAATTTGCGGTATAAATGTAAGAGTGGTTGCTATGCCTATGATGACGATGAAAGTAATGTAGGACGAAATTTGGGAAGACTGTATGAATGGGATGTTGCTCAAGAGGCTTGCCCGCCTGGGTGGCATTTGCCGAGTATGGATGAGTGGCATGAATTTTGCAGTGGTGTTGGATTAGATTCGGTAGATGAAAAGGAAAGAGAAAATAATTTCCGTAAAATAATTGTAAAGCCATGGGCAGAAAACTTGAATATAATTCCACATTTCGATGAAACACTTCCTCCTAGTCGATATAGAGATTTAGAAGAAAAAAGAGTTAATCAACAACTGCAAGAAATTAATTCGCTAAAATTTTCGCTCGTTCCTTCTGGTGAAAGAGGCTATAAAGCCTTTTCTAATGAACCGTATTATTCTGGTTTAGGTTCAACGGCTTATTTTTGGTGTGGAACAAAAATTCATTATGAAGGAGAAGATGGGGATAGAAGAGTATATTATGACTTTGAATATAGGCATAGATTATATCGATCGGGGTATAGTGAAAAGATTGGTTATGAAATGTGGTATGTTCCAGAACTAGAGCCATATCCAAAAGCCTTTTCCATCCGCTGTATCAAGGACTAACAATTGACAGATTGGTGAAGATGAACCTGAATCAAACACAACAAGGAGAAAATAAAATGAAAACAATTAAGTTAGATGAATCTTGCCTTGAAGGCAAACACAAGATTCTTTCTGCGAAGGCGATTGAGCAAATCAAAGAAATCCTTCAAAATGCCCAAAATACCGAGGATGATGAAAGAATTGTTGTGGAGCTTCCTCAAGGATTGCTTTGCCTTAATTTGAAGTACGATGAATTAGAAGATATCGATGTTCCCTTTGGCAGTGTTGTTTTTAAGATTCCGCCGACAATTGTTGGCTTTGCAGAAGACTTTATTGACCTTGGATACCAAATCATGTTGCCTTCGTTCTTGCAAGGAACAAACATTGACGAGAATGCCGAATACTACGAATGTGACATACCAAAGCGTTCGTTTGGCTTTAGTGGTTTTGCTCACTCTGGTTGCGAGGTCGTGATTAAAACTGTTGAAGACGAAAATGAAGCTTCTGAAATCTATGAAAATAGAGAAGACGATTACCGCTCTATTGATTGCGATACTAGTTTCTATTTTATCGCTGTTTCGGACGAAGCTGATTCTAGATGTGCATGGACTTTGAAACTTGAAGATCTCGAGTTAGACCTATACACGGGTGATTTTGAAACTGGAGTGTTTTTCGATGATGATGAATCTAATAAGATGAAACTCATTATGCAAAACTCCGAAATTAGTCTTGGAAATTTCCTCGAGGATTCACAAGCTATTGTTCAGATAAAAAAATTAGGACATGCGACTCGTGAAGCTATGGATAATGAATTTGCAGGTCTTCGATTGCCGGATCCTTTTGCAAGCGACATAGAAAAGGATTTCTGGGATGTTTGGAAAGATGGCTTTAAGAATGTCGCGGAAGAGGCTATTGCGGCCGGCTATTATGTTCCGACTCTGCTTTGTCGTATTGGAGAATGGGAAATCGGAAGTGATATGGGGGCCTCTTGGGGCCTGACATATTATGGTCGTAATGTTGAATGGAATAATGGCGGCGATGAGCAGGGGTCCAGCTACTATTACTATGATGGTAGCGAATACCAAGAATTGCCTTTAGATGATCCTTTCGCTTAATAGAATTCGTTTTTCTTAAATGAATTAATCCTGCTCGGCAGAGTAGGATTTTTTTTACCTACAGTAATAACTCGTTCTCCACGGGCATCCGCCGTAAAAATGGCGGTAAGGGCCGTAAGCCTTGAAAGCGTCGTTCTCGTTTACGAACATCAGCCTAAAACTCATGTTGTCGTTCGGCCTGTATTCAAGAGAGATGTCGGGGAGGATGACGTCCACGTTGCCCTGCCGCACGTCCTCTTTGGCGATCGGCGTGCCGAATCGGAAATTTGAATACAGCGGCATCCAAAGACCCACATTTGCGTACAAGTGAAGCTCCGGAGAAAATTCGTAGGCGAGGTGCGCCATGTAGCTCTGCTGGGCAAATGTCCCGAAAGAGCCTCCCATAAAGCTCACCGAGTAGGTGTAGGCGACTTTGAGCGCGGGGTCGAATGTCTCGTGTCGTACCAGGCGCTCTGGGTCAAAATGCTCGCGGTTCCAGGGGATGCCGTCGTCGGGAATCACATAGACTGTGTCAACAATCGTGTCTTTCGGGGCCGCATTCACCGTTGCGGGCGCCGTCGCCGCAGATTTTGTAGCTGTGGTTGCAATAGCGGAATCAACCTTCGCAGGGGTTTCCGCGAAGGCTACCGTTGCTAAAAACATCATCAAAAACGGCTTTAACCGCATGCCTAGAATATAGCAATTATGGGGAATCGAATTAAACGATTTCGTTCTTGGCGTTCACGTGGATCACGGTGGGCTTCCACGTCTTGGCTTCGGCTTCGCTCATAGTGGCGTAGGCAACGATAATTACCAAGTCACCGGGCTGGACCAAGCGGGCTGCAGCTCCATTTAAGCAGATGACGCCGGAACCGGTAGGACCTTCGATGACGTAGGTGTCGAGGCGGTTGCCGTTGTTCACGTCAAGCACGCCCACCTTTTCGAAGGGGAGGATGTTTGCTGCATCCATCAAATCGCGGGCAATGGTAATCGACCCCTCGTAGTTGAGGTTGGCGTCGGTTACGGTTGCGCGATGAATTTTGCTTTTGAGTAATTCTAGCTGCATGATGCGCTTAGAATTTTACGTTGAAGAATCCAGCAACGCCTTTTTCGGGAGTGGGGAGGATTCCGTAGCTGAAACGGTTTGCGTCCGGGTTGCTGTCCCACTGGGTGCTGAAGAATGCGTCAGCGAAAGACCAGATGTGGGCCGCGGCAACAAAAATCAGGCCGTACCACCAAGCCGTGTTTCCGTCAGTGGCGAGGTAGACCGTTGTTCCGACGCTTCCCACCCAAAGGGCGTCCATCCAGATGGCCTTCATGGATTCATCCTTGTGCCACTGGTAAAGCGAGGGAATCAACAGGGAGAGGTAAGCGTAGCTCTGATCGCCGGCATTGTTACGATAAGAACGGTCAATATCGGCATCTTCAAGTCCGCCGGAACGCTGGCTAATCCATTCTTCTTCGGAAACACCAAGCTTTTCCCAGGGCTTTTGGAGATATTCGGACGGGCGGATTCCCATTTCGACAAGGTTCGTGAGTTTGTCCCTAGACACGCCTTCTTCTTTGGCCTGCTGGAATTCCCACTGGGTAAGTCCCATTTCTTCGTAGTTGAAACCCTGCCATTCGTCTCCGGAGGCTTTTGCTTCTCCAACGTTTTCGTCGTCGTTTGCAAATGCGTCATCGGATGCTTCGGAAGATGCTCCGTAAGAGTATGAATCTTCGGAAGATTCGTCATCGAACTGGGCGAACGCAATAGAGCCGCACAGCAACACTGTTGAGAGAATCTTGCACCAATTCGCCATCAATTTCATCCTTCAGTTTTTAATGCCGGGGGAGGGAATCGAACCCTCACACTCTCGCGAGTACCGGATTTTGAGTCCGGCGCGTCTACCAATTTCACCACCCCGGCGCGGGGTTTGCACAAATATAGAACACTTTTTGCTTTTTTGCAGGGTAAATAAGAGAAAAATACCCATTTTTGTGCAATTTTATCTTTTTAGAAGGGGCTGGTATTCAATTTTCAGGGGCACAAGCTTGTTTGCGGCGAAGTCAACGGCCTGTTCCTTTGTCTCAAACCGCCCTGTTTGTACAAGGTAAAGAGTCCGTTCCGCCCGTGGCTGTTCGATGATGGTGCAGGAAATTTTCTGTTTTTTGAGGTTGGTGACGAGCAGGTCTGCGTTAGATTTTGTTCCGAAGGCGCCCAACTGGAGTGTCCAGTATTCCTGGGCGGGCTCGGCTTTGGTGACTGCAGGAACGTTTGCGGTCGGTGTAGCGGTGGCGGTCGGAACAACTGCAGGGGCTGGCTTGGGGGGCTCGGCGACCTTTGAGGGAGTACTGTCTGCCACAGGAGGTTGAATGGGCTTGGCTACGGTAGAGTCTTTTTTCGGAGCCGGGGCGGAAACCTTTGCGGGTTCGGCAGGGGCTACTGTGGCGGCCTTTGATTTTTGCATTGCTGCTAGCGAGTCGGGATTGTTCAGCAGGTTGCAGCGGTCATTGAGTTCGTCCGACTTTATTTTGGCTTTTACGGCCTGACACACTTTCTGGAGAACGACGGCCTGGTGCGGGTGCGAAGTCTCGATGGCCTGGATTAGGTCTTCGGCGGCCTTGTCGTATTTGCCAAGGTAGAGCTTGAACTGGGCGCTCGTCATCATCAAGTCTGCGTAGATGGCGCGTTGCGGATTGGTCGTCTGGATGAGACTGTCGAGGCGCTTGCCTGCAATCTTGAACGACTGGGCGCTTCCCGTTTGCGATAACGCGAGAACATTCCACAGGTAGCATTCGGCACGCAGGGAATCTGGTTCCTTTGAACATGCGGCTTCGTATGCGGCGGCGGCCTCTTTCCAGTTGCCCGCCACATACGCCTTCTGAGCATCTGCCATTGTCTGCGCAAATGCACTTGCTGCAAAAACAGAAAGCAATGCAAACGCAATCCCGCGAACATTCCAAAACTTCATCTTCATTACCTCACACCACAATCATCCATTATCAATTATCAATTATCAATTACCAACTTCCCGCGGATTGTCCACCCGCGAATGTCGTCCAGTTTCACCTTCACGTAGTCGCCGGGCTTTACGATGCGGCCTTCTTCCGGTTTGAACACCACCTTCTTGAAGTTGTCGGTGCGGCCACGCAGTTCCGTCTCGTCGCGCACGGAGTTCTTTTCTACCAGCAGTTCCTCGGTGCGGCCGAGCATCATCTGGTTACGCTTGAGCGTGATGGCGTTCTGCAGTTCCACCAGGCGCGTGTGGCGCTCGTTCTTTTCAGCCTCGGTGAGAGTCTCCGCTTCCTTGTACGATTCCGTTCCCTTGCGCGGGCTGTAGATGAACATGAAGGCAGAGTCAAACTGGCACGTTTCAAAAGCCTTGAGCGTCTGTTCGAAATCTTCTTCCGTTTCGCCCACGAATCCGCAAATCACGTCCGTCGAAATCCCGTAGAACGGGTCCTTGCTACGCAGCTGCTCGATAATCGAAAGGTACTGCTCCATGTTGTGCTGGCGGCGCATCTTTTTGAGCATGGCGTCGGAGCCGCTCTGGATAGGGATGTGCGCGTAGTGGCAGACTTTCGGGTTGTTCAGCAGCACGTCGATGAGTTCGTTCGTGTAATGCCTCGGGTGCGGGCTCGTAAAGCGGATGCGGCGGATGCCCCCGATTTCAGAAACCTTCGTAAGCAGGTCCGCAAAGTTCCCGCCTTCCGTCTTGTAGGCGTTCACCGTCTGGCCAAGGAGCGTCACCTCGGTAATGCCCTTGTCGGCCGCCTTGCGCACTTCGGCAAGCACGTCTTCCATGTCGCGGTATTTTTCCGGCCCGCGGAGGTACGGCACAATGCAGTAGCTGCAGCGCTTGTTGCACCCGCGTTGGATCGCGACGAAGGTGGTGAAGTCGTTCTGGAGTTTCGCGTATTCGCCCAGATAGTTTTCGCTCAGGTCCTCGTCGATGAACATCTTGTGGTGCGTCTGGTGCAGCGGACTTTTGGCATCGCCCAGCAGCAACTCCGGAATTTTCTTGTACTGGTCCGGGCCCACGATGTAGCTCACGTTAGGCAGACGCTTCAAAAGTTCCGGCCCGCGATTCTTCGCCATGCAGCCGCAAACGACCACCTTCACGTCGGGGTTCTTCTTGTTCAGGTACTTGAGCTTGCTGATGTTCGCGATGGCGGTTTCCTCGGCCTTTTCGCGCACGCTGCAGGTGTTCACGATGATAAAGTCGGCATCTTCCTGGTTGCTCGTCTCGACGCAACCGCACATGTCGAGCTCCTGGGCAATCATCGCCGAGTCGTACTCGTTCATCTGGCAGCCGTATGTGGCCAAGTGGTATTTTTTCATGCGGGTAAAGATAGCATTTTTAGACTTCTAGCCCTGCCTGCGTCATGTATTTTTGCGCGAATGCGTTTGCCTCGTCGTCCTTCTGCTGGTTCTTGTTGCCGTAATAGACGTTCTTGATGAAGATGTCCTTCTTGCCGTGGAGCACGATGTGGCCGAGCTCGTGGAAGAAC
>JAGAHT010000042.1:0-38300 GCA_017626945.1 Fibrobacter sp.
CCTGTACCTGAAGGACTTCCTCGAAAAGAACGGTGCTCTTAGCCGTACGGTGATGTTCATGCACACCGCCTCTGACCCGATCGTGGAATGCTTGCTCGTGCCGGATGCATCCCTTGCCGTGGCTGAAAAGTTCGCCACCGAAGGCAAGAACGTGCTGGTGCTCCTTACCGACATGACGAACTTTGCCGACGCCATGAAGGAAATCGCCATTACGATGGAACAGATTCCGTCGAACCGCGGTTACCCTGGCGACCTTTACTCCCAGCTGGCCAGCCGTTATGAAAAGGCAGTGGACTTCAGCGATGCCGGTTCTATCACCATTCTCGCCGTGACGACCATGCCTGGCGACGACGTGACCCACCCGGTTCCGGACAACACCGGTTACATTACCGAAGGTCAGTTCTACCTGCGTAAGGGCCGCATCGAACCGTTCGGCTCCCTGTCTCGTTTGAAGCAGCAGGTGAACGGCAAGACCCGTAGCGACCACCGTACCATCATGAATACCATGATTCAGCTGTACGCAAGCTACAAGGAAACTTTGGAAAAGCAGTCCATGGGCTTCAACATGAGTAACTGGGACCAGAAGCTGCTGAAATACGGTGCCCGTTTCGAGAAGGAAATGATGGACCTCTCCGTGAACATTCCTCTTGAAAAGGCTTTGGACCTTGGCTGGGAAATCCTTGCCGACTGCTTCGCTCCTGAAGAAACCGGTATTCCGACCAAGATGATCAACGAATATTGGCCCAAGAAGGGGTAATATGGCGAAGGTCAAGTTAACTAAAAACGCCCTCAAGGCGGAACGCGACGCATTGAAGCGCTTTCAGCGCTATCTGCCGACGTTGCTGTTGAAAAAGCAGCAGCTGCAGATGGAAATGCGCACGCTCCAGGAGAGGGTGATGGCAAAGCGAGCCGAAGAGGACAAGCTCCGCAAGAGCATGGCTTCCTGGATTTCGCTGTTTGCCGAACCCATCGAATGGTCAAAGTACCTGTCGGTGAAGGAAGTGCGCCAGGGCGAAGGTAACATTGCCGGCGTGAAGATTCCGACATACGACGGGGTAGACTTTAATATCTCGATTCCGGATTTCTTTACCACGCCCGTGTGGCTGGACGACGGTATCAGAAGCCTGCAGGGCCTGATTTCGCTGCGTCTGGAACGCCGCGTGCTCGAGCGTCAATACGAGCTCCTCTCGAAGGAACTGCGTACCACGAGCCAGCGCGTGAACCTGTTCGAAAAGGTGAAGATTCCCGAAGCGAAGGAAAATATCCGCGTCATCAACATCTTCCTGGGCGACCAGCAGACGTCCGGCGTTGCCCGCAGCAAGCTTGCGAAGGGTAAGGCTACCGCCCGTACCGCTGCCCAGGATGCACTCGCGAAGGAGGCCGCCGCATGATTACTCCTATGAAGAAAGTGACGGTGCTGACGGTTGCAGGTGCGGTTGAAGAGACGCTCCAGGCGCTCCGTACGCTTGAAATTTTGCACCTCACGCCTTTGCAGGCTGCAGCAGGCGCCAAGCTGAACCATGCCCGCGGTGAAGTAAACCGCGTGCAGAAGGCCTTGGAAGTGGTGCCCGAGAAGGCCCCGAAGGGTGTGACTCCCGTGAACCCTTCGGCAGGCTCAGGGACCGACGCCATGAACCTTATCGATGAAATCCAGAACCTGGTTGCCGAAAGCAAGCAGGCGGAAATCGACAAGGAACAGGCTGAAGAGGAACTCACCAAACTTTCCATGTTCAAGAACCTGGACCCCGCAACGGCAGCTGCCTTGCAGGCGAAGGGTATCTATGTCAAACTGTACCAGCTCCATGACGGTAAAGTCCCGTTCGAACTCGATGGCGAAGGTTCCATCGAAGAATTCGGCCAGGATGAAAACGGCAAGTATGTAGCTGTCGTGAGCAGGGGAGAAGCCCCTGTGGCTGTGAAGGGTAACTTCACCGAACTCACGATGCCGCAGAAGTCGCTTGCCGAATACCGCGAGATGGAAGCGAAAGCCAAGGAAACGCTTGCCCGCGTCGAGCGTCGCCTGGGTGAACTTTCGGGTGCGCGCGAATCTATCGAGGACAAGCTCCTCGAAGTGGGTGACGACTACCGCATGGTCGAAGCCGAAGCCTCGATGGTGGGCGACAAGAACGTCGCCGCCGTGCAGGGCTTCTGCCCTGCACCTCGCGTGGGCGAACTCGAAAAGGCCGCCCGCGAGCACGGCTGGGGCCTCCTGGTGGACGACCCCGCCGAAGACGACGATATCCCGACGCTGCTTACCTACAGCAAGCTCAGCCGCCCCATGCAGTTCCTGTACGACATCATCGGCATTTCGCCGGGGTACAAGGAAGTGGACGTGTCGGCCGTGTTCCTTTGCTTCTTCAGCATCTTCTTTGCGATGATCGTGGGGGATACCGCTTACGGCCTGTTGTTCCTCGGTCTGGCACTCTTTGCCCGCTCGAAGATGCCGAAGGCGAACCCTGCTGGTTTCCACTTTATCTACCTCATGAGCATCGCCACCATCGTGTGGGGTGTCATCAACGCAAGCTTCTTGGGACTCAGCCCCTCGCTTGCGGGGTGGACGTATTACCTGGACATCACCAACTACGGCTGGTTGCCTGAACCGCTGAAGAACGCGATGCTCTGGATCCGCACAAGCGCCCCGACTGACCCGGCGAAGTTCGAAGCCTACAAGGCCTTCGCCCAGTCGATCACGATCTTGCCCGAAAGCTTCGTGCCGAAGGCGGCGGGTGCATCCCAGATGCAGCATATCCAGCTGTTCTGCTTCTGCATCGCCGTGGTCCACTTGAGTATCGCTCACGTGTGGAACGTCTGCGTGCGCATCAAGCGCAAGGACTCCACGTTCATGGCGCAGGTGGGCTGGCTTATCGGCTGCTGGGTGATGTTCTTCCTGGCCTGCCAGATGGTGCTCGGTATCGACATGCCGAAGTTCGTCATCCCGATGTTCATCGTGGAAGCGGTACTCCTGGTGCTCTTTACCGTGCCACCCAAGAGGCTCAAGCAGGACTTCATCAGCATCCCGATGCTCGTGCTCGACGTGGTGAACAGCTTTACCGACGTGATCAGCTATATCCGTCTGTTCGCTGTGGGCATGTCCGGTGCGGCCATCGCCGAGGCGTTCAACGACATGCTCTCGCCGCTGTTCGGCTCTGCTGTCGGTATCGCCGGGGCTGCCTTCCTGCTGCTCTTTGTGCACGGCCTGAACATCGCGCTTGCGGTCATGGGCGTCGCCGTCCACGCCGTACGTCTTAACACTCTCGAATTTTCAAATGGACTTGGCCAGGAATGGAGCGGATTCGCGTTCGCGCCCTTCGCCAAGCAGAAAAATTAAACCAAGGGATGATTCCCGCTACTTAATGAGGAAAAAACAATGGAACCGAATACAATGGTTACTCTCGCTAAAATGGGTGCTGCTGCCGCTCTCGGCATTTCGGCAATGGGCTCCGCCCTTGGTTGCGGAACGGCTGGTATGTCCGCCATCACCATGTGGAAGAAGGCTTATGCCCAGGGCAAGAGCGCTCTCTTCACCTTGCTGGTGTTCGTGGGTGCCCCGATTTCCCAGACGATTTACGGCATGTTGCTCATGAACTTCATCCTGAGCAAGGCTGCCGAATCCGGCTTTACCAACTGGGGTGGCTGCCTCGGCGCCGGTATCTTCGGCGGTCTCGGTATGATGGCTTCTGCCTGGTACCAGGGCAAGTCCGCAGCCGTGGCCTGCGACGCCCTCGGCGAAACCGGCAAGGGCATGGTGAACTACCTGATGGTGCTCGGTATTGTGGAAACCGTGGCCCTGTTCGTTCTCGTGTTCTCCATGATGGTGCTTTAATCCAGCGAGGTAACACGTATGGATCAAGCTCAACTTTTAACGCTCGCGAAACTCGGCGCGGTGGCGGCCCTGGGCCTTGCCGCGGTGGGTTCTGCGCTGGGCTGCGGGACTGCCGGCATGGCGGCCATCGGGGCCTGGAAGAAGGCGTATCTCAAGGGTAAGAACGCGCTGTTTACGCTGCTCATCTTTGTGGGCGCGCCGATTGCGCAGACAATCTACGGCATGTTGCTGATGATGTACATCCTGAACAAGTCCCAGGCGGCTCCGGCCAACTGGGCTGCATACCTGGGTGTGGGCATCTTCGGTGGCATCGGCATGATGGCATCTGCCTGGTACGTGGGCAAGTCCGCTGCGGACGCATGCAACGCCCTCGGCGAAACCGGCAAGGGCCTGGTGAACTACCTGATGGTGCTTGGCGTCGGCGAAACCGTCGCACTGTTCGTCATGGTGTTCTCCATGATGCTTGTGTCGTAGCGAAACTACGGCGGTAGAATGAGAACTGTAGGAAGTGTCGGGGAAAATTCCCCGCGCTTCATATTTTTATAATTGGACTATGGAAATTTTTAAGATTGACAGAATATCCGTAAAGAATTTTAAATCCCTAGCGGATTTTGAAATAAGTGATATTCCCATGTTTTCTTGCCTGATAGGAATCAACGGCTCTGGCAAGACAACGCTTCTTCAGTTCCTTGATTTCGTGAAATCGCTGATGAATGGCAATGTCCATCAGTGGGTTAATGAACAGGGCCTGAACAATGTGACGGAATTGCTAACTCTTGGTGGCGAGCGTAAGTATTCGATTGATATTGAAATTGATGCGACCCTTGGAGAGAAAAAGGCGTCTTGGAAAGCCAAGTTCAATACCCGTGAAATGCGATGCACGGTGGAAACGCTCAAGGAAGGCGTTGTCGAATATCGTTATGAATCTGGCAAATTGAGTATTTCGGAACCGAGCAAGAAAATTCAAGTTATCGATTATGGCCCGTCCAATTATTCGGGGTCTATTTTTTCTTTCAGGGAAACTGGATTTAGCAAGTTTATAAGACAGTGCCGATTCCTGGGGGTTCTTGACCCCCATGCGATTGCGCAGTCGTCGCGTGTTGCCAAGGCACAATCCGTGTCCGTAGAGAGCAATGGACGTAATCTGAGCGGCTTTATCGCAGGTTTATCTGCCGATAACCAGCGTAACCTTCTTGCTCAAATTCAGAACTTCTATGCTCCGCTTAAGGCTATGGAAATTAAACGCCAGCAATTTGGCTGGAAATCCTTGCTTTTGAGTGAACTTGAAAAAAGCGTGTTCTCCGCGACAAATCTGAGTTATGGAACGCTCCGCCTGTTTGTTCTTTTGTCACAGCAATTTACTGATGATAAGGTGATTCTCTTTGATGAAGTTGAGAATGGCCTGAATCAGGAACTTTTCGAAAAGTTTGTTGCGAAGTTGCAAAACTACGGTGAACCGAAAAAACAGGTTATCGTCTCTACGCACAGCGGACTTTTCTTGAACTACTTGACCGATGAACAAGCTCGTTCGGGAGTCTTTTTCCTATATAAGGATAAATTAGGACATACGTGTGTCCGTCGGTTTTTCGATATTCCGCAGATGTCGGAAAAGTTGAATGTTCTCGGTCCGGGCGAAGCCATGGGCGATACGGACCTTATGGAACTATCCGACCAGCTGTCCGATTAAGGTGGATCCTATGATTGAGTTCGTTGTTTGCGGCGAAGGCTCCACCGATTTGCGGTACGATGCCTTTAATGGCTTTGATGGCCCGCTTGCAATCGCAGTTAGGAATCTTTTGGACAATTGGTATTCCGAAGAAGTCGAAATGTACATGGTTACCCGTTCGGAACTTTCCGATGCGAATAAGAATGACAAGCCGAAAAGAAAAGCCTATGTCCGCGGTGCCAAGAATCCATATCCCAATACAGTTTCGATATCGGCTTTTTCAGCCTGTTTGGCACGAAAGGCTGTTGAACATGGGGACGCCTGTGGTGCAATTCTCTTTGAGGATATGGATTTCTCTTCGCATGAGAATCGCGACAAGTATTACAGGGCCATGATAGCCGCGATGCATTCGGGTTTCGATAGTGAAAATTTTAGGATGGGCGTTCCTATGGTCCCCATAACCAGAAGCGAATCCTGGATGCTCTGTCTTATAGATGATGAGGCTGCACAAAAGTCCTTTTATGAGAATTTGTCTGGCTCCGACAATAGCCCGAATTCGGGTAAGAAAGTCTTGGCGAAGATGTTTGGTTGCACGGAACGTGAAAATTACAGTGTAATTCGCAGTATGGTTGAATCGTATGATTGGAATTTGCTGCCAGCTCCAAGCTTTATATTTTTCAAGAACAGGCTCCATGTTGTTTCGGCATTGATGTTACATGAAGCATTCCCTGATGGGTTGAATTTAGAAAATACTAAAGAGCCGAATTAGCAACCAAAATCGAGAATAACCATCAAATCGAGAATTATGAAAAACTATAAAAACGTCATTGCGAGCACGAAGTGGTTGAAACGTGTCATCCTGAGCTATACGAAACTAGACAACTTGTTGTCAAAGTTGAGTTATGCCCTTTGGGTAGGAACGAAGTGGAGTCTCTTTGACCACTTGGCAACTTGTTGCCTTAGTGGGCATGATCCCCGAATGGGGAGAAGGATCTCTACTTGTTTGTTGGGTTGTGCTATTATAATGTTCTGTATTACGGCCTGTGATGACAGTTCCAGCGGTGCCGGACCGGACCCTGTTGCTGAAATTTCGTCTTCCAGCGGCGATGACGCAATCTCCTCGAGTTCTGTTACGGATAAAGGAACATCCTCGGGTGGTGGTTCGAGGTCTTCTAGCTCTGTGAAGCCTGATTCGAATGGCTCGCAGAAGAGCTCTAGTTCTAGCGGTAAAACGAACGGCTCCAGTAGTTCTGAAGGTGGAGATTATTCCTCGTCATCAGAGGTTTGCGTGCCAAGTAAGCGCAATGATGATGGTAGCATTGTTGTGTTAGAACATTGCTGCAATGGGGATACGGCTTCTTTTTATGATGTAGATGGAGCATTTGTTTATTATACCTGTAGAGGGCATATGTGGCTATTGGACTCCATTGGTGGACAGGATACTATAAAACCCTATGTCCCACACCCCAATATGGAAAAACAGTTTGCTTCAAATGTTGATTATGAAACGTTTGTGGATGAACGCGATGGTCAAGAATATAAAGTTGTAACGATTACAATTGACAATGGACTTGCCAAAACGCGTACGTTTTTTGCTGAAAACTTGAATTACGGAAAGCAAGTTTTGGCTAATGCGGCAGAGTTCAGTGATTCACTTGTAGAAAAAATTTGCTATAACGATGATGAGTGGTTTTGTGACAACGGCTTTGGTGGTCTCTATTCATGGAGCGAGGCTATGAATCTCCCTAAAAAATACGACACTGTTGCTGTTGAAAAACTTGACACGACATATTTTAATGGGAACCATTATATTCAGGGAATATGCCCGAAGGGATGGCATGTTATGGATGAAAATGAATGGCGCTTCATTGGAGGGGGGCATTTAGTCAATTCGAGAGCTGTATGGGAAGGGGGGGATTTATACGGATTTTCGCTTCTCCCAGCAGGAGTTGCGATTGAGGGAAAGTTTTATGCATATGGCGAATTTGCTTACATGTGGCAACCTGAACTGAGCGAAAGGCGAGAAGATTGGGGAAAAGCTGCTATGTTGAGCGAAAAAGGTATAGAGTGGGATTCTGGATCAGAGCGGTATAACTATCTTCCAATCCGTTGCACGAAGGACTTTTAAACAAAAAGTCTAATCATACAAAAAGTTTAATTTAAAATTGGCTCCCTTTAAGGTGGGGGCTTAGGAGATCTATGTCTAATTTCAACAAAAACAATAAAAAGAATAAAAAAAACGCAAATAAGAACCATAAAAACTATAAAATAGAGTCTCTTGAACCGAGACTCATGATGGACGCTACGGTTGCAGATTGGCAAAATGAAATAGATTCCATCGATGCTCAGTTGCTATCAACAGCGGGTTCTTTGTCGACAAATTTTGATGTCCATAATACTGTGATTTACGAAAAAGATGGTACGTCGAGGATTGCTAAGTTTAATGATATTGCTGCGTTGGCTACGAACTTAGATAGCAAGGAGATTAACAGTGGTATCGAAAAGATTTTGCAAGAAGGTTTGTCAAATGCTAAAACAGCTAGAAGAGCAGCCCTGTTGCAAACGGACGAGTATAAAGAACTAAACAAAACAAATTCGTCTTTATCTTCGGAAGCTTTGAAAACTTTGAAGAAAAAATTAGATGATGCCGTAAATGGTGGGGTGTATTCTGCACTTGAAATTTATAATGCTCTTTCCAAAACATCGGTAACCGTTTCGGGTTGGACATTTAACATTGAAAAACCGTCGAATACTTCTAATGCATCTCTTAAAGTAAATGTTGCCGTAAATGAGGTGTCTGGTGCACTGTTGTGGTATTAGAATAAAAAGGAAGTTAGAATGAAAACAAAAAGTCTTTACTTTTGCGTAGTCTTGATGACCGTTATGGCGATTGCTGCCTGTGACGACAGTTCCAGCGGTGCCGGACCGGACCCGGTAGCGGAAGTTTCGTCCTCTAGTGGCGATGATGCAACCTACTCGAGTTCCGTCACGGACAAAGGAACGTCTTCGGGGGGCGGTTCGGTGTCGTCTTCATCGAAGAACAGTTCTTCTTCTGCAAAATCCAGCCCGTCCACCGACTCCAAGAGCAGCTCTTCTGTAAAGTCGAGCAGCTCGGGGACTTCGTCAAGTTCTGTTTGGACTAAGCCTTGCTCTAGTGAAGGTGAAATTATGCATAGGCGTGACAAGGAGTTGGGAAAAGATGTTACGTACATATGTAAAGATGGCTATTACGTTTTGTTTGTTGAATCAAGTTCCTCGTCCGTGCCCACTAGTAGCTATTTCAACATGGACAGCCTTTACAACAGCAAGTATTCGTATGGGGAATTTGTTGACCCGCGTGATGGGCAAAAGTACAGGATTTTAGACACGAAATTCGGTTACGATGGCTTTGAAAATATGACCGTATTCGCGACTAACCTTAACTATGGAAAACAAATCCCGTTAAATACGACGGTGTTTGACGACAATGCTCCCGAAAAATACTGCTACGACGACGACCCGTGGTACTGCGACAACGGGTTCGGCGGGCTGTACAGCTGGAGCGAGGCGATGGGGTTTCCGAAGGCCTGCGACAGCGTATGGACGGGAACGACTCCCGCCTGCCCGGACTCGATATTCCCGGGCCGCGAGTACGATTATGAATGGGATCGTTTGCAGATACAGGGAATTTGTCCGGAAGGGTGGCATGTAATGAATCGCGATGAATGGGCTGTCTTGAAGGGGGCTAGTGAAGATGATTATGGCTTTGTGTCGAAAGTAAATGGCGGGAGCAACAGCCAAGGATTCTCGGCCTTGTATGGGGGGATGACGGAACCGTCTACTGGTCTGGATGGAGCATTTATCAGGGAAAAGGGGCTTTATCAGTTGCCACATGAAAAAGATGCTGATGTTAACATCGTCATAATGCTGGGCAGAATTGATTTGCGTTTTGATCAGCCAATCCTAAAAACTAGCGGCATGTCGATTCGCTGCGTAAAAAACCGCTAATCATAGCAAGATTTTAAACAAATTAATATTGAACTGTTGCGTTTTTACAAGAGTGTAAAAATGTATTATCGTTTCCATTGTGTGGCCTAAAAAAGGGAGATTCACAATGGCAAATGTGAGATACACTCAGGAAAAGCGCATCCAGGTAGCGGAGTATGTCCTAGATGGAAAATATTCCGCCTCGGTCGCCTCGAAAGTTTTCGGGATAGGTGTCAATACTGTCTGTAGGTGGGTGAATAGGCTCTGCGAAAAGCGGGGCCTTCCTTGTTATAGGGCCGAGCGGAAGGGCCGGGGAAGTGGAATCGACGCGGGCTCGGCTGAAAGAGTTGGTTCGCCGCAACCGTCGGCTAGAAAAGCAACTTGCCCATGCGAGGGTGAGCCAGATGAGGAACTGGTAAAAAATTACGTGCGCATCAAGCGCAAGGACTCCACGTTCATGGCGCAGGTGGGCTGGCTTATCGGCTGCTGGGTGATGTTCTTCCTTGCGTGCCAGATGGTGCTAATTCCACTCTTTCTTTTTTAGTGCTTTCAAATAATTTTGTTTCAAATCACGCTTGTTGCCAAAGAATGTCATTTCGGATTTTGAAAAAAGGCTGTTTTCAAGCTTTAGGCTTACAAGTTCCATTGTACAAATAAAGTCTGCAACTTGGAACAACTTGTAATCGGTTGGCATCACCTTTCGGAAAATCGGATTTGGCAGAAGTGCGTTGAATACAGACGACAAGAGCCTGCTTACTTCGACCTGTCCATTATCATAGTAAATCTTGACATCGTCAAATGCAAGAAATTCATCAAAATGATTTCTTATAAATGAGGATATTTGCTTCGAAAGTTTGCCTGTCGCTTCTACAGAATCTTCGATATGCTTCTTTTCGATGTAAAAACATTTGTATTGAACATCTATTGAACGGATGAAGGCCATCATCTTGTTGAATATGCGCCGCCGGTCAACAATATCCATATCTTTATAGATTTCTTCTTTGCGGATAATCGGACCGGTGTGAATGCAAAGATTGTTAAGCCCTAGATAGGACAATTCCGTATCTAGGCGATTGATTTTTTCTTGAATATCGACATCTTGACGATGGAACACCATCGTTATTATGTATACGGGGAATGATAGCTATAGTCACCAAAGTCTCCCGATTCATCAATAAATACACTTAGTTCCTTCAAGAAGCATTTCTCCACAAAAAAAGCGAGGAACTTCCTCGCCAGTAGATGGACCTGGGTCTTTCGACCAGCCCAAGAAGAATATACATAATTTTCTGAGGAAAGTCAATAGGTGAATGAACAAAAAAGCACTATTTTGCATCCGCGTTAGGCCTCCAGCCACTTGCAGTTTTACTGCTTAGTGGCTATGGTCCCCTTTAGGGGAGATAGTGACCCCTTGGGGACAAGACCCGCGCAGCGGGGCTTGGTTCTGGGAGGTGAGCGGCAAGCGTCAGCGTAGCCGATTGCCCCCAGAATATAGCCCGACCCAGCCCACCCTCCGGCAGGCTCAGGGGCCTTGGGGCTGAGGAACGCCTAAATCCAGCTACAAAAAACAATGGAACCGAATACAATGGTTACTCTCGCTACCGTGAGCCAGAAAGCGACTCAGCGTAAGCGAGTCGTGCTGGCGAGAGGACCAGTAACAAGGGCATTTTTTAATGTGCATTTAGCTGGTCCGGTCGCTTGGGGTGCTTGGCGTCGGCGAAACCGTCGCGCTGTTCGTCATGGTGTTCTCCATGATGCTCGTGAGTTAGTAGACGGTAGTCAGTAGGAAGTAGACAGGAATGTCATCCTGAGCCCCGGAACAAGTCCGGGGTAAACTCAGTCGAAGGAACTCCTAAACAATGAAAATAGCGGGGCATTGTCCCGCTATTTTTTTATAATTGCATTCAGTTATGAATTATCTTGCGCTTGATTATGGTGAACATCGCGTCGGGGTTGCTTTTGCCGATTCCGAATTCCGTATGGCTTTTTCGCGTGAAACGATTGACCAGAAGACGACGAATCTGTTTGTGCGTCTCGATGAGCTGGTGAAAATCAATAAGGTGGATGCCTTTGTGGTGGGAATGCCGTATCACCCCGATGGCCGTACCGACGGCAAGAACGTGGTGGTGGAAAAGTTCATCGAGGATTTGAAAACGCGCTTTCCTGGCATGCCCGTGTACACGCAGGACGAATCGTATTCCAGCGTTCAGGCGCAAGAAAAGACTTCTTACTTTAGCAAGAAGAAAAAGCAAAAGAATAAGGCGGTCATCGATCAACTCGCTGCCGCCATAATTCTCCAGAGGTGGTTAGATGAACAAGGCTAGCGAATGCTAGCCAGATCCTTCGACTTCGCACTAACGTGCTTCGCTCAGGATGACATTCTCTCGTCTTTCATCTACTCTTTGTATTTCTTGATAATCACGACCCCGTTGTGACCGCCGAAGCCGAGAGAGGCGGAGGCGGCGACGTCGATATTCCCTTCGACACCCTTGTTCGGTACGTAATCCAGGTCGCATTCGGGATCCGGAGTTTCGTAGTTGATGGTGGCGGGGTAGAACGAGTCGCGAATCGCAAGAGTCGAGACGATGGCTTCGCACACACCGGCGGCGCCCACGCAGTGGCCCGTCATGCTCTTGGTGCTCGACACCTTGATCTTGTAGGCGTGTTCGCCGAGGGCGACCTTGAGCATCGCCGTTTCGGTCGCATCGTTCAGGTGTGTCGAGGTTCCGTGTGCGTTGTAGTAGTTAATGTCGGTCGGGGCAATGCCTGCGTCCTTGATGGCGCGGGTAAGAGCCTTCGCGCAGGTTTCTCCACCCGGGCGCGGGCTCGTGATGTGATAAGCGTCGGCAGAAGCACCGTAGCCGGCGAGTTCGGCGTAAATTTTTGCGCCGCGGGCCTTGGCGTGTTTCAGTTCTTCGAGAATCAGCACTGCACCGCCTTCACCCATCACGAATCCAGAGCGGTTCAGGTCGAACGGGCGAGAAGCCTTTTCAGGGCAATCGTTAAACTTGTCTGTAAGGGCGTGCATGCCGGCGAAGCTCTTGATGCTGTAATCGGTAATGCCGCTTTCGGAGCCTCCCGCAAGGCAGATATCCAGGCGACCCGAGCGGATGGCGTCGAGGGCGACACCGATAGCGTCGGTACCCGAGGCACAGGCGGTGCAGACCGTGTGGGCCTGGCCTGTAATGCCGAGGGCGATAGAGACGTTTGCTCCAGCTTCGTTCGGAATTAGCTGCGGCATGGCGAGGGGTGAGACTTTGCGCTTGCCACCGTTAATGTACTGCGTGTAGGTAGAATCGACAATATCGAGGCCACCGAGGCCGGTACCTGCGACAATGCCGGTTGTGTCGGCTGCGAGGTCTTCGGGCGTAAGGCTTGCGTCTTTGACCGCTTCTTTGGAGGCGGCGAGCAGGAATTGCGTGAAGCGGGCCATGCGGCGGGCTTCCTTGGGGTCAATGTCGTGTTCTTCGGGCTTGAAATCCTTGACTTCGGCAGCAATCTTTACGGGGCAGTTGCTTGCGTCAAAAAGCGTGATGGGGCCGACACCGCACTTGCCTTCTCGAATGGCTGCCCAAAAATCGTTAATGTTCTTGCCAATGGGAGTCACGGCTCCCATACCAGTGATTACTACGCGTCTTTTAGTCATGGCTGGGAATATAGAAAAAATTCATGTGTACTCCAAAGATGATTTCTTGTTTTTTATCTATACTTACAGATAAGATTTGTGTGAGGTTAAGAGATGTCTAAAGTAAGGACTTTGTTTTGGATTTTGGCACTGTTGGCCGTATTTGCGGATTCCGCAGGAACGATTACCCCAAAAACTCCGGTTACGTTGGACGGGTGCTACTTTATTACGAGCAAGGAAGAACTTTACGGCTTTGCTGAAATCGTAAATGGATCTGAAAATGTCGCCCCGAAGCAGACGGCGTGCGCAAGAATCGGAAAATCCATTTTTGTGAATGAAGGTGTCTTGAACTCCGACGGAGAACTTAATGTAGCGGATACTGCAGAATTTATCCCGTGGACGCCCATAAAGAAATTTCGAGGATCCTTTGATGGTCAGGGATTTAGGATCATGGGGCTCTATTTCAATGACACCTCTAGTGTTAATGTCGGCTTGTTCAGCAACATTGTTGCGGAGGAAAATGACACCGACGTTTCTGTCAAGAATGTGCGCATAATGAATTCTTATTTAAGGGGAAAATCTTCTGTTGGACTCATTGCCGGTAATGTATATGCCACTGGAGAAGCCCCGGTAATAATCTACAATGTTCGCAATGATTCTCGAATTGAGGCGAAAGGGAATACAGCGGGAGGAATTGTCGCTCTTGCTACAGGGAATGTTCAAATTGGAAATAGTGTCAACACTGGATATGTCGCGGCATCGCATGTCGTGGGGGGTATTGTAGGGCTCTTGTCTGGAACTTCGGTGTCGATAACCAATGCCTTTAGTGTGGGTGTGGTGGATGTCTTTAGTGAAGATGACGGCAATTCAGTTGCAGGGGGCATCGTTGGCCAGGCAAGTGGCAATGTGGAACTGAAAAATCTCTATAATCAGGGGTACGTCGTTGGTCATAATGTTATGGGTGGAATTGTGGGAACTTTGAGCGGAGGTTCCGTACTGCTGGTGAACGCATACAATACGGGAAACGTGAATTCGCTATATGAAGATTTTGAAGATGTGGGCGCTATTGTAGGGCGTTATGTGGGCAAGGTGGAAAATTTCAAATATGCCAACCTCTATTTTCAGACAGGCGAGTATGGCGACACCTACGGAATCGAAGTTCCTGAAAAAATGATGAACGATGGAACGGTTGCCTACCTGTTGCACGATTACTATTACGAAGGGCTGGATGCCTCCATTTGGGGGCAGGATGTTGGTGAAGATCCGGCACCCGATTTTTCGAAAAAAATAACGGGGGATATGCCCCAGGTCTTTGAAAAATTGATTCTGCATACCTACGAGGGGGATGCCTCGGTTCTGCCGGAAAATTATGTGCCCGGTTACAGATATGACCTTCCTTCGGTCTTCCGTGAAGACTATGCGTTTTCAGGTTGGTATGATAATGCCGAATTCAAGGGAAATCCTATAAAGTTTATCCCGGCGACGGCTAGTGGCGAACAGGAATTCTGGGCGAAATTCACTCCGGTTTATAAAATATCTTACCAGACCGGTAGCGGAACCGTCAACATTGACGATGAAGTCTTGTCTTATGTGGAGGGTGTCGGGGTTGTGTTGCCTAAAAATGTGACGCGTAGCGGGGCGATTTTTAGGGGGTGGTACAAGGACAAGAATTTTAAAGGTGAACGTTTGTTTGAAATAGATGCAGAAGAATCAGGAGATGTTGTTCTGTATGCTAAATGGCTTGTGAAAACAGAACCGTCAAAAAATAGCGACGGGTGCTATGTCATCAAGGATGAATCTGACCTGTATGGCTTTGCCGCGATTGTGAATGGTACAGACGGTTTTTCGACGAATACGGCTTCCTGTGCGTACTTGGCTAATGATATCGTGGTGAACGAGAATGTGTTGAATCAGGACGGAACTCTCAATGTCGCTGATTCTGCGGGCTTTGCACGCTGGGAGCCCATTAATGGATTCAATGGAGAATTTGACGGAAGAGGACATTCTATATCGGGGCTTTATGTAAAGTGCGATTCGGTACGGAATTACTCTGAAGCATTTCGCGGTTATGGCTTTTTCGGGTCGGTCGGTGTTTTGGGTGCGGAAAAATATCCAGTTACAGTCAAGAATGTCGGTATCGAGGCTTCGTACTTTGAGACCAAGGGAGACTATGATAAGGTGGGGGCTTTGGTCGGTATTGCCAATGGAGGAGGTCCGTCGGATTCGTATATTGAAATCTCAAATTCTTATAGTACATCTACGGTCAATGCGGTTAGCTACCCGGGTGGAATAGTAGGCGTCATTGGTCCATACAGCGATGTAGTTGTTGAAAATTGTTACAACACCGGATCAATTGAAGGCAAACATAATAAAGCCGGCGGCTTGGTCGGTTCTGTCGATTATCATGCTAACGTGAATATTGCGAATTGTTACAATGTGGGAACTGTTGTGTCGTACGGCGCGCAACGGGACGAGGATGCCTTGGTGGGAGAGGTGAAATCGGATTTCGACATGACGAACTGTTATTACTTGAAAGTTACCGCTGCAAAAGTTCTTTATGGAACGTCGGCCGAATTGGAATGGTTTGAAAATGGAGAAGTGGCATATGCCTTGCATAATGCGGAGAACGGTTCTATATGGGGACAAAATGTAGGTGTCGATCCGTTGCCGAATTTCAGCGGAGAGATCAAGAACTACCCCCCCGAAGAATCATCTTCAAGTGTGACGGAGTCTAGTTCAAGCAGTGTGTCGAATTCGTCTTCAAGTGACGCGAAATCGAGCTCAAGTGTCGAGGCGAAATCTTCTTCTAGCGATGCGAAGTCTAGTTCAAGTGCCAATACGAGCTCTGCTTCAAGCGAGGCAAAATCCAGTTCAAGTGGTTCTGTAAAATCTAGCTCCTCTGGCAGCGGGTTCATACTCTATTGCAAAGGCAAGAAATGCAGTGAAGCCGTGCTGGAAAAATGGGAGGCTCCGCGATTCCATGTGATGGTCGTCGGTCGAAATGTGCAGGTGACTGGCGCCCACAACGGAAGTGCGTATGCGCTGCTGGATATGCAGGGAAGGGTATTGACTACGGGGCGTGTGGACGGCAGTGGGTTTTCTATTGAAATGCCCTATTCGGGAAATTTCCTAGTTCGGGTTGATCAAGAAATCCGCCGAATCTCCGTTAAGTAGCAATATGGTGAAATAGCAAAAACCCGCCTTGGGAGGCGGGTTTCTGCAGATTCGTTACGCTTGAATTTTCGGCTTATTTTTCCGAATTTTCGGAAGCGGCGCTTTCGGCTTCCTTCGCTGCAGTATCTGCGGCGGCGTTGGTTGCGTTAGCAGCATCTTCCTTATCCTTGTCGCGGATAGAGGCGCGGCGGATTTTTCCGCTGATGGTCTTCGGCAGTTCCGACACGAAGTCGATGATACGCGGGCTCTTGTAAGAGGCTGCCACGTTCTTTGCGAACAGCTGGATTTCCTTCGCGAGTTCCTTGGAGGCTTCGTAGCCCTTCTGGAGCACGACGGTTGCCTTGACGGCCTGTCCGCGGGACTTGTCTTCGACGCCAGTCACAGCTACTTCCAAGACGGCCGGGTGCTTGTGGAGCACTTCTTCGACTTCGAAGGGGCTGATGCGGTAGCCGGAGCTCTTGATCAGGTCATCGGTACGGCCCACGAACCAGAAGAATCCATCCTTGTCGCGGGTAGCGGTGTCACCGGTATGGTAAACGCCGCCCTCGAATACTTTCTGGGTGCGTTCTTCGTCGCGGTAGTAGCCGCCGAACATGCCGAAGGGCTTGCCTTCGTCAATCTTGATGATGATTTCACCGACTTCGTCGGGGCCGCAGCTGTTGCCGTCGGCATCCACGATATCCATGCGGTAGCCAGGAGAAGGCTTGCCCATGGAACCGGGGCGTGCTTCCATCCATTCGAAGTTGCCCGTAGTGAGCGTAAGTTCGGTCTGGCCGTAGCCTTCGTGCAGGCGGAGCCCCGTCTTTTCGAAGAACTTCTTGTAAATGTCGAGGTTCAAAGCCTCGCCTGCGGTGGTGCAGTACTTGAGGCTAGAAAGGTCGTACTTTTCGACGCCGTGCTGCAGGATGTAGCGGTAAACGGTCGGCGGCGCACAGAAGGTGGTCACCTTGTATTCCTGCATCTTTTCGAGCAGCTTGCCCGGAATGAACACGTTCATGTCGTAGGTGAATACGGCAGAACCTGCAATCCACTGGCCATAAATCTTGCCCCAGAGTGCCTTGGCCCAACCGGTTTCGGCAACGGTCAGGTGGCGGCCTCCGTCAATCACGTTCTGCCAGTACTTGGCGGTCACGATGTGGCCGAGTGGGTAGCTGAAGGTGTGGGCGACCATTTTCGGGTTGCTGCTGGTACCACTCGTAAAGTAGACGATCATGATGTCGTCGTTGTGCGTGGCGGCATCGCCTGTGGGGCGCGGGAAACTCGGCGGGCAGATTTCGTAGTCGTCGTAGAAGTTAATCCAGTTCTGACGAGACTGTCCGATGGTCACGAGCGTTTCGACAATGTGCGTGTGTTCGCAGGCGGTGTCGATTTCCTTTTGGAGCGCCGGATCGTCGTAAGAGACGACCATCTTGATGTCGGCGGCTTTAAAGCGATATTCCAGGTCTTCGGCGGCGAGCATGTTCGTTGCCGGAATGGCAATTGCACCAATGCGGTGGAGCGCCAAGAGGAAGAACCAGAATTCGTAGCGACGGCGCAAAATCAGCATCACGCGGTCGCCTTTCTTGATTCCCTTTTCTACCAAAAAGTTCGCGGTGCGCTGCGAGGCAATCGAAAGGTCCTTGAAGGTAAAAATATGGCTTTCGTCGTTATCGTCGCACCAGACTAAAGCTTCACGCTTGGGTTCGGTCTTCGCGTATTCGTCGACCACGTCATAGGCGAAGTTAAAGTCATCGGGAATATTGAGCTTAAAGTTTTCGTAGAGATCCTCGTAAGAGGAGTACTCGGTTCGTGTTAGGAATCTATTGAGTATCATTTGTGTCTCTCCGGTCTCTTATAGATCCTGGTACATGATCTTTTCACGGTGGTTCGAGGCGAATTTGACGAGCGAGAGAAGATTTTGTTCGCCCATGGCCTTCATATCACCGGCGTGAATCACTAGGCGAGGGGTCCCCCTGTAAATAAGGAGGGCGAGGCGCGAGAAGACCTGCATGGCTCCGAGGAGGGCCTGAGGGAAAATTGAGAAGGTCAAAATCTGCGAGAAAGACTGCTTTACTTTCTTACCGACTTTACGGTAAATGTAGAGCATGTCTTCGTAAAAGTTGAATTCTTCGAGCACCTGTTTCTTGAGGTGCTTGTTGTCGAGCCAGACCGGGGCTATGAATCCGGATGGGCGGCCAAAGCCGTGTGCCTTCCAGAGGGCGATGCTTCGGTTCAGGAGCATTTGCGAAAGTTTCTTGTTCAGGCCTGCAAATTCGGCCCCATTGTGCGAAATGGCGAGCGCGAGCTTGCCGATGGGATTACGCTTGATGAACAGGTCTGCGTTGTGGCGCACACCGTGGAGCAAGATTTCGTAGCCTTCCTGCACGAATTTTCCGATTTCTTCACGGAAGGCGTCGGCTTCGGATTCAGGGACGCCCCCGATAGAGGGTACGACGGCAATCGAGATGGGTGAACCGGCGGCAGCGGCAATCTTTCGAATTTCTTCGGCGGATTTCTTGCAGTTTTTCACGTTAAAATTATGATAGCACAGCAGGTACTTCTTCTTCTTATGAAGAATGGCTTCGGCGGCGCGGATGTCGGCAATGTCCTTGTTGATTTCCATAAGGGTAACCTGTCTTGGATTGTTTTACAGGGGTAATTATAGAAAAACAGGGATTGAGAATCCCTGTTTCCGCTTTTCGAAAGCTTTAAACGTCACCTACTTCGCCGGTTGCCACGAAATTCCGAACGGCACGCGTAATGCGCATGCTGCAGAAGTTCGGGCCACACATGCTGCAGAAGTGGCTTGCCTTGGCCTGGCTGCCGGGGAGCGTCTTGTCGTGGAATTCCATGGCCTTTTCGGGGTCGAGCGATAGCGCGAACTGGTCGTTCCAGCGGAAGTCGAAGCGGGCGCGCGAAAGGGCGTCGTCGCGGAACTGTGCTGCGAAATGGCCCTTTGCAAGGTCGGCCGCGTGAGCGGCGAGCTTGTAGGTGACCACACCTGCGCGCACGTCGTCGCGGTCGGGGAGCCCGAGGTGTTCCTTGGGCGTCACGTAGCAGAGCATCGCGGTGCCGTACCAGCCGATTTGTGCTGCGCCAATTGCCGACGTAATGTGGTCGTAACCGGGGGCAATGTCGGTGGTGAGGGGGCCGAGCGTGTAGAACGGGGCTCCGTGGCACTTTTCGAGCTGGCGGGCCATATTGTCCTGAATCTTGTGCATGGGCACGTGGCCCGGGCCTTCGATAATCACCTGCACACCGTATTCCCAGGCAATCTTCGTGAGCTCGCCGAGCGTGTCCAGTTCACCGAACTGGGCCGCGTCGTTGGCGTCGGCCAACGACCCCGGGCGAAGTCCGTCGCCGAGCGAGACTGCCACATCGTAGGCTGCGAGAATCTCGCAGATTTCGCGGAAGTGCGTGTACAAGAAGTTCTGCTGGTGGTGGCGCATCTGCCAGAGGGCAAGGATGGATCCGCCGCGGCTCACGATACCCGTGGTGCGTTTGGCGGTCAGCGGAATATGTTCCAGCAACAGGCCCGCGTGAATCGTGAAGTAGTCCACGCCCTGTTCCGCCTGCTCGATGAGCGTGTCGCGGTACAGTTCCCACGTGAGTTCTTCGGCCTTGCCGTTCACCTTTTCGAGCGCCTGGTAAATAGGCACCGTGCCGATAGGTACGGGGCTGTTGCGGATAATCCATTCGCGAGTTTCGTGGATGTGCTTTCCAGTGGAAAGGTCCATCACCGTGTCTGCACCCCAGCGCACGGACCAGGCCATCTTTTCGACTTCTTCTTCGATAGAAGAGGTGATGGCCGAGTTACCGATGTTGCTGTTGATTTTCGTGAGGAAGCGGTTGCCGATAATCATCGGTTCGCATTCGGGGTGGTTGATGTTCCCCGGCAGAATTGCACGGCCCGCGGCGATTTCGTCGCGCACGAATTCTGGCGTAATGGGGGTGCCTGCCACCTGGATTTTACCCTGGGCTTGCAATTCGTCAAGGCGCTGGTTTTCGCGGATAGCCACGTATTCCATTTCCTTGGTGACGATTCCCTTGCGGGCATAGTCGAGCTGCGTCAGGTGGTGCCCCTGCTTGGCGCGGAGCGGGTGGTGTTCTGCGTTAAAGCGCAGGTGGTCGAGCTCATGGTTTTCACGGCGGGCGCGGCCATAAGCAGATGTCATGTCGTCGAGCTGTTCGGCGTCACCACGTTCCATAATCCACGGTTCACGGAATCGTTCAATACCCTTTGTTACATCGAGCTTGGCGTCTACATCGCTGTAAGGACCACTCGTGTCGTACACCGTCACGACTGGCGTTTCGGGGTCTTCAGTCAAAATTTCGCGCATTCCCACGCGAATGTCCGGGAAAATCTTTCCCGGAACGTACACCTTGCGGGAATTCATAAAAGGCTTAAGCAGAGAATCCAATGTATACCTCTTTTTCTTTCGGGGCTAAATATAGAAAAGAACACAAATTGCTATATTTGCGCGCGTAAAAAACGGATATATCATGAACGCAGAAATCGAAAAACGCCGCACTTTTGCTATTGTCAGCCACCCTGACGCGGGTAAGACCACCATCACCGAAAAGTTCCTGTGGTACGGAAACGTGATTCGCGAAGCGGGCCACGTGCGCGCCAAGGCAAACCGCAGCTACACGGTGAGTGACTGGATGAAGATCGAACAGCAGCGTGGTATTTCGGTTTCGAGTTCCGTGCTGAATTTCCCGTTCGAGGGTTGCATGTTCAACCTGGTCGATACCCCGGGGCACCAGGACTTCTGCGAAGACACTTACCGTGCCCTGACCGCCGTCGACGCCGCCCTCGTGCTTATCGATAGCGTGAACGGTGTAGAAAAGCAGACCATCAAGCTCATGGATGTGTGCCGCATGCGCCATACGCCCATTATCACGTTCATTAACAAGATGGACTTGGATGGCCGCCACGTACTCGACCTGCTCGACGAAATCGAAAGCATTTTGAAAATCAAGGTCGCCCCCTTTACGCTGCCCATTGGCGTGGGTAAACTTTTCAAGGGCGTGTATTCCATTGCCGAAAACACCTTCCACACTTTCAATAAAGAAGAAGGCCATCAGGAAATCATCCAGATGGAAGGCCCCGACGATCCGCGCCTTGTAGAAATGTGCGGCGAAAACTGGGTTGCTCAGTTCAAGGAAGAATACGAGATGGTGACCGGTGCCATGGACCCGTTCGACCATGAAAAGTTCCTGAAGGGCGAAATGTGCCCCGTGTTCTTCGGTTCTGCGGTGAACAACTTCGGTGTGCGTCAGCTGTTGAACGCCTTTGCAAAGCTTGCGCCGCCTCCGATGGTGCGCGAAACCGACAAGCGCCCAGTGAGTCCCGACGAAAACGACTTTAGCGCGTTTGTGTTCAAGATTCAAGCGAACATGGACCCCAAGCACCGTGACCGTACGGCATTCCTGCGCATTTGCTCGGGCAGCTTTACCCGTGGAGAAAAGGTTTATCATGTGCGCACGGGCCGCGAAATTCGCTTGGCCGCTCCGACCGCCTTCCTCGCGAAAGACAAGGAAGTTATCGACCACGCCTGGGCGGGCGATATCGTGGGTATCAACGACCCTGGACTGTTCCGCATCGGCGATACGCTGACCGATGGTGAAAAGATTAACTTTACGGGCATCCCGGACTTTGCTCCGGAACACTTCGCCCGCGTAACGCTCCTGAACCCGCTTAAGTCTAAGCAGATGGCGAAGGGCCTTGCCGAACTGAGCGAAGAAGGTGCAACCCAGCTGTACGAACCGCTCAAGTCCGCTATTCCTGTGATTGGCGTGGTGGGCGAGTTGCAGTTTGACGTGCTCAAGTTCCGCCTGCAGAGCGAATACGGTGCTGACGTTTCCCTGGATCGCGTGCCCGCTCACGGAATCCGCTGGGTGTCTGGCCCCGAAAAAGATGTGGCCAAGTTCGCCGAAGAATACGCGATGGACTGCATGATGGACAAGGAACGTAACCTCGTTTGCCTGTTCCCCAACGAATACCGCTTGAACCTTGCTATCAAGAACTACGAAAACCTGACCTTCGCGGCTACCTCGCAAGGGTAGTGTCTTCGGCACAGATCCAAGTTCTCAGTTTCCGTCATTCTATCACCATTTTTTATGCCCGCACAACGCGGGCTTTTTTATTTGAAAGTAAATTAATTTTAACTCTAATTTTACATTTCACACTCCGCATCCCACACTCCACATTCCTTCCTACTTCAAACTTCCTACAGTCTACTTCCTACTTCCAACTTATTTTCTCAAATCTCTCGTCTTTCGTCTTTCGTCTAATTAGTATATTTCCCTTACACAGGCGAGTATTGTGCTTGCCCAGATTTTTTAACATCAAAAGGAAAAACATGAAACGTCTCCCCATTGTTGCTATCGCAGTATGCTTCGCTGGTCTCGTCGCCTGTAATCAGGCTTCCGCCGGCGGTTCGTTCAACCAGCAGGCCAGGCTCGACAACCTAGAAAAGGAATTCAAGCAGGTCAAGGAAGAATTCGAGATCATCAAGTACGCCCTCGACAAGCGCGGCATTTCCCTGGAACAGGCCCGCGCTGAAATGGAAGCGGACAACAAGGTCTGGGACATTCCCGACGAAGACAGTCCGGTCTTTGGCAACACCAAGAACCCGAAGCTCACGATTGTTGAATTTACCGAGTTCCAGTGCCCGTACTGCTCCCGTATCGCTCCTGTGATGCAGGAACTCAACAAGAAGTATCCCGACCAGATCAAGTTCGTGTACAAGCACTTCCCGCTCAGCTTCCATGCGAACGCCCGCTCTGCAGCAGCCTCTTCTATCGCAGCTCACAAGCAGGGCAAGTTCTGGGAATACCGCTACGCGCTCGCTCCGCATAGCCGCGAACTCGGCGATTCCGTTTATCTCGCCGTCGCCAAGGAAGTTGGCCTGAACATTGAACAGTTCAAGAAGGACATGGTGCTTGACTCCGCTATGAACGCCCGCATCGACAAGGACTTCCAGCTCGGTGCCGAAGTCGGCGTGCAGGGTACCCCGAACTTCTACATCAACGGCAAGCGTCAGGACCGTTTCAGCCCGGACCTCGTCGAAAAACTCCTGAAGGAAGCCAAGTAATCGCATTGGCGGTTCAATCTGTAAACGCGACTTAAAGTCGCGTGCTTCCTTTTTTTACTTAAAATTTTTAATTTCAAATCAAACTAAACACAACCAAAAGGATACGATATATGATGAAGCGTACATTGACTGCCGCTACCGTCGCCCTCCTCGGCTTCGGCGTGACGGCTACAATGGCTCAGCCGAAAGCTCCGCGCGTAGTTCCTTACAAGTTCTTTGACGACCAATATCGTCAGGGTGGCTTCGACTACGCATACGGCGGCAAGAGCAAGGGTATCACCATCACTAAGGACGGCGGCTACAAGTCCAAGGCTGCCCTTAACATCAAGCTCGACCCGAGTGAATACTCCGGTGCCTCTGTTTGCCTTTACAACGAAACTTTCGACCTGAGCAAGTTCCTGCTGGACTCCAAACTTGAATTCATGATCAAGGGCAAGAAGGGCGGCGAATCCGTCAAGGTCGGCCTCTTGGACGAAGAAATCTCCGATGGCAAGAAGACCCAGGTCGTTCTCCCGATGAACAAGTATATCGAAGGCGGCGCCGTGACGACGGAATGGAAGAAGGTTTCTATTCCTCTTATCGATTTCCCGGATCGCGGTCTCTACTGGGACAACACCCGCAAGTCCGAATTCCCGGCCCGTATCGACTGGGACAAGATTGCTGAAGTCCGTTTCTCCATTGACAAGAGCGGTGCGAAGGATTTCGAAGTCTGGGTCGACAATATCGAAATCGTGAAGGGCAACAAGAAGGCCAAGCCGAAGCCGAAGATTGTCTACTGGGATGAAAATACCGATGTCATCAACGGACCGAAGAACCCCGAAAAGCTCGACGGCAAGGTCAAGCCGGTTGCTAACGGCGTGTTCTACTCCGACGGCCTGAAGGGCTTCAGCTACAGCTACGGTGGTCTTTCTGCTCAGCGCGAAGCTGACTCCAAGACGGCAGGCAACAAGAACGTGCTTGCTCTCTACATCGATAACAACGACTGGTCCGGTGTGACGTACTCTCTTGGCGAAGGCAAGTACATTGACCTCTCCAAGGTTCGCAACAAGGGCGGTCTCTACTTCTGGATCAAGGGTAAGCTCGGCGGCGAAAAGGTCTACGTGGGTATCCTCGATAACCAGGGCAACGACATCAAGAGCCAGACCAAGATCAGCCTGAACGACTGGATCGAAGGCTCCAAGGTCGGCACCGACTGGAAGCTCGTGAAGATTCCTCTGAAGAAGTTCAACGACAAGGGTAAGGCTTGGGATGCTAACAAGCAGGCCGAAGTTGCCAAGGACGTGCAGTGGAACAAGATTCAGGAAATCCGTTTCTCTGTGGGCAAGGGTGAAAACGCAGGCGAACCGGGCAAGCCGGCTCCTGTGACCATCTTCGTCGACCAGATTACCTTCACCGAAACCATCGACTGGGTTGACCCGGATATCAAGTGGGACAACTGGAAGTCTAAGGCTCCGGACATGGTTATTTCTGACTTCGAAGGCAAGTTCGCCAAGGACAACTGGGAGCCGTCCAAGGGCCCGAAGTCCAAGGTTGAAGTGGAAATGCCGTTCAAGACCTCCAAGCTCGATGGCAACTCCCTCAACGTGAAGCACTTCGAAATGTCCGACTGGGTTGACGTCGTGCTCGACTTCACCAAGAACGGTGCTAACCACGATGCCAAGGGTCGTGACTGGACCAACCATTGGGGCATCATGTTTGACGTCTACTCTGAACGTGCATGGCAGTCCATCACGGTTCAGGTGGGTGACGCCGGCAACGAACTCTTCGTTGCCAACACCGGTGTTCCTCGCGGCCGTACCACGGTGATCGTGCCGTTCCGCGCATTCTCCAAGTTCCCGTACTACCAGCCGCCTACCGCCAAGGAAAACGGCCAGTTCGACCTCAAGGGTGTTGTTTCTCTTGACTTCAAACCGGGTGGAGAAGGTTCTAACGGTAGCTTCGAAATCGATAACATCAAGCTCACCAACCAGAAGGAAGTCAAGGCTGCTGAACGTCCGGCTCTCGTGAAGGTTGAAGTCAAGGGTACCGGTGATGTCATCAACCCGAACATCTCTGGCGGCCTCTTCGGTATCAACGCTGCACTTTGGGATGGCGACATGCTCGACAATCCGAAGTTCAAGGTTCAGACTGCTGAATACGCCAAGCGCATCAACCACGGCATCATCCGTTATCCGGGTGGTCTCCGTGCCGATGACGACCACTGGAAGGAAATCCTCGACAACCACGACTGGATGGTCGATACCGACGAATTCCTCGCCTGGTTGAAGAAGACCGGTTCTAACGCCATGTTCACCGTGAACTTCGGTTCCGGCACCGAACAGGAAGCCGCTGCTTGGGTGAAGCACACCAACATCGACAAGAAGGCCGGCATCGTTTACTGGGAAATCGGTAACGAAGTCTATGGTAACTGGCACCCGTACTATGAAAAGTATGGTAAGGACGGCGGTACCATTTATGGTAAGCGCGCCCGTAAGTTCATCGAAGCCATGAAGAAGGTTGACCCGACTATCAAGGTCGCTGTTCTCGGCGTGCTCGATGGCCAGTGGAACGACAACGTGCTCAAGGAAACCGGCGACATTGCCGACGGTCTCATTGTTCACCACTATCCGCAGCACTTCGGTGAAGAAAATGACTTCGCCATGCTCTCTGCTCCGCAGGACCTCGTTCCGATCTACAGCCGCCTCCACAAGGTTGTGGACAAGTGGACCAGCCACTTCAAGAAGGACAAGAAGATTGAACTGTGGCTCACCGAATGGAACTCCGTGGACTTCAACCCGGGTCCGCAGACCATTTCTCTCGAAAACGGTCTGTTCGTTGCTGACTACCTCGCAATGTTGGCCACCGAAAACGTGGACAACGCACAGTACTGGGATATCCACAACGATATCACTCCGGAAGGTGGTGACTACGGTTACCTGACCCGTTCTGCAGAAGAATGCATGAACTGCCCGCGTCCGAGCTACTGGGCATTCCAGATGGCTTCTGACGCTCTCCGCGGCAAGCTCCTCAAGACCGAAATCACCGGTGACAAGGAATCGCTCATCACGACCTACTACACCGAAAACGGCAAGAAGAAGAGCCTGCTCGTGATCAACAAGAGCCCGTACAGCGACTACGAACTCAAGTTGAACATTCCGGGCTTCAAGGGTAAGGCCACTGTCCAGACGCTTGACCGCAGCACTGAAAAGCTGAAGGAAGGCTGGGCAAACGATCCGTCCAAGAAGGCCAAGAAGGGTGTTGACGTGTCCAAGCCGATCAAGGTTGGCAAGCGCACTGTCACCCTCATCACGGTGGAATAAGGAATATCATTCCGGCTTAACTGCCGGAATCCTCCTATGAAAATGCCTCGGCAATAAGCCGGGGTGTTTTCTTATATTCCGTGCAAGCTGATTCTTCTTGGTTGCATACTTTGATTGCATATAAAAAGCCGCAGGCATTTGCCCGCGGTTTAATTGTATCAAGAAAACCACTCGCGAGGCTTTTGAATTTTTTACTCCGGAATTCGAATTTAGGTCGTCAGGAACTGACGACTCACGAACAAACGAATGTTTGGTCGTGTAGGGAGGGTCTTAGGGAGGGCGGGAGCCCTCCCTTGTCTCTTAGTCTTCTTCAGCCGGGCGCTTGGAGAGCTGCTTGCGCTTGATCGGGTCGAGCTCGGTCTTGCGCAGGCGCAGCACTTCCGGCGTGACTTCGATGCATTCGTCTTCGTTGATGAAGGTAACGCATTCTTCCAAAGTCAGGCGGCGGTACGGTGTCAGCTGGATCATGTCGTCGGCAGACTTGGAGCGCATGTTGGTAAGGTGCTTACCCTTGGTGACGTTCACGATGATGTCGACGTCGCGGTTGTGTTCACCCACGATCATGCCCGGATAAACTTCGGCGCCCGGTCCGATAATGAGGTAGCCGCGGTCTTCCAGGTTGGAAAGAGCATAGCTTGCTGCTTCGCCCGGTTCCTTGGCGATGAGCACGCCGTTCACACGGGCCGGAATTTCGCCCTTGTACGGTTCGTAGTCCTTGAAGATGGACTGGCTGACGGCGTAACCCTTGGAGAGGGAAAGGAGCTTCGGACGGATACCGATAAGGCCACGGGAGGGCACCAGGTATTCGAGAGTGACGCGGTCGTTTTCGTCGGTGGTCATGTTGACCATTTCGCCCTTGCGGGTGTTGATTTCCTGGATGCAGGCGCCGCTGAATTCGTTCGGCACTTCGACCTTGAATTCTTCGATCGGTTCGAGAAGCTTGCCGTTTTCGTCGTTCTTGAAAATCACCTGCGGGCTCCCGATGGTGAATTCGTAGAGTTCACGACGCATGTTTTCGACGAGGATAGTGAGGTGCAAAATGCCACGGCCGGACACCTTGAAGGTGGATGCACCATCGACCTTTTCGACCAAGAGGGCGGGGTCTGCCATGTGGGCACGTTCCAGACGTTCCTGGAGCTGGTTACCCGTCATGAACTTTCCACCGTACTTACCGGCCAGGGGCGAGGTGTTCACGGTGAAGAGCATAGAGATGGTCGGCGGGTCAATGTGGATGCGGGGGAGGTGCACCGGATTGTTCGTCGAAGAAAGGGTATCACCGATGTCGAAGTTGTCGAGACCGGCAATCAAGATGATGTCGCCGGGGCCCGCTTCTTCGATCGGCTGCGGGGTCAGGCCTTCGTAACGCAGAATCTTCTGAATGCGGATGTTTTTCACCTTGCCGTCCGTCATGGCCTGGGCAACGGTCATGTTCGGCTTGAAGGTTCCCTGCTGCACGCGGCCCACGGCCAAGCGGCCAAGGAAGCCCGAGTATTCAAGCGATGCAATCTGCAGAAGCGGTTCTGCAGCCGGATCGCCCTTCGGGGCCGGGATGCGTTCGATAATCTTGTCCATCAAAATGTGGAAGTCGCCATCGGGGTCTTCCATTTCGGCCTTGCAGATGCCCTTACGGCCGGAACCGAACACCTTGTCGAAGTCCAGCTGCTGTTCGTTGGCGTCAAGTTCGCAGAACAGGTCGAACACCTTGTCCAATGCGCCGTGCGGGTTACAGCCGTCACGGTCGATCTTGTTCACCACGACGATAGGAATGAGTCCCATTTCGAGGGCCTTCTGGGTCACAAAACGGGTCTGAGCCATGGGGCCTTCGAAGGCGTCCACCACCAGAATCACGCCGTCCACCGTGCCGAGCACGCGTTCCACCTGGCCGCCGAAGTCGGCGTGCCCCGGGGTATCGACGATGTTCACGCGATAGCCCTTGTACATGACGCTCGTGTTCTTGGAAAGGATGGTGATGCCGCGTTCACGTTCCAGGTTGTCGGAGTCCATCACGCGTTCGTTCACTTCTTCGTTTTCGTGGAAGGTTCCGCACTGCTTGAGGAGCTGGTCCACCAGGGTAGTCTTACCGTGGTCAACGTGGGCGATAATGGCGACGTTTCTGATTTTAGATGTATCCATAATGGCTCTTTTGATTGACGTTTATTTTTGGGCGCAAATTTAGAAATTCTGAGCGATTATGGCAATGTTTGGGGCTCAAGTTTACTATATTTGGGGTACTATGGCAAAAGAAATCGATAATTTTGATGATGAAGAAATGGATGAAGCCGCCCTTCAGATGTTTGATTCTGAAGAAAGCCTCAGCCAGGCTCCCCAAGTCCGCGACTACAGCGACCGCCGCATCCTGATCTGGGAAGAAGACGATTCCCACCGCGATGCCTGCCTCGAAGTGCTGACGGACCTTCTGGTGGGTGCGACCATCAAGGCGGTCAAGACCGAAGCCGAAGCCCAGGAACAGCTCGAAAACGACGACTGGGATACTTTTGTCGTGGATTTCTACACCGAAGGCGTTTCTTCGAGCGACTTTATCAAGAGTGCGAACAATTATCCGGGTTCCATTCTGGTCGCCCTGAACATGGGTCCCCTGACGCTTCCCGAAGAACGCGATCCGATGCGTACGGAACTTCTGCGCAGGCTGTTCGATGTCGAACGCGCCAATACGCAGATTCACGCCTAATTCAACTCACCGGGGGTGGGTTTTCCGAGACTCCAGGCCGTAGAATCCCTACGGCTTTTCCATTGCTCGATATTCAGCTGGGTGCTGATGCCGTTTTTTGTGCTGATCGGAACAACATTTGTATTTACTGAGTCAGGTGCCGTGGAGTAGTAAAGCGAGTCTATGGTTTCTGCGTTACACTTGAGAACGAGGCTACCTTTTGTTCCTACAAGGGCGGTCCAACCATCAGTATTGATGTTCGTTGGAATAGTATTTTCGCTTTTTGCATCGCCAAGTACGATTGTTTGCTGCGGAGCGATTTCACTCGCGATGAGAGTCACGAATTTGATGCTTCCGGAGCTTGTGGCTCCAATGGAACAGTCATCCAAATTTAAGGTGTCTATTGATCCATTGAAAATTTCAATGAATTCGTATTGCGAACTATCTTTGCTGTCGGGATTTACAAAAAATTCCGTAATCAGCAAATCGTCAACCCTCGGCTTGCGGTAGCCCGCCTTCAGGGGTATCGTGATTTCGATGCGGCGTTCCTCGGCGGCCTTGATTGCAAGCGCGACCTGGCTTCGGAGCGAGTTTAGCGTGAGTTCGGGGACGGGGCTGTCTTCAGTAAGCGTGAATTTGTCCGTAACGCTGTAGATGGCCATTCCTTCTTGGTTGAGGAGCAGGATTTCCATTTCGTATTCGTAACCGAGCTTGAGCATGTCGCTCTTGAAGATTGCGCCGTCGATAGTCATTTCCATGGGGAATTCGTACTGGTCGGTCGGCGATTTCAGCTTCATCGAGCCTCCTGTGATTCCCGCGTCGTTCTTGAGCCCGAGCGGAATTTCTACGAAGACGAATCCTACGACCGGGTGCATCTGGATCGCCAGGCTCACCGCGGTTCCTGCAGTGAGACTGGTTTCCAGTTCGCCCTTCTGCATCAAGGCGCCGTTCGCGTAGATCTTCGCCTTGAAGTTCCAGCTGTCGCTCGGGAAAAGTTCCAGACTGAAGTTAGGGTTGTCGGCGGAATGCACGTAGTGCAGCGTGTCGGTGCCGTAGCAGTCCAGCACGAGGCTGTCCAGGAGCGGCGGGATGCTGTATTGCAGGTGAAGCGAAACATTGGCGGTGTTTCCTTCGGCCGTAGCGCTTGCGGCGGTGCCGGATTCGGTGGAGTGGTTGCCGCAGTTCCAGAAGGTGCATACGCACAGGAACAGGGTGGCGATGGTGATGTATTTTTTCAGAATAGGACTCATTTTACCTCCGTTGGTTGAGATGTCCTACTCTATACACGTAAGTTTCAAAAAAATCGTATGGATTTTACCCCGATTTTCTCTGTAATTTTATTTTAACACGGCGGGCTGCTCTGGATCCCGTCGCTGCGCTCCAGGATGACTCGCCTTAACAATGCTTTATATTTTAAGCGGTTTCTGCCCGTTTTGCTTGCGGTTGCCTTGCAGCTTGGTGGCGCAGGCCTTGTCTTGCCGGAGAATTTTCACGAGCGCGCTCGGGGTGAGCCCGAAAGCGGCCGCTGCGGCCTTGGTGTCGCCGTTCTTGGTCGCCATGATGTCGAACACGTGCGCGACGAACAGCGGAAAAAGGGCGTTGCTCGGTTGAAGGTGCCCGTTGCTCCCCGGGAATGGCATTTCAGGGTTGGCTGGAGTTTCGCGGACCTGCAGGGCGAGCGCCATCTGCATCCGGTGCAGTGCATGCACCTTGTTTTCGTGCGCGGACCTTCCTTCGCAGGATTTGATTTCTAAATTAAAATCGCGTAGGGTGAGCAGAACGCCCGTGTTGGTCTTGTTGCGGTGCTGTCCGCCCGGGCCAGATCCCTGGAATCCCTTGAGGCTACAGGCGCGGAGGAGCTCGTCCAAAGTCATTTTCAGGTAGGTATCGCGATGCATGTACTGAAAAATACAATTGTTGTGGCGGTTGCGGTTGGTGCAGCAGTCTTCTTTAATGCTTGTGCAGGCTCTTCCGAGGCCAAAGATTCGAACAATCCGCGTAATGAATCGTTCGTGGACGCCGCTTTGGGAGAATCGGCCGAAGTCAAGGAAGCCAAGGTGCAGCACCGCGAAAACGACAAGCAGGCGATGCTCGAAACCATGTTCCGCAATTTTATGGCGGCCATCCGCGAAGACACTCCTGCCGAAGTCCTCTATTCCATGCTGACTGATTCTTCGGAATACTGGCTTGATACGCTGGAAAACCATGCCCGTGTCTACAAGCCCGAAGACCTGGATACCTGCCAGTTCTACGAAGTCTATTCCATTCTGCTTTACCGCCTCTACGAGCGCGAACATCTGTGGCAGGTGCCCGAAGACCGCATGCTTTGGTTGTATCTTTCCAAGGCGGGCGTTATCCATAACTTCACCAAGCTGGACCTGGGCCCCCTCAAGATCAAGAATGACCGTGGAAGCATCGGCCTTGCCAAGAGCCCCGAAGTCCCGATCATGATTTTTGAATGGGACGACAGCGCCTGGAAACTTGATTTGACCGAAACCGTGCCGCTCATTACGAAGGGTGTCGAGGCGACCGCTGTCAAGAAAAGCTGGAGCAACAAGAAGCTTGCCCTGTACTGGCTGGACCGTGAATACCACCTGCAGTATTCCCGCCTTGACGATTCCCTCTGTGAACCGATCGGTTTCTAAAATAAGTTGATGCGAGCGAAGCAATCTCCCATGAAATTTTTTAAAGCATTTATTCTTCTTCTCGTCGCTGTAGCCTTTGTCTGGGCGGCCCCTGCCAAGAAGGCGGGAAAGGCTTCTGGATATACGGCGGGCGCGGCGAAGGTACTCGGAGCGGTGGAGTCGGCAGCCCCTTTTAGCGGTGACCGTCTCTTTGCGACGCTTGATTCCGTCGGTGGTACGGGAACCTGGATGGAATGGGACGTGAACGGAGTGAAGGATCCTTCCTTGATGGGGGTGCTCGACCCGATGCTCAAAGGTGCGAACAAGCCCGAGATGGTCTGGGTGATTACGGAACGCTCAAAACCCTTGGTGGCGGTTCTTCTCCCGAAGGGAGCGGGCGAGGTTATCCTGTTCTACGAACTGCCTTCGCTTGATGCCAAGCCGATCCCGCTCTCGATCAATCCGGTGCTTTCGCCTGACGTGGTCTTGCGTGATTATAGACAAATTAATGAAACGGAATTCGTCCACCGCGACAAGGATAACCTGAAGGTTCGCCTTCTGAATGGCGGCATGCGTTTTACCTACGAAAAGAAAGGCGAGGAACCCCTGCGAATTGATCCTGGGTATGCGTCGATGTCGTTTACCGAAAAGGAAGCGGTGTTGCGTGAATACGAGGACTACTTCAAGTACGAATATTCGCTGATGCTGCGCGCCTTTGTGCAGTCGACCCGAAGCATTTTCAACTGGCAACCTTGGCACTGGTACATGCCCGAATGGAATGCGAAGTGCCTGATGAACCGCAAGGAACTCGACGCCATCTTGAAACAGGGATATTTCCCGCCTCTGTTGACCCTTTTCAAGACGAAAACGGCGGCTGGAGAAACCGTTGAATTCAAGACGGATGGAAGGGGCTATTCCGAGCTCCTGATCAGTCGCTAAATCGATAATTTACTATTTTAAAAAGGTGAAGTCCTTTTTAGCATTTTTACTCCTGGCGCTTGTCGTCGTTTCGCCTTCTTTTGCCCGCGTCGTGGAAGATTCACGTTCGCGATTTGTCCTGGAAGATGTAGTCCTTGAATCGACAGTCCATGCTTGCGATTCGCTGGATTCCCGTGGTGGAAAGTTCGTGCCCGAAGGGGCCGCTTATTTGGACGGCAACTTGATGCCTTTCCGTTATTACCGCGTGGCGCTTCCGACAAAGGATCGTCCTGAAGTTTCTGTAAAGGATATCTCGACGGTGGCCCTGGGGAAACCCCTGTGTAAGGAAGGTCCCATGGGAACTACCGATTCGCTGCGTTTCGTGCCGGTCGATGTCTCTACGCCTTTCTTTAGGGACGGCTTGTGGATGACCGATATCCGTGTTCCTCTGTATGTGCGGAACGGCTCGTCTGTTTCGCTTCGCAAGAAGTTCAAGGTCAGTGTCACGTTCCAGGGAAGTGCAAACGGCGTGAACCCTGGCAAGCGAGCCGTGTCCAGGGTGCTGAACGAAAAAGGCGCCTCCCGTTTTGGCGTGTCGCGTTCCGGTGCGATGAAGGCCCTGCGTAAAGAGGCGAGCAGCTCTGCTGCAGATGTGAATTTTATCGCGTCGATCCAGGTGGGTGACAAGAATGTGGCGACCTTTAGCGAAGATGGCCTGTATGCGGTGGATTTCAAGACGATCCGCAACGCCCTGCTGCTTTTGCAACGCCAGAGTGACCTGGACGGAATTCCCGTAGAACGTCTCTGTGTTTACGGGGCGTCTCCAGATACGCTTTCCGATATGGGCCCCGGCGAAGAAGCGCGCCTACCGAACCACATTTTTGAAATTCCGATCGAAGTCCGCGACCATACTCCGGGCAGCAATTCGAGTTCGCCCGATGGAATCTTCAATGACGGCGATACGCTTGTCTTTGTCGGGTACGGCAATGCTTTCTGGAAACGCTGCGATCGCGAAGACAAGTTCTTTTTGAACGGCAAGATGGATTATTTCCATTCGTATTCGCCTTATTCCTTCTACCAGAATTTCCTGTTCGGCTACAAGGATGCTGGAAAGGGACTTCGCATGAGCGATGTGGTGAAGACTCCTTCTGGACAAGGGAAAGATGTCAAGTGGATGCGCTATGTCCGCGCCGAGAAGGAAGCTCTTCTGCGGGATTCCTATTTCGGAAAGTCGCTGGACTGGGAAACGTCGACGGGCAAGGAATGGTTCTGGATGTGGCATTGCCGATTCGATTCGACTACGGTGTCGGTGAATATGACCGAAACCTCTCGCCTTCCTGGGCTTGTTTCCGGTGGAAAGGAATACGTGGCGATTTCTTATTTCCCGTACCGCTCTATCTTTTCTGGAACGGCAGTCCAGGTCAATGACCAGGTCAAGAAAATGGATTTCTCTGGCTTCGATTACGAGGCGAGAATGGACCAGATTCGTTTTAGCTTCGATGTCAACGGAAACACCGTAGATAGGCTCGACATGACCCTGATGCCGGGGGGCAATTTCAGGATGGATTCTCCGGGCCTCGCTGAATCTGGAAACCAGTATACGCTGACCATGCTCCCGAACGCCCTTCAGTATGACCGTTTTGACGGCTACACCGTGGCGTACCAGTGGACACCAGTTGTTGATTCCGCGGAATGGCTGCTGCCGGGAAGTGTTTCAGGCGTTGTCAATGTGCCGGCCCCCTCGGGAACGCGGATCATGAAGTTTGTGGACTTGCGCCCGGTTGGCCTGCTTTCTGTATCGGGCGGAGTGGCCAAGGATAGTGTCTCGGCGAACCAGGACGTGCGTTACCTTGCCGTGCGCGAAGGCGCCTACCGTTCGGGCTTGAAGGTTGAGGCCTTGCCGTTCCGTAATGATGGTGTGCTTAAGGATTTGAGTCGTCCGAATTCCAAGCTGGAGTACCTGATTATCGCTCCCGATGAATTCCTGGAACCAGCGGTTGCTTTGGCTTCCTTCCGTTCTGGTGGTTCGTCGGTGCAGTCCTTTGCGACTTCGGTGGTTTCGGCGCAGGACATCTATCGCTCCTATACGGCGGGCCGTGTTTCGCCGGTTGCAATCCGCAATTACATTTCTTATGTGTATTCCGTTTGCCCGAACTTGCAGTACGTGCTCTTGGCGGGCGGCGGCCATTACGATTATAGAGGCATTACTGGCCGTTTGGGAACATCTTACCTTCCTCCGTTCGAAAAGGAAGATGCGGTTGTCGAGGACTTTTTCGGAATCCTTGATTCGGGTGAAGTCTGCCAGTATGGCAAATATGATTTGGACATTGCGGTGGGCCGTTTGCCGGTGAATTCGGTGACCGAATTCGCGCAGTATATCAAGAAGGCCAAGGATTACGATTCCGTCGGAGTCATGGACTATTCGGACTGGAGATCCTCTTTGCTGTTTGCGGCAGATGATGCTGTAAATAGCGGGCACACGGACGGTGAACCGCATACGCGTTATCAGGAAACAGTGGCACGTATGATCGATAGCCTTTCGGTGGATCGGGGCTACCGTTGGAATATGAGAAAGGTGTACCTGCTGGACTACGTGGAAGATGCTGCCGGTCAAAAGAAGGACGCGGCCGAAGCCTTGCTGGATTTCTTGAATCAGGGTGCATTGTTCTCGGTTTATTTTGGACATGGTTCCAAGACGGACTGGGCGAGCGAAGGTCTCCTGAAGCCTAGCTATCTTTCGAAAATCTACAACGAGGGCCGCTATACGATTCTCGGTTCGTTCTCCTGCACGGTGGGTCGTTTTGACGAAGGAATCAGCCGCTCGCTTTCCGAGGAATTCCTTTTGGCGCCTAGTGCAGGTTCCATCAACTCGGTGGGCGCGAGCCGCGAGACTTTTGCGACGTATAATGTGGCTTTTGGAACGGAACTGCTCGAAGAAGCCTTGCTGCGGGAATCGTCTACAATCGGCCTTGCTTTCTTGAATGCCAAGAGGAACACGACGGGACTTGAGTACAACAGGCAGCGCTACAATAACGAACGCTATGTGCTCTTGGGCGAGCCGGTCGTTAGCATGCCCAAGAGTGAACTGAAGGTGACTCTCGATACTCCTCTGGATACGATCAAGGCGCTCGACAAGATGCACCTGTCGGGAACGGTGTCGGATATGGACGATGGTTATATCGATCTGGTCTTGCGCGAAGGTCGCATCGAAAAGGTGCTTGACTTGCAGGTCATCAGCGATAAAACGGGCGAAAATGATTCGATGAACATCTTCTACGACGGACCGCTGGTGTATTCCGAAAAGGTTCCCGTGAAGTCGGGGCGCTTCGAGACGGAATTCGTGACGCCGCGAAAGATTTCTTCGGGCGATACGGCGGCTGAATTCAGTGCCTGGGCGTATTCCAGCAACAAGGGTGTCGTGGGTCGCCTGTGGCAGCGCAACCTGAATATTGGTGGACTTTCAGAGTTTGCCTCGGAACTGCATGATACGGTTCCGCCGGCAATCCAGATTCAGTCCTGCTACCTGGGAAACAATGTGACTTCCTTTGCCGATGGCGAGACAGTCAAGCTGCAGACTCCCGCTTGCCTGCAGGTGATTATCGAGGATTCTACCGCACTTGATTTCAGGGAACAGGCCGACGAGGGTATTTCTTTCGAAGTGGTCGGGGTGCAGGATCCGTTCCATCCGTGGCCGTACCTGGAGCAGAATTCCAAGCGTGCCAAGTTGCGCATGAACTTTACCTCGGAACAGTATCCGGCGGGTACTTATGTGTTCCGCGTCCGCGCCATGGACGTGCTTGACAATGTTCAGATCAAGACCGTGAATGTCGAAATCACCGACAATCTGGATGCGGGCCTTGCCGATGTGTTCAACGCTCCGAATCCGATGGGCAAGAAGGGAACGACCTTCTATTTTAAGAACCTGGTGATGGATTCCGATCTGTCGAAGGTGAATATCTTTATCTACAACCAGAACGGCAAGCTGGTCAAGGTCTTGAAGGATGCCGTTTCGGGTGTGACGCATTGGGACGGCCGCGACAATCATGGACGCCCCTTGGCTAACGGCCTTTATCATTACGTGGTTCGCAGCGAAGTCTCTTCGAAGGCGAAATCGGGTAAAAAGACTTGGACTAAAAAACAGAAACTCTTAATTTCGAGGTAATTATATGGATTTGAGGGAAAAGCCTGGAAAGATTCAGACTTTTTTGGAATGGATGCTGCGCTTTAGGCTGATTGCCGTTGTCGCGATGGTGGTGGCTACCGTTTCTTTCGTGGCGACTAACTGGCAGGAGATGGTATCCCCGTCGCTTGCTGCGTCCGAATCGTTCGGAATGTGGTTTGCCAATATTGAATCGGTGCAGAGCCTCTGGTCGAGCTCCCGCTTTATCGCAGTGGCTGCCCTTGCCTGCGTTGTGATGTTTGCTGTCTTTGGCGGTGTTCGCGGCGCAATCGCTTCGGTGGTGGCTGCGGCCCTTTCGTTTGTGGCCCTTTATGTGATGGGCGGCAGCGAGTCGATGCCCCTGCCGATGTTCGGTGCCTTGACTCTGGTCGCCCTGGTGATGCTGCTTTTTGTAAAGCTCTCTGTGGCTTGCGGCTTGTTCCCGTTCGTGCTTTCGTGGCTGTTCCTGACCGGTCTCTTTGCGGTCTTGCCGCAGATGGTGGAACCTTCGTGGCTGTTGTGGGCGGTCCTTTCTGCTTTCGGGTTTGCGTCGGCTATGGTTCTGTCTGCTGTGGCGGGTAAGCATCTGGGTGCGGGGGACCCGCAGGCGGGTGCGTTGCTCAAGGCTGCAAAGCAGCTGATGACTCCCGTGTTGGTTGGCTCGCTTTTGCTCATCGCGGCGATTGCTTTCGATATGCCTGCCGATGCCTCTGAAGCGGGCGCGGCTGCTCCGTCTGTGACTTCGAACATTCCGGGTGCGCTGCTTTACTTCGTGGTGTTTAACGCCTGGTTCTTCGCTTTCCTTTTTCCGACGGCCTCCTTTGCCCCGTGGGAACGCCTGCGCTCCGGTACGCGCCGCGTAGAAATGAAGGACAAGAAGAAGCCCGCTGCCAAGTCCAAGAAGAAAAAATAACGCGGTTGCATTTATAACTAGGCCGCCGAGTTGAATAAGAAAAAGCCCCGTGCATTGCGCGGGGCTTACCATCATATATAAGGAGTATTGGTGACGATTACTTCTTCTGGAGCGGGGTATCCTTCAGGATTTCTTCGACCAGGTTCTTCATGTTTTCTTCCCAGTCGCCCTTGCCCATGGCAAAGCCGAGGTGGACGCGAGCCTTGAGAGTGCCGCTTGCGACGACAGCCTTGCTGTCGGCGTTGGCAATGGAGTATTCACCGGTGAACTGGAGGTAGCTCTTGGTTTCGGCGCTCATGGTGAGCGGGTTCATCTTGGTTTCAGAAAGACGAGAAACTTCGAGGTTGCTCATGGAGATGATGAGGCCGGAAACACCTTCGTCGAAC
>JAGAHT010000002.1:0-32347 GCA_017626945.1 Fibrobacter sp.
ACCACATCCGCGTGCACCACACCAACGAAATCGCCCAGAGCGAGTGCGCCAACGGCGTGCCGTTCGCCCGTTTCTGGATGCACGGCGAATTCCTGCGCACCGCCAGCGAAGAAAAACTCGAAGACGGCACCACCGAGCAGAAGTTCGGCAAGATGAGTAAGTCCAGCGGCGAATTCCTGACGGTTTCGCTCCTCATGGACCGCGGCTTCAACCCGCTCGACTACCGCTTCTTCGCGATTGGCAGTCACTACCGCAACTACCTGAACTTCACGTGGGAAGCTTTGGAAGGCGCGAAGGAAGGCCTCAAGAGCTTGCACAAGAAGACGGACCCGCTGGTCGGCAAGGCTACCGCGATTACAAGCGATGCCGCCAAGGCTTTCCAGCAGGAATTCAAGGACGCTATCGGCGACGACTTGAACATGCCGCGCGCCCTCGGCATCATGAACACGATGCTCAAGAGCGATATCGATGACGGCGAAAAGGCTGCGCTTGTGGCCGACTTCGACCAGATTTTCGGTTTGAAGCTCGACGAGCCCCGCGAAGAATACGCCAAGAAGGGCGCAAACGACGGCGTGGATGTCGCAAAGATTGAAGCGCTGATTGCCGCCCGTAAGGAAGCGCGCGCCGCCAAGAACTGGGCCGAAAGTGACCGCATCCGCGACGAACTCGCCGCGATGAATGTGGTCATCAAGGACTCCAAGGAAGGCACGACCTGGGAAATAAAGGGATAGTGATTAGTCAATAGTCATTGGTCATTAGTTAATTCGCCCGCCGTCGTGCGGGCATTTTTTCATTGTCATCCTGAGCGAAGAACCGCTAGGTTCGTAGTCGAAGGATCCAGACCTGATTTTTCCTTTTTTTATATTAGGCGTCATGAACATCAAGCAATTTGTCGTGAATCCCTTCGGTGTGAACGGTTTTGTTTTAAGCAACGACACCGGCGATGCGATTCTCATTGACCCGAGTGTCAGCAACGAGCGCGAAGAAGCGGCATTGGCGAACTATATTGCCACAAACAACCTGACCGTGCGCCACCTGCTGAATACGCACCTGCACCTGGACCACGTGCTGGGCAATGCGTTTGTCGCCAAGACTTATGGCGTGCAGCCCGAGGCTCACGAAGAAGATGCCTTCTTGCTTGACCTGCAGGAAGAACAGAGCCAGATGTTCGGACTCCCGTTGCGTGAACATTCGCCCGGACTCGGCAACTACCTTGCCGAGGGCGATGCCGTCGAGGTGCCCGGCATCAAGTTGCAGGTGATTCATGTGGCCGGGCACTCCCCCGGCGGCATCGCGTTTTACTGCGAAAACCCGGGCGAAGTGAACGGGCAGAAAGATGTTCCTCCCCTGCTGTTCCCCGGCGATATCATGTTTGCGGGTAGCAGAGGCCGGAGCGACCTCTTCGGTGGGGACGACGACGCACTCGTAAGCGGGATTAAGAACAAGCTTCTATCACTCCCGAAAGAGACGGTGGTTTTCCCCGGACACGGGCCCATGACGACCATCGGGGATGAGAGAAGGTGGTACTGATTAAAAGCAACACTGGATTGCCACGCCTTCGGCTCGCAATGACGTTATGACGAACGAACAAAAAAGATTTGGGTGGATTGACGAGTTCAAGGGATTCGTGTTGTTGCTCGTGTGCCTTTATCACGTGGAGCAATCGTTCCCGCAGGCGCAAATGGGAATGCTCCACCTGAGTGCGCTCCGCATGTCGGCCTTCTTCTTCATTTCGGGAATGCTCTTTAGCACGCGCCGTTTCGGCAATTTCAAAAGCTACCTCATTCACAAGACGCGCGTCTTGCTCGTCCCCTACATCCTGCTTTCGCTCCTGTTTCTGGCGCTGGACCCGGTGCTTTACAATTTCGACTTGCTCCCGAAGGCGCCGCGCATGACGGTCATGAACATCAAGCCCGAAATCGCGACCATGTGGGATTATATCTACTGGAACCTCGCGAAAATATTTGTGGCCGGAAAATCTTCCATCGGATCGGGGCCGCTGTGGTTCGTGTTCACGCTATACTCGGTAAGTTTGCTGTTTTACGGGGTGCAAAAAGTTGCGGGCCGTATTTCTGTGCGCCGAGGAAGGGAGATCCCCGCCTGCGCGGGGATGACAACGGGAATCATCGCACTTGCCGCAATCGCAAGCCTCGCGGGGGGCTGGTTCCTGTATGTCAATCACATCCGCTTGCCGCTCGGGATAGAGCGCGATTTGACAGTGCTTTTCTTCTTCGCAAACGGCTGGCTGTGCAAGGGCGCGTTGAAAGATCCCCGCCTTGGTTCGGCGACGCTCACCACAGGTCGCGGGGATGACGTTCGAGGCAAAAACATCTTGGCTATCGTCGCCGCCACCATCGTCGCATTCGCCGCCTACGCATACCTCGAAGTTCCAGACCCGAACTTCAGCATCATGAACAACGATCTCGGGAAATCCCTCCCCGTATTCCTCGCCAGTTCCTTCTTCGGCATCGCAGGCCTTGTCGCCACATTCATGTTTGCAGACAAACTACCAAACATTGCGCCATTCCGCATCATCAAGGGAATCCTCCGCAACATCTCGCGCAACGCTCTCGTGATTCTCGCCGTTCACTGGTACACCCTGCTCGTCATGCGGTTGCTCTTCCGCGACACGTTCAACAAGCCAGGCATTGCCTACCTCACCATTCCCGTGGTTGCAGCCGTGGTTATCGTGGCCATCCCGCTGTTTCGCTGCAAGCTCTACCGCCTGCTCGGCAAACAAAAAATCAGCGTCCGCGAGAGCCTAAACATCAAGGACTAGGGCCACGCATTTTTATACACAAATTCCATGCGCATCTTGTAACCGCGATTGCTTTCTATAATCGTTGGCCGCGCAGTTCTTGTCTGCACATTAAACTGCGCCACTCTAGCCCGCGCATTTTATACTCAAATTTCGCGCGCATCCTTTAACCGCAAACAGCGCATTCCGCGCCACTAAAAAAAACTAGAGGTAGCTCTTGCACTGGCGAACGGGCTCGACCTCTTCGGGCTTCTTTTTCGGCACATACACCTTGATGGCGTAAACATTCTGTTCCGTCTCCGCCACGATATCGCCTTCCTGCAAATCCTCGTTCAGTTCGATTTCCACCTCGACTCCATCGCGGGCAATGCAGCGGATAGAACGCGCCGTCAGTTCCTCGTGCAAAAGAGGAACGTCAACGACTTTCTTGTAAGTACCGTGATGTGTCGTGCCGAGAATTCTGTTACAGTGCATGCGGCGCAATATAGAATTTTTAGTCATCGGCCATTCGCGATTAGTTCTCGGCTTGACTTTTTCTATCTTTCGCAAAGAAATATGGCACGCGCACGCAAGACAATCACACCCGACCCGTATGCGAAACCGATAGCGAAACCGCTACCGCCCGAACAGAGTTTGCCGGGTCACCTCAAACAGTTCCAATCGCCGACCCGCGCGAACTTCGAGCTCGTGAGCCCCTACGGTGCAGCGGGTGACCAGCCGAAGGCCATCGAAGAACTGACGGAAGGTTTCAAGCACGGTGAACAGTTCCAGACGCTGCTTGGCGTGACTGGTTCCGGCAAGACGTTCACCATGGCGAACGTCATCAAGAACGTGGGCAAGCCGACGCTGATTTTGACGCACAACAAGACGCTCGCGGCGCAGCTCTACCAGGAATTCAAGGCGTTCTTCCCGCACAATGCGGTGGAATATTTCGTGAGCTATTACGACTACTTCCAGCCCGAAGCGTACATCCCGCACACGGACACGTTCATCGAGAAAGACGCGAGCATCAACGACGAAATCGATAAGCTCCGCCTGCGCGCCACCGCAAATTTGCTCACCCGTCGCGACGTGATTATCGTTGCATCCGTAAGCTGCATCTACGGTTTGGGCAGCCCATCGGAATATTTTGACCTGATGGTTCGCATCAAAAAGGGTGACGTTTACGACCGCGACAAGATTCTGCATGACCTCGTGCGAATTCAATACACGAGAAACGATTTCAGCCTGGAACGCGGTTCTTTCCGCGTGCACGGCGACGTGATTGAAATCCACCCGAGCTACGACGAAGAAGGCCTGCGTATTGAACTTTTCGGCGATGAAGTCGACAGGCTCGTTCGCTTCAACATCATTACCGGCGAAGTCACTCAGGAAATGGACGAGATGACCATCGCTCCGGCAAAGCACTTCGTCACGAAGGAAGAAGGCCGCGCAGGAATCCTGCAGCGCATGCAGGTAGAACTGACCGAGCGCCTTGCGGAACTGGACAAGGAAGGCAAGGTGCTGGAATCGGCCCGCCTCAGCAGCCGCACCCGCTACGACATGGAAATGATTCGCGAGACCGGCATGTGCAGCGGCATCGAGAACTACTCCCGCATTATCGAGAACCGCGCCCCGGGTACGCGCCCGTTCACGCTCATCGACTACTTCGGCGATGACTGGCTCTTGATGGTGGACGAATCCCACGTGAGTATTCCGCAGGTAGGCGGCATGGCCGAAGGCGATAAGAGCCGCAAGACAACGCTTGTGCAGTACGGGTTCCGCCTCCCCTGTGCGCTGGACAACCGCCCGATGAACTTCGCCGAATTCGAGTACATGTACCCGAAGCAGGTGCTTTTTGTGTCTGCTACTCCCGGCGATTACGAACTTACCAAGACCGGCGGCGTCGTTACCGAACAAATTAACAGGCCGACCGGACTCCTGGACCCGAAAATCGAGATGTTCCCCATCAAGGGCCAGATGGACGTGCTGCTGTACCGCATCGAGGAAGTTGTCAAGAACGGCGACCGCGTGCTGGTCACGACGCTCACCAAGAAGATGGCGCAGGACCTCACGGACTTCTTCGTGGAAGCGGGCATCCGCGCACGTTACCTGCACAGCGACATCAAGACGCTGGAACGCCATGAACTGATCCGCGGGCTACGCACCGGAGAATTCGACGTGCTGGTGGGCATCAACCTGCTGCGCGAAGGCCTGGACCTGCCCGAAGTGAGCATGGTCGCGATTCTCGATGCCGACAAGGAAGGATTCCTGCGCAACTACCGCAGCCTCATCCAGACAATGGGCCGCGCAAGCCGAAACGTGAACGGCACGGTGCTCCTGTTCGCCGACAACATGACCGACAGCCTGGAGAAGGCTATTTCCGAAACCGCCCGCCGTCGCAGCGTGCAGGAAGAATTCAACAAGGAACACGGCATCACGCCGAAGTCCGTGACCCGCAAGATTGAAGATGATTTGAGAATCGCGGATCCCCTTGGAATTGACGGCGACGATTCCGTCGACGACGACCAGTTCCCTGAGCCTGCCGAAGGGAACGAACCCGGAATCCGTCCGATGGAACCGCTGCAGCCCAGTTCTAGACGAAAGAAAGGTTCTAATTACTCCAAGCGCGCGGAGAACGCCAAACTGAGCGCGGCCGTCGGCGCCACCGCAACACGTCATCCTCGCGCAGGCGAGGATCTATCGGCAAAACTTGCCGACCTCGAACGCCAGATGAAAGAAGCCGCCGCGCGCCTCGACTTCGAAGAAGCCGCACGCCTCCGCGACATCATCCGCGGCATGCAATAAACCCTCATGTCATCCCCGGCTTGACCGGGGATCTCCCATAAAAAAATCCCGCGAATTTCTCCGCGGGATTTTTCACATTCGTCATGTTTGCGAATACAAGAATCCTTCACATTCGTCATGTTCGCGAATTCAAGAATCCTTCACATTCGTCATGTTCGCGAAGGCGAACATCTTAAAGATCCCCGCCTTCGCGGGGATGACACATGCGATTCGATTACACGTCGACCACTTCAGTCCAGCCGAACGGGTCTTCCGCTTCGCCGAACTGGATAGCAGTGTACTTCGTGAAGAGTTCCGTGCAGACCGGGCCCGGATTCTTGCCGTCACCGTAGGTGAATTCCTTGCCGGCAACCGGATCCACAATCTTCTTGATCGGGGTAATCACGGCGGCGGTACCGCATTCGGCGGTTTCGCTGAATTCAGCGAGTTCTTCGAACGGAACCTGGCGGCGTTCCACGGTATAACCGAGGTGTTCAGCCAGCTGCTGCAAGCTCTTGTTGGTGATAGACGGCAGAATGGATTCGGACTTCGGGGTCACGTAGGTCTTGCCCTTGATACCGAAGAAGTTTGCCGGACCGCATTCGTCGATGTACTTCTTTTCCTTCGCGTCCAGATAAATCGTGCTGGAATAGCCGAGCTTCTTGGCTTCTGCAAGGGACTGGAGGCTAGCAGCGTAGTTACCGCCGACCTTCACCGTACCCGTGCCCTGCGGAGCGGCGCGGTCGTAGTTGCGGCTAATCATCATGTCCACCGGCTTGAACCCGTCCTTGAAGTACGGACCCACCGGAGTCACGAACATCATGAGCAGGTATTCGTCAGCGGGCTTCACACCGACTTCCGGGCTCATACCGATGAGGAGCGGACGGATGTAAAGCGTTGCACCGTAACCATACGGCGGCACAAAGCGGGCGTTGGCCTTCACCACAGTGTGGACCATTTCGCGGAACAGTTCAACAGGCGGCACAGCCATGAGTACGCGGTTAGCCGTGTTCTGCATGCGCTTGGCGTTTTCGTCGACACGGAAGATACGGACCTTGCCGTCCTTGCCCGTGTAAGCCTTGAGGCCTTCAAAACCTTCCTGGCCGTAATGCAAGCAAGTAGCGGCCATGTGGATGCTGATGTCCTTGGAAGAAGACAGTTCGATCTTGCCCCACTGACCATTGCGGTAGTAGCAGCGTACATTGTAATCGGTGTCATAATAACCGAAGGGGAGCGTCTTCCAATCGACAGTGTTCAAATCAACTTGCATAGTATTCACCTTTTTTTGCAGTTTGTGCATTTTTAAAGGTATCATTCGGTACCGCACAGAAAAATACAATTATAAACGCCGTTTTGGCTCGCCTTCTGTACAAAAAAAGAGCAAAAGAGAGTCCGTTTACTATATTTTACACCATGGAACAAGAAAACGTCAATCCGGCAATCGGCTCGATTCTGGACGAACAGAAGCTTAAGAACATTGTCTACCCGGCAAGGCTTTTCAGGGCACGCCTGAACGAAGAATTCTTGCGAGCAAACCGCACGCGCAAGCCTTTCCTGTATATCAAGATTTATGCCCATCAGTACGACTTTTTCGGCTGGGGCAGCCCCGACAAGACCGTCGAGAATACCTGGCGTATCAGTATTCTCACCATGTTCTCGCATCTGCGCTTTATCGACGTCCTCGGTTACCTGTCCGACGGAAGCGGTCTCGGCATCATTCTTTTGAATTCCGACCTTTCGACCCTTGAATCCATCCGCAAGGAAATCCTGCACAAGCTCAACGATGCAGGCCTCATCCAGACGCTCCGCATCAAGCCCAAACGTCCCATTTTCGAGGCGTTCATCTACACCGGCCTCCAGGAAAAAGACAACCTGGAACTCGCCGACAAGCTTAAAGATTTCAACAGCACGAACGGTAGCTTTTTCTCACTTTCGCGCCTGAACCTGGACCACATCTGGGAACATCCGCACACCATCCGCTACCGTCACCTCGTCAAGCGCATCGTCGATGTCACCTGCACAAGCTTTGCGATTCTCCTCTGCTCTCCCCTGCTGCTATTCTGCGCCCTGGCAGTCAAGATTAGCGACCCGAAGGGTCCCATCATCTTCAAGCAGACGCGCGTCGGCAAGAACGGCAAGCTGTTCACCATGTACAAGTTCCGCAGCATGTACGTAGACGCCGAAGAACGCAAGAAAGAACTTATGGCACAGAACGAAACGGGCGGCAAGACCTTCAAGATGAAGAACGACCCGCGAATCTATCCGTTCGGTCACGTGCTCCGCAAGTTCAGCCTCGACGAACTTCCGCAGTTCTTCAATATCATCAAGGGCGATATGTCTATCGTGGGTCCGCGTCCGCCGATTCCTTCCGAAGTGGCGGAATACGAGCCGTGGCACCGCATGCGTCTTTCCGTGACGCCGGGCCTTACCTGCATCTGGCAGGTGAGCGGCCGTAGCAACATCAGCTTTGAAGGGCAGATGCGTCTGGACAACGACTACATCAAGCGCAACGGCAAGCTGAGCGACGACTTCTCCCTGATCCTGAAGACCTTCAAGGTCGTGTTCAAGGGCGAAGGCGCCTACTAGCCTCTAAAACAAATCATCTATTTTCGTATTGGCAAGCACGCGATTATAAATAATCCGTTTGCCTTTTTTTCCATCTGTGGCGCACACATGATCCGTGGGCGGTTTCAAAACAGATGTCACCAAATGGGCAGCAACGGTTTCCGCATGCACCGGACGCACATACGCAGGGATCCATTCGGGGTGAGCCCCGATGGTTTTCTGCAGCAGTTCCTCGCCAAAGCGACGATCCTTGTGCTTGCCCAGCAAAAGCGACGGGCGCACCAGCGTCAGCGTTTCAAAGCCCATCATATCAAGGCCTTCTTCAAGTTGGCCCTTCAGACGGTTATAGAAGTACGGCGAATGACTATCGGCACCCATCGCACTCACGCACAGGAAGTTTTTCACCCCCGCCTTCTTGGCAATGGCGGCAAGTTTGAGCGGAAGCCTCAAGTCTATCTTTTCTTGGGCAGCCTTGCCCCCCGCCTGTTTCCTTGTCGTACCGAGGCAGCAGACGACAGCATCGCAGCCGACAAAACCCGCATAGAAGAACATCCGCATCGCATCGTTATCTTGTTCAAAATCAGCCTGTTTGAAGTCCAATTTTGAAGCCCCCTCAAGAATTCCTAGATCGTTCAAATTAGGAATGTTCCTTACAGGGCAAAAAACGTGCACCACCTGTGGGAGGCGCACGAGCAATTTCAAGACATTCTTTCCGACTAGACCGGTCGAACCAAGAACTGCAACTTTCATATTTCTACGTTATTCAGCAGGATCAACGACGGTAGCCCCATCATCTGTCCTAACGACAACCTTCTTCTGCGTCATGTAACCGATATCGGTTCCACGGACAGGATAAAGTTCCACTTGATTTTCCGCATTGAGAACGACAGCGACGCCGGTCAGGTAATTTACCCAGCGGCCGCTTCTGTAGAAGTTCACGTCCACAGTCCTGTTGCTCGCATAGACAACCAGCGGTTCCAACAGAACGTCGTGAGAGACCAGGATGCTGACGCGTTTCCACTTCGACATGTTCGCAACGATATTTTCCATCACGAACTGGTTGCCCCTTTCAAAGAGATCGTAGAAATGCAGCTGAACCTGGTCTGCATAGTAGTCTTCGCCATACGCATAGACCGAGATAATCTTCCAGCCACCGCCTTTCTTCTTGGCAAAGGCATCCAAGCTATCCGAAGGAACCGTCAAGAAGTAGCTTCCGTTCAGCAGTTCAGCCTGGGTTTCCGTGACATTGGCCGTTTCGCCGCGGCCCTTCGCAATATTGTTGCAGGTTTCACGGGTACGGATAAAGTCTGTCGAAGCGTAGTAGAAAGATTCGTCGCCACCGGAGAGTTTTTCGCCAACAGCCAAGGCCTGCGCAACACCCACTTCGGTCAGCTGAGACTCCTGGCCCAGTCCCGATTCGCGTTCTGCATGGCGCAGCACATAGGCGATTCTGTAGGTTTCAGGAGCAACCTTGTAGATATCACCTACATCGTAAAAGCCGTCCGCATCGGGAATTACAGACAAAGTTTTTTCAGCCGCAAAGGTCGCCGTAATTGGAGAAACCTCGCCACCCTGGTTCGCCGCAGAAGAAACACCTTCGCCAGAGTTTCCGCCATTGTCCGGTGCCGAGGCCGAGGATGCAGGAGGAACCTCTGAACAATTTGGCGAGCTAGGATCGGCAACGCATTCATCCACAGGAGCAGCCGCATCCGAACTATTCGCCACAGCAGCCGAAGATGTGGGATTCGTGACTGCGGGAGTCGTCGGAGTAGACGAATCATCGCCACAACCGGCAATCAAGGCCGTCATGCAGGCGGCGCAAACCATGGGCAATGCACGGACTACCAATTTCTTTATGTTCATAAAAGATTCCTCTAAATTACTATTCGATGTTAATTTAATTATTTATGCCAAGACAGGTTATTTGTGAATCATTTTTTTAGTTCATCATGCACAGGACCCGTAAAAAATTCTAAACTTACATCGTAAAATTTTAACCCTAAACCCATAGGACCCTCTTATGGCAAAATCATTCAAGAAAGCAGAAGAAGTGACCGTACTCGGCAACGACGCGGAATCCTTCCGTAAGGCCTTTACCGACCACATCCACCACACGCTCGCCCGTAACAGCGCGACCGTGACCGACCACGAAAAGTTCCTCGCCGTGGCATACGCCGTGCGCGACCGCCTCGTGGACCGCTGGATCAAGACCCAGGAAACCTACTACCAGAAAGACGTGAAGCGCGTCTACTATCTGTCCCTCGAATTTTTGATTGGCCGTACCCTCGGCAACTCCGTTCTGAACCTTGACGTCGAAAGCGCCGTGACCGAAGCTCTTGACGAACTCGGCATGACTCTCGAAGAACTCCGCGAACAGGAAGTGGACGCAGGTCTCGGTAACGGTGGTCTCGGCCGCCTCGCCGCCTGCTTCCTTGACTCCATGGCCACGCTCGAACTCCCGGCCACCGGTATGGGCATCCGCTACGAATACGGTATGTTCAGCCAGAAGATCGTGAACGGCGAACAGGAAGAACAGCCGGATAACTGGCTGCGCCTCACCAACCCGTGGGAAATCGCCCGTCCTTCGAACGAAGTCAAGGTTCCGATGTACGGCTACGTCGTAAGCTGGATGGACGAAAAGGGCAAGCTCCGCAACCGTTGGGAAACCAAGGACTACGTGCTCGCCCTCCCCTACGACACTCCGATTCCGGGTTACAAGAACAACACCGTGAACAACCTGCGCCTCTGGAGCGCGAAGTCCACCGACGACTTCGGCCTCAGCTACTTCAACAACGGTGACTACATCGCCGCCGTGCAGGACATGGAACTTTCCGAAACCATTTCCAAGGTGCTCTACCCGAACGACGCCTCCATGAACGGTAAGGAACTGCGCCTCAAGCAGCAGTACTTCCTCTGCTCTGCATCTCTGCAGGACATCATCCGCCGCTTCAAGAAGCTCCACGAAGGCGAATGGAAGGTGTTCCCCGAAAAGGTCGCCATCCAGTTGAACGACACGCACCCGGCAATCTCTATCGCCGAAATGATGCGAATCCTCCTCGACGAAGAAAACCTGGAATGGGACGAGGCCTGGGAAATCGTGACGCACACGTTTGCCTACACGAACCACACCTTGATGCCCGAAGCACTCGAGAAGTGGCCGGTCAGCCTGTTCGAAAAGCTGTTGCCGCGTCACCTCCAAATCATTTACGAAATCAACGCCCGCTTCCTCCGTCAGGTGTCCCTCAAGTGGCCCGGCGACAACGCTCGCCTCGCCCGCATGAGCCTCATCGAAGAAGGCGGCTGCAAGATGGTCCGCATGGCATACCTCTCCATCGTGGGTTCGTTCGCCGTGAACGGTGTGGCAGCACTCCACTCCGACCTGTTGAAGACCACGCTCTTCAAGGACTTCTACGAACTGTGGCCTGAAAAGTTCAACAACAAGACGAACGGCGTGACGCCGCGTCGCTGGGTCCGCAAGGCTAACCCGGCTATGTCCGAACTCATCAGCTCCAAGATCGGCGAAGGCTGGGTCAAGGACCTCGACGAACTGAGGAAGCTCGAAAAGTTTGCGAAGGACGCCAAGTTCCAGAAGGAATTCATGGCCGTCAAGAAGCAGAACAAGGAACGCCTCGCCAAGTACCTCAAGGCAACGCAGGGCGTGGATGTCGACGTGAACACGTTCTTCGACGTGCAGGTCAAGCGTATCCACGAATACAAGCGCCAGCTTTTGAACATTCTGCACGCCATTCACCTGTACATCCAGCTGAAGGACGGCAAGGAAATCATGCCGCGTACCATCATGATCGGTGGTAAGGCCGCTCCGGGTTACTGGATGGCCAAGCAGATCATCCGTCTTGCCAACGCCGTTGCCGCCATCATCGACGCCGATCCGGTTTGCAAGGGCAAGCTCAAGATGGTGTTCCTCGAGAACTACCGCGTGTCTTTCGCCGAAAAGATCATTCCGGCCGCAGACCTCTCCGAACAGATTTCCACCGCAGGCACCGAAGCTTCCGGTACCGGTAACATGAAGTTCGCCTTGAACGGCGCACTCACCATCGGTACGCTCGACGGCGCCAATGTGGAAATGAAGGAAGAAGTGGGCGACGAGAATATCTTCATTTTCGGCCTCACCGTGGAAGAAGTCACCGACTTGCTCGCCAAGGGCTACCATCCGCGCGACTTCTACGAACACGACGACGATCTGCGCCGCGTGATCGACCTGATCGCTTCCGGCTTCTTCAGCCCGGATCGTCCGGAACTCTTCAAGCACATTGCCGACAAGCTCCTCACCAACGACAACTACCTGCTCTGCGCAGACTTCCGCAGCTACGTGGACATGCAGAAGAGAGTCGCCGAGGAATACCAAGACAAGAAGACCTGGGCAGAAAAGGCAATCCTCAACGTAGCTCGTATGGGCAAGTTCAGTTCTGACCGTACCATCAAGCAGTACGCCGAAGAAATCTGGAACGCCAAGGGCTGCAGCATCAAGCTGTAGTTAGTAAGCAGTAGGAAGTAGACAGTAGGAAGTTTTCTACTGTCATCCTGAGCGAAGAACCGCAAGGTTCGAAGTCGAAGGATCCAAGCTTGAATATTGAAAAGTTCGCGACCTTAACGGTCGCGGGCTTTTTATATTTGAGTCAAAGGACATTTTTATGGAAATCAAGAAGACAAATGCGGCGAGAATTCTAGATCGCCAAAAAATTTCTTACGAACTCATCCCCTACAAGGTCGACGAAAACGACCTCGGCGCGCAACACGTGGCCGACAGCCTCGGCGAAGACATCAATCAGGTATTCAAGACAATTCTTGTTCACGGCGACAAGATCGGCTACTTAATTTGTGTGGTGCCGGGCAATCTCGAAGTGGACCTGAAGGGAGCTGCCAAGGTCAGCGGCAACAAAAAAATCGACACCGTTCCGCTCAAGGATTTGACGCCGCTGACCGGCTACATCCGCGGCGGTTGCAGCCCGCTCGGCCTCAAGAAGAACTTCCCTATTTTCATTCATGAAACCGCGATGCAGTTCCCCTACATCTACGTGAGTGCAGGCGAACGTGGCTTGCAGCTGAAAGTCGCTCCCGCCGACCTCGTCAAGGCTACCCGCGCGACCGTCGGCGTGATTGCGAGAGTTCCGCCCGAAGCCCCCGAGGATTAAACCCATGCGCAAAGGAATGCTAGCTCCCCTTTCGGCGATTGCCGCCACGGCATTCCTTGCCGCCTGTTCATCGGACAACAGTTCGGTTTCAGAACCCACAGGACCTGTCGAAATATCCAGCAGTTCCGACGAGGGCACAGCCCCCGCCGACACAGCTTCGTCAGATTCAAGCGCCCCATTTACCGAATCCGAATCAAGTTCATCGGCAGAAATTACGAGTAGTAGCGAATACTCGAGCGCCGCTTTATCTTCCGATGCACGCCCCGCGTCATCGTCTTCCGCCATTGACATTTTCGAATCGTCAAGCAGCGTGACATCACTAGAATCCAGCTATTCATCCTGGACTGCCGCGAATTCGTCAAGTTCTTCACCATACCTCTGGAACGACGAATTCGACGGAACCGCCATCGACGCAAGCAAATGGACTTTCGAAACGGGAGCCACCGGCTGGGGCAACAACGAATGGCAATATTACACCGCCCGTAGCGAAAATGCATATGTGCAAGACGGCATTCTCCACATCCGCGCCAACAAGGAACGCTACGAAAGCTCCGACTACACCTCGGCCCGTATGATTACCAAGGGGACGTTCAGTTTCACCTACGGCACCGTAGAGGCCCGCATCGCACTCCCTATGGGCAAAGGCATCTGGCCCGCCTTCTGGATGCTCGGAGAAAACATCGACGCAGTCTCCTGGCCCGCCTGTGGCGAAATCGACATCATCGAGGCTGTAAATGACGAGAATGTCGTCTACGGCACCAACCATTGGCAATACGAAGGTGGCCACGCCCAATACGGCAACAGCACCAAGGATTACTATGGTACAAGCAAGGTTCTCGACATCACTCAGTTCCACAACTACAAAATGGTCTGGAACGAAAAAGCCATCACCATGTACGTAGACGATTTCAAGTACCACGAAATCAGCATCGAACTAGACGCCAACGGAAAAAGCGCCGGCGGAACCGACGCTTTCCATAAGTCATTCTTCTTTATCTTGAACGTTGCCGTTGCAGGCAACTGGCCAGGCTTCGAAGTAGACGACTCGCAATTTCCGAACGAGATGCTAGTCGACTACATCCGTGTTTTAAAATAAAAGTTTTAATGAAACGCCGCCACAAAAAACGCATTCCCATGAACCGCTCGCAAATGATGCAGGCAGTCCATTCCGAAGATACGAAACCAGAAATTTTGGTCCGTAGAGCGCTATTCCAAGCAGGATTTCGTTACAAGCTCCATCGTCACGATTTGCCGGGCTCGCCAGATCTTTTCATTCTCAAATACGGAGTGGTCATTTTCGTGAACGGGTGTTTTTGGCACCAACATGGTTGCAAGCTTACAAGCCGTCCGAAAAGCAACCCTGATTTTTGGGACAATAAATTCACAAGCAACATCGTCCGCGACATCAAAACGAATTGGAAGCTTTCTTTGCAGGGTTACCGCGTCGCCACCATTTGGGAATGTTCCATCAAGAACGATTTCGAACGCACATTAGAGCGCCTAAAAGCTTTTATTACGAGCGACGAGGAAACGATTGAAATTTAAAACTGTTAACTATGGAATCTACAATGCATATCCTAGAAAAAATCAGTGAACTTGTCGGCAAGTGGATGGCGGTTGTCGTTTTGGCAATCGCAGCACTCTCGCTGTGTATCCCGAAATCGACACTCTGGATTGAGCTCTCGTGGGTGAATTACCTACTGATGGTCGTAATGTTCGGCATGGGTCTTACACTCAAGTTGAACGATTTCAAGCTCGTTTTCACGCACCCCAAGGAGATTACCATCGGATGTGCAGCGCAGTTCATCGTGATGCCAGCACTCGCATTCTTGCTTTCCAAGGCATTCGGGCTTGACGCCGCATTGATGGCGGGTGTGGTTCTCGTGGGCACATGCCCGGGCGGGACCTCCAGCAATGTCATTACATACCTCTCGAAAGGCGATGTAGCGCTTTCCGTGGGCATGACGAGCGTGAATACCCTGCTCGCTCCGATTTTGACACCAGCAATTACCTACCTGCTCTTGCGCACCACCGTGAACGTGGATGTGATGGCGATGTTCCTTTCCATCGTGAAGGTTGTCATTGTGCCGATTGCGCTCGGGTTTGCAATTAACAAGTTCTTTGGCAAATGGACAGCGCGGGCGGTCAAAGTCTTGCCGCTCGTTTCCGTAATTGCGATTGCGATGATTGTGGCTGCAGTCGTCTCGCACAATGCAGCGAAGATTCTCTCTACGGGCGCCATCGTGTTCGCCGTTGTGATTCTCCACAACCTGCTCGGTTACAGCTGCGGTTTTAGTCTCGGCAAACTGCTGAAATTTTCAACTTCCAAGACGAAGGCTCTCTCCATCGAAATCGGCATGCAGAATTCAGGGCTCGCCACCAGCCTTGCAGCGACTGCATTCTCATCGCTTGCGATGGCAACCGTCCCCGGCGCCATCTTCTCCGTATGGCACAACATCTCCGGCGCAATACTTGCAAACATTTACCGCAGGTGGGAAAAATAAACTATATTAGGATATAGTCTTAAAACTAAAAGAAGGAAAAAATGTTCTGTAGAAATTTATTATTCACAAATGTAGCCTTTGCGCTCTTTTTGAATTTTTTCGCAGCCTGCTCCGACGATGACAACAGCGCGGCATCCAGCGACAAGTCCGAAAAGAACGAAAAAGACATTCCCACAATCATATTGGATACCGACATCGGTTCTTCCACCGACGACCTTTTCGCTCTGCAAAGCCTTTATCGCTGCCATCAGGCGAAGACATGCAACTTCATTGGCGTAATCGTGGACCGCATGGGTGAAAATAACGCCGCCATTACCGACGTCATGAACACTTACTACGGAATGGGCGACCTTCCAATTGGTCTTGAACGCAACGGAATCAAAGAACCGAAAGTGTGGATAGACTATGCAGAACTTCCTGCAGACACAAACGAGGACGGATCCGAGATGTTCAAGCGCACCGTCAAAGACTACTCCAAAGTTCTTGACGGCTACAAGCTCTACCGCAAACTGCTCGCAGAACAGCCCGACCATTCCGTAAGCATCGTCTCTATCGGGTTCGTGACAACACTTGCAAACCTGCTGAATTCAAAAGCTGACGACTATTCCAACCTTTCGGGCGTGGAACTCGTGAAAGCGAAGGTCAAGACCCTCTATGTGATGGGTGGCGTCTTCGGGGACGCCGTGGAACCGGACTACAACTTTACGCAGGCAATCGATTTTAGTCTTGACTTCTTCAAACTTTGGCCTGTCGAAGTCCCCCGCGTATTCTCCCCTGGCGAGGTCGGCGATGGCATTGAGTACGTCCCAGAACAAGTTATCGAAGACATCTCGTGGACGGACACGCACCCCATCAAGCAAGTTTACATGAACAACGAATGCCACACGGGGCAGAAAATGTGGGATGTTATGGCGGTGCTGAACGCCGTACAAGGCGATTCGCTGTTCCAGTTCTCGGATAACGGACGCGTGAGCATCGACAAGAATGGCATTACGACCTTCACCAAGGATGCGAAGGGTAACGACCGCTACCAGCGGCCCAACGATTCCGAGTGGAACAACCGTATTTTACAGGAAATCCGCAAGGAAACTAAAGAGCACTAGCGAATACTTTTTAGACGCACCGCTTGTCATTTTAAAACGAGCTGAAGAACTTCAAGACCGTCATCTCGGCCTGGGACGGCGACAAACTCGTCGGCATGATTTGCACCATGGACGATGGCATCATGAACGCCTACGTGCATTACCTGCTTGTGCGCCCCGAATACCAGGGCAAGGGCATCGGCAAAGTCCTCGTCGACAAGGTTCATGAAATATACAAGGATTTCCTCCGCATCGTCGTGGTCGCCTACAACGAAGAACTCGCCTTCTACGAGCATTGCGGCTTCAAGAAAGCCGATGACGCAAGTGCTATGTTTATTACCAGCTTGTGGACGTAAGTTTCACCCTACAATCGGAACAATTTGGCAACGAGAATATCCTGAAGATTTCTTCTGCTGTCTATGATGGCATGGACAACCACGTTCTCTGCCTGAATTTCGTACACAATACGATAGAGCCCCTGAATTATTTCCCGATACTGTTCAATCCCCTGGTCGTACAATTCCGGGACGACTCTGCCGCTTAAAGGGAAACGCGACAAAGACAAAATATTGTGCTCAAACTGAGCAATGACAGATTCTACATAGGACGGATTTAAGGTTTTGTAGTAGTCTACAATCTCTCTCAAATCGTCTTCGGCAGACTTCGATATGATTACATTGTAGACCTTACTTTTTCGCATTGAGCCCCTTCCTCAATTCCTGGAAAACCTGCTTAGCGGGCTTTGCGCGCCCAGCCTGAACGTCCCTTTCCGATATCTGCATCAATCTCAATAAGGCGAAGGCGTCCTGCATTTTCTGGTACGAGTCAACATCGAGAATGACCCCGCGGGCCTCCCCGTTTTGCGTCACGATGTAAGGAGTATGCGATTCGTTTACCGAATCTAAGACCTTGGCGGCATTTGCCTTGATGTACGAAATCGGCTTGATGTTCTTAAGGGAGGCCATTTTCGACTCCTTGTTTAAGTCGGACTAAATTTAATACTAAATATAGTCTTTCGCCTAGCAACGGTCAAGGTTACGCCAAACAAACGGAACTTTGCGTTGCTAGGAAAAGAGCGCGGTATAAGGTGTTGGTGTAGAAAAAAATAATAGAAGTTTCTAGCGGAGTTCCAATTTATCGAATGATTCGTAATGGTCTGCGGTATAGTAGATAACGCAATCTGATTGGTAAATCAGGCGTTTCGTTCCACGGTTCTTGGCGGAGTAATCGACATCCGCTTCGTGGTAACTTCCGCTCGGTAACAGACCTTCGCGGTTCTCAAAGACATCACCGCCGATCATCACACCAAGCGTTGTCCACGGATTGAAATTCCACTTCTCGAAGGTGTTCCCTGTTTTAGATTCGTACAAAGACTGCCCCTCATTTTTACCGACATAGTTGCTCGGCAGTTTATCAAACTTGCAAAGGTAAGCGGCCACGGAATCCTTGGTCGTGTACAAACCGGATTCTTCCACCGCTTCGTATATTGACTTTGTTGCAACGCTAGAGGAAGAAGTCGTTTTTTCGCTATCGGAAGATATCCGTTCAATTTCATCGGAATCATCGCTAGAAACTGTCGGCGTAGAACACGCGACTAGGAAACCGATGAACAGAAAAGTAAGGCTATTAAAAAACATCTTTTTATTTTTCATTTTTTTTACCCACTGCCCCATACACCTAGTTGGACAAAGAACCGGTATTTGAAATCTTCGGCAAAGTTCTTTTCAAAACGAATTCCCGTATCTAGAAAAAATCCAGAACTAGAAGGTATCGCTGAAAAGCGCAAACTTAAATCGCTTGTGTAAGTAAAACTGCGCGTATGGAAACCTTCTTGAATCACATGTGTTGTAAAATGGTTTTGGTCGTTGATACCGAGCCAAGAACCCGGTACAAGGGGGATGTAAACCATTCCGCACCAGATAAAGAGTGATGCCAAAACCAAAATGCCAGGGCCATCTGATTCGGAACCCGTTATTTTCCTAGCAACGTCATCAATTCCATTGAAAAGATACCATCCTCCTACGGCAAACAGGGCGTCATCGGAAGCTCCGAAATCGTCAACCCTTAAATGGAGCGGGTCATATCCGACATGGATTCTGTACCCATCCGTAATATTGATTGGAAAAGCGCCAAGAATAGAAAAAATGGAAAAGTCAAATACATTAGGTGTCGCATAGCCGGCACTGAAACCAAGAGCCTTTGGCATATATTCTTCATTATGATTCGCAAGCATCCTGTCCAATTGCTCTTCTTCAGACAAGCCCTTCTTTTCTTGGGCCATGACATTACTGCAAATACAAAGGACGACAATGCATGCAATACGCAGCAAGAATCGATGAGGTTGTCTATGAAGTAATGCCATGCATCTTAATATAACAATAGAATCGGGGTCTTAGGGATCAAGCCACTAGCCACATCTTATATCATATTCTATTTTTGCGCGCACCGCCAGATGTCGTATTTCTGGGGAACCGGGCGAGAACCGCCCACAAAAAGGATTATTTATGTCTCAAATCGAACTCACCTTCCCCGATGGCTCCGTACGTTCCGTAGCATCGGGCACCACCGGCCTCAAAATTGCGAAGGGCATTTCCGAAGGTCTTGCACGCAAGGCGCTTGGCGTCAAACTCGGCGATAAGGTCCTCGACCTCACGCGCCCGCTCACCGAGAGCGGCACCATCAAGATTATCACGCCGAGCAACGACGACCCGGATGCACTCTACCTGCTCCGTCACAGCTGCAGCCACGTGCTCGCCGAAGCCATCTGCGACCTGTTCCCGGGCACGAAGCTCGCCTACGGTCCGGCTATCGAAAAAGGTTTCTACTACGATTTGATGACACCGACCCCGATCCAGCAGTCGGATTTCGAACGCATCGAAAAGCGCATGAAGGAAATCATCAAGGAAGACCGTCCGTTTACCCGTTGCGAAGTCAGCGCCGCCGATGGCCTGAAGCGCACCGAAGGCGACAAGTACAAGACGGACAACGCTGAACGCGCTCTCGCCCGCGAAGGTAGCGACGGTACTCTCAGCTTCTACGTGACTGGCGAACCGGGCAAGAACTTTGAAGACCTCTGCGCCGGCCCCCACGTGCCCTCTACTGGCAAGCTCAAGAATTTCAAGGTGCTCTCGATGTCGGGCGCCTACTGGCACGGCGACCAGAACAGCGACCAGCTGACCCGCGTGTACGGTACCTGCTTTGCTGACAAGGAAGGTCTTGAAACTTATTTGAAGTTCCTCGAAGAAGCCGAAAAGCGCGACCACCGCAAGATCGGCAAGGAAATGGACCTCTACCACATCGAAGACCATTCTCCGGGCATGGTGTTCTGGCACCCGAAGGGCACCAAGATGGTGAACGCCCTCAAGGACTACATCCGCGGTAAGATTGACCGTCGCGGCTACCTCGAAGTGATTACGCCGGAAATCGTGAACAAGACTTTGTGGATCAAGTCCGGCCACGCCGACAAGTACAACGAGAACATGTTCAAGACGCTGGCTGGCGACGTGGAAATGGCTGTGAAGCCGATGAACTGCCCCTGCCACATTCAGATTTTCAACACGGGTCTGCGCAGCTGGCGTGACCTTCCGATGCGCCTTGCCGAATTCGGTAAGTGCCACCGTTACGAGCCTGCCGGTACGATGCACGGCCTGATGCGCGTGCGTGGCTTTGTGCAGGACGACGCCCACATCTTCTGTACCGAAGACCAGATTGCAAGCGAAGTGGCCGACTTCTGTGCCCTCGTCAAGGAAATCTACCATGACTTCGGTTTCGACGATATCGTGGTGAAGTTCTCCACCCGCCCGGAAAAGCGCGTGGGTTCCGACGAAATTTGGGACAAGGCTGAAGCCGCCCTCGCCGAAGCCACGAAGCTCGCTGGCCTCGACTACATCTTGAACCCGGGTGAAGGTGCCTTCTATGGCCCGAAGCTCGAATTCACGCTGAAGGACAGCCTCGGTCGTGACTGGCAGTGCGGTACTATCCAGGTGGACTTCAACCTGCCGCAGCGCCTCGGTGCCGAGTATGTCGGCAAGGACAACCAGAAGCACATTCCGGTGATGCTGCACCGTGCGGCCGTGGGTTCCATCGAACGCTTCCTCGGCATCCTTATCGAAGAATTCATGGGCGATTTCCCGCTGTGGCTCGCTCCGGTTCAGGCCCGCGTGCTCCCGATTTCCGAGAAGTTCGTTGACTACGCAAAGCAGGTCGAAAAGGAACTGGTGAACGCCGGCGTCCGCGTGGAAGTCGACGAATCCAACGAAAAGCTCGGCTACAAGATCCGCCAGTGCGAACTGCAGAAGGTTCCGTACCTCCTCATTGTGGGAGAGAAGGAAGTTGCAGACGGTGTTGTCTCTGTTCGCCGCCGTAAAGAAGGCGACAAGGGCAGCATGACTGTCCAGGCCTTCCTCGACATGACCGCTGACGACCGCAAGGTTGTGCGTTAAGTTCCCTGAGCCAGTCGAAGGGAACGCATCAGCGTGTCATCCTGAGCGGAACGCAGTAAGGCGTGAAGTCGAAGGATCCAGAACATTAAAGACCGTAGCAATAAATGCTGCGGTCTTTTTTGTGTATGGAGGGGAAAGCGTGGGACTATAGTCCCAACTGCTCGGCTCGATCATGCCAGCCCGCTAGCGATCTGTCGCGATGCTCGCCTTATGCAGTTGTCCCCTGGTTCGCACTTCGTTGCTCTCCACCCTTTCTAGCGGATGCACAGTCGCCGCACCCGCAAAGACATGCAAGGCGAGTGCCGCAGTCATGCTTGCATGGCTATGGCCGAGCCGCAGGGGTTTCTGTAACACCTAGGCTTACCCCGCCCACCCGCCCAAAACAGAAGACCATTGCTTTATCAACAATGGCCTTCTGAAAAATATGTCCAACGTTTAAATTTCGAACAGTTTCATTTCCTGCTCTGTGAGCGGACGCCCCAAACTGTTTGAATAGGCAATTGCTTCATGCAAACGGAAATGACGCTCGGTTGGAGACTGTTCGGTTAAACGACCATCAGAAAAATCTTCACCGAAGCGGTCGAATTTTTCTCGCAGCATATCGCTCTTGCGTGATGCAACAACTGGTTCGATTTCTGCTACAATCATATTATGCCTCCTCAGGAAAATAGGTTTTGATTAGTTTCAATGCTCCATAACTGTCGATGAACATTTTTTGAGAATCGATGTTTCGCGCACCTAAAGTTTCACGATAATGTTCTACAAGATTCGTTTTTGCGGTAAATTGGACATAGCCCTCATTGCCGACATCCCAGCTTAGTTTGCAGGCTATTGCAAAGAGGTGCGCTCCTACACCTTTGTATTTCCCTAAATGTCCGATATTCTCTGGAGCTGCTTCTACGACATCTACATGTGTATAGAATTGATCGCGGATGTGTTTTAGGGCAATCATCCCCTGCACTTGTGGGTCGCCTTTTAACAGTAGCTCGTAAACCTCATAATCATGTTGATGGGGTATGCTCCAATCGAATTTCCATCCTTTTCGTTGTAGTGCTGCAGCATCCTTTTTTGAAATAGTTTTTAGGACAAGTCGAAATTCGGTATCGAGTTGTTCTCCTGTTTCTCGGCACACTAGGCAATTCGTTAGGGAATCTATTTGGATGTCAATTTCCATTGGGTTACATTATCCTTATCATCCTAAATATACCTTTTTCGCCCCATAAAGGCAAGTTTTAGGGAGGCTCATTCCAAGTAGGAATAGCCCTTTTTCTTTACAAAATAGCGAAAATTCAACGTTTTCATTGCAAAAAAGAACTTTTTTGTAAACTTTTTTAGCATTTAGCTCATTTTTAAGTTATTTTTAGAGAGTAAAAGAGTTTTTGCTCTTGTTCTCTAGATGAAATGTGCAAATTTCAAATAACCGAGGACAAGACGAACGCTCACGCAGGTATGCCGTTTTTGCGGTATGCTTCAGTTTGTCGTACCGACTTTTTGGTCGGTCTTTGGTCGTATAGACCAAGGGCAACAGCCCTTTTGGGGCGTGGGTCGTTTGTGTTTATCGGTTATTAGGCATGCACAGCCTCATCTAGGTAAATGCAACGATCTGCGCCTTTTTTGTATCCATACAAAAATTGGCTTGGCTTCCGAGTGGAACAAGACAAAATCTCGCCAAATCATAAACTTAAACGGCTTGATACATCAAAGGAGTCAGCTATCATGGAATTTTCAATTCAAGGAAAGACCCTATCTTTTTCCGACAACCAGATTGAAATCGCAAAAATATTGAAGCATTACCATAAGTTGGCTTCGGAGGGCAGAGAGGTTGCTAGAGTTCTTCTTATTGCAAGAAAATTCACTCCTATTCAATTTGTAAAAAACGGCGATAACTTTGCTTTGGCTATTATCGGTTCTTATGGAGAGCAGGTTATCCAGGATTTTATCAATAAGGGCTTTTTCTCTTATGATGAAAGTAAACTAAAGAAAGATTTTGAAGATACGTTTAATTTCAACGATGAATGGGAAGAGCTTATTGCTCCAATGGTTGAAATCATACAAAAGAACCAAGACACGCAGTTGTATCGAGAATTCCGCAAAGAAGAACGTGGACGTGTCGTTGGCGGGGGATTTGGCTTGGAAGGCGCCTTGAAAGGTTTTGTTGCTGCAGGTGCTTTGAATATGGCATCCGATATTGGACACAGCATATTCAATAGTATTGCAAATGCAATTGATGAAACATCGCAAGAAACACAACTTAAAGAACTTTTTAATGAAGATCTTATTGATGATTATCTTGAACTTGTTTATGATGGAATTTACTCTTTTGGAAAGGTGTTCGTTCAAAAGTTGGTAGATTACGATTTTATGGATCCTGATGATTTGGGTAATTTATTCAATGAAGGTAAACAGAAAGAGTATTGGTCCATTTTTCTTAATCTTTTAAAAAATCGAATTCCCGAAACAGAACGCGTGAATGTTGCGTTGCATTTGATTGAATGTTCTCCATATGAACATGGCGAGTATTACGAATACTTGAAAAAGAATGTTGCAGACCATGATGCCGATCAAGTAGTCGCAATGAAGTCAATGATGTATGCTCGCAATAGTCGGTATGCTCTGTCTGACTTTTCGGAAGATGTCGTGAAGCCGACGGAATTTGATATCGCAGTGGGTCAAAAAATCGAAAAAACATACGGCATTAGAATTTCAATTTTGTTCGAAGGAAAGAAAGAACAGCCTAAGGTCGAAAAGAAAGAAGTGAACAAATCATCTTCTGTTGAACAGAAAAAAGATGCCGAAATTTCTCAGGCAAAATCCCCTGAGAAGACATCTATATTTACGGCTATTCATGGATGTACTTGGTTTGTAGTGGTGGCTGTTGCGATTGCAATTGCTTTAAATTACTATAATCATCCGATTCTAAGCAATCTAAGTCTTCTTGTGACGATGGCGGTTGACTTTTTCATATTTGGCATTGGTATTTTTGCAATTGCGGATATGTGGGGACATATAACGAATCAAAAGCAGACGATTTTTGAAGAAATGGGGAAAAATTCGGATTCAGTTTTTTTTGCCAAAGCTTCAGGAGGAAGTTTTGTCATAACTTTGATAACTCTAATTATGTTTGTTGTAATGCTGTTTATTTGCAGGATTCACTATTTTACAATCACGTTTTGGTTTATGGTTGCGGCAGGATTAATTAATTTGTTGATTCTTCCGTTTATTGTGCTGCTGGGACTAAAAAATCTTGGAGATTCCGCAAAGAAAAAAAGTTCCCAAAATAAACAAAAAGAAAGGCGGAATGACAAAGAAATTAGCGAAGAAAAAGAGAATGAAAAATAATATGATGCAGGAAGATTATGTTGATAAACATTAAGCGCTTATTGCGAAAGAGTACGGCAGTATGTTTTGCGATGCTTTTGTCTTCTTGTATGGAAACAAAATCGTTGGAATCTCTTGAATTTGAGTACTCGGCTCTTTGTGATGAAGTCAAATGCTCCGAATTAATCAATCCCGAATCAACGGCTTTGTATAAGCAGACAAATCTTCGTGGGGAATTAGAAAATAATCTAAAAAATATGAAAGCCCTACTTAAAGTTGCACAATCTGAAACTGATTATCAAGAGGGATTTCGAGCTTACCAGGCTGCCGAGTTGTTTTATGCTTTTCATGGAGGCCCCTTCAAAGTTCAGCTTTCGGAAATAACAGGAATTCCGTTTTTAGGTGATGGAAAGAAAATAGATATAAAAGGTGGCTATCTTGAATTTTCTTCTTTAATCGAAAAGGAAGGAAAAAAAGGAAATTCCCATATATACACTATTAGTGACAAGGATCATAAATTTATAGTGATTGTTCCAATAGATATGGTTTCTTATCCTATAGTTGTTTTATTAGACGCAAATAGTGAAGCTAGAATTGTTTTGGGAAAGAGCAAAAACTTCTTGGATGTTGAACGTGTTTTTATGAAAACATTGGGTGGTTGAATGCATTTGCGTTAGGGATAGTGACCCCTTGGGGCGGCGCTGTGGCGCCGTTTTATGAGGTTGGGCGGAAACGGAGTGAACCGGGCAACCCATAAAATATAGCCCGACCCACACGATAGTGCGGGGAACACCCATAATAAGCAGATTTCGCGGCTACCTCGAAGTGATCACGCTGGACAGCGATGCAAGGCGAGTGCAGCGACCACGCTTGCGTGGGCATTGCCGAGCCGAAGAGCTGGGATGCTTGCATCCCAATCGTGACTACCGCCCAAGGTGAGTGCTGCGGGCAAACGCGTTTGCCCATAGCCGAGCCGATGCGGGAGGCGACGAAGTCGCCACAAGACTTTGTGGATTAAGTCCGGACACGCCGACAAGTACAACGAGAACATGTTCAAGACGCTGGCTGGCGACGTGGAAATGGCCGTGAAGCCGATGAACTGCCCCTGCCATATCCAGATTTTCAACACGGGTCTCCGCAGCTGGCGCGACCTGCCGATGCGCCTTGCCGACTGTGAGCCGGAAGCGCCTCATGTTACATGAAGCGCTGAGGCGAGAGGTTTGCCACGCCCCAATTCAATTATGCATGGCTCTGTCCCCCCAAAGTGTGGATGACTCAAAAGGTTGATTTGTGAGATGTTATAAACTATATTGTGATAAAGAGATTATAAGGAGTATTTATGCCAGTAATTTGCGTATTTGAAAACGAAAACATAAAGGTATATATTTACAATTTTGACCACAAGAAACCACATATACACATTGTTAAAAAGGGCAAGACCTCAAAGAAAGGTGTGGATATGCTATTTGATGGAACTCTTCCACACGGTAGTGAAGGATTGAGTAACGCTGATATTGAAGTAGTGCGAGAATGGTTGTTAAATCATCTTGAAACTGTCAACGAAGATTGGAATCTTGCAGAACAAGGCCGGTTGGTAGACCAAAAACTAGCATCGTCCGTTTCTACAGACATAACGGAAAATGATTCTACCGAACAGGAATCTCTTAATGAATCTGTAGAAACATTGGAACTTGATGACGATGATGTTTACGTCGTTGACGCAATCCCCCTTCCGCATCATCACTTGCTATGCCAATACAATAATGGAAGGTGGAACTTGGTCGATTTTCGACCTTTATTGCAATATCCAGCTTTCAGGGATTTGAAGTCTGAACAATTATTCTATGACATCGATTTTTCCAATGGAGTCACCAACTGGGATAACGAACGAATTGATATCGCTCCAGAATATCTTTATAAGAATGGAATTTCGTTATCTGCGGATAAAGTCGAATTCCTAAAGTTTGTCAAAAATCTTAATTCAGATAGTGATGCTGATTTACTTGGGGCCATAATCGAAGGCTTTATTGCTTGTGTCGCCTAATATGTAGGAGAGTTGTCATGCATTGTTGCTATTGTGATTCTCAATCGGTACGAATAATTAGAGGGTTTACATTTAGTGGAATAGAGCACTTAGTGTGTAAGGCTCATCTAAATGATTTGAAAGCAAAAATAATCCACGACTCGAATGTAGCTAGACGAATGATTGATGCACACGGGATTGAATCCATCACTGATGTAGTTTCCGTTAAACCAGGCATATTGAAAGAACTTTTGTGTACAATCAATCCCGAAGGCCTCTGAAAATTAACTTTGAAATATTGATTTGGCGTACTCCCACATCAAGTTGTTGTTGACTGTTTTCATAACCGAGTCGATAATCAATATGATAGTTGATAAACATACCGGCGGAGCTGGTATATAGTCTTTATTAGATGCAATGAACTGGTCATAAAGCTCTTGGTAGCAAAATTCAACTGTGGTTGAATTTTGCAAACTAGGCTCAATCAAAAAAGATATTTCAGCTGAACTATATTTCACTACAGTTTTCTCGACAGTAGTGTCTGAGACAACCCGTTCGACAAGCAATACTATTATAGAACAGTCACTTGTAGACCGATGAAATGAAATATGGTACTCAGATGCTTTTTTTATATCGTAAGTGTATGGCATTCCAAAAGGCTATGTCCACCCAAAGTGTTGCTGGGCATGTCTAGCGGTCTAAAGTGCCCCCTCATCACCTTAAATTTACCAAAATCGCATAATCTATAGGCCCCGATGCTATTTTCGGGGCAATTTTTTCCGCTAATATTAGTCCAAAGATATAAACTACTGGTAGTAATCAGCAGTTTTCGGATATGGATGATTTTGGACGATAATTGGCAGACATTACTATTTACCAAAAAAGTTACTTAACCAAGCATCTATGGAGATATCTAATCATGATTAAGCGCAACACGAGTAAATGGATATTTTGCCCACTTGATTCGGGAAGCTGTAGTCACGTGTTTTGTTCAAGAACACTAAAGCAAATCCGCAATGTCAAAGGTTCTTATCAGGGTCGCTATCTTATAGCAAAACGAATCTATACCGGCAATACAAAGGATGAAATACCGATTTCATCATATACAACGCATACTCATACGGATATAGACGGCTATATGCCATTGTCTGTAGTCGGAATGTATGTAAAAAGAAAGGACGACCATGCTTATGGAGTTCATTCAATAGTCGAAAGCCGCGAAAAACTAACAAGTAACGACTACTCCGGTAAGTTTGCTGTTTACCGAATTATAGAAGTCCATTAAACACGCAAGCTTTGACTATTTTGCTGAATTTGGCTTTATTCAGTTTTTGGGTCACAAAAAATGACGCTGCAGGCCATAAACCTCTGGACTCATAATCATAATAAGGTATAGTCGATGTAGTTCCATCAGCGTGTAAAACCTGAATAGTAGCCTTGTCTAGTTCCTTCCATTTTCCATTTAAGAATAACCCAATCAAATCTTCTTTCCCAATGGGGTCATCATTGACCGACAGTGTTGGGAGAGGCTCATCAGTGTGGTCGGAATGAAATCCCATGGGCGGCATTGCATCATAGAACTGTTGCACGATGCGCTTCATGAAGTCTGTTAAGAACGAATATTGTAATATCGATATATTCATGGTATGCAATATAGGAAATGAACCTCCACTACGCGACAAGTGGTAACGGGATAGGCGGTCTATCCATATAAGTCCACTTGGAGTCGTCATAGATGGCGACAGCGTTGTGCTTTTCCCAGGCGGATTCTTTCAAATGAAAATCACCATCGGCGTAGTTCCTTAGGTTGTGCCACACCAGATAGTTGTTGAGGTACTTGGTAGCGACCCCGTGGAAGCGCACCATAAAGGACTTCAGCTGGCTATGGTATCCGTTGATGTGCTGGATGCCAAGGGTGCCGTTCGTGCGACGGTTGGTCTTCAACTGCAAGAGGTTGATTTCCTCCTGTTCCGCGAAGCCCACATAACTGTTCAGTTTGTCGGTACACAGCACCGCATCCGGTGCAATCTTGCCGCCGAACACGCTGGTAATGCTGGCGACAGACGCCCTGCCGAGATTCGCAATCTTCGCGATGGACTTGCCGTCACGATTGACCGCACATGGCACGCAGACCTTATCCAGCGATATTCCTCGCTTCTTGGAACGCTCACCGCGTACATGAGGCTCTCTCGGCATGGAAAAGTGCTCACTGTTGCTATGGTTGCCCTTGAAGGATATGCGGAAGAAAGTCTCGTCGGCTTCCACGATGCCATCCAGCTTGACCTGGGACTGCATTTCCTGCAAGGCATCAAGTATCTTGTGGCGGAGGAAGAAGGCTGCGTTCTTGGAAATCTTGCACTCGTAAGCGGATGCGCGGACGGTCATGCCGTGCATCATGCAGTGCACATACTTCATGTAGGTTTCCAAGTCCAGCTTGGCTCCGTGGAAGATGGTGCGGGTGGCGTAGGTGAAAGTCTTGCCACAGCCATTGCAGACGAAACGCTGGTGGCCGGTCTTGGTCTTGCCGTTCTTCTTGCAGTCAATGAGACCGCAGTGAGGGCAGAACACTCCATCGTGGAAACGATACTTGTCGAGGAACTCTTCCATTGTGGTAGAGTCGATAATCTCGGTCATCTTGGTAGGCATGCCGAGCATCTGCATGAATCGCATCTTGTCCTGTTTGGACAGGGTGTTGTACATCTGGTACACGACGTTGACTTCTGACATTGGACTTTCCTCCTTATTGCTAACCAAATATAGCAAAAAAGGAGTGTCACTTTATGACAATATGTAGTAAAATGCAAAAAACTACTCTATTTCACCGCGTACTTACATTTTGCATAACGGTGTTCATTGGGTAATGCTGCGGTATATTCACAGGAGTTAGGCAGATGTGAATATTGGTCACATGAAGAATACTTTGGCAAAATTCTCATTGTCGCTCTATCGCCATAATATGGTGATGCAAACCGCATCACGGAGTCTACAGACGGTCTCATAGAGGGATATTCTAGGCGTGTTTTAACTCCTCTGATGATGTTTGTCTTCCACCGTTCATAATCTTCCGGTGTCTTGATGGTCATTAAAATATCAGAAGTTTCAAACGAGGCGGTCATCCCTTTTATTGGAGGACAGATTTCGGATGCAGTCTTGCTAATTTGGTATAAGCATCCCGTCGTGTCACATTGAGCAGCAGAACCGTGGAACCGAATGTTTTCTACTATTGTTATTTCTGGCTTTCCACCATTACTACCGTACCCCTTGTCAATCGAAGCGAGGTATTGGGTGGAATCACGCGGGTCCGATACAACAATCCAGCAGAAACCGCTATCTACAGGCATCTCTCGTGTGCCTTGATAAGCCACACAAGAAAACTCACTAGCAAAAGCTAATGATACAAACAATAGCGCTATTTGGACTACTTTACTCATTGAATAGCTCTGTAAAATACTTTTTGTACAGTTCATTAACCCGCACTGACACCGAATAGCAGTGTTTGCCTAGCGTGGTTTCATTCTCGGTACAATCTAGGCTTCCTTCAATGCCAGTCATTGCTTCCATCAACTCTGGATGCGAAACGTTCCAATCTTTCAGCTTCTTTGCTACCATTTGCTTACTCGGATTGCCATTAAGGTTATACTTACCATAATGAGCAATCATGTCGTATGCGACAAAATACAGAATATTGTACAAGACACTTTTTACAACGACATGCTTGTATTCATGTGCTTCGACAAGTACCATTTTGTCGCTATCTTGAATGGGCTTAATGTGCATTTCCATATTCGCATTTGGGTAGGTTGTTTTAGGCTTGTCGCCATCAACACCGGTATCAACTGCAAAGGAAGCAACATTGTCGTATATTTGACCCCAGTCTGTAGTGCGGGTCCAGTTTTCTACCATCTGTCCATTTATAGTATGCTTCGAAAATTCCTTGACATACCTGATATTCGGACGCTGTACTGCTACTCCCTGCTCGTGTAAGAACCCGTTATCTATAGCATTCATTACGGTTTCTTTGGTTACTTCGCATTCCTTTATATCAATATTGGCGTTGTCGTAAAATTTATTCAGTTGCGGATTACCGTTGCACGAATCTTGGATTGTTTCAGATGACTGCTCTTCATTATTTGGTGTCGATAGACCCGATGTCTTATTGGGAACGCTTATTTTATCAGGTACAGGCTTGCCGGAAACCTCTCGCGTAGCAACAATATTCGGAGATTTCCTAGAATCATTATGAGCTGGTGAATTTGCCGCTACGGTACCAGCCAATACCGCCGCGCCAACACCTTTGACGAACTTTTTACCCAAATCCGACTCGCATACAGAATTTGTACTTTCGACAGCATTGATTTTGTCGGCCATGCTAATTATGATATCTGCATCATCGTACCAGTCTAATTTGCGTCCTTGTTCCTTCATAGTTTCCCCAGCTTAACATTGTCCCCGTCTATATATCATCATAAGTTTATACTACAAATATAGCATTTTTTGGTCCTAATAGCAACATTTATCATTTTTGGCTCATTTAGGCCATTTTCTGAATTGAGCAACACTTTGGGTGGACATAGCCTTCCAAAATAATAGCATTTTATGCAATGACTGGCAGAGGAATAGGCGGTCTATCCATATAATTCCACTTATTGTCATCATAGACAGCACCTGCACTATGCTTGCACCAAATGGATTCCTTAAAAGAACTATCACCACTAGCATAGTTCTTTAAGTTATGCCATACAAGATAATTCGGTAGATATTTGGTGGATACCCCGTTAAAACGGTCAATAAATTTCTTCAACTGGCTATGATAATTGTTGATGTGCTGGATGCTGAATATACCATCAACTCGCTTTGTGGATTTCAACTGGATGACATTGATGTGTTCGTGTTCAGCGAACGGAACGTAACTGTTCATCTTGTCAGTACACAATACGGAATACTCTGCAATGCGACCGCCGAGAACGGCAGAAATACTGGCTACAGACGGTCTGCCAAGATTGCTGATATTGGCAATGGATTTATGGTCGCCATCCACTGCACAGGCCACACAAACCTTCTCCTTGCTGATGCCCCTCTTCTTTGCTCTTTCTCCTCTTTTGTGAGCCTCACGGGGCATAACAAATGTCTTGCTCTTGGAATGGTTACCCTTGAATGAAATAGGAAAATAGGTTTCATCGGCTTCTACGATACCTTCCAATTTTACGGAATCCTGCATTTCCTGCAATGCATCCAGAATCTTATGACGAAGATAGAAGGAATTATTCTTAGTGATGTGGCATTCATAAGCTGATTCACGGATGGTCATTCCTCGCATCATACAGTGGATGTAGCGAAGGTACATATCAAGTTCCTTCTTGGCTCCATTGAATATAGTTCTGGAAGCATAGGTGAAAGTCTTGCCGCATCCCTTGCAACGGAATCGCTGATGCCCGCTCTTGGTATGACCACACTTGCAAACATCCAAAAGTCCACAATGAACACAGCATACCTCTTGGTTCGGGAATCGGTGCTTAGCTAGAAATTCCTCCGTATCAGTGGAATCAATGATTTCTATAAGTTCTGCGGGCATTCCAAGAAGACGGAGAAAAGTTTCCTTCTCCTTGTCACTCAAAGACTTAAACATCTGGAATACTACATTTGCTTCTGCCATTTTTCAATCTCCTATACTTTTTATCGCATAGAATATGGAAAATGTCAAAGAAAAAAACAACATTTTGGGGGGACAAAGCCTTA
>JAGAHT010000043.1:0-17286 GCA_017626945.1 Fibrobacter sp.
ACGATTACCTTCGATAAGGGCAATCCGGTGGCTATCGACGGCAAGAAGATGGGCGCTGTCGAACTCCTCGAATACCTGAACAAGATTGGCGGCAAGAATGCTTGCGGTCTCCTGGACATCGTCGAAAACCGCCTCGTTGGCCTCAAGAGCCGCGGCGTGTACGAAACTCCGGGTGGCACGCTCTTGTACAAGGCTCACGAATGCCTGCAGCAGCTCGTGCTCGACAAGGAGACTTTGTTCGAAGCCCAGAAGATGTCTATGACGTATGCGAACCTCGTGTACAATGGCCAGTGGTTCACTCCGCTCCGCCAGGCTATGGACGCCTTCTTCGCCGAAGTGAACAAGGTTGTTACCGGTGACGTGACCCTCAAGCTCTACAAGGGTAACATCATTCCGGCCGGCATCAAGAGCCCCTACAGCCTCTACGACATGGGCCTCGGCGGATTCACCGACGTCGACATGTACGACCAGAAGGACGCAACGGGCTTCATCCGCTGCTACGGCCTCCCGCTCAAGACGCGCGCCCTGTTGCTCGGCAACAAGACGAACGTTGACTTCGGCAAGCCGGTCGTGCTCCCGAAGAAATAACAAGACCGCTCGCGCCCAATCGTACTAAGTACGTACCCTGAGCGCTCGCTCTCGCAACCGCCCTCGGTTAACACCCGAGGGCTTTGTTGCTCACAGGATACCGGAACGGCTAGAAATAAGTCGGTTCATACTCTGCTGCCGTTCCTCTCGCGAACACGCTCGGTTAATACCGGGCGTTTTTCGCTCACGGAGTCATTAAAGTCATCCTGGAGCGCGTAGCGCGACGGGATCCCCCCCCCGGTTTCACATTCGTGAACGGGGGATTTTTTCATAATGGTTCAGTGGCTCTGAAAAATGTGCTGAATTTCACGATAGCGCATTTTTTACTTGACAATGTATTGCTTTTTTTACATTTCGTCATTATATAATCCAGCAACACGAGGAAATTATGAATATCAAGCAGCTGCTTTTAGGGAGTGCTTTGGCGTCGATGATGTTTGCCGCCTGTTCGTCTGATGATTCCGGAACGGGAGCGTCGTCCGGTTCTTGTGATGTATCTGCCTTGCCAGCATCGTCCCTTTCTTTCGAAAAGACGGACAGTGGCTGCTATGCGCAGGGGACCATGGATGCGGTTGCGTTTGCGACCTATGTCGCCAATTATTCAAATGCGGGATGGCTTCCGGTAACAGCGAATCCATCGCCGGATGGTCAGGGCGGCGAGTATGTTTTTTCCAAGACCGAAGGGACCGTCTCGCATACGGTAACTTTGACGGGCGCAAGTGGTGCTGTCTCGGTAGTTTATGTGAAAACGGGTGACGCCTCTTCCAATGGCGGCGCGTTAGATATTCCGGTGAATAATGCTTCGACCTGCGACCTGGCAACAGCAAAGCTGCCTCCGTCTGAACTCGCCTGGAAGCCGACCTTTGGTGGCAGCTGCGAAGTTGCCCAGACGATTTCGCTTGAAAAATTGCAGAAGTTCGATACCCTCCTGATTGCGGCTGGTTACAAACAAACTAAAATTTCAAATGAAAGCTTTAGGTATACGATCGAAAAGCCGAATATGGTAGCCTCTACAATCGATAGGGATACCTTGCTTTTTACCTATTCAATGGAAACCTTCGTTGGGACTTTTTCCGGCGTAACCGAGCAGATGACGGCTCGCCAAATATTGGCGTATGAATTGAATGAGGTTGCCAAGGCGCATTTGCCGGAAGACCTCTATGCTCTAGGCGAAATTTACGGCAATGCTTTTGAAGTGTCGTCTGTTCCCAGTGCGGTAAATAGTACCTATGTTGCGAACCAACTGAATAAATACGGTTGGAACTTGAAGGAGACGATAAGTTCTACTTATACCGTTGATTATGAAGGTTCTATTGTCTATAACGGCGCTGTGTACACAATGGAACTCACATACTTTGTTTTAGATTCAGATGACCACTATTACATCACAATTGAGAAAAAGTAAGTCTTTTTTCTAAGTTCTACCAGCTAAAACTCGACCATGTATCCGGCTCCCCATAGGAGCCGTTTTGCATCGTGTTCTATGAACCGGTAGGCGGGTACACTAATTTGTGTGTAGAATCCGTATAGGTGTGTCCAAAGTTCGAGTGAAATGTCGGCCTCTTCTTTGTAATTGTAGGGAATCAGGTATAAAGGCTTGTTCGCCTCGTTGAACGCCTTGTGCATTTTGTTGGGTGTTTCGGCGAATTCGTAGCCTCCGCCGATTCCCGCGTCAAAATTAAAGGGAAGGTCTCTGAAAAATGTGTAGAGCAGGCTTCCACGGACACCGCACCAGAATTCGTTCGGTCCCTGATGCCAACCCATTCCCTGCACGCGGAAGATGACAGCTTCGTAGCCAATTCCTCCGATGGCGACAACTGGGGTCTGGTTGCGGATTCCTGCTCCCAGGTTGAATCGGAAATGGGAAAGGCTGTACCAGTCGTCCGCGTGGCAGAAGACTGCCGCGAAAAGGAATAGCAGAATTGAAAGACTTGGAAAACTGGCGCGTCGCATGGCCTAAATATAGACATTTTGGTTTTTTATACTCGCAAAAATGTGTTTTTATTCCTATATTGTTTGGCAAATCACGGCTTGGGGTTGACCGGGCCATAAAAAAGGAAAGAGAAATGAAACTAAAATCTTTGATTATGGCATGCGCCGCCGCTTGCGCATTTGCCGCTCCCGCGATGGCAGAAGGTGGCATGTTCGAAGGGGCTCTCCCCGAAAACTGGACGGCCGACGTGGTCGCCGCCGTTCGCTACAATTGGTACAATTTCAGCAACTGGCAGAAGGATGGTACCTCTAACTATACCTGGCTCGTGACTTACGATGCCGATGTGCAGGGTAAGTGGAGCATTGCCAACTGGCGTAATCTCATCGATATCGACCTCGGCCAGACCTGGACCAAGGGCGTGGGTAAGCGCAAGTCTGCTGACCGTCTGTTCTGGGAATCCATGGTCGACTTCAATATGACTGAAACCGTGAAGCCCTACATTGGCAACCGTTTCGAAACCCAGTTCATGAAGGGGTTTGAATATAGCGAAGACGAAGACGGCAATGAAATCAAGACTCCGATTTCAAGCTTCATGGATCCCGCCTACGAAACTCAGTTGGCAGGTCTTGCTTATGTTCCGAACGACAACTTCTCCCAGCGCCTCGGCTTTGCTAACCGCATGACTATTTCTAATGGTTACGGTTACGCCGACGACAAGGATACCGATAAGTTCGAAAAGTTCCGTGACGAACCCGGTCTCGAATCTATCACCGAAGCCAAGTACGCCTTCTCTGATATCGTGAGCTTCAAGACTCGTCTGTGGGCATTCTGCAACTTCGAAGGTGTCGAAAAGATCGACGGCCTTTGGGAAAACCTGCTCTCCGTGATGATTGCTCCGCTCATTGAACTCCAGGTCGGCTTTGATATGGCCTACGACTGGGATCTTGACGAAGACGCACAGTACAAGAGCATGGTGCTCTTCGGCCTGACCTGGCGCTGGTTCTAATAAGACCGGACCGGTTAAATTCTGCAGAGTCCTTACTCTGGAACCGGTCCTCTCGCAACCGCCCCTGTTTAATAACAGGGGCTTTGTTGCTCACAGAAGACCGCTCGCGTCTTTTATGTCATCCCCGCGTAGGCGGGGATCTCCTATGAAAAAATCCTCGGCTTGAACCGAGGATTTTTTTATTCAATATTTTGTTTTATTTCTCCAGATCCGCTTTCATGGCGCGGATAGCGTTTCCGCGGTGGCTGATGCCTTTCTTTTCGGCGAGCTCCATCTGCGCGAAGGTGCGGTCGAATCCATCGGGAACAAAGAGCGGGTCGTAGCCGAATCCCATGTCGCCTGCGGGCGCAAAGTTGATCTGTCCGCGACATTCCCCTTCGTAAATCTTGGGCTCGGTCACGGTCCACTTGCCGTCCACCTCGGCGACCTTTTGGTACGAAAGTGCGCAGAAGTAGCGGGCGCTGCGGTCCTTGACGCCTTCCAGCTTTTGCATCAGCTTGTCGTTGTTCGCCTGGTCGTTGCCGTGATAGCCGCAGTAGCGGGCGCTGTAGATGCCCGGTTCGCTGTTCAGCGCGAATACCTCAAGGCCGGAATCGTCGGCGAGGACGCTTGCCTCGATGTGCTTTTCGCAAAGCCACTTGGCGACGGTGCTTGACTTGATGATGGCGTTTGCCTCGAAGGAATCACCGTCTTCGACGATGTCGTCTGTAAAGCCGATATCCTTGAGGGTCTTGAATTCCTTGTTCTCAGTTCCGAGAATGTGGGCGAAATCCCTGATTTTTCCGGGGTTGCCTGTTGCGATAACAAATAAGTGCTTCATTTAGTATTTCTCGGGTTTCATCACGATGAGAATAGCGTCGATGACAACGCCGACTCCGCAGAGTCCGCCGGTGCAAAGCCAAAGAATGCCCGTCCAGATTTTACCTTCGTAAAAACGATGAATTCCTAGGTATCCGAGCAAAATGCAAAGGGCGAGGGCAATCCATTTATTGTGTTCACCTTGTGCGGGCATGACAACTCCTTGATGAATTTCTGCGCTAAATATAGAAAATGCACGATGTGGCTGCCTAGGTCTTGCGGGTACGCCAAATTGTTATAATTATCTTATATTTTAAACGATGCGTAATTTTAAGACGACTTTTATATTGATTGCGATTGCAACCTTGGGCATGCTGGTTGGGCTGGTGGGACTAGTTCCTTTTTATCCTGTGTCCTGGGCTTCCTCGATTGCGTTTGCGTTGTTTGTTTCGGTTTTGTTGATTCAGCTGTTGACGATCGAAGAGGCTGATTTTGAGTGCGGCCTTCGCAAGAAGCCTGCGCTTGTTTTTGCTGTACTTGGATTGGTTGTTGCCGTAGTCCTTGTTTCCAGGGATACGCCGATAGCTTTGCCCTTGGTCGTGATTTCTGCGGCCAAGAATCTTTGCTTCTGGCTTGTAATCTTTGAAATCTATCTGTTCGTAAAGCTGTATACGCCTGCCGCTCCCAAAAGTGCATTGCCTCCGGAACAGGTTAACAGTGGTGCGGGAAAGGCTCGGCATGAAGTCAATGCGGCTGTCAAGAGGCGGGTTTCTCGTCTCACCTTGTCAAAGGCGGAACGGGAGCTTTATTCGCTGACAGGCCTGATGTCGGTAAAGAAGGAAATCCTTTCTTTGAAGAATATGATTGTCGCGCAGAACAAGCGCGTGTCGGCAGGGCTTCCGCCGATTCCGATGTCGTACCATTGCGTGTTTACGGGAAATCCCGGTACAGGAAAGACGACGGTGGCGAGGATCGTGGCGCAGATATACAAGGATCTCGGCGTTCTTGAAAAGGGACACTTGGTTGAATGTGACCGTTCGATGCTGGTGGCGGGTTATGCAGGGCAGACGGCGATTAAGACCAACGAGGTGATTGATAGTGCGCTTGATGGAGTCCTCTTTATTGACGAAGCGTATACACTGGCACGTAGCGATGGTCAGGATTCCTTTGGTCAAGAGGCGATTGATACGTTGCTCAAGAGAATGGAAGATGACCGCGATCGTCTAGTCGTGATTGTGGCTGGCTATACGGAAGAGATGAAACGGTTTATCGATAGCAATCCAGGACTCTCTTCGCGTTTCAGCAGGTATATTGATTTTCCCGATTATAGCGCTTCGGAACTTTTTGAAATTTTCAGGCGTCTTTCCGATAAGCAGAAACTGGAACTTTCGCTTGATTTTGAAAACGCCTTGAAGTCGCAGCTCCAGCGAATTGTCGACAAGGCGGATCCGTCTTTTGGAAACGGCCGCGGAATTCGTAACTTGTACGAAAAGACGTTGGTGAATCAGGCGAATCGTCTGGCGCAGAAAGATTTCAATGTGTCTGATTTGATGAAGCTCTTGCCCGAAGATCTTCCGAATGATTAGAAAGATTCTCGCAAGTCAATCGTAATGCCGATATGCTTTCCGTCTACGAGTGAGAGGTCGCCGCGGGCGTGCAGCTTTTCGCTACGGTTCAGGGCGAGGCGTCCGCCAAAACCCACGGCATAGTGCATCTGCCGCTTGAATAGCTCGCTGAAGTAAGGGGCCGATTGCAGAGCTTCTCCGAAGATGACTCCTGCGAATCTCCAGAACAGCGGCCTGCGCAATTCGATTTGCCAGATGGCGGCCTGCGTGTCGCTCCAGATTCCCGATTCTACGCCACGGAATCGCTTGGTGCCGTCGGGGCCGGCGAGGCATCCGAGCGGAACGTTGTCACCGCGGCTCTGCTTGGCGTATAGCCCCAGCGCGATTGAAGTTTCCCAGAACAGGGGTGCATAGAATCTTGCATCAATGGTTTCGGTGTGGTAGCTGAAATCGCCGCCGAAAAAGACCTCTTCGAAGCTGGCGTAGTATCCCTTGGTCGGCCAGTTGTCGTTGTCTTTTTGGTCGAGAATGAATTGATAGCCACCGCCCAGATAGTAACCATCTTGATAACTCTTGGGTACGTCATCGCCGAGTTCGTTGTTGCGAGCTTCGCCTTCTAATACAATGCCGTAGCGGAATGGAATGTTATTCGGAATGCCGAAATTCATCTCGAAGGGAATCCGGCCGTAAACGAAGGTGCTCTTGTATTCGTCGATAGCTTCAAAATCGCCACGGGCCCCACGTTCAAAAAGCGAATATTGCCACTTGTTCAGGTTTAACTTGGCGGGAATGTGCAGGTGGTCGCCGAGAAGCCACAGGTTCGGCGCGTACTGGAATTGGAATTGACCGCGTGTGGTGCCGCGGGCGATAAAGTCCATCGAAGAGATGTTCTCGCCTTCTTGGAACGGTCTGAAAAACAGGACGAAGACGGCACCGTACTGGATTTTTGTTTCTTCGGTGTAGGCTCCGAAGGGGAGCACCGAATACCGTTGGAAATTTTCCTGCGCAAGGCACGAACTCGTGAGGCTAGCGAGTAGCGAGCAGAATAAGAAAAATACCTTGAGGGGGTGAATCGACATACCATCGCAATTATATAATATTTTCGGTTTCTTGTTTTGCCATGAAAGTGACGTCGCCGTGAGAGCGGTGGGGGTCATCGTCTGTCGTACATGATACAAGGTGTATCATATGTGAAAATAAAATATAAAATCTGTAAAAAGTCTTAAAAATTCTTATAAAAATTGAATTTTTGTATCATAAAATGCTTGACATGACGAAAAAATGAATATATATTTCTGAATGATGAAACCGATTATCGAATATACTGACTTCCGCAAGTTCATGCGAGACTTCTACGAAGAACGCAAGCGCTGCTCCGCGTTTTCGTGGCGTGAGTTCTCGAAAATTGCCGGATTCAGTTCGCCTTCGTACATGAAGGTCGTATGCGATGGCAATAGCAAGTTGAGCCGTATCGGTGTGGAACGCACGGGTGCTGCCATGGGGCTTGCCGGTTTCGAAATGGATTATTTCAGGGCAATGGTCAAGTTCGGTCAGGCCGAGGTCGAATCGAAGAAGGTTGCCGCCTACGAAGAGATGCTCTCGATCGCGAAGGTGTACAAGGTTCGCGTCCTAGAAGGGGACCTGTTCGAATTCTACGATACCTGGCGCAATCCTGTGCTCCGCGAACTTGCTCCGCTGATGCCTGGGGCGACTCCGGGCGAACTGGCCAAGATGTGCTACCCGGAAGTGTCTGCCCAAGAGGTCCAGGAATCGCTCGCGTTTCTGACGAAAGCGGGGCTCCTGAAGAAATCGGAGGGAAAACTAGTTCAGTCCGAAACGTCCGTGAAAGGCTCGAACGATGCCACGAGACTTGCTATGCGCGGTATGCATCGCATGATGTCGCAACTCGCGACGCCGGCGCTGGAACTCCCTGTAGAAGAGCGCAATTTCAGTGGCGTTACCATGGGACTTTCCCGCGAGTCCTATTCCAAGATCGAAAACTTGTTGGATGAATTCCGTCGCAAGATTATCGCCGTTGCCGCCGAAGAGAAAAATGTTGAACAGGTGTACCGTTTGAACTTGCAACTTTTCCCGCTGACAAAAAACGTGAAGGAGCGCGAAAATGAAAATGATTAATTTGTCTAAGCCGCTTGCTCTTGTCGCTTTTATTGCAGCCTGTTTTTGCGCGGGTTGTTCCGATTCTCCGAAGCTTACGGGTACAGCCGAAGAAACGAATGAATTTGCCTTTGTGGTGTCGTCCAGTAGCGAAGAGGAAAGCTCTTCTAGTGGAATGTTGCCCTATTCGTCTAGCGAGAAATTTTCGCCAGAAAGTTCCTCGGGTAAAGAAGATGCTGTATCTTCCAGTTCGTCTTTAGAAAATTCTGGTGTGGGTAGTTCTGCCGTAGAATCGTCTAGCTCGGTGGAACCTGAAGTTTCTTCGAGTTCGCAGAAACAGGAGTCTTCTAGCAGTGAAGATGGATCTTCTAGTAGTGTGGCCGCTCCGCAGGGTGGAACGCAGTCGTCGAGTTCACGTGAAAATCCGAATTCGCTGGAATATTACATCGAAGAACTTGGCCTGAATGTCAATCAGCTATATGAGAATGTTTTGGCCGCTGGGCTGACCGAAGAAAAGGACTCCGATACGGCTCCGGGACAAGCGATGGCGACGGAGTTTGACGGACCTTGGCCGCATCAATTTGTCAAGGAAAATATTGGTGCTCTGCCGTATTTCTTCCCGGAAGCGGCCGATGAGTACGCGGGTCTAGTTGATTCTATTGAATCCGGATTAGCTGATGGCGGGTGCGGACTGTATATGATGAATGTTTACGGTAATGAAAAGGCGATTGCGTATGTGGTTGCTGACATTACCGCAGATAAGATCGTTGTCATGGATGTTTCTGCGGGGAGTTGCCCGAATTCCGCAGTAAACAAGATCTTCCGCTTCCTCTTCCGGTATTGCGGCGAAATGGAATCCCGCCCCGAAATCGAACATGTTGAGGTCGATTTGAATGTTTCGGAAGGGTCATGCCCCGGTTTTGATATGGATAGCGAATGGGTGAAGTGATTTTTAACCATAAAGGAGAAGTAATATGAACAAAGTAATCAAAACTATAGGTACGGTCGTGGTGGCCGCTGCGGCTTTTGGCCTGATTGCGTGCGATGACAGTTCTTCGTCGCCTGCTGCACCGAATACGGATGCTCAGGAGCAGCAGAAGCAAGAAGAACGGGCTCCGTCCAGTTCGGAAACGGTGCAACCGCCTGTATCATCGGAATCGAATCAGCCGCCTGAATCGAGCGAAAACAAAGCGGAAGGGCTTTCTAGTTCTGACGAAACGGTTGCTAGTTCCTCTTCAGAAACGCCGATCAGTTCTTCTGATGTAGAAATCTGCCCCCCGGGTAGCGACTGTGATGGCGACGGTATTCCCGATGGAATCTATAGACCGGACTTGGAACCCTGCGATACGGATACCTTGCTGGAATTCTATGGTCGCCATTACCAGTGTGTCTCAAATAAGTGGGTGTACTTGCCGGCTCCTGGCAAGATTGTAGAAGAAGCGACCGATGTTAGCGCCATGTACCGTGGTGGCCCTGCCGTGGCTCCGCGAGTCGTGAAAGTTCTTAATTCCGATGGCTCCGTTACCTTCCGGCACGACGATGTTCTTGTGAACGACGATTGCATGTTTAATGGAGTTAAGGCCGAATTGAGTAACGATACGTTGTATGCAACACTCCAGTATCCTGGATGCTCGGAAACGGGTGGCTCTATGGGGGTTGCCACGTTTACTTTGAGTGAGGCCTTTGCCGGTGCAAAGTACATCAAGTATGAAGATGGTAGGTACGTTCACGAAATTTATGAAACCGATGAATTGCTGCCTTGTGGAAACACTTCTTCTTGCCAAACATGCGCCGAAGGCTTGGATTGTGGCGGCCGGGTTTTTTAGTAAATCGCGTCAATAGGTCGCTCTGATAGAAACGAAAGCTTCGCATAATGCGGGGCTTTTTGTTATATTTGGCTAGAATAAACAAAATTGAAGTGAGTTCATATGGCCGAACAGAATAAAGCAGAAAAATTCGTTTTCTACATGTACAAGATGACCAAGTCCTATCCGCCTAACAAGGAGGTGCTGAAGGACATTTCTTTGAGCTTCTACTATGGCGCAAAGATTGGTATTATCGGCCAGAACGGTGCCGGTAAGTCTACCTTGCTCCGCATCATGGCGGGCATCGACAAGGAATTCCAGGGCGAAGCGTGGATTGAACCGGGCCGCACCGCAGGCTACCTGCCGCAGGAACCGCAGCTGGACCCGAACTTGACCGTCAAGGAAAACGTGATGCAGGCTGTCGCCAAGAAACAGGCCATTCTGGACCGTTTCAACGAAATCTCTATGAAGTTCGCCGAACCCATGGAAGACGACGAGATGAACAAGCTTCTTGACGAACAGGCAAAACTCCAGGACATCATCGACGCGCAGGACCTGTGGAGCCTCGACCGCAATATCGAAATTGCAATGGATGCTCTCCGCTGCCCGCCGGGCGACTGGCCGGTGACGAACCTCTCCGGCGGTGAAAAGCGCCGCGTGGCCCTTTGCCGCCTGCTCCTCGAAGAACCGGATTTGTTGCTCTTGGACGAACCGACGAACCACCTGGATGCCGAAACGGTTGCTTGGCTCGAACGCCACCTCCGCGAATACAAGGGCTCCGTGATTCTGGTGACGCATGACCGTTACTTCCTCGACAACGTAACGAACTGGATTCTGGAAATCGACCGCGGCCGCGGCATTCCCTGGGAAGGCAATTACGCCCAGTGGCTTGATCAGAAGCTGGAACGCCTCCGTGGCGAAGAGAAGGGCGAATCCGACAGGCAGAAGCGCCTCGCTCGCGAACAGGAATGGGTCAAGCAGAGCCCGAAGGCTCGTCAGGCCAAGAGCAAGGCCCGTCTCAAGGCTTACGAGGAACTCTTGGCCGAAGATTCCCGCGAACAGATCAAGGTGGCGCAGATTCACATTGCGAACGGCAAGCGCTTGGGCGATATCGTTATCCAGGCGGAACACCTGCAGAAGGCCTTTGGCGACAAGGTGCTGTTTGATGACTTGAACTTCAACTTGCCGCGCTCCGGCATCGTGGGCATTATCGGCCCGAACGGTGCAGGTAAGACAACGTTGTTCAAGATGATTATGGGTCAGGAAAAGCCCGATGGCGGTACGCTCAAGATTGGCGAGACTGTGGAAATCATCAGCATGGAACAGGGCCGCGACAGCCTCGACGATACCAAGACCGTGTGGGAAGAAATCACCGGCGGTAACGACGAAATTATGGTAGGCGACCGCAAGATGAACGGTCGCGCCTACTGCGGACTCTTCAACTTTACGGGTGCTGCCCAGCAGAAAAAACTGACGGCTCTTTCGGGCGGTGAACGTAACCGCGTGCTTATGGCAAAGAACTTGCAGAAGCCGGGCAACCTCTTGTTCCTCGACGAACCGACCAACGACTTGGACATCGAAACGTTGCAGGCTTTGGAACAGGCTATTCTCAAGTTCGCGGGCTGTGCTGTGATTATCTCGCATGACCGCTGGTTCCTGGACCGCATCGCTACCCACATTCTCGCTTACGAAGGCGATTCCAAGGTGGTGTGGTTCGAAGGCAACTGGAGCGAATACGAAGCCGACCGCCGCAAGCGCTTGGGCGAAGATGCCGATAACCCGAAACCCATCAGGTACAAGACGCTCACGAGACAGTAATTTTTAGAGTGTCACCCCGGCCACAGTGCCGGGGTCGCCTTTTTATTTAAGAAAATCGTTCGTACAACGCATCTCTCTCGACCGGTTCCAAACCTTCGTTCAAGATAAGGCTCTTCATGCGCTCGGGGCTCATTTTGTATTACTGATTTGGGCGATGACTGGCTGTGTTGCTCTTTTTTATTTGGAAATGAATGTAAAATAAAATTTTGAGAACATTTTAGAAGTGGCGAATTTCTGCGATTTTCGCCATTTTTGTTTGTTTTGTGGTTGATTGCGGGTGGAATTGCGGCGAAATGATAAAATTTCCTATTGACTTTTCTCGTTTTTGAATATAGATTTTGAGAAAGATTTTGAGAACAATGCGGGCGGGTTGCCTGTGACTCAAAAAAGGATGGATGTTATGGGTTGTAATTCGTTGAAAATGTCGCTCTCGACGCTGCTTGTGTGCGGGGCGACGGTTGTTGGTACGGCGACTTCCTCGTTTGCAGTGACTTCGCCGGATTTCCCGATGGCGGGCTTTGCCACGCAGAATGGCGGCACTACGGGCGGCAAGGGCTACTCCGAGGTTACGGTTGACAACGTGAGTGACCTTAAGAGCTACGCCAAGGCGGGCAACAAGATTATTTACGTGAAGCCAGGGACGTACATGGGCCCGGTGGAAGTCGGTAGCAACGTGACGATTTACGGTTACCAGGGCGCCATTATCGCGCAGCCCGCTTCGGGCAGTGCCATGAAGCTGAGCGGCTCGAAGAACGTCATCATCCGCAATTTGAAATTCAAGGGTGTGGGTGCACACGATGACGATGACGAAGATTGCCTCCAGGTGAATCACGAATCGAAGAATGTGTGGATTGACCACGTGGATGTTTACGACGGTCACGACGGCAACCTGGATATCACCAACGCCTCGGACTATGTGACGATTTCGTGGACCAAGTTCAGCTACACCTCGGCATCGACCGGCCACCAGTTCAGCAACCTGATTGGCAACAGCAAGACAAAGACGAGCGACCGCGGGCACCTGAACGTGACGATTCACCATACGTGGTGGGCAGACGGCGTGGTGGAACGCATGCCGCGCGTGCGTTTTGGCAAGGTACATGTGGCGAACAACCTCTTCGACAGCAAGAATGCGAGCTATTGCGTGCGTGCGGCCATCGAGGCGGACATCCGCATCGAAAGGAACGTGTTCATTGGCGTGCAGAAGGCGCTTGACTTGTACACGAGCGATGGCGCTATCACGGCGGCGCAGATGATCGAAAATTACGAAGAAAACGTGAAGAAAACGCAGGCCGGTACGGGCACGGCGTTCAAGCCGAGCTATTCCATGAGCCTTACCGACGTGAGCACGCAGGCGAAGGCGTATGCCCTGCGCGATTCAATTAAGTTGTATGCAGGTGCTACTCTCCCGGATCCGGGTGCATCGTCTGTGGTGACTCCGGCAAGTTCGAGCTCGGCAAAATCTAGCAGCAGTGTTGCGTCCAGTTCGTCCGCGAAGTCGAGCTCCAGCGTGGATCCTGCATCTAGTTCTTCGGCCAAGTCCAGCTCGTCGCAGACGCCTGTCGCTGGCGAGGCTAGCCTCACCAAGCATGGTTCGGGCAGCACGACGCAGACGGTTGCCGCGGGCGAATCGATTGCGGAATTCTACTTCACCGTTGCCGGTGCTACGGGTGCCACGGTGACGGGTCTTCCTGATGGCGTGACGGGTACGCTTAAGGGGTCTGACTATTACATCTCGGGAACGGTTTCCGCAACGGCGGCGGCAGGTGCGTACAAGTTTACCGTCACTACGACGGGCGCTACGACGAATGCCTCGAAGAGCGGGACCATTACCGTGACGTCCGCGAATGGCGAGGCTCCGGCGTCGAGTTCCTCTGCAATGTCCAGCAGTAGCAAGGTCAACGAGCCCGTCGAAACGTCCAGTTCGTCTCAGGGGACTGTTGTCGACGAATCTAGCAGTTCTGTGGAATCTCCGAATTCTAGCGACTCCTCCGAGTCCAGCATGGTGGTGTCTCCGGCTAATTTCGGTCAGCGTTTTCAGGTGTCTGTCGAAGGTCGACTGGTGTCTGTTCACGGAGTGACGCATACGGCCTATCTCCTTGATGCGCAGGGAAAAATCGTTGCCAAGGCTGTCGCAAACGCAGAAAATCTGACCATCTCGGTTCCGCGTGCAGGAACATACCTTCTGCGGGTCGGCCACGAAACTCGACGCGTGGTTGTTCGCTAGTTGCCTTTCCTAACCTCAAATACCGACGCTCCTTTGACGGGGGCGTCTTTTCTTGTGCGTGCGTAAACTCAAAAAATGCTAAATTTTATTGGAACGAACTTATGCTTCACGTCTTTAAACATGAACTTCGCCTTATCTTTAGGGATCCCAAATTCTGGATACCCTTCGTCATTCCGCCTGTGATTCTGGCGGCTAGCCAGGGCATTGCCGTGTCGCGGTACGGCGGGCAGATTATGGAAGGCATGGAAGGCTACATGATGCTCCTGCTAGGTTGCCTCATGGCGCCCATGGGTTCGCCGTTGGCCGGGGATTCGTTTGCGGGCGAGCGTGAGCGTAATTCGCTTGAACTGTTGCAGCTTTCGCCTATTGCCCCGATGCGACTCTTTTGGGGGAAACTCTTGGCGATAGTGCCGTTCCCGGTGGGTTTCGCCCTTCTGGCTCAAGTTATTTACTGGGTCACGCATCCCGAAATTTCTACGGTTTCGGCCCTCGCCTCCATTCTCGGGGCGCTTTCGGCAGTGCTGCTTACGACGTCATTTTCGCTGATGCTTTCGCTGCGCGTAAAGACGGTGCGCGCCGCGGCCCACATGTCGCTTTTCATGGTCGTGCCGATCCTTCTTCTGGTACAGTTTGGCCATGAATCCTTTTTGAGCGGACTTTTCGTTCCCGTAACGACTCTTGCCATCTCGGTCTTGCTGACCATATTGGCGACTGTTATGAGCATGCGCAAGTTTGTAAGCTTGTAACTCGGCTAGTCTTTCAAGTAAAAGCTTCGCCCGTCGTTCAGCATCAGGATGACGGGCAATTTTTTTGCTGTAAACACGCCGCCGTTCAAGATGCTGCTTTCGATCAGTTGGCCGTTCAAGCTGAATGCCTTGTACGGGGCGTTGGGCTTGGCGCCTGCAATCTGGTAGCGATTCTGGCCGAGCTTTTTGAAGCTGAACCTTGCCTGTGTCAATCCCGGGACTGCGGGGGAGGCTGTCGTGGATTCGGGTGCGAACCTGTAATCCGGGCAGAAGTTCAGTGTGTCGAGGAGGAAGGCGTGTATTCCGGCCACAGCCGAGCTCGCGAGCGGTACGTCAGCCTTGTCGATATCTTTACCGTCGTTTCTCCGTCTTAATTCGGGCGGATTGAATTCGCAGCCGGAGTAGCCCCCTTCTTTCCAATAGTATCTACCGCAGAGTTCAAAAACATGGTTCACCAGGGAATCCGCCTGTTCCGCCGTGCCCTTGAAAACGCCCGCCTTTTGCAACCGTGCGAACTCGTCTTTGAATACGGCATCGTGATGCACGCTGAAGAGCGAATCAACGAAGTCGTCTTGGTTGTCGGAATAGGCGACGCGCGCCACCTTGACCACCTTCTCGGAGGCGATTACGATCATGGTGGAGTCCAGCTCGGATCTGTACATCCATACCGTGTCGGTGCCGGAAACGTTCTTTACAGTGGGTTCGCGCTGATCCATCTTGGAGAAGTCCAGGTAGCTGCCCTCGAATAGATAGAGAGATACTGCTGGGTATCCAAAATAAGCTCCGGTGCTTCCTGATTCCCTGACGGGAGGTGTAAATTCACATTCCGCCGCATGTAGGCTTGTGGCTAAGGTGCCTGCGCAAATCGCGCCCGCAAATAGAAATTTGGTGAAATTCATACTCTTTTCTCCTTTTAGTCCATCTCTAGAAAATAGTAAAAAAAGAGCCCTGTTTTCAAGTCTGTCAAAAATGAGTGATTTGAGTCATCGGATGCTGTCGTTTTCCAGCTCGTCTCGCAGCATATTTGATGCGGCGGACTTGAAGATGCTCCTCATGAATTCGTCGTAGCCTGGTTCGCCCTTCTTGGGGTGGGGCCGAGGAGTACTGGCAGCAATCTTTTTCTTCAGTTCAAGAATTTCCTTTTCGTCCATATTTGCCTCGTTGGTTTGTGGTCCTATTAAATATCGATTGGTTTGCACAAATTGTCAAGAAATCCCTGAAAAAAACAGGTGCCCGCTTGGAGCACCTGTTTTAATTTTGTTGGTTTGTCGCCGAATTACTTCAGTTGCTTCAGAGCTGCTTCGTTCTTCGCGATAATGTCTTGCTGCGTAGCGAGCTTGGTGCGTTCGGCGTTCACCACGGCTTCCGGGGCACCAGAAACGAACTTTTGTACTTTCGCTTCGCTCAAGTACCAAATGCTGGCCTCGGTCATGCCCACGCAAGCGTGGTCGCGACTCTCAACCTATGCATTTGTCGCTGGTGTTGATTTCGCGGCCATGTTTCTAAAAAAATCATTTGGGCGTTCCCCGCTGGTGCGGGTCGGGCTATATTCTAGGGGCAATTCGCGGTGCTTCGCACCACGACTCGCTTCTTAGAACGGAGTCCTGCTACGCAGGCCGGTAGGTCTCCGCCCCAAGGGGTCACGCTTCGCAGGCTCGCTATCCCTAACGCGGATGCTATTTCTGCAATTGGGAAAATGAACGTATCTTATTGTGAATTTAATTTTTAGCGAATTTGTAGTTATATTTATTTACGATGAAATTTTTATTGTTGTCGCTTGTTGCTTTGCTTTTTACGGCTTGTCCTTATCCAAGCCATTTAATACGTGTTAATGAATCTTTGCCTAAAAATGCCCCTGTTGAAAAAGAAACTATTGTTGCCTATGCTCAAGGAGATTGTTCTAGTGGAGATTGTCCTTTAGAAAATAAAAATGTTCATTGGTATGCTCTGAATTATGATGGAGATACTCGTCAAATAGAGTTTTATCGGTATGGACCAAAGTCTTGTGAACCTAGCAGACTTTGGGGCGACCGTAGTCGTGATAGGTATTTTGTGGTTTGGTACAAAGAGGGCGTTCCGTACCGAACTTTGATGATATCTTGTGACGATTCAACCCGAGATTTAAAGGCTGTCTTCCTGTCCGGTGATGAATCCAGAGAATCGCCTGTTTTGAGATCTTCGGATGATGAATTTGCTGACTTGGTGGTTGAGGTAAAATGAGAATTCTTTTATTACTGTTGGTGTCAATTCTTGTTGCCTGCACGGGTTCGTCCAGTCATGTAACATCGAACTATTCTAGCAAGGTTCCGCAAAGAATTGCTTTGGCTGATACTCTTTTTGTGGTCGTTGGAGAACTGCCAGAAGGGACTTCACCCAAGGATATTCAGATTGTTGCGTATCAGACGCGTCTAGACAAAAAAATTGCTCCATACCTATTGCAGATGGACTATGGATATGAAAGGAAAAATGGAGAACCAGATTTAAGCGAGCCGCATTTTTATTATCGAGTATCTGTTGAAGAATATACACCAGCTGATGAAATTGTTTGGTATAATAAGGGAATTGCTTATCAAACCTTGAAAATTGAATATACGATAAAGCATGGTGAAATTGTTTCCATTCAAGCTCTTTGGAATGGAGAACGAAGACTGTGCATGAATACTTACTTTGATTTCGATGGAAGAA
>JAGAHT010000003.1:0-34912 GCA_017626945.1 Fibrobacter sp.
AAGGCCTTCGGCACGGGCATGCTTCTTTTCCACGTAGAGTTCGTATTCACGGTCGCTCATCTTCATAGCCTCGCTTACAAGAAATTCTTCCGTAAATTTACTCAATTCGGCCTTCTTCTGCAAGAGGGCGAACTGCGACCCTTCCGGGACAGGGACGGGCCGCTCGTTGTTCAGTCCGTCGAACACGCGCAGCCACTGGGCAAAGCGGCTGTTGTCGGATTCGAATCCGCCCTTCAGGAACTTGGGAACCTCTACCAGGGTGATGGTCTGCTTCTTGTAGAACACCTCGTTGTCCTGGTTCTTGAGGCGGATCGTGTGCAGGTAGTTCTCCCATTCCGGGAAACCGACGAACATCTGGAGGCTGATCAGGTTCAGGTTCTGGAAACATCGCCACCCTGCTTGTGGGCGTCGCCGATTTCCCGGAGCATGCCTGCGTATTGTCCCTTATTCATAAAGGACTCCTTGCTATTAGCGGTTTGCCCGTGTACACCCAAAGCGCACACGAACGGTGTTTAAATGATTGTTGGACTATGATGGAAGCCGACCGCTAGGCGAGTCGGTATATGTATCGCAGCGCATTCCGCATGGGTTTTCCAAGGCCAGGGCTTTCGCCTCCGTCTGAACCGGACCTACGACTGCGAGAAGGAATGTTCCCGCTCGTGGATGCGTACGCCTCGGTCAGCGGGAGGGGCAGACTCGGAAATGAATATATAAAATTTTCGTGTAGAGAGCAATAGGGGGAGGGTGGAATAAAATAAAAAATGCTGAATGACATTAATTGTCGCCTTTTGTGCGAAAGTAGTTCGTCTGCCGAAGCATGGAGGCTGCTTGGCCTCTGCCAAGGAGTCTGAAAAAATCTACATTTGGCACTGTTATGTTTTTTAGGAAACATTTTGGGTTTATTTTTGGATTTGGTGTGGCGGCTGTTGCGCTTGCCGTTGTCTACCTTTCTACCCGTCCGCTTATCCCGCTGGAAGTTCAGGAACAGATTGAATCCGATATTGAAAAGTGTGGCGGACAGCTGAAAGAGGCCCGCTGTGCGGTAAGTGGCGAAGACGACTGGATTTTCTTGCAGGAAAGTCTTGTCAATCTAGTGGTGGACTGGAAAGAAAACTTGAATTCTTTTGTCGCCTTCAATGATTCCTTGGAGGCGCGCGGCATCAAATTGGTGGTGGTGCCTGTTCCAGATAAATTACAAATCGAGGCGGAACATTATTCGGATGAATTGGCGGGTGGGATAGTTGCCCCGCAATATGAAGAATGGGTAGATGCGTTGCAAGACGAAGGTGTTGTCGTTGTCGATGCGGTAGAGGAGTTTCTCGAAAAGAATGAGGAAACGCCCATGTTCGAAGCGTACGAAAGCCACTATACTAGCGCAGGCCGGCAGGTTCTTGCCCAGATGATAGCCGATTCCATCAACGAAATGGACTTGGATGTTCCGAGGGAAGAATGGTTCCTGCGCGATACGGTTGTTCCCGGTACCGGAAATCTTTATCACCTGAAGTACAATTCTTACCCTGATTATGATGTGCGTGTACAAAAAACTGTGGATGCGGAAGGAAAACGTTACCGTGGGTCCAAAGATGCACCCATTGTGGTAATTGGCGACAGCAATGCTGATTTTGGCTGGAACAGTTCTTCCAATATCGGCGCGTACATTGCGCAGGCGACGGGGATTAAGACGTTTACCCGTAGCCGTATCGGCGGGGGAAACCTGGGACCGACCTTGTTCAAGGACCGTTCGGATTTCTTGGAAGGCAAAAAGATGGTGGTCTGGGTGTTCGACGGCCGTGAACTTTACGGCGATTTCAGCATGCCGGAATTCTAGTTTCGGAATGCTTATTCCAACATTATCGTGAACGGGCCATCGTTGGTGAGACTCACCTGCATGTCGGCGCCGAATTTCCCTGTCTGTACGACGGGGATTTCTTTTTTGCATTCCGCGATGATGTATTCGTAGAGTTCGTTGGCGAGTGTGGGGTTGCCGGCTCCGTTGAAGGTCGGGCGGTTACCCTTGTTGCAGTTGGCGTAGAGCGTGAATTGCGAGACGAGCAGGAGTTCGCCGTCTACGTCCTTGATAGAGAGATTCGTCTTGCCGTTTTCGTCGGCGAAGATGCGCAGCGCAAGCATCTTGCGGATGAGCCTGTCGGCGATTTCCTTGGTGTCGTCTTCGCCGACTCCGATGAGAATCAGGTAACCTTTGCCGATTTTACCGACGGTCTGCCCTTCGATATCCACTTGGGCATTCAAGACGCGCTGAATTAAGAATTTCATGTTACTCCGCGCTAGCCAATGCCTTCTTGTAGATGTCCTGCATCACGAGGCCCGCAATCATGAATCCAAAAATAGCGGTGGAGTGTGCCATGGTGCCGTTGATTTGCACCTTACTGCTGCACCATTCGTGATCGACCAGGTTTGCATTCTGGAGTTCGGCTTCGCTCCTTTCGTGGCGCACCTTGGGGCACATGCAGGCGTCCGTTCCGCAAGAGGAATTCTTGCCGCGGTTTTTCAGGAGTTCGTCGCTGTAGACGCATAGCACTTTTTTCTTGAGAGCCATTTTCTTTTTCTTGAACTTATCGCGGAGCGCGCGGGCGAGGGGGCAACCGGCGACTTTCCAGAATTCGGCGACCTTGATTCGTGTGGGGTCCATCTTGAGGGCTGCGCCCATCGAAGAGAAAACTGTGGCCTTGGTGCGCGTGGCGTGCCACAACAGCTGCATCTTGTTTTCGAGGCTATCGATGGCATCGATGATGTAGTCGAAGGTGTCTAGCTGGAATTTGTCCGTATTCGCTTCTTCGTAGATGTCCTGCAACGCGACAATGTTGGCGTGCGGGTTGATTTCGAACAGGCGGTTCTTGAGGACTTCGACCTTGACTTGGCCTACGGTCTTTGTGGTGGCCATCAGTTGGCGGTTCACGTTGGTGACGCACACGCGGTCTGAATCAACGAGTACGAGTTCCTTGATGCCGGAACGCACCAGGCTTTCGGCGCACCAGCTGCCGACTCCGCCGAGACCGAAGATGATGACGCGCTTCTGGTAGATGTCGCCCATCACGTCGTCTCCGAGCAGGAGCGATGTGCGGTTAAAGATGCCTTTCTCGATTCCCATACGAATCCCGGTTAACCGAAGAGTCGGAGAACGCGCTTGATGCCTGCGATAAAGCGGTCGATGTCGCGCTTCAGGGTGTACGCACCGAAACTCAAACGAAGCGTGGCGTCGACGCCGAAGCGGTCCATAACGGGTTGGGCACAATGGTGTCCGCTACGCACGGCAACATTTTCTTCGTCGAGAATCATGGCGGCGTCGCTGACGGCGATGCCGTCGAGGGTAACGCTGATAAGAGCGCCGCGTTCCTTCGGGTTCCCGAAAATTTTCACCTGCGGAATCTGCGCAAGCTGTTCCAAGGCATACTGCGTAATTTCTTCTTCGTGCTTGCGGATGTTTTCGATGCCAACCGCGTTAATCCATTCGATAGCCTTGCCGAGGCCGATGACTTCGGCGATCATGGGCGTGCCTGCCTCAAAGCGGGCGGGAACATCGGCGTAAGTCGTCTTTTCGAAAGTCACGTTCTTGATCATTTCGCCACCGCCATGCCAGGGGGGCATGCTGTCGAGAACTTCGTACTTGCCGTAAAGTACGCCCACGCCTGTCGGGCCGTACATCTTGTGTCCGCTGAAGGCGAGAAAATCGCAGTCCAGCTTCTGCACGTCAATCTTGATGTGGCTGGAACTCTGGGCGGCGTCAATCAGAATTTTGGATTGCGGGGCGAGACCTCGCACGGTGGCAATAATTTCGGCAATCGGGTTCACGGTGCCAACGGAATTGCTCACGTGGGCGACGGCCACCATCTTGGTGCGAGCATTCAAAAGCCCGGGAAGTGCTGCCAAATCCAGATCGCCGTTGTCCAAAACGGGAATCACCTTAATCTTAGCGCCCTTCATTTCGGCGACCAGCTGCCAGCTCACGATATTTGCATGGTGCTCGAGCCCGCTAATCAGAATCTCGTCGCCCGCCTCGAAGAACTTGCGACCGTAACTCCACGCCACCAGATTGATGCTTTCGGTGGTGCCGCGGGTGAATACGATTTCGTCTTCAGTTTTGGCGTTGATGAACTTGGCCACGTTCTTGCGGGTGGCTTCGAATGCTTCGGTGGTGCGGGCGCTCAGGCGGTACACGCCGCGCTTTACGGAACTGTAGTGCTCGCGATAAAAGTCGTTCATGACGTCGATCACGCAGTCGGGCTTTTGCGTGGTGGCCGTGCTGTCCAAAAAGGCGAGCGGCTTTGTGTCCTTATCGCCTGCGACAAGCATCGGAAATTCGTTGCGGATTTTTTCTGCATCAATATTTGCATCAATCATAGGCCCAAATATAGAAAATGAAAAAAGAAATTTTCCGTCCGGAGCTATACGTTTATTTTATGACTGGTTATATTCGCTCCTGGTAGTCTACTTTTGTATATTTGTTTTGAATAATATGTGAGGGTTAAATGAAAATTTTTAGAAAAGTTCTTTTGCAGGTGTGCGCGTTGAGCGCGTGCATGACCACGGCGGCTTTTGCCCAGGCGGAACTCCGTGACGCTGTTGATGCGGGTGATGTGATTGCCGCACAGAATATGGTTAAGAAGGGCGAAGCCGAAGAAATCTATTGTGGCAAGCTCCCTGCAAACGATGCCGTCAAGGTATACGAAAAAATTTTCAAGGCGATGCCTGATGAATCTTTTGCGAATTGTCCGTCGCAGTTTGCGTACGGTTACGGAACTAAGGTCTGCTCGAATGCCAAGGCGATGAACGCCTGTACCGAAGTGATTTCTTACCTGTTGCTGGAAAGCGAAAGTGGTAATACCAAGGCCATCGATGCCCTGGAAGGTGTCGTGAATGCGGCCCTGAAAACGAAGGCTTACGCGAAACCGGTCAAGGTCCCTGTTGATACGAGTCTGTGGGTTGTCTGCCCCAAGAAAAAGGGAAAGGCTCGCGAAGCTTGTGTGGAGGAATGTCTTGAACAGTCGCTCAACATGAAGGATACCGTGCGCGCGGATCTTTGCGAAACGAATCCGGAGCATTATATCGATACGACCATCAAGGTGTCTGTTCCTTCTCCGCTGTACGAGAAATTGCGCAAGGGACTTCTTGAAGGCTACTGGAAAACGCAGAAGTCCTCGGCGGTTAGGTATGCGACCATCATCCAGAAAAGTGCGCGTACACTTTCGATTCCCGATAGCGAGGTGGTCAACCTGAATTATGTGTCTCGCTGGGCGGACAAGCACAAGGCCGATTCTACGGCGCTTCCCGGCGGTGAACTTTTCCGTTTCTGCACCTCGTGGCAGCAGGCGGTCGATTCGATGCTCGCTCTGAAGGGCTTTGAAACGCGTTGCCCGGTCTTTGGGTCGTTTGTCGATAGCCGTGACGGACAGACTTACAAGGTCAAGGATATCAATGGCACCCGTTGGTTTGTGCAGAACTTGAACTATGCCATCGAAGAAAAGTCGATGTGCTACGACCGTGAAGAAGAAAGTTGCAAGATGTATGGCCGCCTCTATACGCAGGAAGCTGCGTTGGTCGCTTGTCCCGATGGTTCGCACCTGGCAACAGATGATGATTGGAAACTGCTTGAAATTTATGCGGGAGGCGCAAATGTCGCTGCAGAAAAACTCCGCAGTAACGGTTCCGACGACTATGCGTTTACCGCCATGTTCGGTGGCTATGCCAACAAGAACAGCATCTCGGTAATTCAGGGCGAGGGCGCCTATTTCTGGACCAGCAAGGATGTGGGCGATGGCCGCGGTGTCGCTCGATCCATGTTCAGTACCGACAAAGAAGTTTCGTCCATTCCCGTGGATAAGAACTTCTGGCTTTCCGTTCGCTGCGTGGTAAACGGTGACTAATGTGTAGTGTGTAATGTGAAATGATAATTTCTCACTTCACACTCCACACCTCACACTTCACACTTCACACTTCACACTATGTTCGCTCCTACTTGCAGTCGTGATTCTTGGGTAAAGCGCCAGGCCTTGATGAACAAGGTCCGTGCGTTCTTTGTTGCCCGCGGAGTGCTCGAAGTAGAAACGCCGATGCTTTCGAATGCGGGCGGAACCGACCCTCAGCTGGATTACTTTGAGGTAGAGGGAAAGCGCTTTATGATGACGAGCCCCGAGTTCCATATGAAGCGCCTGCTGGCCGCTGGGTTCGGCGACATTTTCCAGATAACGAAATCCTTCCGCAAGGATGAATTCGGTGCGCACCACAATAACGAATTCAGTATGGTGGAATGGTACCGTGTGGGCATGCCGCAAGAAAAGCTGATGGACGAGGTGGAAGCGCTTGTATCCGAAATCATTGGCAAGCCGATTAATGCCCGTCGCACGCGTTGGATTGATGCGTTCAGGAACTATGCGGAAATAGACCCGCTCGCGGCGGACCTGCCCAAGTTTGCTGACGTCTGCAAGGCCCGTGAAATTCCCCTGCCGGTCGACGTTTCTGCGATGTCCCGCGAGGACTGGTGGGACTACCTGATGGTGTTTGCGGTGGAACCCGCGCTTGCCAAGAATGGCCCTGAATTTATTCTGGATTATCCGCAGTCACAGGCGGCGCTTGCGCAGACTTACGTGGGCGAAGATGGTTACACTTGGGCGCGTCGTTTTGAACTGTTCGTGGATCAGGTGGAACTTTGCAACGGCTATACGGAACTCACCGATGCGGCGGAACAGCGCAGGCGCTTCGCTGCTGATTTGGAAATTCGTCGTGGCATGAATAAGCCCTTGCCGCCGATTGACGAAAACTTCCTTGAGGCGCTGGAGTCGGGGATGCCCTCCTGTTCTGGCGTGGCGCTTGGGCTTGACCGTCTGTTCATGCTTGCGATGGGCAAGGAAGAAATCAAGGACGTAATCCTTTTCCCGAGTCCTATTGCTTAAGGGCTTTCTCGATTAATTTTCGCATCTGGTTTTCGTCAAAGTCACCGACGTTGATTTTGACGATGCTGTCCTGTGCGTTCACGAGGTAGGTTACGGGAATGACTCCTGGGTTTCCTAGCTTGTTCATCATGTCGTAGTTCCAGTGGAATGTGGTCCACGGAATCTTTGCGGCCTTGTTGTACTTGGCGGCAATACGCGGCGTGTCGTCTTCGTTCACCATCAGGATCTTGAAGCCCCTGCCTGCAAATTCGGAATCGAGCTTTTTGAGGTGGGGAAGTTCGGCGCGGCAACCGGGGCACCACGAAGCGGTCAGCGCGATGAGCGTGACGGGTCCTTTTTCTGCCTGGTAGGTGGAGATGGTTCCGTCGAGGAGTTTTCCCTTGAAGTCCTCAATCTTGGTGGGCGCAGTCTGGAAATGTCCCTGTTCGCATGCGGAAAAAAGGACTGCAAGTGCCAATAGCAGCATGCAGGTCACCCCAAAAAAGCCCCGCAAAGAGGTTATTTTGCGCCCAAGTTCCATTCTAGGTAACAAAATAGTGTTTTTTGGGAAAAAATGTGCATTTTTAATGAAAAAACGGCTCATTTTAAGTTATATTCTTTAGCATGGCATACAATATTCAAGATCTTCTTTCTGAAATGGTCCAGCGTGGCGCCTCTGACTTGCACATTACTGCAGGTGCGCCTCCCCTTATTCGTCTTTCCGGTAAGCTCACTCCCATTGGCGAAGACAAGCTGAAACCGGACGAAACCATGCGCATGACCTATAGCCTGATGAACGAAGGCCAGAAAAAGACTTTCGAACAGCAGAAGGAATGTGACTTTTCTTTTGGTATCGCGAACCTCGCGCGTTTCCGTGCGAACGCCTACCTGCAGCGTGGTTGCGTGGCTCTTGCGCTCCGTATCATCCCGCTTGAAATCAAGACCTTTAAGGATCTCGGCCTCCCGAAGATTATGGCCGAGTTCACGACCCGCCCCTCCGGCCTCGTGCTGGTGACGGGTGCTACGGGTTCGGGTAAGTCGACGACCTTGGCCGCTATGATCGACAAGATTAACAAGGAACGTCACGACCACATTCTGACGGTGGAAGACCCGATCGAATTCTTGCACAAGCACCAGGGCTGCATGATCAACCAGCGTGAAGTCGGTAGCGATACCAACAGCTTCGCCCAGGCGCTTAAGATGGCGTTGCGTCAGGACCCTGACGTGGTGCTTATCGGCGAAATGCGTGACCTTGAAACAATCCGTGCCGCTCTGACCATTGCAGAAACGGGTCACTTGGCCTTCGCGACGCTCCATACTAACTCTTGCGTGCAGACAATCAACCGTGTGGTGGATGCTTTCCCGAAGGGCGAACAGCAGACCGTACGTACGCAGCTTTCGTTCGTGCTGCAGGGCGTGATATGCCAGACGCTTATGCCGCGCATTGGCGGTGGCCGCGTGATGGCTTACGAGGTGATGAACGTGACGCCGGGTATCCGTGCGTTGATTCGTGACGACAAGGTGCACCAGATTGAATCGATGATTGAAATCGGTCAGAAATTCGGCATGAACACGATGAACATGTGTCTTTGCGACTTGGTGAAGAACCACAAGGTCGATCGTTTTGACGCTCTTGCCCGTTCTCCGAGCCCGGACCAGTTGGAACAGTTGTTTGTGAAGGAAGGCGTTTAGTCTATGGCAGAATTCCTATACAAGGCGACCAATAGCCAAGGTAACAATTTCGAAGGCTCGCTCGAGGCGAAGGACAAGGCTGAAGCCGAAGCGCTGTTGATGCGCCGTCGCCTCATCATCGTTAGCCTTAAGAAGAAACCGACGGAAATCAAGATCAAGATTGGTTCGGGTATCAAGCCTGCTGAAATTGCTCGCTTTACTCGTATGTTCTCTTCGATGAGCTCGGCGGGTCTTCCGATGTTGCAGTGCTTGAACATTTTGGAAAACCAGTGCGAAAACCCGGAACTCAAAAACGTGGTCCACAAGATTACGCAGTCCATTAACGGCGGTTCGTCGTTGGCGGACGCCTTGGCGCAGCATCCGAAGGTTTTCAGCACCCTGTATACGAACATGGTGGCGGCAGGTGAAGCGGGCGGTATCTTGGATGGCATCTTGGCGCGTCTGGCAGAAACCCTTGAAAACAACGAACGCCTGAAGCGTAAGGTGAAAAAGGCTCTGACCTATCCGGTGATGCTTGTTATCGTGGGTATCCTAGTGGTGATTGCCCTTATGACTTTCGTTGTGCCGACGTTCGCTGAACAGTTCGCAGCCTTGGATGCGGAACTCCCGGCGCCGACGCAGGCGGTGATGGGCATTTCCGACTTTATTCGCGATAACGGAGCCTTCTTGTTTATTGGGTTGATAGTCTTGATTGTAGGCTTTAAACTTGCGATGAAAGTACCTTCGATCAAGTTCGCTTGGGACGGCTTTATGTTGAAGGTGCCTAAACTAGGGGACCTTCAGATCAAGTCGACAACGGCTAGTTTCTCGAGAACGCTTGGAACTTTGTTGAATGCAGGTGTGTCCATCATGGATTCCTTGAAGGTGGTGGCATCGACCGTTACGAACAAAGTAGTTGAAAAAGGTATTAACAAGATTGCTATCGGTATCGCGGGCGGTAAGAGTATTGCCGACCCGATGCAGGATACGGGCTTGTTCCCGCCCATGGTGATCCAGATGACGGGCGTGGGTGAAAAGACCGGTAACCTGGGCGGTATGCTTCTGAAACTCGCGGACTTCTACGACGAAGAAGTGGATGCGGCTGTGGACGCCGTGGTGGGCATGATGGAACCGATTATTATCGTGTTCCTTGGTGGCGCTGTCGGTGGTTTGCTAATTGCTATGTATATGCCGATGTTCTCGATGGGCGACGCCGTCAAGGGCTAAAAAGCTTCGCAATACTGCGTTGCTTACCCTCTCGCCGTAGGTTTTTACTACGGCTTCGGGGTTCGCGCCTTGTCTTGCTCGCTTTTCATTTCGCTGAAAACACTTCGCAATACATAAAAGAATTACCCATAAGATGGAAAAAAACTCTTATGGGTGTATTTTTGCAGTTCTTTTAGTACTGTTGATACAGATGTGATTAAATTGTGTTTCGGTGCCTACCACCCGCCCGAAAAAGGGGGTATATTTATAAACAAAGAAACGAGGTACACTATGAAAACGAAATTCCTTCTCCCGATTATCGCGCTTGGCCTGTTCGCCGCCTGTGACGATAGCAGCAGCCCTTCCGCTCCCAAGATCGAAACCACGGCCCCTACGGATACTACTACGACTCCGGTTGCAGTTGATCCGACAACCGATCCTACTGTCACTCCGGTTGTTGATCCGACCACTGACCCTGCAACAAATCCTGTCGTCGATCCGACGACTGACCCCGCTACTGACCCTGTGGTCGACCCGACCGTTAATCCGGGTACTGACCCTGCAGTAACTCCGGGCACGGATCCTGTCCCTGGTGCCGATGTCGTTGAAACTCCGATTGATCCGACCGCTTCTGTGAATGCATGTCTTAGCGCCACCCGCGCTCCGATTACCGAACCGACTTATGTTGCCGTGCCTAGCTCTGGAGAGTATGTCTACTACGGTGCTGAACTTTCCGGTGTGGAACAGTTCAAGTATGGCCGTTACGAAGCTTGCATGAAGATGGTCTCGATTCCGGGTTCCGTGAGCTCCATGTTCCTTTACTACGACAATTCCTGGATGAAGGATGAAGAACCGTGGAACGAAATTGATATCGAAGTTCTCGGTAAGGGCGGTACGATGTGGCAGTCCAACATCATTACCCGCGAAGGTGATCCCTCTATCAAGAAAAATACTTCTTCCGAAAGCAAGCCCCTGCATGAATTTGGTTTCGATGCAACGGAAGGCTTCCACCTGTTCGCAATTACCTGGACGCCTGAATATGTCGCATGGGAAATTGACGGTGTCGAAATCCGTCGTGATCCGCTCGGACAGGTTCATGGTACGCATGCCGATGCTGACCAGGTTGCATTCCTCACCAAGGATCAGACTCTCCGCTTCAACCTCTGGGCTTCCAAGAGTGCCGGCTGGGTAGGAGCATTTACGGGTGACGAACTCGCCGAAGCCCCGAAGGCACAGTGGATTGACTATGTGCGCGTCTATTCCTATGACACGGCGACCAAGACCTTTACCGAAGCCTGGACCGATGACTTTGATAGCGCTGATCTGAATAGGGATCACTGGTCTACCGGTAACTGGGAAATGGAAAAGGTCATGCTTGCACCCGAAAACGTGGTGCTCGAGGACGGCTACTGCAAGCTCCTGCTGAGCCGCGCCGATAAGTAATAAAACCTTTCTAGTCTCTAGTCGATAGTTTACGAGGTGTTTGTATTGGCTAGTGACTAAAACTTTGTGTTCATCTTGTTCTCCTCCATAAAGCAAAACGTCCCGGATGAAAATCCGGGGCGTTTTTTATATGCTCTTTTGCGAGTGCGAGACGATATCACATTCTTGAAGATGCGATAGAGTCGAGCGGTCGTTATAACACACCGTGGCAGGTGCGGCTGATGACGTCGTCCTGTTGTTCCTTCGTGAGCGAGAGGAACTTGACAGCGTAGCCGGAAACGCGGATGGTGAAGTTCGCGTATTCGGGCTTTTCCGGGTGCGCCTGGGCGTCGAGCAGCTTTTCAACACCGAACACGTTCACGTTCAGGTGGTGTGCGCCCTGTTCGAAGTAGCCGTCCATCACGGTCACGAGCTTCTGGGAGCGTTCTTCGTCGCTGTGGCCGAGAGCATTCGGGCTGATGGTCTGCGTGTTGCTGATGCCGTCGAGTGCGTATTCGTACGGGAGCTTGGCGACAGAGTTGAGCGAGGCCAAGAGACCGTTCTTTTCGGCACCGTAGCTCGGGTTTGCACCGGGAGCGAACGGGGCGTGAGCCGGACGACCGTCGGGGAGGGCGCCAGTGGCCTTGCCGTAAACGACGTTACTGGTAATCGTAAGAATCGACGTGGTCGGTTCGGCGCCGCGGTAGGTGTGGTGCTTCTTGATCTTTGCGATGAATTCCTTGAGGAGCCAGACGGCGATTTCGTCGGCGCGGTCGTCGTCGTTGCCGTACTTCGGGAAGTCGCCTTCGATCTTGAAGTCCTTCACGAGGCCGTTTTCGCCGCGAACGACGGAGACCTTTGCGTACTTGATGGCGCAAAGGCTGTCGACCACGTGGCTGAATCCTGCGATACCCGTTGCAAACGTGCGGCGCACGTCGGTATCGATAAGGGCGAGTTCAGCGGCTTCGTAGTAGTACTTGTCGTGCATGTAATGGATCAGGTTCAGCGTGTTCACGTAGATACCTGCGAGCCATTCGAGCATCATGTCGTACTTGTGCATCACTTCGTCGTAGTTCAGCACGTCGCCGGTAATCGGGGCGAGTTCCGGACCAATCTGCATACCGGGCACCAGACCGCCTTCTTCGTCCTTGCCGCCGTTGATGGCGTAGAGGAGAGCCTTGGCGAGGTTCGCGCGGGCGCCGAAGAACTGCATTTCCTTACCGGTCTGCGTTGCGGACACGCAGCAGCAGATGCTGTAGTCGTCACCCCAAACCGGGCGCATCACGTCGTCGTTTTCGTACTGGATCGAGCTGGTCGTCACAGAAATGAAGGCGGCGTATTCCTTGAAGTTTTCAGGGAGGCGCTTGGTGTAGAGAACGGTGAGGTTGGGTTCCGGAGACGGGCCCATGTTTTCGAGGGTGTGCAAGAAGCGGAAGTCGTTCTTGGTAACCATCGGGCGGCCATCCTGGCCCATACCGCCGACTTCGAGGGTGGCCCACACCGGGTCGCCGCTGAAGAGCTGGTTGTAAGATTCAATACGGGCAAACTTGACCATACGGAACTTCATGACCATGTGGTCCACGAGTTCCTGTGCTTCGCTTTCAGTGAGCGTGCCGTTCTTGAGGTCGCGTTCGATATAGATGTCGAGGAAGGTCGAAATACGGCCGACGCTCATGGCGGCGCCGTTCTGCGTCTTGATGGCAGAGAGGTAGCCGAAGTAGAGCCACTGGAAAGCTTCGCGGGCGTTGGTAGCCGGCTTCGAGATGTCGAAACCGTAGCTAGCGGCCATCACCTTCATGGCCTTGAGGGCCTTGATCTGTTCGGCGACTTCTTCGCGCAGGCGAATCACGTCGTCGGTCATGGTGCCGTCACCCACGTGGGCGAGGTCGTTCTGCTTCTGCTGGATGATGTAGTCGATACCGTAAAGGGCTACGCGGCGGTAGTCACCCACGATACGGCCACGACCGTAAGTGTCCGGAAGACCGGTCAGCAAGTGAGCCTTGCGCACGGCACGGATTTCCGGAGTATAGCAGTCGAACACTGCCTGGTTGTGGGTCTTGTGGTAGTCGGTAAAGATCTTGTGGAGTTCGGCGCTCGGAGTGTAGCCGTACTGCTGGCAGGATTCTTCGGCCATCTTGATACCGCCGAACGGCATGAAGGCGCGCTTCAGCGGCTTGTCGGTCTGCAGACCCACGACCTTTTCCAGGTCCTTGAGGCCTTCGTTGATGTAGCCGGGCTTATGGCTTGTGATGCTCGAGACGATATCGGTGTCCATATCGAGCACGCCGCCCTTCTTGCGTTCTTCGGCCTGCAGCTTCTGGAGTTCACCCCAGAGCTTTTCGGTGGCGTCTGTCGGGCCAGCCAAAAATTCCTTGCCGCCTTCGTAAGCGGTATAGTTGCGTTGAATAAAGTCGCGGACGTTGATTTCTTCTTGCCAGAGTCCACCGGTAAAGCCATTCCATGCTTCGCTCATGTTTTCCTTCTTTGCTCGATGTCCAACGCCATAAATTTGGACAGCCGAGTCTTTCGGTTGCTTGTTCTAATTAGTGTCCACAATATAGAAAAATAGGGGGTGCGCCCAAAGGGGTTTCGTGAACTATATTTTACTTCCTTGTGGGGACCGTTTTACAATTTGCGTTTATTGTGAAACTTAACGGATTGCCAGGGAATGATTTAGAAAGATAAAAGTAAGCTTTGGGTCGATTGTGCGCAAAATCCGTTACTTGATGATTCCCGCCCTGTATTTCATTTTCAGAATGCGTGCGGCGGATTCCTCGATACGCTGCCGGTAGTATTTACTTTGTTTTGAAAGTGCGGCAAGATAATTCACCATTTCGACCGCTTTTTGCGGGTAAGTGATCATGAACATGTCGTTACCTGCCATCAGGGCGGTGCGCACGAGCTTTCTAAAGTCCTTGGCGGGGTAGTTCTTGCTCCGGACGCGTTCGTTTCCGCTCACCCAGGCGCGGAGCGAAACTCCCCACAGGTCGTCGGTCAGGATCACTGTTTCTGGAGACATGTCGCGAGCCATCTTCACGATTTTCGGTTCAAAGACTGCGGGGCGGCTTGAAATACGGACAAAGCTCACGCTGCTCATCATGGTCACGGGAATATCGCCCGCGAGGGTCTTGAAGAATTCCACGTTCTTTGCAATCCTTGCCTTGGGGGTCGAGCTCACGGCGATTTGATGGTCGCTGTTCGACCAGGAATCGTAACCGGGGAAGTGCTTCGATACACAGGCCACGTTGCTTTCTTGCATGCCCTTCACGAAGGCGCGAACCTTGGAGGCGCTTGTGGTGTCTTCGCCCCAGGAGCGCTTGGATTCTTCCATGAACGAATGCTTGCCGTGGCTATCCTTGGCGGGGTCAAGGACAGGGGCAAGGTTCAGATTGATACCGACTTCGTTCAGGGCGGCGCCGATGTCCCTGGCGAGAGCTTGTATGGAATCCTCGCTCATGGTGCGCATCTGCTTTGCGCTCGGGGTGCGTTCCCACTTGGTATCAATGGCTGCAATGCGGTTCACGAGTCCGCCTTCCTGGTCGGTGGCCACAAGCGGGGGGATAAGCATGGAGTCGTTGACGGTCCTGATGTTTTCGCGGAACTTGTCAAGGTGCTTGAGATGTGTCTTCATCACCAGGTAACCGCCGAATTCATTTTTCAGCATGAAGTCGGCTGGCGTCATGTACACCATGACCATCTGCGCGGCCTTCTGCTTGATTGTAAGCGAATCCCACAAGGGCATCAGTTCGCGGGGAAGCCCGTAGGGCGTTTCCTCTTCAAGCGATTCCGTAAGCGAGTTCAACGGAACGAACTGAATTTCAGGCAGAGAATCCTCCGCCTGAACAAAGGCAAAAGCCGCAAAAAAGATTGTTGCTACGCGCTTAAGAAACATTCCGCGGGCTACTCGGCTTTTTTCTTGCCAAAGCGTCTGGGCTTGAATTCTCGCGGCGGAAATTCGAACTTGATTTTTCCCTTTTCGAGCTTCAGGTAGGCGTCGAAATTCCTGTGCGTCTTGTTGCTGCGGAAACCCTTGATGAGGGCAGTCTTTTCGCCGGCGAGCAATGTCTTGATGATGTCGAGCGTAAGTTCCTTGCCCAGGAGAATCTTCGGGAGCGTGATGCCGCTGGGTTCCTTCTTCAGGTAGGATTCGCTGACGTAGCCAGTCATGGTTTCGTAGACGTTCGATCCGTCAACCGGCGACTTTCCGACGATTTCGCCGACTTCTACTTCTTCGGGCTTGTCGTCGAAAACGAATTCAAGTTTGTTCTCGTCGTTGATGATCAGTACTGCTGCGAATTCGGCGCCTTTCTTGCTGCGGAATCCCGTGAGTGGGCCGAGCTTGCGCTTGGTCAAAAGTTCGGTGATTTCTTCGGGGCTCAGGCGCTTGCCGCCTACCATCTTGCGAATCACGATGCCGTCTTCGGTGGTGTAGCGGCTCACGGTCTCAAAGACCTTCTTGCCGTTCACGGGGCTGAAAGAGGCTTCGCCGGTGGTGCTTTCTTCCTTGAAACCCTTGATGTTTTTCACCATGGTGCGCGTCATGTCGACGATGCCTTCCATGAACTTTTCGCGGGTTTCCTTGCCCTTCTCGATTTGCTCCATTTTGTATTCCCAGTTGCCGGTAAGTTCCGGGCTGGTGAGCGCCTCGATATCCATGGCCTTCAGCACCTTGATCAGGTCGAATGCCTTGGCGGTCGGGATCATGTCCTTGCCGTCGCGAACCACGTACTTGTCGCTCACGAGCTTTTCGATAATGGCGGCGCGCGTTGCCGGCGTTCCAAGGCCGCGTTCCTTCATGGCGTCGCGGAGTTCTTCGTCTTCCACCAGCTTACCGGCGCTTTCCATCATCGAAAGGAGCGTGCTTTCAGTGTAGTGTGCAGGCGGCTTGGTGAAGTCTTCCTTTTCTTCGAGGGCGACCGTCTTGGCGGATTTGCCCTTGAGTGCGGGGATGCTCGATTCGTCGTCGCTATCCTTGCCGTACACAGCCTTGAAGCCGGGGTCTACCAGCACCTTGCCTTCGGTGAGGAAGGTTTCGCCTTCGACGGTCGTCACGCGGGTGGTGTTTTCGTACTTGGCAGGCGGGAAGAATACAGCGATGAATCGCTGACAAATCATCGTGAAAATTTTCTGTTCCGCTTCGGTAAGTCCCGGGGGCATCACGCCGGTCGGGATAATGGCAAAGTGGTCCGAAATCTTGGAGTTGTCGAACACCTTGGGGGTCTTTACGACCCAGTTGTTCTTGAGGGCGGTCTCGGCGAACTTCGCGAGCGGACCTTCAATCTTTCCGAGGGTCGTCTTCACCGGAGCTACATAGTCTTCGGGCAGGCAACGGCTGTCGGTACGCGGGTAGGTAGTTGCCTTGTGGCGCTCGTACAGAGCCTGTGCAATCGAAAGCGTGGTCTTCGCGCTAAAGCCGAAGCGGTTGTTCGCTTCGCGCTGCAAGGTCGTCAAGTCGTACAGCGGACCGCACTTCTGGAGCGAGGGGGCGGAAGTCTCTTCGACCGTGCCGGCCTTGCCCTTGCATTTGGCGAGAATTTCTTTTACGCGGTTTTCGTCAAAAATTTGCTTGACCTTGTCCTTGCCGTCTTCCTTGCTTGTGGTGAACCACTTGCCTTGGTAGTGGCTGCCGTCGTTGTCGAATTCGGCTTCTACCGTCCAGAACTTTTGTGGCACGAACTGCATGCGTTCTTCTTCGCGGTTCACGATAATGGCAAGCGTCGGGGTCTGCACGCGTCCGCACGGGGTCACCTGGAATCCACCCATGGAACTGTTGTAGGCGGTAAGGCCGCGACTACCGTTCATACCGATCAGCCAGTCGGCTTCGCTACGGCAAAGGGCGGCTGCCTTCAGGTTTTCCATTTCGGCGCCGTCGCGCATGTTTTCGAATGCTTCCTTGATGGCGGCAGGGGTCATGCTCTGCATCCACAGGCGCTTGATCGTCTTGCCCGTGAACTTGCCCTTGAGCACGTACTGCAAGATGTAGAAGAAAATCAGTTCACCTTCGCGGCCCGCATCGCATGCGTTCACGATGGTCGTCACGTCCTTGCGCTTGATAAGCTTGCTTAAGGCAGAAAGCTGCCCGCGGGTGGCGGGAGTTGCGACAAGCGGGAATTCCTTCGGGAGCATCGGAAGCGTGCTCATTTCCCATTTCTTGTAGCGTTCGTCAATTTCTTTTGGGTCGGCGATTTCGACCAGGTGGCCGATGGCATGGCTCACGATGGTGGTGTCGCTTTCGTAATGCGTCTTTTCGTTCTTGAAATTCTTTTGGCCGAGTACGCGCACCAGGTCGAGCGCTACGCTCGGTTTTTCGGCGATAATCAGCGTCTTTCCTTCGCCAGCGGCAGGTTTTGCTGCTTTGGGCGCCTTTGCCGACTTCGTGGTCGTCTTCTTTGCAGCGGTAGTCTTTGTCGCTGCGGACTTGGTTGCGGTATCCTTTGTTGCCTTATCGGCAGTTGCTTTTTTTGTCGTAGTTGCCATCGTTATTTCCATTTAAATCGTCCGAACAGGCCAAAAAGCACGGCCAGCACGGTAAAGGGGGCGTGGATGAATTCGACCGGAATGCACCACTTCAAAAGGTGCTCCTGCCTGAATATCCGAAGCCCGCGGAGTATTAAAATCAGGTCGCCCGCACATTTGGCGGCAAACGCGACAATTGTCGCGATTAAAATTTCGAAACTGAACGGCGAAAGCACCGCTGCGATGCACTGCATGGTCAGGAACAGGAACACCATGCTGAGTACGAATACGATTTTCGGTGTATAATAGATAGTCTTCGATGCCCAGCGCTTGCGTTGTTCCCAGAGTTCCTTCAGGGTTTCCTTGCCGTTCGTGGTGACGAAGGTGGACTCCGCGATGCAGTAGCGCATAGCCCAGGGGCGGTCTGCGGCGAGCTTCTGCATCAGCAGGTCGTCGTCGCCGCTCTGGATCTTGATCACGTTGTCGAACCCGTGGACACTCTTGAAGAAACTCTTGCGGTAGGCGAGGTTGTTGCCGGTGCTTGTCAGCGGGAGTCTCATTGCAAGTCCTGCGGTGCCCGCTACGCGGTAAATAAGCGTCTCGATGGCCTGCATGCAGATCAGCACGCTTGACTTGCCGGGGACGGTCGGAATGTACGAGTGCCCAGCGACAAGTTCAATACCCGGTTCGAATTCGGCGACAATTCCCGTAACCCAGGTCGGTTTTACCAGACAGTCGGCGTCGGTCAGGCAGAGGATTTCACCTTCGCAGGCATCGATCAGTAGCGAAAGGGCATGTTTCTTGGGGCTAACGCCTTCAGGAATTTCCTTGATGGAAAGAACGTGCAGTCTCGGATTCTTGGCGGCGTATTCCGCGAGGATCGCGGGCGTATCGTCGTCGCTCCTGTCGTCAGCTACCCACACGTCCCACTGTCCGCGGTAGTCCTGCGCAAGCACCGAGTCCAGTGTCGCGCGGATGCCCGCCGATTCGTTGCGGGCCGAAATCAGGATGCTCACCTGCGGCGGAGGTTCCACATCGGAGTTTCCGGTGCGCACGGTGCCGAGTGCGCGGAAAAACCGCACCTCAAGGACTATGTAGAATAGTCCAAGCACGACCAAAAGGCCGATGACCAGGTATGTGAGCACCGTAAAAAACATTTCCGCGCAAAATTTAGTTCATCGGGACGGCTCCGAAAAAAAAAGAACCGTTGAAAACGTCGCTTTTTTTGCAACACTTGCGTTTTTCTCGCAAAAAGGGCAAAATTATATTTATATTACAGTCTGAAAACTAGAGGTTTAGTATGAAATTGAAGACATTGGTTAAAAAGTACAACAATGCCAATTTGATTCTTCGGATTGCTATTGCGATTGTTTTGGGCGCACTCTTGGGACTGTTCCTGCCGTCGCAAAAATGGATTTCCGAGTTTGGCGTTTTGTTCGTGGGGGCGCTCAAGGCGATTGCCCCGGTACTGGTGTTCGTGTTGATCGTGTGTTCGCTTGCGACTGGCAAATCGAATCTGGATCGTCGCTTTGGAAGAATATTCTTTCTCTATCTAGTAAGTACGTTTGTGGCGGCCATTACGGCCGTGTTGGCAAGTGTCGCACTCCCGCAACATCTTGACTTGGTCTCGTCTTCGACGGCGTCTTCTGCTCCGAGCGATGTTGCTGAGGTCTTGCACAATCTGCTTGTGAATGCGGTCTCGAATCCGTTTGCGTCTATTGCCGAGGCAAATTACATCGGCATCTTGGTTTGGGCCGCCCTGTTGGGCTTTGCCATTAAGAGGATTTCTAGCGAAGCGACTTTGACGGTTCTGCATGACCTGACGAATGCGGTGAGCTTGGTGGTTCGCTGGATTATCAATCTTGCACCGTTGGGTATCATGGGCCTGATGTTCTCGTCGGTATCTACAAATGGCATGGGTATTTTCAAGACTTATGGCTCGCTGATTCTGCTTCTTGTGGCGACGATGCTCTTCATGGCCTTGGTGGTGACTCCTGCCATTGTGGGACTTATGCTCCGCCGCGACCCTTATCCGCTGGTGCTCACTTGTCTAAAAAGCAGTGGCGTGACGGCCTTCTTTACGCGTAGTTCAGCCGCAAACATTCCCGTGAACATGGCTCTTTGCAAAAGGCTCGGGCTTGACCGCGAATTCTATTCGGTCTCGATTCCGCTGGGAGCGACTATCAATATGAGCGGCGCCGCCATTACGATTACCATCATGACGCTTGCCACGGTGCATACGCTTGGTTTGCCGTTGACGGTTTCGTCGGCGCTAATAGTGTGCCTGCTTGCGACTCTTGGCGCCTGTGGCACGAGCGGTGTGGCGGGCGGTTCTTTGCTCCTGATTCCCTTGGCCTGTTCCCCGTTTGGGATATCTACGGATATCGCCATGGAAGTGGTGGCGGTAGGCTTTGTCATCGGTGTCATCCAGGACAGTATGGAAACGGCCCTGAACTCTTCGACCGATGCCATCTTTACGGCGACCGCCGAATACCGCGCCTGGCAAAAACAGGGTAGGGAGCTCCCGAAGGAACTCTTTAGGGAATAATTATTTCTTCTGCAGTTCCGTGTATCTTTCGGCGATGCTTCTCGCGAGGTACACAAACGGTGTGTCCATCAGCGAGGTCACGATAAAGATTCCGTAGCCGAAGATCAGAATTTCGCCGATCGTGTGCCAGGGGAACACTCCTGCGAATGCGCACAGGTTGAACACGACTACGTTAATCAGCTGGCTCACCAGCGTAGAACCGTTGTTGCGCAACCATAGGCACTTTTTCTTGCTACCGAATTTCTTCTGTGTCCATTTCCACACGGCGTGGTAGGCCCACACGTCGTACATCTCGCAGATCGCGTATGCGAACAAGCTGGCGAGCATCACGCGCGGTGTGTTGGCGAATACGGTGCGGATGGGTTCTGCCATGGTATCGCCGGCGGCAGGAATGTACAGGAACCAGCTTTGCGAAATCAGGATGAAGGTGATGTTGGAAAGAATGCCGATCTTGACGCAGCGGCTAGCTTCCTGCTTTCCGTATATTTCGCTCATGATGTCGGTCGCGAGGAAGGTCGATGCGAAAAGGACGTTACCGAGCGTGGTGTCGAGCCCGAAGGCGTGTACTAGAATCAACACCTCGATGTTTGCGGCGATGGTGCAGATAACGGTCCAGGCAAAGATTCCCTGCTTTCCGAAGAAGCGGAAAAAGCCGACGAGGCCTCCAAAGAACACGAAAATGGAGGCGATGAGGATGAGTTCGTTCTGGAACGGCATTGTTACCTTCTTCTATCGATCGCGGTAAAAAGTCTGCTCTTGGCGAGCGCCTCGAATTCGGTTCCCGGCTTGCCGTAGTTTGCGAACGGATAAAGCGAAATGCCTCCGCGCGGCATGAAGATGCCTTCGACCTCGATGTACTTCGGATCCAAAAGCTTCACCAGGTCCTTCATGATGATGTTCACGCAGTCTTCGTGGAAGTCTCCGTGATTGCGGAAACTGAACATGTAAAGCTTGAGCGACTTGGATTCTACCAGGTACTGGTCCGGAATGTAGTTGATCTTGATTTCGGCAAAGTCCGGCTGGCCGGTTTTGGGGCACAGGCTCGTGAATTCCGGGCAGTTGAAGGTGACCATGTAGTCGTTACCCGGATGCTTGTTCGGGAATTTTTCCAACACTTCGGGGCTGTAGGTGGTCTTGTACTGGGTCTTGTTGTTGCCGAGCAACGTGACGCCTTCGAGTTCAGCTTCTGAACGCATAAAGTCTCCTAGTTTTGTTTAAAGTCAGGATGGGTTTCGAACTGACCGACCCAAAGATAGAAAAATATTCAATAATCCAAAGGTTTGCTGTACGTGTCGTAAGTTGTTGAGATTCCGTGAGTTAGCTGAAAGACTACAATAAACTTACAGAAAAATGCCGCGTTTTGACACTCGGCTGTCATTTGAATTATCTATATTCCCCTTACCTTTGGAAAATTCCCGGGGTACCTCGCACTGCGGTGCTGGGTTGAACTTAGGGCCGCGCGTCATGCATGAAACCAGGACGGCAGGACCCTCGAACCGAACATAAAAAACGGAACTACATTATGGATTTTTCTGCAATTATTGCCGAAGAGCTTAACCTTGAAGTATGGCGCGTCGCCAAGGCGCTCGAACTGATGGACCAGGGTGGTACCATCCCCTTTATCGCCCGCTACCGTAAGGACCAGACGGGCACGTTGAACGAAATCGAGCTGCGCGATATCAGCCACCGCCGCGACTACCTGCAAGAACTTGTGGATCGCAAAGAAACCGTGCTCAAGAGCATCGAAGAACAGGGCAAGCTGACTCCCGAACTCAAGGCCCAGATCGAAGCCTGTAAGGACAAGACCCTCCTCGAAGATATTTACGCCCCGTACAAGCCCAAGAAGCGCACCCGCGCCACCATCGCGAAGGAACTGGGCCTGGAACCCTTGGCCCGCCTCATGTGGGCTCAGGAAGAAACCGGCAACACGGCCGAGCAGATTGCTTTGATTTACTTGTCCGAAGAAAAGGGCCTTGCCGACCCGAAGGCCGCCCTCAAGGGTGCCGCCGACATTCTGGCCGAAGAAGTGGCCGATAATACCGAATTCCGTCAGTACCTGCGTAACAAGATGGAAAAGACTGGCGTCATGATTTCCAAGGTCAAGAAGGATTTCGAAGGTCAGGAAACCAAGTTCAAGGATTACTACGACTACAGCGAACAGGTGTCCAAGATTCCGAGCCACCGCATGCTCGCGCTGCGCCGCGGCGAAAAGGAAAAGGTGCTCCGCCTTTCTATCGAAGTGCCGAACGAAGAAATGGTCGGCTACCTCAAACAGCAGATTATTAAGGGCAACACCACCTGGACTCCGTATCTGGAAGCCATGTGCCAGGATGCCTGGGAACGCCTGCTCCAGCCGAGCATGGAAAGCGAAGTGCGCCTGATGCTCAAGGACGCCGCCGAAGAAGAAGCCTTCAAGGTGTTCAGCAAGAACCTGCAAGATGTGTTGCTCGCAGCACCTGCCGGTCACAAGGCCGTGCTCGCCCTCGACCCGGGTTTCCGTACGGGTTGTAAGGTGGCCGTGCTCGACGAAAATGGCAAGTTCATGGATCACGGCATTATCAAGCCGCACGAACCGTGGAATGATAAGGCCGGTGCCGCCGTGTACCTGATGGGCCTCATCGACAAGTACAAGATTGACTTGATTGCAATCGGTAACGGTACCGCTAGTCGCGAAACGGATGCCTTCTGCGCCGAAATGTCCGCCAAGTTCAAGGGCAAGGTTCCGCCGCGCGTGATCGTTTCTGAAGCGGGCGCTTCTGTGTACAGCGCAAGCATGATCGCTATCCAGGAATTCCCGAAGGAAGACGTGACGACTCGTGGTGCCATCTCCATTGGCCGCCGCTTGCAGGACCCGCTGGCCGAACTTGTGAAGGTGGACCCGCAGTCCATTGGCGTGGGCCAGTACCAGCATGACGTGAATCAGCGCGAACTCAAGAAGCGCCTGGACGAAGTCGTGGAAAGCTGCGTGAACATGGTCGGTGTCGACGTGAACAGTGCTTCTGCTCCGCTGCTTTCCCATGTGGCGGGCCTCAGCAATACTTTGTCTGAAGCCATCGTGAAATACCGCGAAGAAAACGGTGCCTACGCTAGCCGCGAAGCCTTGAAGAACGTGAAGGGCTTTGGCCCGAAGGCCTTTGAACAGGCCGCCGGCTTCATGCGCATTCCGGGTGCCGAAAACCCGCTCGACGATTCTGCCGTCCACCCTGAAAACTACGCCCTCGTCGAAAAGATGGCCGAGAAGGCTGGCGTGTCGGTGAAGGACATGGTGGGCAACGCCGAAGCCGTGAAGGCGATCAACCTCGAAGAATTCCTCTCCGACGAAGTGGGTAAGGCGACCTTGGACGATATCATCAAGGAACTCCAGAAGCCGAGCCGCGACCCGCGTAAGGAATTCCGTTATGCCAAGTTCGACGACAAAATTCGCACCATTCAGGACCTGATTACGGGCAGCTGGATGGAAGGTGTCGTGACCAACGTGGCAAACTTCGGTGCCTTCGTGGATATCGGTGTTCACCAGGACGGCCTCGTGCACGTTTCTGAAATCAGCGACAAGTTCGTGGAAGATGCCAAGACGGTGCTTACCGTGGGTGACATCGTGAAGGTGCGCGTCGTGGCTGTTGACGTGGGCCAGAAGCGTATCAGCCTTTCGATGAAGCAGGAATCTACCGACGGTGTTGCTGGTGCCGGTGCAAATGGCCCGCGTGGCCAGCGCGCTGGTGGTAACCGCGGCGGATTCGGTGGCCACGGCCGCGACGGTGGTCGCGGCAATGCTCGCCCGCAGGGCGGCATCCAGGGCCATGCAACCCTCGCTGACCTTAAGGCAAAAATCGCCGGTAAGGACCGCCCCGGTGCAGCTCCGAAGAAAGCCGCTGCCATGCCCGGCAAGATGAGCGCCCTTCTTAAGAATATGAAAAAGGGCATGTAGGTAATACCTAACTAATACCTACTCCAAAAAAACTGAGCCTGCATTTTAGATGCGGGCTTTTTCTGTATGGTTGTAAAATTTTGTTCAAGATGGTGCCCAGAGGCCCGAAAAAAGCGTGTATAGTATGTGAAGTGACTTTTTTTGAGTCCCTTTACAAAAATATTGACAAATTGTATTACAAAATGTAAATTTAATATGAAAATCATAGACCACGCTTTTGAAAGATTCGTTACGGCTCGTAGAGCTCATAAAGATGAGGAAGTTCTATGGAAAAATTTAAAATAGCTCAAAATCCTATAATGACTGAGGATGAAGTTCTTGAATATGCCGATAATATGGCCGACGAGTTCCGTGAAGGGCTTGCAGATGGTTCAACTATCGTGTCGGATGGTCCTTGGGAAGAAACTGTCAAGGCGATCAAGGAACGCCGTAAACGCAACGAGACCAGAATGGCGTCTTTCCGTTTGCCCGTTTGGATAATCGAAGGCCTCAAGCGCAATGCCGCGAAGGGCGATGTCAAGTACAGTGAATATGTAATCGAAACGTTGGCAAAAGCGGCTGTGTAAACTTTTCTTATGATTTTCTTTGCGGCACGATTCGTCTCGGTTGTGTGACGAACATCAAAACAAGCCCCTAAAGGGGCTTTTCGGGTGTGTAAAAATTTTCTCGGGCTATTGCTTAGTGTGTAAAAATTATTTATTTTAAAAACATGTGTATTGCGCTAGAGCATCTGTTTGACTACGACGACTTCCGCAAGTTCCTCCAGGATTACTTTGAGGAACAGAAAAAGATGCGGGCCGTCTTTTCGCATCGGTTCTTCGCTGCGAAGGCGGGATTCAGTAGCTCGTCGTATTGCCTGAACGTTATCCGCGGACGTTTCAACTTGACGCCCAAATCCATCGAGAAGATTGCGAAAGCGATGGATTTCGAGCCGCTCCAGAAGGCGTACTTCGAGGCGCTGGTACAGTACAACCAGGCCCAACAGGTGGTCGAGCGTGAAAGCGCTTGGGAACAGATTGTCCAGATTCGCAAGCAGATTGAATTTACGCACGTCACTACCCGCGAACAGGCCTACTTTAGCAAGTGGTACTATCCGGTGGTGCGCGAAATGGCGGTGAATGCTGACTGGCACGACGACTACATGGTGCTTGCGCGTATGCTTACCCCGCAGATTACCACCGAAGAGGCCCGCGAGGCCGTCAAGAATTTGCTCGATTGGAACCTGCTGAAAAAGGTGGGTGACCGCTATGAGGCGACATCGCAGATGCTCGATGCCGCCGAAATTCCGCCGATTTCTTTGCGCCAGATTCGCCGCGAATACATTCAGCACGCTATCGGCGCCGTGGAATCGATGCCCAAGAACGAACGCTTTGCGGCATTCACGACGCTTGCCATGAGTGAACGCTCCTACAAATACGCCGTCGAGGTGCTCGAGGAGGCGCGCAAGAAGATAATCGCGAAAGCCGCGAACGACCCGAACGTAGAACGCGTCTACGAAATGATGCTGGTGGGATTCCCGATGAGCAAGAAGATTGAAAAGGAGGCAAAGTAATGGATAGTTTGTTCAAAAATGCCTCTGGCGTTATTTCTTTGAAGAATTTGTTTGGCTGCGCGGCTGTGTCCTTGTTTGCGTTGGGCGTGACCGCCTGTACCAAGAGCGACGAGACTGCCGGCGGCGTGACCGATATCGGAAACTCCGTGGCGAGCGGTTTCGTGGTGACCGAGGGCAACCAGCCCGTGGCCCATGCCCGCGTGGTGGCCTACTACGACAACTGGGACAAGACCGCGATTGAGGATTCCGTAGAAACGATTGCCGATGACAACGGCATGTTTAGCCTGAAGTTCGACAGTACCCGCAACGTGGTGCTCTATGCCGAAGGCAACGAAGGCGCGGGTCTTTCTCGCATACAGAACAAGGCGAGTACTCACGTGATGGTGGGACATCCGCGCAGGCTCGAAAGTAGCATTGCCGCCGCCAATTCTGGCTACATGCGCATCGTGGGTAGCAACGAGATGGCCCCGGTGAACGAGGACGGTTCCTTTGCGTTTGCCTCAATGCCCGTGGGTGAAATTTCCCTGGTATATGTGGCGGGCGAGCAGCCGAAGGCGCGCTTTGATTTCATGACGGCGGTCGTGGGCGATACCCTAGTGATTCCGTCCTTGGAACAGCGTGACCAGAACAACGGCTGGCTGACCATTTCGGACTATCACTATTATAGTGGCGCCGCTTACGGTGGCATCATGGTTGACGTCCCCGCAGAAGTCTCTGTGCCAGAACCGGTGATTGTGCCGCCTGATACTTCGGCGAAGGATACGGTCGTCAATGACACGACTGCCACGGGTGTGGAAGATCTGGATATCTCGGTTAGGCTCGATATGGAAGGCAACGCCCAGGTCTACAACAGCGACGGAACGCCTGCTGATCCGGATAGTGTCGAGTATGTGGAAGGTATTTCGGGCAAGGGAATTTTGCTGAAGGTCGGGCAGTATGTCGATGCTGGCGAAATCGATCCGAGTGCTGGCGACTTCACGCTTTCGATGTGGACCTTCTGGAAGGGATTCCGTCAGGGAAGCATTTACCAGCTGCTGTTTGCCCAGCGCTCCGACTGGATGACTTTTACGGCCAGGTTCCAATTGCAGTACGATATTACCATCAGCTCCATTGTCGCGGTGAGCGATGGTGTTACGGCGACCGGCTATGCCTGGCTGAGCAAGGGTAATACCGAACGTGGTGGCGTGCTGCCGCCGAACGAGTGGGCTAACATCACCCTCGTGTACGAAAACGGAAAGCTGTTCCTTTATGTGAATGGTGAACTCGCGAGCGAACCTGCCGGCGTGCCGTTTAAGCCCAAGGATATGGCAGAGCCCGTACCGTTCCGCATTGGCGGGACCGAGGTCGCGAACGACACCTGGAACGGCATTATCGACGAAGTGACCATTGAATCGACCGCCCGCAGCGCCGAATGGGTCAAGGCCCAGTACGAAGCCCTGGCGAAGTAATCTGAATTGTCTTCCCGGCCTTAGACCGGTTAGTGGGCACTTGCAATTTATTGCTTATGTGCCCACAATCCTCGGAACGGGGAGACCTCCTTTTACGCTTAAAAAAATAGCCTTGTCCTAAGACAAGGCTTTAAATGTTTTAGTAGATTACGGACGCCTCGCGTCCCTTACTACTACTCGTACTTAATCACGCCGGCCGGGCAGCTGTCAGCAGCGTCCTTGATTTCGCTTTCGTAAGCGGAATAGTCGACGCCTTCCTTCACCTGCATCTTTTCGGGAACGCTGAACACAGCGTCGCAAGTAGCTTCGCAGGCGCCGCAGGAGACGCATTCGTCACTGGATTCGTCCAGCCACACTTTCGTGATTGCCATAATATACCTCTTTGTGTCTTAGGTTGAATTTATGGTTATAATATAATAAAAACATTTAAGTAGCGGGCGTTTTTTCTAAATTTGTGGGCGTAAAAATTCAAAAGCACGAGAGGAACTCGCACACGATGAAAAAAGTGGTTGTAAAAATTGGTGGCAGCCTGGCAATCGACGAAGCCAAGCTGGCTGATTTTGTGTCGGCAGTCTCTACCCTCCCCGGTAGTGGCTGTCAGGTGGCCGTGGTTCACGGCGGTGGCAAGGACATCAACGAAAATATCGCCTTGCTCAAGGAACAACCGACATTCATCGACGGTCTCCGAGTCACGACCCCCGGCATCATGAAGATGGTCGAGATGACCCTCTCGGGCCACGTGAACAAGAAGCTTGTGCGCATGTTGCTGAACAACAACTGCAACGCCATCGGTATTTCCGGCGTAGACGGCAACCTGTTCCAGGTCGTCAAGAAGCAGGGCAAGGTGGACCTTGGCCTGGTGGGCGAAATCAAGCAGGTCAATCCGAAGATCGTGGCCGACCTTTGGGCTGCCGGTTGGACTCCGGTGGTAAGCCCGATTTCCATCGGTGACGGCATGAGCTGGAACGTGAACGCCGACACGGCCGCAAGCGAACTGGCTGTGGCACTCGAAGCCGACCAGTTTGTGCTGGTAAGCGATGTGCCGGGCGTGATGGACGAAAACAAGAATGTGATTCCCGAACTGAGCGAAGCGGACGCCGAAAAGCTGATCGAGGCTGGCGTCATCTCCGGCGGTATGATTCCCAAAGTCCGCGAGAGTTTCAAGTCGATCCGACGAGGACTCAAGAGCATCCACATCGTGGGTTGGAAGGACGCGGAACACTTTGGCAAACAAATTAATGGAGATTTAAACTATGGCACAATCTTGCGCTAACCTGCTCGAACAGGACAAACAAATTATCGCGCCGCTCTACGGCAAGGCAGACATCAACTTCGTGAAGGGCGAGGGCTCTTACCTCTATGACGATCAGGGCAACAAGTACCTGGACTTCGTCGCGGGCATTGCCGTGAATGCGCTCGGTCACCAGAACCAGGCGATTAAGGATGCTGTGGTGGAACAGATGAACCACTTCAACCACATCAGCAACCTCTACCCGAACTATCCGCAGATTAATCTCGGCAAGGCTCTTCTTGAAATCACCAAGTTCGACAAGGCCTTCTTCTGCAACTCCGGTACCGAAGCCAACGAAGGCGCTATCAAGTTCGCACGTAAGTACTTCGATCGGAAGGGCGAAAAGAATCGCCAGAAGATTATCACGTTCGTGAACAGCTTCCACGGCCGTACCTTCGCCGCTCTCTCTGCAACGGGTCAGCCGGCTATCCGCGAAGGTTTCGGCTCGATGCCGGGTGACTTCGTGCATGTCACATGGAACGACTGCGCTGCGTTGAAGGCCGAAGTCAACAAGGATACTTGCGCTATCATGCTCGAAAGCCTCGCTGCCGAAGGCGGCGTGATGACGCTTTCTGCCGAAATGGTTGCGACCATCAACAGCCTGCAGAAGGAATTCGGCTGCCTCGTGATTGTTGACGAAGTGCAGGCAGGCGTGGGCCGTCTCGGAACCTTCCTCGGTTTCGAAAAGTACGGCCTGAATCCAGATCTCGTTTCTTTGGCCAAGGGAATCGGCGGCGGCCTCCCGCTCGGTGCAGTTCTCCTGCGCCAGCACATTGCTGACCAGCTCAAGGCCGGCGACCATGGTACCACATTCGGCGGTAACCCGATTGCTTGCGCTGCAGGTCTCGTAGTCGTGAAGCAGATTCCGGGCCTGTTGAAGAATGTCGCGGAACGCTCCGCCCAGATTAAGGCTGGCCTCAAGGCTCTTACCGAAAAGTACGGCTTCGCCAAGGAAATCCGCGGTGAAGGCCTGATTCTCGGTGTGGCTCTCGACGAATCGATGCCGGTCGGTAACATCATCGCTGCCGCCCGCGCCGAAAAGCTCATGGTGCTTAGCGCCAAGGGCAACGTGCTGCGTATGCTCCCGCCGCTGAATGTTTCTGCCGCGGAATGCGACGAAGCCCTCGCAAAGCTCGGCGCCGCCTTCGAAGCCGCCTCCAAGGCCGCAAAGTAATTTTAGGTTATTTCACCTTTCAGCCCGGCTCCCCGCCGGGCTTTTTACATATGTTTCAATGTTTTTACTCGGAACCGGTGTTCTTTTTTTACTCAAAAATGGCGTTTTTTATGGCGGTATGTCGCTTAACTCCAGTAACTATGCGCTTTAGGCGCTTCCTTTGCGAGGAAAGTTAAAACGCTTGTGCTGTTTGTTCCGCAGATGTATATTCGTAATTGCAAGGAACAATTAGCAAAGGAGCCAATATGGGTGTGTACATTTCTCTTTATGCTATGGGAGGAATGCTGGCTCGTTTCTTTATTTTCATATTGACAGAAAATATAAAAAAGAGTATATTATCTGTTAATATGAAATTTTCCATAGAAAATACTGGTAGGTTGCTTGAATTTGCTCCAAAAGTGGGTGGAGTCTTTTCGCTGGCGGAATTGAGCGCTTTGTTTGATGTCTCAAGTCAGCAGCTGTTGTGGATTGCTGTTAGGCAGTTTGAAACGGCGGGGCTTTTAAAACGGTACTGCCGAGGGATTTATACTGTTCGTAACTTTGACTCGCAGGTTCTTTCTGCAAAAGTTCGGGCTGATTCATACATATCATTGGGATCTGCCTTGGCCTACCACAGGCTTATCGGTACGGAAAGCCCATTTTTGGTGAGCTGTGTGTCGCCTTCTCGCGCTAGTGAATATTCTGGCGATGTGAATCTCTCCTACGCTAAAATCTCTAAAGAATTGTTTTTCGGCATGTTTCCGCTTGAAAATGGGGCGAAAATGGCTGATGCTGAAAAAGCCGTACTTGATACCCTATATTTTTACCAGCACAAGAAAACCTTTTACTTCAACATATTTCAGGATGTTGATTTTTCAGCTCTTTCGAAGGAAAAGCTTGAAATGTATTTGGAGCGCTTTGCTAACCCGAAATTCAAGACATTCGTGAGGAATATCATTTATGGAAAAATTTGAAAACACGGAAGCCCTGCTTGCTTGGGTTGTTGATTTCTTTGCGATGAATTTTGGCAATTCCGCTGTGTTAAAGGGTGGAATGGCTTTGCGTTTGATGCATAGTCCGCGCTATACGAATGATGTAGATTATATATTTATTCCGTTTGATTCCAAAAAAAGTGCTAAAGAAATTATTGAACAGGCTTTGTCGACGGTAGAGGGACTGCGTTATGAGTCGTCCATGAATTCCAAAGCATTGAGAATTTTGATAACGTATGGTGGTCAACGGGCGCAGATTGAAGTGAATGTTGAAAAAGAATGCTTGTCTGTTCCGATGTCTTCTGCGTTGCTCAGTACGACGCATGGCCGACCTGCACGAATTTTGCGTGTTATGGAACCTAGTGTATCTTTTGCGCACAAAATTGCTGCTTGGAACGAACGAGAATTGATGCGCGATTTATACGATATTTATCAATATGAAAGCTTGCTTAGGGTTTCTCCTCAGATGGATGTTTTAAATGCTCGTCTGAAAAAAGCTCGGTCGTATAAAAATATTGTTGCCGCGCAAAATTTGGAGGATCTTGTAGACAAACTTGAGCAGAGTGCTGCTGTGTTGGATGATTCGTCATTTGACGATTTGCGACCGCTTTTGGGGGTGGCTGAATTGGCTGGCTTGTCGTTTCGGATAAAACCTGCGATTATGAGCCTGTGCGAAAAAATTAAAGCGAATGCGAAAGATGCATGCTAATAACGCGTTTTTTCAAGGAGGTTGACATTCCTTATCAGACATTGCTCAATTCCGTGGTCAAACGCTATACTGAAAGCAAGCTCGACATTGAGGTTGCGTAGTTTTCATTCGCTATTAAAATTTTTTCAAGAACTTCGGAAAAACTTTTTCCGATTATACACTCTAACACATTGCCGTGAATGTATGCTGAACCTATCCAGCATTTTTTTGAGATGCTGTAATGGACTTCGCAACTGTAACAAGTTTGCAGGTACGCCTCCTTGTATTTCGCACGTATGCTCTGTACTTGCTTTTGTTCAAGAAAAGCCTTTAGTCGGTTTTTAGCTTCTACTAATTTTTGAAAGTATTCTGCGCTGTACACCCAGTCGTGCTTTTGTTCGGAAAAATGATAGGCGCTTGGATATTTGATTACGCGTAATTCGTCTGCGATGATATCCCATTTATTGCGATGTGGATTTCGTTTGCCGTTGACAAACCATCTTGTCGCTATCATGTATTCTTCATCGGGCATGTCAATGTAACCTCCAAGAAAAATGTTCTCGTCTCCATCCTTATAGCTGAAACGTGTATTGCCAATGCCGTCGGCATGGGCTTCAATGCCTTGTTTTTTCAATAGTGCTTTTAGATTTTTCCAGGAAAGTTCGTCTTGGCTGTGGTTTGCGTTTGTCATAGCTTCTCCATACATCTTTTTTGAAAATATTTTTAGCCGCGGAAAAAGTCAAGAGGAACAGCTTTTCTATGGCGTTGACCAATTTTTTTCTGTTTTTACAAAAGTTTTACAAAAATTTTGGCTTTGAGTTGCTCGTTGAAACGTGTTAAGAAATAGGGACTAGCCCTAATTTAACACGTAAGGAGATATATATGCCTGAAGAAAATGCAAGTCGGCCGACCAAGAGGTACATCGTCACGAACGAGCGGGGCGAGGAATTCTTGTTGCCAAAATATGCGGCGACCTTCCGCATCTTGATGGATGACAAGGAGACTATTCGCGATGTGCTCAACAGCCTGCTCCAGCTGGATCATGAACACGAGATCACTGAGCTCGAATACGAATTCGAGAAGCCTATCGACATCTTTATGCCGGAGAACGACCCTGCCCGCCTTGATGTCTGGGTGCATACCCGTGACAATCGTTATCTCAACATTGGAAAGCGTGCGAGCCGAATGTTGCAAAAACAAACTAGTTTGTTTTTATAACTGAGGCGAAGCAGCGGACGCTGAAAGCGTCAAATGCAGAACAAGGTTCATGCGTTCTTTTTTGACCGTTTGCAGCTCTACAATTCATACCTCATGTTGCGCGGCAAGTACGAGTTTAATCGTTCTCCCTATTTCTTGGGTTTGTCCGACGAGGAACGTAAGTATCGCTATTATGAACTCCCGGAAACGGTATCCATCTGGCTTTGCAATGAATCGATTCTCAAGTCTAAGGATATCTATAAGGATGTATGGTCCACCTATAGCGAACATGATGTTGAATCGGGGAACGCCCTTCCCATTTCGCGGAAAAATAGGTATATTATCGTTGATCTGCCTAATTTCGTGAAGTTGCGCAAGGGTGTGAAAACCCGCGAGGATTTCTGGCTTAGGCTTATCTCTAGGGGACCGCTCCAGGTTCCCGAAACAGAAGATCCGATCTTTGCGAATGCACTTGACCGCTTGCGCGTGAGCCGCGTGAACCCTGAACTTTTGAAAGCATTGGAGGCAAACATGTTCGACCATCATGAATACGAAGCTGTTGAAGCGGAAGCCTTCTTGAAGGGCGAGGCCAGTGGCGTAGAAAAAGGCGCACAGCAGGAACGCGAAAAGAACAATGCGGATAATGCGGCTCGGGATACCAAGCGTGCGGATTATCTCCGTTCGCAGAACGTGCCGGACAGCGTAATCTCGGCGATGCTTGCCCTCAAATAACATCCCAGATTTTCAGCCCCGAAAGGGGCTTTTTCTGTTTTTACAAAAGTTTTACAAAAAACTTGGCTTTGGGCGGCCGAAAGAAACGTGTATAGTATAGATAGAGAAAAAAATCCCTGTTCGCGAATGCCGACGCGTTTCGGTTATGAAGTGAAAATGACCAAGAAAAAGAAGATTCTCCGTCGTAAGCACGACCCCTTCTTTCGTTACATTTACGCGATTCCTGCGAATACACGCACCCTCTTGCGGCTTGCAAAGCGCAAAAATCCGGAGCTTCGCAGGATGCTCTCTACGGTTGACATGGATTCCCTGGAGTTGATTCCGGGCAGTTTCAGCAACGTGAAGGAATGGGGCGAATCGGACCTAGCCTTCAAGGCCCGCATCAAGGGCGGCCCTGAAATTTTCGTGGGCATTCTGCTGGAGCACAAATCTTACCTCAAGAAGGATGTCCTTTCGCAGATTTACCGCTATACCTTCGAGGTGATGCGGAACAAGGGGGCGACGGACTTCGGCTGGCTCCCGACGAAGGCCATCATTATCTATAATGGCCAGAGCGACTGGGACCCGATGGCGGAGTTCCGTACAAAGTATCGGGGCCAGTTCAACGGCCGTGAGTTGCCGTTCGAATGTGTCCTTGTGAACCTTGCGGACATTCCTGACGGGGCGTGCTTCGCCGAGTCGAACGCCGAGGCCGCAATCGGAGCTCTGGTGATGAAGCACGCGTTCGATGCCGACGGCCTGAAGGGCGTTGCGGAAATGTTGGCGAAACTGCTTTCCAGGATGGAAAATGGCGCAAGGGCTACCCTTGCCGAAAAAATTGTAGTATATTTAAACGAGTATCTCGATGAAGAAGTCGTGGAGGAATTGCGTATGCGTATGAGTATCGGACAGGCCCTGGGGATCAAGACCGCGGGAGACCGTTTACGTGCCGCGGAACGCGCCGCAGATCGCCGTGGACGAAAGCGCGGCTTGGCGCAGGGCCTCGAACAGGGAACTAAAAAGGAACGAGAACGGAATGAAGCTCTTAATGCAAGAAGAGTGAAATTTCTCCGTTCGCAGAATGTACCGGACAGCGTGATTTCAGCGATGCTTTCGCTTAAGTAGCTCGAAAGCACCAGAAAACGGTCTTCGACGCCCGGCTCGCCGCCGGGCTTTTTGCTGTTTTTGGGTGCCGCCACCCCCGATCCTTGGTATCAAATCTTACGGTTCTGTTACGAAAATGTGTGCTAATTGTTGCAAAATTTGCGTAATTATTCCAAGTTGGAATACTTTTTTTGAAAAAAGTTCCCCATTTGTCCAAAATTTTTGTATATATACACCATCGAAATCTGTCGCGAAATGTGGCGAATTTCAACCAAAAACGGCAAATCTCGGAATCGTGCGTTTAGAACAAAGTAAAATTTTGTGACAAAAACGTGACGAAACCGAGAAAAAAGTTTGACAAAAATGCAAAAAATTTTGACAAACCTATTGCTTTTTGGAAAAAATGATTGTATATTAAGGACATAAACGAGTTGAACACCACTTACGGGACTAAAACTCAAAAAAGTGTGTAACAAAACAACAAGGAGTACACTATGAAAAAGCAAGGTTTTACCCTTATCGAATTGATGGTCGTGATCGTGATCATGGGCATCCTGGCCGCCGTCGCAGTACCGAAACTGTTCGGCATGATCGCTAAGTCCAAGGCTTCCGAAGTCGGCCCCGCCGCTGGAACCTACATCAAGTTGCAGGATGCTTATGC
>JAGAHT010000004.1:0-26715 GCA_017626945.1 Fibrobacter sp.
AGAAATTTTGCGGTGCAAAAATTGCACCACAAACATTAGCACAATGAGCCGCTCCAATCCCTTCGTTTTTACGGAACAGGGCATTTATATGCTTATGACTGTGTTGAAAGGCGATTTGGCAGTACAACAGAGTATGGCCCTCATCCGTCTTTTCAAGCAGATGAAGGACTACATTGCGGCAGAGAACGCGCCGGATGTTTCTGCGGGGATGGTCGCTCTGGCGACGCAGACTAGCCAGAACACGCGGGATATTGCCGAGATTGCCACGGATGTCCGCACGCTTTCGACCAAGGTGGAGCGAAACGAGAGCTTTCTCCAGAAGGTCATGGCGAATTTTATCGACCCGAGCACTTTCAAGCATTTTTTGATTCTGAACGGGCAACGGTTGGAGGCCGATGTCGCCTACACGCAGATTTACGGCATGGCGAAGAAGTCGGTGCTGATTGTAGATGATTACCTGGATGTAAAGACGCTCGATTTGCTGCGGTGCGTGGCGAAGGGTGTTTCTGTCAAGATTTTCAGCGAACAGCACGGGCATACCCGCCTGACCGGGAGCATGCTGGCGGACTTCAGGGCCGCACGCCCGGACGTTGAACTTGACGATGTCTGCACCACGGGAAACATGTTCCACGACAGGTACATCTACCTGGATTTCGGGACCGACAGCGAGAAACTTTTCCACTGCGGGGCGTCAAGTAAGGACGCGGGGAACAAGATCACAACCATCATGCAGCTGGAAGATATCGCGGGGTATCGCGCACTGTTCGAGAGGCTGCTGCAAGATTTATCCTAATTGCCGTTTTTAGCGAAATTTCGCCATTCACGTATAAAAAATCGTCAAATTCGTGGCATTTTTCAGAAAAAGATTGTCAAATTCGTGGCATTTTTAAAGAAAAAGCGCCAGAAGAAGAATTCCTCCTGACGCATTCATTTTAGGAGATCCCCGCCTTCGCGGGGATGACAAGTTAGGGTTGCGCGGGGGACGGGTTAGGGTTGTCCGGGCAACACGAGCTTTTCCTTCGGCGGAAACTCCTTTTCGTACTTCTCGAACGCCTCGGGGTTGCGCATAGCGACAAAGTACGGTTCGGGATCGCGGTAACTGCCGGTGATTCCGTCGAGGAATCCTTCTTGCAGTTCCTTGCAGAGGAAGTAGGGCGCGTCGCCTTCGGGGTCGTCGGCGTCGATGTGCGACCACGCGTACATCACGTGCCCGATGATTTCGCCGTCCACTTCCAGCACGAGCGAGAGTTCCGGCACAAAGTCGGGCTCGCTCCTGTAGCAGTGCAGCACGTAATGCTCGGTGCATCCAGGACGGTACACGTTCCAGAAGGCTTCGCGGGTAAGGTTTTCGACAGTCTTAAAGTCGCGCGGTTGTTCCGTGCGGATGGTGTAACGCATCCAGTCTCCGTAAGTTGGTACTAGAGGGAATATAAAAACCCCTCATCCGTCTTTTCAAACAGATGAGGGGGTTAAATCGTGAATCATTCCTAATCTTCGTCGTTCCAAACGTACTTGAACTTGAATTTCAGGCCTCCGCGAGGTTCATGGCCGCAGGTACCGCTGCATGCATCGCTTCCCGAGTAAGACACGCCCTTGCTTCCAAAGTTGAACTTGGATTCAATCCAGTCATTCTTGGGAGCATCGCCACTCTTGCTTGTAGCAACGCCGGCCACCTTATTCAACGACTGGGCGATCTTTTCGTAGGGCCATTCGACGGTCTGCGAATTGGTTCCGACACCCTGACCGCGCACGCTCAAGTACAGAGTGAGTCCATCATGTCCAATATCGTAGGTGTACTTGGCCTGATCCATCGATACCGCATTGTCGTCTTTGCTTATCTTGGAATCGGACTTGCTTTCGTAATGGATCGTGTTTCCCTTACTCACGCTGCCGCCCCTGCAGAAATAATACTTGTATTCATGCAGATTACGGTCTCCGTTCTTGAACAAGCCCTTCAGTTCATGGTCCACGCGGGCTTCACCGGCCTTATACTGGTATTCGGTTCCGTGACCCACATTCTGGATTTTCATCTTGACACGTCCAACAGCACGGGTCTTGGCATCGGAGCCTTCGGAGAAGACATACTGCTTTCCGTCCCACGCATAGGCGAACACGCGGTAGGTGTAGTAGGGGCTTCCTCCACCCACCTTGTCAATGAAGAACTTGTCGCTCCGGCCATTCAAGGCGACTACGGTCATTCCGTCACCCCAGTTGTCCCCGACCTTGGGCTGCACCGTAGTGGGTTTCTTGACATAGGATTCCAGGATCTTATTGTTCGGCTGAACCTTCGGTTCGTCTTTCTTTGAGCCTTTACTGAAAATGCTAGCTATCGTACTTGCAGTTTTCGCAATGACATGTTCCAACGCATGGACGTCATCGTCAATCTTGTCATACTCCGCACGCACCACGGCGAATCCCAAGATGCGCGTATCCGAAGAATCAGGAATATAGTTCACGATAATGCTATTGCGTTCGGCATTGCGCCCCAGGACCATGTTACGGGGAGTGTTGAGGCTCGACGGAATATTCAGGTAGTAGGTGGTCTTTTTTCCGTTTTCGGCAGTCACCACCACCTGTACTTCTGCCGTTTCATACGGAACCAGTTTATCTACGGTAAACTTAAAGTTCCTGGCTTCGGCATATTTTCCGGCACCCTTCACTCCGCTTGGCATCACGGGAACCTGGACGCCATTCTTGAACACCACCACGCCTTCCTTGGCGCTTACCGGATCGACCGTAGAAAGCTTCACCGTAGCCTGGGAACCGTAAATTTCCTTTGTGGTAATCAGCGAATCCCCATTGGAAGCACATGCAGTTCCGTTCTTCTTGCATTCCTTGCGGAACTCCACATCTTGCTTCTGCGCTTCATCAAAGAAGCTCCAGGTATTGACAACGGAATTCGAAGATACCGGACGGGCGAGCGGGTTTTCATCCTTACTGTCGTCGATTCCATCTCCGTCGGTGTCCTTCAGGGTCGGGTCCGTCACAAAGGGACCCTTTCCGTTTTTGGTCCAGCCGTTGATTTCATCGAAATCGCTGATTCCATCGCCGTCAGTATCCTTCTTGTTGTCGCTTGTGCCCAGGAGCTTTTCCATGCTGGCAGGAACATCATCGTGATCACGATCTTCGTTGAAGATGAACTGCACCACGTCACCGGCACCCACCACAATGGAATCGATGTCGAAGTTTCCTATGGCAACGGAGTAGATGGTCACCTTTTCCGGCGTAGCGGCCTTGCTCACGGTTACAAACCACGCGGCAGTATCTTCCTTCGTTACGATATTTTCTACGTCATCCAGCGTAATTAGGCCAAAACGCTTATCCTTCCCGACAAACACGGTGTCCTGTTCAAAGTCCATCTGGAGAATGTCCAGGAGCTCAGACAGATAAACCGGAGCACGGAGGTTTCTCTTGTTATTCGCGTTCCTATTGACCTTGAAATTTGTAGAAACCCTATAGTCCAGAACGCGAGTTTTCGGATCGGTATAATATACGCCCTTGTCAAAGGTCACCCTAGCCGTCGTCCCAGCCACTTTCGTGTATGCCTCCGTAAAATCGGTAGTCATCCCGACTGAACTCCTATCCAGGGTAATCTTGTAGTCGCTTGCCGAGAGGAAGATGGAACCGGGGTTGTAGATAAGCGGTTCGATTTTGTCCAGGGGAATATCGCTCTTGCAGAACAGGTGCTGCTTCTTGTCACCCGGCTTGAGCGTCATCGTCTTGACACCATCGTCCATGGAAAGATCCGCAATGACCACTTCCCCTTCGAGGGTGTGGATACTCGCCGTCAGGACCAGATTTTCGACAGTGTAGGCAACATCGCCCGGATTCGAAATTTCTGCCTGCATGCAGAGTTCCGCACCGCTAATCGATTCACCTTCTTCCATAGCCTTTGCAGTTTCCTCGTTATAGGATTTCGTCAAGGACTCGGATTCCGCTGCAGTTTTAGAAAAGCCCGTAGCGGTTGTATAGGAGCCTGAATAGTTGGCATGGAGGGTAAGATGCGCGCCATCCTGGCCTGATTCCCAAGAATAGCCAGCTTCAAACCCGACTTCCCAACCATGCATCAGTTCTGCGCTGCTTTCCTCAGTTTTACTGATTTCGGAACCATTGGAAATTTCGGTGCCTTTGGCAATCGTAACCGATTCCGATTTCTGAGAGGACTTTTCCTTGATAAGGTTGATGGTCGGGGTCATGGACATCCGCACATCCAGCTTGGGCAAGTCCGCCACATTGGGATTCCAGCGCGCCGGATTTTCGGGATTGAAGAGTTCGAAGAGTTCCTCGGAATCGTCAAACCCGTCACCATCGGTATCCTTGGCATAGGGATTCGTCTTGAAGTTGAAGATTTCTTCGTAATCCGGAATGCCGTCATTATCGCTGTCCAGCGAAGGATCTACCTCAGCAGTCTCCACCGACTTCACATCGGAAAGGGTGAAGGAATAGGCGCCCTTCAACGCGGTACTGGCCACATTCAGGTTCAACTTTTCGTTGTCGCCAAAACGGGAGTCGAAAGTCATTCCCTTGACATTTTTCAGAGCAATCGGCTTGAACGCCTTGAGTCCAAATCCCTGGATATTCAAGGTGTCGCCGTCCATATTACGCATCTTGGGGAAGGTAATGGAATCGAGGCCCACAAGGCCCGCGGTATACACGGAGTCTTCTCCGATTTGAATATTCGCGTGACCAGCCAATGCATAAGGTGCAACGAACATGGTGGTCAGCGCCGTTGCCGTTAAATACTTCGTAAACATGGTAAGCTCCTTTACTTGGCGTTAACCGTCAGATTCTGTTGAATGGTTTTGCCGCCAATTACCAGCTTGACGACGTAGCTGCCTCTCTTGAGGTCTTTGTTCTCGACCGGAACAACGGTAGAGCCCTTTGAGAGATAGACATTCCCCTTGACCACCGTCGAACCGACGGCGTCCATCATGTAAAAGCGAGCATCGCCGCCCTGTTCGGAGAAAAACTCCAGCGTCTGCTTGTCGGCATTGAAGGTCACCTTTACGGGTTGTTCCGTTTTTACCGGGGTCACCTTCTTTTCGGTCTTTGGAGTAGACGGGCGGGACTTTACATAGGGATTATCTTCTTCATCGGTGAGGTTGGGCTCCGGCTCGCGCGTATCGGGCAGCACATAGGAGCTGTCCTCCTTGTTCGCATCGAAAGTCATGTTCTGCACCGACTCCACCAGAAACTCGTGGATAGTTCCGTCGTTCATGGTGACACGGATTACGCGGGGAGCTTCTTTGACTTCTGCCGCGAGTGCCAGGGCCGCGAAAATAAAGCAGGCCAGGAATGTAAAGGATAATTTTTTCATGTTGAACTCCTTTGTTAAGGTTTCACAGTTTGTTCTTTAACATCCCTAATATATTCTTCCAAATTGATACTGTCAAATGCATTATTTTTTAGCTTTTAATCAATTATTTTTATGAATTATCCAACACCGAGACACTCTTGGAAGAGACTTTCAAGACCTAAGGCGCCGTCCTCGGGAAAGAAGCGTAATACCTTAATTATACGGACATTCCGACTACTTTACTTGACAACAATCTGTCTTGTTTCGGCAAAACCCTGGCCATAAATTCTAAGGAGGAGTGTTCCGCGCGGCAGGTGGCCGAGGTTGATTGTAGTCGAAGCGCCAACATCGAGGGTTTCGAGCAGGTGGCCCATCATGTCGAATATCAGCAAGTTCGCACTGGGCACGCTTGCAAGAGTGACGCTCAATTCGTTGTTCACGAAACTTACATTGAACACATTTTGCACAACATAAATCGCAGTCGTGAGTTCACTTGAAGAACTTTCGGCAGCTTCACTACTACTAGACTCCGCGGCGCTGCTGCTTGATGCTACAGAAGACGAACTTGGGGAAACTTCGCTGCTGCTAGAGACAGAGCTAGAAGAATAGTCGGGATTTGCCGAAATGTTGACGGAGGCTTTAGCTTCGGCGTTATTGTCGTTGCCTTGTGCGGTTACGGTTATGGTCAGCACATGGTCACCGATATCTTGAGGAACGGTTCCCGTGATAATGACGAGATCCTTTTCTTTATCCTGATTGACTTCGAAGCCTTCGAGAATCCCGTCAACGGTCGCGTTCTGCATGTGGGCATACCTGAACACGATCGGTTTGATTGCGTCGCCAGCAACGACATCTTGCGTTTCGTTTTCGATAGCGACTAACGTCGTTGTGAACTTTTTGTGTTTGACAGAAATTGTGCCGTTAAAGACGATGGAATCTTTTTCCGTAATGTAGGCTGCTAGTCTATAATTAAAATCGCCATCGGGATGGTCCTGGCCCGTGGCACCCGAAATTGTAATTATAGCAGATTCGTCGTCTATTTTTGCCGAAATTCCCTCAGGCACGCCAGAAAGACTTGCTTTAAACAATTCTGTATAACCGAATACAATGGGCTCAATCTCATCGCTTGCGGTAACTGTTTGATCAAGGCTTCCGCTGACATGCTCCACTTGTTCATTTAACGGAGTGACGTTTATACCGGTTGTGATTTGCAGGTATTCATGGGCATAATTCCCAGCTGCGGTAAAAGACATTTCGTATTCGTTCCCGGGGGTGTTAGCCGGAATGCGACCGGATATGGTGCACTCGGCTTTACTGCTTGGCAGTGTGCCGCAATCCAGTTTCAGTCCCAGCGTCTTGACCGTTGTATTTACCGGGTAATTGATATAAAAATCATAAACTCGATTGAGTTCCGTAATTTCGTAAACGACAGGTTCGATGAAGTCTCCCGCTTTTACTGTTTGCACCGACTTTCCGCTGATGAGCCTATGGCTTATGTGAGTATTGAATTGGGCTATGGCGGTTTGCGTCATAGCCAATAGGGCTATTATGGATACGGTAATCTTACGCATAATCAAGCCTTTTTTTGCGCATAATATAGCTCTTTTGCACAGAATAGAAGCGAATTACCCGTTACCGTTTCTTGAATACGACGTTTCAGCGCCAGCGCTTGAGTGTCGGGAAGTACTTGCGTAGTTCCGCCTTGTACTCTTCGCGGGTAAGGCTCTTGCCTGTATTCTTGTTGAATTCATCGACGAACTGCGAGCAGAATTCGACCATCTGTTCCATGTTGAAGTCGCCGGTGAACGCACCGTCTTTGTAGCAGTAGATGCAGTATTCATCGTTCTTGCTGCCATCGGCGTTAGTGCCCAAGATTTCCGGTGTGAGCGGCATTCCGCAACTCTGACAAAATTTCATTTCCATAAGTTCTCCTTTATTTGTTATACATGCACAAATGTACACTATTTTGAAGGCTCTGTCAAGCCTTTCCATACAGAAAAAAGTTTGCAAATACTTTTTCAATCCGTATGGAGCAATTCTATTTTGATTTCAGACAACGCACGGAATATTTGTGGGAGGTTCCTTGAATGCTGAATCCCTGACTATCGCTGTTGTAGCTCAAGTTAAAGTAATGGGCATAGACGTAACCGTCGCCAGAGTTAGATGCCTTGCTTTCTGCAATCCAGAGAGGGGCGTCTTTGTGGTCGGCAGAGGCTAGAGAGAACCCATAAACATCTGTACCGTTACCACCGGCTTTCCAGCTGACTTTTGATTTAAGCTTTAGTCCAGGGTAGTCTGTAAATTTCGTCCCGATGTGTTGAATTAGTGTTTGAAAATCCTTCAATTTGGGTAGCTGCCATCCTTCGGGGCAGATGCCTTGAACGTTTTCAGGCATTTCGCAGAGGGCGTGATCACCGCAGTTCAGTCCTTGTTTTGAAAGCTCCACGGAATCAATGGCGGCGGTCCAGCTGTAGAGTCTGCCGTAGATTTCGCAATTTTTAAGCGAGTCCCCGTAGCAGTTGCTGCGGCCAAGAAGGCTGGGCGTAGTAACACTGTCTGCGTAGTTCAGGTTCTCCGCCATCCATGTCTGGTCGCCGATGGTAATGGTCTTGTAGGATTGATGGTCTCGCAAGTCCGTTACTGTACCATAGGTAATATCCGGATTTAGCAAATCATCCTTGGATTTGATAGGAGCGGCGGGTTCATCCATAATGCATCGGACAGATTTGCCTAAGATGTTGTCCATGGCACTGATTTCCACCGTGTCTACGCCTGCAAACAGGCGGAAGCATATATTTGCCCCGGCGGCAACTGATGAATTCGTCCAGAACTCTACAAATGGAATCGTATCATAAGTGAAGAAAAAATTTCGAGCGTTCAAATTTTCGGGAATGGCGCTAAATCCCACCAGGTCCGTTCCCTCGCCTTCGTTCCAACCGATTATGGACTTCAAAGCTTGCGCCGTCTTGCCTTTGGAAAGCGGAGTTATATAGCTGATTAATGTTTCTACGTCGGCGTGGCTTGGGAGGTGCCATCCTTCCGGGCAGGATTTCTCGGCGGAATTAATGTTGTATACTCTTCCATATTTTCCACAAGAGTCCCGTGTCGTCACCAAATCAGAATCTAGGTAAGTGTAAGCACAGGAATTATCGTATCCTTTTACAACATAGTTGTTGTTCTGTGCCATCCAGGTTTGGGTTCCGATTTTTACGGTTTTGTAGCTTTGTTGGTCACGGGTGTCTAGAAATTCACCATAAGAAATAGCAGGGTTGAAATAGCTTTCGACCTCACTGGAAGAACTTTCCTGCTTTTCGCTACTGAAACTCTCCGTTGATGAAGAACTGGAGTTCGCTGCAGGCGTAGAACTTGAACTTTCTAAAGTTTTATTGCTAGAAGAGGATTCTGAGTTAATATTGGAACTGGAGGATTTTTCCTCGTTAGAACTTAAAGATGTTTCTTCGCTGGAAGAAATCGGGGAGTCTTTGGCACTGCTGGGATCGTCTCCGCAGGCAACAAAAAAAGCGGCAAGTGCAAATCCGATGAAAAGTTTTTTCATTATAAGAATACCTCCTAAACTATTGGAAAATATAAAAATTATGTTTTCTTAGAGTATATAGTTACAATTAATAGTGTTCATCCGATTATAAACCTTTCTTTGAGGCTTTATCACACCACATCATATCCCGCATCAGACAAGACTTTCAGCGCTTTCTCGAAATTTTCGGCTTTCACAAGGATATAATCCGTATTGAATGTGGATACTGCAAAAATAGTATTTTGGGGTACATCACCTGTTTTGCATACGAGGGATATTTCTTCGTCGGTCTTGCCAATAAATACGTCTCTATCGAGAGCGACAAGGGACCCAGCTCCGGATGGCAGAAAAGAACAGCCTGTAAGACACAAGCCCGAACTTGACAAGGCCACCTTATTTCAAGAACAGCGAAAGCTTGCTAAAGTCTAGAATCGTGATAAACACGAAGAAGCTGATGAAGAACGCGGCAGCCACATTCTGAATGACCGTCTGCGTCTTGGTGGAAAGCGGCTTGCCACGCAGCTTTTCGATACCGAGGAACATCAAGAGACCACCGTCGGTAATCGCGAGCGGAAGCAGGTTCATGACGCCCAAGTTAATACTGATGAGGGCGAGCAACATCAAAAAGTCTTGGAAGCCGCTCATCCACACGTTACCCATGACGGCAACAATCGAGACCGGACCGGAGAAGGCATCGACCTTGACCTGCCCCTGGAACATGCGCTTGAAATAGCGGAAAATACTCGTGGTCATTTTCCAGCTGGTCGCACAAGTCTTGGTAAACGCTTCGACAGGTCCGCGGCGCACAATTTTGGTTTCGCGGAAGAGCACGTAGCCCATCTGGATACCGACCATGTAGCGCTTGTATTCCTCGTTGTAAACAGGTGTGAGCGAATTGGTAAGCGTATCGCCGTTACGGATAACGGTAATGTTTACGGGTTCGCCCTTGCTGCCATCGATGATGCGCACCACTTCTTCGTAGCGGGAAATATGTTCTCCGTTAATTTCAAAGATGGTATCGCCCACGGCAAGGCCAGCCTTTTCTGCAGCAGAGCCCGCCACAGGCGGCAAGCGAACAATCACGCGGTTACGCGGATAAATACCGATGTCGCCGATACCCATCGCAATTTCGGAGCTAGTAGAATCTTGCGCCGGAATCACGAGTTCTTCGGGGACAACCGTAATGGTCAACGGTTCGCCGCCACGGTGCACGGTAAGCGGAACGCTCGCGCCAAGACTCACGCCAATCTGTTCGCGGAAATCATCCCAGCCCTGAGTAGGCTTGCCATTGATTTCGGTAATGGTATCACCGGGTTCAATACCAGCAGCAAGCGCCGGAGAATCCTTCGCCACAAAACCAACAATCAAGTCGTTTGTCGCCGGTTCTTCGACGCCCACCATATAAAGGATCATCAACAAGATAAAGGCAAACACGATGTTGATGAACGGACCCGCAAAGGCAATAGCAGCACGAGCGCCAACCGACTTCGCCACAAAATCGCGTTCATCGGGAACCTGGCCGTCCTTGAGCGTATCGGGATTTTCACCCGCCATGGCCACGTAGCCGCCGAACGGAATCGCCGAAATGCAGTATTCCGTTTCGCCGCGACGGTAACGAATCAATTTCTTGCCGAAACCGATACTGAATGTGTTGACCTTGACGTTGTTCCACTTCGCCACCAAAAAATGGCCCAGTTCGTGAATAGTCACCAGGAAACTCAGGCCAATCAGGCCGAGCACAAACATCAAGACATTACTGAATATCGATTCCATCAAGAGAAAATTTAATAAAAAAGAAGATACCGTCCCCGTTCCGAGGATTACATCCACTATGCAGCAGAGCTGCAAGTGGCTGTTAAGACCAATCCGGCATGACAATTTTAGCGCAGTCTTCTCAGGCCGCGGGGCATCGGGACTTCGGTGCCGTCTTCCTGCAACAGGTAAATGTTGTCGAGGCTGATGTAACCCGTGCCACTGTAGCGGGCGCGCCAAGAGAAGTTCTTGATTTGCTTCGGGTCAAGCTGCGGAATGGTCTTACCCCAGCCTTCCTGTTTCATATTTTCCCAGATGAGCGTGTCGCGCCCCCAGGAGCCGCGAGTATTTTTCAGGCGCACCATAAATTCATCGTAATCCTTGACCTGTTCGCTCACAATCTGCACTTCGAAGTATCCGTCGGGATTACTGTGGTTCGTGGCGTAGTCGAATACGATGCCCACCGAGTTGTGAACTTCTTCAGGAATCACGTAGTAGGCGCCGGCAAAGTTCGGCCAGCCCTGCGCAGGCGGCTGTTCGATCATGAAGTCGTGGCGAATAAAGCCGCCGTGCGGAGGAGCTCCGTTAAAGACCTTCGCGCCGATGGTCGTCGCATTGTCTCCGTTTGCGACCGGGAACCAGTCGACCGCATCGATGCCGTTATCGTAATTCTGCATCACGCTGGTGGTGCGGTAGGCACCGCGAATACGGAACGGAATCTTGAACACCGATGACTTCTTACCAAGACCGGAAATTTTCAACACGGCCGTCGCCGAGCCCAGCTTAACATTGGCCGGGAAGGGCACCTTGACATGGAAACTTTCAATAGAAGCGTTCCACTTGCCGTCATCGGGAGTAATCACCTTTGAAATACCAAGTTCAGGAATCGAGAGTACACTTCCGATCAGTTGACCATTTTCTTGAACAACCGTTCCAAACAGGTCGAGCGTATCACCTGCAAGGAGCACCTTCTTTTCGAGAGCCGCAGCCAACACCTTGGGTTCCGCGGCAGCCTCGCCCGAAGTCACTTGCGGGTTAATTTGTACAACAGCGAGTCCAAACGGCGGCACCGTAATGTCCTTGCTCTTGCTCGGGTTAATGCGGCGGCCGCTCGGGCCCATTTTCGGGTACGGATACGCATTCTGCGAAGTGCCCACCCACTTGAACTGATCTTCGCCAAAGATTTCGACCTGTGTACGCACCAGGTCTCCCTTGCCGACTTCTTTAGAATTGCCCTTGACGCTTGCACGGTCAACCTGCACCACCTGCGGGGTTTCCGACAAGTTCACAATCATCACGCGGGCAGAATCGCCCTTGCCAATTGCATAGGCGGCGACATCAGAAGTCGAACTTTCAACGGGCAACACCGCATAACCATTTTCAAGGAAATCCATGTAGGTCATGTAAATGCCGTAGTATTCCGCCGTCGGCTCCAGAGACTTCCAATAATTCCAGGAGCCTTCCTTTGCAAGAGCGGTCATACTAATGGTACCCCAGGTGTCATCGGGGCCTTTGAACAAGTTGCCGAAAGCATCCCACGGGAGCACCTGCAAACGGTTGCCAAAGCGCATGGCATGCTGAGCAAAAATGCTTGCCACAGCGGATGCCTGCGGATAATCCATGAGCAGGCTAAAGCCCTGCACGCAGGTGCTGAATTCCGAAAGAAACACGCCGCGTTCGCCTTCAAGGTGGCGTTTCATCCACACATTCAGCGTATCCATGTTCGGGCCCACGTCGAGCATGGCCTTGAGCATATCGGCAGGCTTCGGTTCGTTGGGCGTCCAGTACGGGTAATTGTGCAAGTCCACCACGTCGAGGTAACGCTTGCCGTCTTTCTTTTCGGCCTCGCCCACAATGCGCAAGAATTCTTCCATCCAGTACTTACCATCGAGCAAGCCGGCACCCTTCTGCTGCATTTTATGCGTGCTGAACAGCGGGCCATGCAGAACGATTGTCGAATCGACAGCCTTCATGGCGCGGGCGTATTCCAGGTAGCGCGCAGCATAATGCCTTGCCGAAATCGGGCCGGATTCTTCCCATTCGCCGTCGAGTTCGTTGCCGATTTGCCACTGCTTAATGTTGTAGCCTTTTACTTTGTTTGCATAACGCACCCAGGCGGCAGCTTCTTTTGAAGTTCCGGTACCCGCATTCACGCAGATAACGGCTTTTGCGTTCGGAAGCGTCTGGATGTACTTCATGAATTCTTCAAAATCCCACTTGATGTCGGTCCAATCGGTGCGGGCCTTGTCGCCATTGCGGGTAGACATCGCGTAGAACTTGTAGTTGTTACCGCCGAGCAAGTCGGTTTCGCCGCTATAAAGTTTCATCTCGCGAATCTGCACGCCCTTGCTAGGCAAATCAGCAGTCTTGAAGCGAATGGCCACATAGCGGCTGCGGAACTTCGACTTGTATTTGGTGGTCGCACCATTCACCTTGACCACTTTTTCAAGCTTCAACTTGTTTTCGAGCGCCTGGTGCACACCCGGATATTCGGCGTAATCTTCGGTCCAATAGGCAATTTCAAAAGCCTTCGGGCGCAGCGTTCCCCAATCGATTTCCAACGAATCGACATCGACCTTTTCGGGGAATTCCACTACGACCCAAGGCGGGTCCACCGGGTCCAGGATTTCGCCCCACCACATGGTTTCCATATTGCCGTCGGCCAGGTGACTGCGACGCACAAAGCCGTAGTTGTCCTTGGTGGTGCCGCGGTAAATCGTTTCACCCAAGAAGCCGCGTGCCCACTTGGTTTCATCGGCGGTCCAGAGGCCAGTGCTATCGTAGCTACCGATACCGTTCCAGTGGTAATCATTCGAAAGAGATCCATTCGGGAATCTAAACAGCGTATAACCGCCATCGACCAGCGCAGAGGTCATGTCGTAATAGCGACTCGGCGGATTCCAAATCGCGAGGTCCGCAGACATCATATTTTCTTTATTGATGACGACACCCGGATGCAAGTCATCGACCTTGATGACATTCTGGGCGGCAAAAGCGGCTGAACCAAGAGAAAGCCCCGCTAAAGCGGCAAAAACAAAACGATTGGCAAAACGATTTTTCATAGGAACCTCTCAGGGTAAATATAACGAAAAATGCCAGATTATGTCCAGCATTTTGTCCAATGGGAGATTGCTTCGCTCCTATGGAGCTCGCAATGACGTGGGAGCCGAATACAGCGAACAAGTTTACTTGTTCATTTTTGAGGCGAACCTGTCATGCGCTCTGCGCAATGACGTCGCAACTATTTGATTCTGTGGCCCTTCAGGTTGAAGCGCTTGCCGTTCTTTTCGACATAGAGCATCTGGTCTGCAAAACGGAGCTGCGGGCCCTGTTTCGCGTGAGCCTTGCGAGCGACAGCGGGCTTGATAGAAGTAATTCCAGACATCGCGAAAGAAGGAGCGTAACCGGCATTGATCGCTTCGATTGCGCCAGCGAGGTATGCAAAAGGAGCATTCCAGTTGATTGCGACTTCGTTCGAAGCGTAACTGCAGTTGTTGTCGACATAAGAGGTTGCCGGGAAACCGGTTCTATAGTCCTTGCATTCCCAAGTTTCGGAACCGATGTCTTCGCCACCGGGCTGCGGGCCACCCACGATCATACCCGGAACAGGATCCTTCACCTTGTCAGAAGTACTCGGGCGGTGGTGCGGCTTCATGGCAGACTTTGTACCAAAACCAGTCAAGAAAGACATGTCGAGCGGGTTCTTGCCAAGCAGATAATCCAGCACCTTAACGGCGGCGTTGTAATACTTTTTTTCACCCGTCAGGTAATAGGCGTGCAACAACCAAACACCCTGGTTTCCGGCCACGGCATTGGACCCCCACACAAAGTCTTCACCTGCCATTACAACACCAAAACCCTTTTGGGCTCGATCAACAAAGTCATCAGCCACCTTAAGCAAGCTATCCTTTGCCGCCTGGGCTATACCGCCGAATTCCATAGCATGCGTGGCCTGGCCATAAGTCGCAAGGCCTCCCACATCAGCCCAACTTGGAATTTTTCCAGATGCGCTATCAGGCTTATATGTCGCGTCGCCAGTAGACACGAAGAGTTCCGTGCCGGAAAACATCTTTTCATCTTCAAGCCAACCATCGGCATAGGACCCCGTAGCCACATCGGACGGATTATTGAACACCTTGTTCGGGTTCTGAACACCCCAGGCATAAGCCTTCTTGGCAGCTTCGAGGCACTTGCTAGCATAAGAAGCATCGAACGGCTTATAAACGCGTGCCGCCACAGCCATCACCGCCGCAAAGTCAAAAGTCGCTGCCGTCCCCTTACCGATAACATAAAGGGGATCGGAATCCTGAGCAGGCATCACGTCACCCGGGAATCCAAGTGTAGTCAACTTGTGGTAAACGCCACCATCAGCGGCCTGCATCGTAAGCATCCAGTCCAGATTCCACTTGATTTCGGCAAGCAGGTCCGGCAGGTTGCCTTCGGCAGGAATATTCCACTTGAGCGTCTTGAAATATTCCGGGAAGTGTTCGTAAAGAGAAAGGAGCGTATAGGTGGTAATACCCGAGTTCACAATGTAGCGGCCATAGTCGCCGGCATCGTACCAACCCTTGCTAGAATTGATCGTTCCCGAGGCACCTGTAGAGCTATGGAGCCGGGCAGTCGGGTTCGTATGTCCTGCGGCACGTTTCCACTGCCCCGCGTAGGTTTCATCAAGAGCCATGGAGGCTCGCTGATAGTAATACCATTTCAATGAGGCCTTGAGCACGTCCTCGTATGTTTTATCGGCAACCTTCAAATCGGAGCGAACTACTTGTCCACCCACCTTGATAGAATATGTTCCGGGAGTTTTCAATTCCGAGAAATCCACCAACTGGACACTTTGACCGCTCGCCTCCCAATAAGAAGCCTCTTTCGGAGTCACGGTCAAAACAGTCTGTCCAGAAGCATCGGCAATTTCAACGTTGCCGTTTCCATCGGTCAGGGTAAATTCCTTGACATCACCCGTACGATAACCGACCTGGTTGATGTAGGCCGTCGCGGCATGCGACACAGTCGCAAAGGAAAGCAACGCGACCGCAAGGGGGATATACTGTTTCAAACCAAATTTGAGCATCTCAAACACTCCTTTCTTAGTACATCCATAAATCTACCCTAAAAAACAAGAAAAACGTCCACCTTTGAACCCAAAAGTGGACACAAGTGTACCCATTGCGCTTTATTTTGCGCTTTTTTCGCTATTTGCTACTTGATCAACGCGGCAGTCAGCTTACGGGCTTCGGCGTCGGCTTCAAGCACCTGGTCAAGCGTCAGGTGACCGGTCACATTCGGGGCGCCGGCCATAATCGTTTCCACATGGCGCGGAATGTCAGTAAACTTGAGGTTACCCTTGAGGAAGGCGTCCACGAGAACTTCGTTCGCGGCATTCATCATCGAAGGCACGATACCGCCACGGCGGCCCGCCTCGAACGCAAGGGCGAGGCAGCGGAACTTATTAAAGTCCGGTTCGAAGAAGGTCAGTTTCGCGAGCGTCGGCAGGTCGAGACGCTTGGTATCGAGCGGCAGGCGGTCGGGCCACGTGAGCGCCACCTGAATCGGGATGCGCATGTCAGGGGCACCGAGCTGGGCCATGAGGGAACCGTCGCGGAACTGCACCAGCGAATGCACCATGGACTGCGGGTGAACCACCACCTTGATCTGGTCGTACGGAATGTGGAAGAGGAAGTGAGCTTCCAAAACTTCGAGGCCCTTGTTCATCATGGAGGCTGAATCAATCGTAATCTTCTTGCCCATGCTCCACACCGGGTGATTCAAGGCGTCTGCCACGGTGATGTTTTCAAACTTTTCAATCGGCCATTCACGGAACGGGCCACCCGATGCCGTAATTTCGAGGAATTCAACTTCGGATTCACGCATGCCGCCTTCGAGGCACTGGAAGATAGCGCTATGTTCGGAGTCAATCGGCGTGATGAAGGACTTCGGGTTTTCGGCAAGCTTGTCCCAAATCACGGGGCCTGCCATGACCATCGTTTCTTTGTTCGCAAGAGCCACATGCTTGCCGTGTTCGATAGCGGTAATGGTCGGGAGGCAACCCACGGCGCCCATCAGCGAGTTGATGATGATGTCGGCCTTCGGGTCGGCAGCGAGTTCGCACAGGCCTTCCATGCCGGCGAGCACCTTCATGCCGAGTTCCTTTTCGAGCTCCTTCGCAGCAGCTTCGTTGAACATGCACACGCGTTCTACCTTGTACTTGCGCACGATTTCGGCAACCTTCGCCACGCTGCTGTTTGCGGCAACGGCGTAAAGATTGAAGATGTCGGAATGCTGGTGAATGACATCGACGCTAGAAGTACCGATAGAACCGGTCGCACCGAGAAGAACTACGTTTTTCATTTTGAAGCCTCTTTTTTATACAGCTAAAAAGATAAAAAGATTCTCTAGTAAAAAAGGAGATCCCCGCCTTCGCGGGGATGACAATCAGGACAAACACAAAAAAAGTTCCTCTAATGAGGAACCTTTTTAGAGAGAGGTTAAAACATTTAGGACTACAGCTTGACCTTACGGGTCTTGTTGCCGACTTTCACGATGTACACGCCCTTGGCGCCGGTGTAGACCTTCTGTTCGGCACCCAGACCGCGAGTGGTACGCAGCTTGTGACCGAGGCTGTTGAACACCGTGATTTCATGGCCTTGGGCCCCGCTCACCACGATGTAGTTATCGGAAGACCTGTAAACCGCAAAGTGGAAATTGTCCTGAATTTCAGGAGCGATTGCCCACGGATTTTCGGAACTAGAGGAAACAACTTCGCTGCTGGAAGAAGACTCCGGTTCCGGAGCTGCATTTGCATTGCTCACGACAATCTTGCCTGCATTGGGCACCGCGTCAAAATAAACATAGCCGCCATCCACCTTGGATTCGAGTTTGGCGCCATCCTGCGTCACCTCGACCTTACTCCAGTCGGTTTTCACCTTGATGGAAAGCGGGTAATCGTACTTGGAAATGTTGTCTGCAATGCTATGCTTGAGTTCGAAAGCCATGGAGTTTGCAGAGCCGCCGTCCTGCGGTTCAATTTTCGAGGCCTTGCGTTCCTTGATGTACATGGCGACATAGCCCATCGGGGCAACCCAAATGTCCTTATCTTTCTGCTGTGCATACTGGAGAGCGCCATCCATTCCATTCGCATCGGTCGGAGAATAGTCTGCAAAGCCATTGGTCTTGTTCTGGAAACCATGCGTGAGGAATGCAACCCAACCGCCTTGTTGAACAGCTTTGTCCATGTTGCCCTTAAAATCGCTGGTTCCCTGATTACCCGTCATGAGCGCAGAGACTGCAGCCCAGTTGCTCGGGCCATCCTTGCCCATGATATCGGGACCGCCCTTCCAGCTTCCGTTACAAATTCTTCCGACAACGTAATTCTGAAGAACCTGGGCGTCACCCGGAGTATCGCAGTTCGGGTAAGCGAGAGTGACGACACCATATTTCTGCTGAATCTTTTGGCTGATTGTCCCCTTGGACGAAGAAATTTCATTAGCGGGCATCGGCTTTCCATTGGGGTGACTGTCGCTATGGCTTGCGATTTCGTGACCAGCATCGGACAATTTCTGAACACCACTCCAGTTGAGCATTCCATTGTTGCCACCGCCATTGGCCCAATTAGTGACGATATTGAAAGTCGCCTTATAACCGTACTTTTCGAACATGGGAAGAGCGACATCGACATCGCTTTGCGGGCCATCGTCAAAAGTGAAGGAAACCGCGGCCTTGCGGAAACCGGCCCAAGTGGCAATTTCGGCATCCTGAGCAAAAACCATGGAAGAACCCAAGGCAATCAGGGCCGCGACAGAAAGTTTTTTATAATCCATACTCACACACTCCTCGTGTTGTTTTCCCGCCTACAAATATATATAGGGGGTTGGCAATACTCAATAAGTGAGACGGACTATCCGTTGTAAGCAAAAACAACGAATGTAAACGAAGTTAAACAATCTGTTTTCAGAATAAACGCCCCAGACCTAGTCCGGGGCAAGCCATTCAAATCCAGTACGACAGCAACGGATTACGCCAGTTTCTGGAAGAAATCCATCAGCAAGTAGAGAGCGGGGGCTGCGAGGTAGAAAGAATCGCAGCGGTCGAGGACTCCACCGTGACCGACAAACAAGTTGCCGGAATCCTTGGTGCCGCTCCAACGTTTGAGCGCAGACATCAGAAGATCGCCCACCTGGCCCGCGACAGTCACAAGCAGGCCAAGACCAATGGCCTTCGCCCAGTCGATATCCACGTTAAAGCAACCGAGAGCGGCGCTGCACTTTGCCCAATAGGCAATCCACGCGACCGTCGCGACAGAACCCGCTACAGAACCTTCCCAGGTTTTCTTGGGGCTAATGCTCGGCGCAAACAGGTGCCGACCGAAAGGACCCTTGCCCGCCGCGAACTTTCCGAAGAAATACGCCACCGTGTCGCAGAGCCAAACGCCTGTCATCACCAGGATAAACGGATAGCAATGTTCAAAGCCCTGGCCGTTCCCCATCATGAGCACGTTCATGCCGCCCCAGAGACCCACATAAAGCGGGGCGCCGAGCTGCATCACGAGCCACGGGAACAGGTGATCAATTTCCACCTTCGCAAAGGCCACGCCAATGTAGATTGCAAAAATCACAAGGAAGGTCATGCCAACCACATAAGGCACGGCAGGCATACCAAAGTAGCCACCCTTAGAAAGCGCCCACGCAAGCGTAAGTGCCAAGGAAGCCGCAAACGAAAGGTAACGGGTATCGGGTCCCTTGTACATCTTGGAGGCCATGCCCGCCCATTCCCAGGCGCCCACGCCCGCGATAAAGCACATCAGGCCAATGCGGCTGAAGTCATTAAACCACAGCAAAAAAAATACAATCGGAATGGCGATAAACGCCGTTATCAATCGCTGCGCAAGATTACTCATGCAACACCTTCCCAAAACGTCTTTCTCGAGTCTTGAAGAACTCGACGGCCTTCAAGAATTCTTCCTTGGTAAAGTCGGGCCAAAGCGTATCCGTTACGTAGAATTCGCTGTAGGCGGCCTGCCAAAGCAGATAATTCGAAAGCCTGAACTCTCCGCCCGTACGAATCACGAGATCCGGATCGGGCGCTCCCTTTAAATAAAGATTCTTTGCAAATAAACTCTCGTCGATGTCTTCGACCTTGAGCGTACCCGCCGCCACCTGGGCGGCGATTGCCTTGGCGGCATCCACGATTTCCTGACGGCCACCATAAGAGATAGCGAGATTCAGCTGCATACCCGTATTGTTCGCCGTCTTGTCGATAGCGGACTGGAGACTTGCACGCGGCTTGTCGGGCAAGCGGTTCATGTTGCCGATGACCGTAAGCTTCACGTTCTTTTCCATGAGGTCAGGAATTTCCTTGACGACCATCTCAATCAAGAGGTTCATCAGGTAATCCACTTCCTTGGAGGGGCGTCCCCAGTTCTCGGAACTGAACACATAAAGCGTCATGTGTTCGAGCTTAAGGTTTACGCCCACCTCGACCGCATCGATAGTCGCCTGGGTACCCCTGCGGTGACCCAGGAAACGTTCGAGACCTCGGCTGCGGGCCCAGCGCCCGTTGCCGTCCATAATGATGGCGACATGTCTAAGCTGATTTGCCACGCAAACCCCGGACTACACCTTGAGGATGTCCGCTTCCTTTTCGGCAAGCAGACGGTCGATTTCGGCGATAGCCTTGTCGGTTGCCTTCTGGATTTCGTCCTGCTGCTTCTTGACTTCGTCTTCGGGCATTTCCTTGTTCTTCTTGAGAGCGTCGTTGGCATCGCGGCGGATGTTGCGGATAGCCACGCGGCCTTCTTCGGCGTGCTTACGGGCGATCTTCGCGAGTTCCTGACGGCGTTCCGTGGTAAGGATCGGGAGGCTCACGCGGATGCAGTTGCCGTCCTTCATCGGAGTAAGGCCGATGTTCGCGGCGAGGATAGCCTTATCGATCGGGTCGACCATGGTCTTTTCCCACGGGGAAACGAGCAACATGCGCGGTTCGGGCACAGAAATCTTTGCGACCTGAGAAATCGGGGTCGGGGTGCCGTAGTAGTCGATACGCACGTCGTTCAGGATAGCGGGGCTAGCCTGGCCAGCACGGATCTTGGAAAATTCACGTTCGGTGGCCTCGATGGCCTTGGTCATCTTGTCGGTATATTCGGACATAAACAGATTTCAGGTTACAGGTTATAGGTTTTTAGTTTCGTTCAAGAATAAATATACATAAAAGCCGGGCATGTATTACAATTTCGACCTATTAAAAAAGCAAAAACGCCCCGCAGTTGCAAGGGCGCGAAATTGTAAGTTATTTATAATTTAGCAGTGGACCAGCGTGCCGAGGTCGCCTTCGATAGCGGCGCGTGTGAGATTGCCCTTTTCCATCTTGAAAACGAAGATGGGCATGTTGTTTTCCATGCAGAGAGCGACCGCTGCGGTGTCCATGACCTTGAGGCCGCGGGAAATGACTTCCTTGTAGCTGATGTCGTCGAAGCGGGTCGCGGTCGGGTCCTTGACCGGGTCTGCGGTGTAGATGCCGTCGACCTTGGTGGCCTTCATGATGACGTCGCATTCGCTTTCGATAGCGCGAAGAGCGGCGCAGCTGTCCGTCGTGAAGAACGGGTTGCCGGTGCCTGCGGAGAAAATCACCACGGAGCCTGCGGACAAAAGCTTGAGGGCCTTGCGGCGGTCAAAGAATTCGCAAACCGGTTCCATGCGGATGGCGGACATCACCACGGAGTCGATTCCCTGCTTGTCGAGGGCGTCCTGCATGGCGAGGCCGTTCATCACGGTGCCGAGCATGCCCATAGCATCGCCCTGAGCGCGGTTCATGCCGCCTGCAGAAGCGGAAATTCCACGAACGAGGTTGCCGCCACCGATCACGAGAGCGACCTGCACGCCCTGCTTGACGATAGATGCGATTTCGGACGCCATGTCAGAAAGAATCTGGTTGTCGATGCCGTGGCCCTTTTCGCCTGCGAGGGCTTCGCCACTGAGCTTGAGAAGGATGCGCTTGAATTTAGACATAATTTTTAGTAGGAAGTAGGAAGTTAGAAGTAGCCCGTGAAAGGAAACTCTGGTAACATCCTAGGGTTAATGTTTTTATTCATAGGAAATGTAATAAAAAACGGACAAAGAGTTCCACTCGTCGTAAAAAAATGTATTTCCATATACGGTGGTTAAAAAATTGGAATGTTTATGAAAAACAAAATTTTACCGTTCAGTATTTTATCGGGTTTGTTATTGCTCCCGACAACGCTTTTTGCCGACATCGTGTACCAGGGAAAGCGCATCCAGGAATGGCCCGCCGAGGCGAGGCCCACGTTCGACAATTCCCGCGGGGCACCCCAAACCCGCGCCCTCATGAAAACGACCGCGGTCACAACCCAGAGCCACTACGCCGCCCCCAAGGGCAAAATCTACAGCCTTACCCTGCTCGTCGATTTTTCGGACAAGCCCGCCCCCGTCACAGTGAGCGAAGTCGAGGACTGGCTCAACAAGGAAGGCTTCAACAAGGACGGTTGCAACGGTTCCGTGCGCGACTATTACCTCGACGTTTCCAACGGGCAGTTAGACCTCACGAACGAAGTCTACGGCTGGTACCGCGCAAAACATCCCAAGTCCTGGTACGAGAGCCTGCAAGGATACACGGGATCAGACTCGCTCATGAAAGAAGTATTCGCGTATTTCGATTCTCAGGTTGATTTTTCGCGCTACGACAACGACAAGGACGGCACTACCGAAGCCATCAACATCGTATACGCCGGCGCCGGGCAAACTTGGGGACAGGGCCTGTGGCCGCATTCCGGATGGTCCAGCGAAAAGCGCGATGGCATAAAGCTCACGCACCATCAGATGACGGACATGCCCGGCAAGTTCTCCATTTACGTATTCGTGCATGAATCGGGACACATGATTTTTGGCTGGCCGGACCTCTACTGGTACGGCGACTACTGCACCATGGGTAACCGTGCGAACGACTGGAACCCCGTAGCCATAAACGACTTCTACCGTGCGGACCAGGGCTGGATTCCGTTCGTGGACATCACGAGCGAAGATGTAGACAACGTAACAAGCCTTGAAGTTACGAAACCGGGTGAATTCTGCTACCGCTACAAGAACCCAAACAGGCCAAACCAAGAAGGATTGGTGTGGTCTTACGTACGCAACACGGGCCGCAACAAGGTACTCGCCGGAAGTGGCCTCTTGATGCAACACTACGATTTTTCCATCGAAGGCAATTCCGCTGCAGACAAGCTCGGACTCCGAATCGTGCATGCCAGCGCGGCGGGAAAATCAAGCGACAATCCCGGCGACCAGTGGCCAAGCCCAGGCAGCACCGCCAACACCTTCTTCAAGAGCGGAACCTACGCGGAATTTTCAGATGACGCCTACCCCGCTATCCGCTGGTATAACGGCTCCAAGACAGGTCTCAAGATTACCGACATCGGCACACCCGGCGAAACGCTCACGTTCTGCATCGGCGAGAACTGTTCCGAGCCCTCGTCCAGCTCGTCGGCAGTGGCAAGTTCCAGCAGCGTCGCTGAAATCACCATCCAGAAAATCGCACTTGACGTAACACTTCCGCTAGACAACAACTATGCTTACGAGACACTCGACCTGAAAGGCAGCGAAGTCGCGCAGATTTTAGGCATCAAGCAAAGTGAAATTGAAGATAAAGTAACTTTCTACGGAGTGGAACCCGACGGAACGCTCAACAGCCGCACTACCGGCGAAGGCACCGGCCACTGGTTCGACAAGGACGGCAAAATTGTCGCCTGGGACCCGAACGGCTCCAGCATCGTGTTCTCCAACGTGGACCTTGTCTCCATGACCACCAAAATCGGCCACATGCCGAACAAAGTAAAGTCAGGCGATTCGTTCACCATAAGGCAGGCCCTCGTTTACGGAAGCAAGCAGGTCACCTTCGAAATCAAGGTAACGATAAACGAAAAGGGTACCACGAAGATCATCTCGAACTTGGTAAACGCCAAGCACGGCAATCCTGGAAGCAGAATCTTCAACGTTCTCGGCAAGCCCGTAGGCGCCAGGAACGCAGCCGGTGAACTCCCCAATCTGCCCAAGGGCATGTACGTGGAAGTCGTGAAGTAGAAAGATTTAGATTCTACCTTCTGCACTGATTTTGCATCATTTTGTCAACTCCTAGTTGCAAAATGAACTGCAAACAGCCAGGGTCCTTGCTTTTTGCAATTGCATTAGGTATATTTAGCAGTAACTGAAAGGTGCCATCTTAAACAAATACGGAACTTCAACAGAAGAGGATATATGGCTCGCGAAATTCGAGAGACTCCTATTCTATTCGGCGAAGACGCTCGCCGGTTCTTGGCCCGTATGCAGGAGAGGCACCCGGAACCTCCGGAAGTTCGTGCCCGCCGCCTACGGAATTATAAACTTTGCAAAAAAGCTTTGGAACGTGGCATGGCTGACCAGCGAGCCCGTGAAAAGGCCAACGGAGGTATAGATCCATGCTTTCGCCAGGTTTAAGCGAAAAAGAATTTTTCAAGATAGTCCGTTTGAAGCCTTCTCATGCTATCAAAAAGTTTGATTGCGGTGATGCCGACTTAAACGATTTCATCCTCAACCGTGCTGCCGAATTTCAAAAACATCGGCTTTCTGTCAGTTATGCCTGCGTAGATGCAGATGATGCTAGCAAGGTCTACGCCTATTGTAGCCTCGCAAACGACAAGGTTGCCATTACCGATTTCAAGGACAAGACCGAATTCAACCGTTTTCGTAAAAAACAGGGATTTCCAAACGAAAAGCGTCTCAAGAGTTACCCAGCAGTCAAGTTGTGTCGTTTAGGAGTCGATGAAGCCGCCAAGGGGAAACAAATCGGAACAACCGTTCTGGACTACATCAAGTCTATGTTCTTCATCGAAAACAAGGCCGGTTGTCGGTTTCTGACCGTCGACGCCTACTTAAAAGCAGTTCCTTTTTATAAGAAGAACGGCTTCCATTTCATGAACGTAGAAGACAACGATCCTCACACTCGACTGATGTTCTTCGATCTAATGGATTTGGAAGCATAAAAAGGATAAGCAACTCATAGAACACAAGCAATCAAGACGGGACTCCAAGCCCGCCATTTTTTTTGTTTTCAAAATTTAATGTTTATAAAAATTTACTTGCGTTTGTTTTTTTTTGTTTACATTTGCAACGAACATTCAAGATAACGTTAAGAGCGGTAAACTCGAAAAATACATTTGTTGCTCTAGAAAAAGTTTAAAAATCAACAAGGAAAACAATCATGAATAAAATTAACAACTTATTCTTTACGGTTTCTCTTGCAGCACTTATGAGTGGCTGTAATTCTGAAATCGACCTGGTAAAAAACGGTACATTGCAAGGTCGCGAACAAACGACCATTGGGAAAGCTATTGAAAGTGTTCTTGGCGATGTGGAATGGAATTCTTTTGAAACTGATAAAGGCGTAAAGGTTGTTGAGGCCCAAGGATGGCCCGGAACGGATCTTGTAGGACGTGAGCTATTAAAAAATTATTGCAAAAATCCAGATAAGTATAAGATTCAGTTTATTTTGCATACGGATATGAAATCCTTCGAAGTCGCTTATTGCGGTCGTGGTGATAATGCAGGTCCATGTGATGGCTTTTTGGATTACGCCTACTCGAACAATTCATCTTATGCACCCCTAGAAAAGGTATGTAAGGAAACATTTGGTGAATTTACGGATTCCAGAAACCACATAACTTATGGCACCGTTAAAATAGGGAGTCAAGTATGGCTTTCTGAGAACTTGAATTACAGTATGGATGGTAGCTATTGTTTTGATGACGATAGTGAAAACTGTGAAATCTTTGGTCGTTTGTACACCTGGGACGCAGCCATGAAAGCTTGTCCAGAGGGATGGCGTTTACCATCGGATGACGATTTTTACACCTTGCAAAAGTTTGCCGGAGGGCTTGATGCAGGATTACAGCTGAAATCAACATCGTGGTTTGGCAATGACACCTATAACTTTTCAGTCATATCTACAGGGTATAGAAACACTAGCTCACGATATGTAGATTTAGGCAAGTATGCATTTTTTTGGACATCTACTGAAAATCAATACAATCATGAACAGGCCGGGGACTTTCGCTTTGAAAAAAAATCCTCTATGCACGGATCATTTAAAGATGACAAGATTAACGGCTTTTCCGTTCGTTGCATAAAAGGTTCACAAGCGGAAACGGCACAAACAAATTGCAACAAAGACGATGGTTGCTTTAACGAAAAATGCGAATGGATTTGTGAATAAAAAATTTCCCAAAAGGTTCTGCAACAATGCAAGACCTTTTTATTGTATAACGAAAACCACCCGCTAGGCGGGTGGTTCCAAAGAGCCTACGGCTTTACATCCTTGTGGAAAGCAGAAATCCTTTGATTAAATTTGTCACGCGGTCTGACCACCTGCATAACAAATAACCAAAGGATTTTGCAATGTAAAATAGAAATAATCATACGTTGGCACACACCACCTGGAACTGTAAGTATCACATCGTGTTCGCACCTAAATTCAGGAGAAAAGTTTTTTACGGAGAAAAACGGCTTGAAATAGGAGCGATACTCCGCAAGCTTTGCGGGTGGAAGGGTATCAATATTTTGGAGGCGGAGGTTTGCGTGGACCATGTGCACATGTTGCTGGAAATACCGCCGAAGTATTCTGTATCCGGGATAGTCGGTTATCTGAAGGGGAAAAGCAGCCTGATGATCTACGAAAAGTTCCCTGCATTACAGTATAAATATCGTTGTCGTGAATTCTGGTGCAAGGGGTACTATGTCGATTCGGTAGGGAAGAATACTGCGAAAATCGCGTCGTATATCCAAAACCAGCTGAAAGAAGATGAGTACGGGGAACAACTGACCATGCTCGGAAAGATGTAGCCCGTTTACGGGCTCGCCGGTAAGGACCGCACGCAGGTGTCAGACTGCGCAACGCGTCGAACGCGTCGCTAGTAACCTAGGGCAGGGCCCGTATATGAAGAACCACCCGCTGTGAACTGAACCCAAAAAGTTGGACAGTTTAAAGTTAGGATAAAACTGAGTTATGAGTCCGGTATTGTACCGGACTCATTCCGTTTAAGCGTAGCTTTATCCGGTCGTTGTTGTAGTATCTGATATATTCCCTCAGTTCC
>JAGAHT010000044.1:0-8350 GCA_017626945.1 Fibrobacter sp.
CAACAGCCAGTCGTACATCATGAACCCGTCGGCATTGTCCTCGTCGTGGGTCGTGTACAGGTAAACCGTATCCCCATGGACATAGGGCGCCGGGTCCGCCGTATAGTTCGTCGTGATTACAATTTTCTGAGCGAAACCCGTACAAGTCAAGGCCAATACGGAAGAAACGAATAAGATATTTTTCATCTTAATCTCCAAACATTTTTTACACCAGAGATAAAGATATATCGCGAAACGCCCCGCGGAAGCCCCGGGATTAACTTATCATTGACAATTTTACAAAAGCGGACACCCCTTAAAAAACCAAATCATCATGCCGGATTGTGTTCGGCTTTCTGAAAGTCCGTGATGAATTTTTCTCCATCAACCTCTTGCGGTATAGAAAAAAGATATTGACTTTTACTGCAAAAATTTGTATATCAATCGTAGATGGTTTCGCAGGTTCCGTAAATAACCTCGAAATTCTACACCCCAAATTTAGTTTATTTTCACACAAATTGTCCCCTCCGGCTATTGACAGGGGAGTTCAATTTATATATATTAGTGTTCAAATGAGCAAAAGAAGTCGGGACTCTGTCGGGCTATTCCGGCTCCGAATCAGCCGTAAACTGCTGGATTATAAATTTACGGGGAAAGTTGAAATTTTAATGTAAAAATTTGCGGGAAAAGGTGATTTTGCTCAAAATAAATTTGTGGGAAAAGAAAAATTTATGTATATTTAGACATGTTCGGGGGATAAAATATGCCGAAATTTACATTTAAACGCAAAATTTACGCAAAAATGCTTGAATGGAAGTCCGAAAGCAAGGGACGGACTGCCTTACTTATTGAAGGAGCCCGCCGAATCGGGAAATCCACCATTGTCGAAGAATTTGCCCAAAGGGAGTATGAAACATACATCCTTATCGACTTCAATAAGGCCTCCGAAGAAGTTAAATCCCTGTTCGACGACCTCATGGACTTGGACTTCATTTTCCTGCGACTACAGGCGATTTTCCACAAGTCACTGAAATCTCGCAATTCAGTAATCATCTTCGACGAAGTCCAAAAATGCCCCAGTGCGCGGCAGGCCATAAAGTACCTGGTCGCAGACGGACGCTACGACTACATCGAAACGGGGTCGCTCATCAGCATCAAGAAAAACACGGAAAGTATCACCATTCCCAGCGAAGAAGACCGACTACAAATGTACCCCATGGATTTCGAGGAATTCCGCTGGGCAATGAATGACGATGTGACCATACCCACGTTGAGCAAGTTCTTCGAAAGGAAGTTGCCGCTCGGTGCCGCACTCAGGACGAACATGCGCGGCCTACGGCTTTATGCGCTAGTCGGCGGAATGCCACAAGCCGTCGTCGAATATCTAGAAACAAACGACCTGCGCAAGGTCGATGCAATCAAACGTAAAATCATAAAGCTTTACACCGAAGATTTTTTGAAATTGGACCCGTCAGGGAACATGTCAAAACTGTTTGAAAGCATTCCCGCACAACTCAGTCGTGGAGCGAACCGCTACGTGACATCTAGCATCATTGGAAAAGTCGGAAAAGCTGGAGAAAACAGCCTGCTGCAACAACTCGAAGACAGCAAAACAGTGAATGTCTGCTACCATTGCGACGATCCCAATGTGGGCATGGCCCTGACACAGAATCAAGAGCGGTTCAAATTATTTGTCTGCGACACGGGGTTGTTCGTGACACTTGCTTTTTGGGACAAAAACTTTACCGAAAATGTCATCTACGAACGAATGCTTTCGGATAAACTATCCGCAAACCTGGGCTACGTTTACGAGAATCTTGTGGCTCAGATGCTAACGGCCAAGGGCGACAAGCTTTTTTACCACACCTGGGCACAAGACGAAAAACACAATTACGAAATTGACTTCATCCTTTCGCGCGGGAAAAAGATTTGCCCTATCGAAGTCAAGTCCTCCGGATACAGGACACACGCTTCGCTCGATGCCTTCTGTAAAAAATTCAGCGAACGGATACAAGACCGCTACCTGATATACACCAAGGACCTGGGCCACAACGAACAGGTGCAGCATATCCCGACCTGTTTTACCATGTTCATTTAACAAAACAATCGAGTTTATCGAGAGATTCAGTAGCGTGCAAGTGAGTGTCGCGACAAAAGGATGCAAGGCGAGATAGCGCAAAAAACTTGTTTTTGCATTATCGAGCCTTGCACGCTTTTCCCCAAAGCTCTGTTTTTTTAGTTTAAAATGGATGTCGACAATCGTTGATTAGTCTACACTATAATTCATCACGCAGCGGATGGGTAACTTGCTCGGTTTCTGTTCCAAATCACGAAACGCAACTTCATATTCATCTAGAAGTGTTGTTTGCGCATACAAGGCATCATCTCCTGTTTCGGCGGGGACCCAATATTCACCATACATACCCATACTTTTATATTTACCCCTAAGGTACCCGCCTCCAAGCAGTGCAGAAAAGCCAACCTGATCCGTTCCCATAAAAAGTTTCGAAAGCATCTTAAAGGATCCAAAATTAGTCGACGGAAGTCTACGCCACTCAAATTCATTCATAACATGCCACCCCTCCGGGCATATTCCTTGATGCTGACGCCTTTCTGAATTGTCTTCATCAAAAACATTCGGACAATCAGCAGATGACCCTAGAAAAAGGGTGTCGCACGCCCGGTGGAAATTCATCGCTTCGCTCCAGGAATAAAGTCCGCCGAAACCGTTTTCGCAATACCAGGGATCATCGTTGTAGCAGAACTTTTCGACAACGCCGTCGGCGTTCGTTGCCGAGTCTACGGGAACCATCTCGCCATAATTAAGGTTACTTGCCATCGCTACTATATTCGACGATATATAAGGCTTCGCTGCATACGTAATAGTTCTGTAGACGTTTCCATCGCGAGGGTCCGTAAACTCGCCATACTTGACATTTTCATTATACTGTTTAGACATATCGTAGTAGCTGCTACTTGAAATTTCTGACGAACTAGATTTAGGCAAGGGAATCCAAAAGCCATCATGACATACAAATTCAACACGTTGGCGATTTTCATCTAAAGAAATCTTTTCGCGTCCTTCATATTCTTCTTTACAAGGATCAAGACTACTTGACGAAGATTTGACAGAAGGACCCTCATCTGAACTAGATGTATCCGAGCCAGAGTTCACTGACGAACTACTATTCTTGCCACTTACAGAGCTAGAGGACCTCGAACTGCCACCGGAAGATGTTCCTTTGTCCGTAACAGAACTCGAGGAGATTGCTTCGTCGCCACTGGAAGACGAAATTTCCGCAATCGGGTCAGGATCAGTACTGCTGGAGCCGCTGTCGCACGCAGTAAATACAGCAAAGACAAGAGCCATGGCAAGAAGTATGGATTCCCTACGCTTCGCTTCGAGAATGACAGGCCAAGAATGACGCAATGTAAAAATCTTCACAGATGACCTCCAGTAACCTCAAAAATCTACACCCCAAATTTAGTTTATTTTCACACAAATTGTCCCCTCCGGCTATTGACAGGTGCTTTCAATTTATATATATTAGTGTTCAAATGAGCAAAAATAGTCAAAAAATCAATCCCGTGTCTATCCGCAGTTCCGCTGCAGAATACTTGACTTATGTGGCTGCCGTGGGCGGTTCCGAACAGAGCGTCGAAATGCGTTACGAAGACGAAAACGTATGGCTCACGCAAAAAATGATGGCAGAACTGTACGGGGTCGATGTGCGTACGGTTAATGACCATATTTCAAAAATTCTGGCAGATGGTGAATTGCCCGAAAATCCAACTATCCGAAATTTTCGGATAGTTCAAACAGAAGGTTCACGACAGGTTTCCCGTGAAATAATGCACTACAACCTCCAGATGATTATCGCCGTGGGGTTCAAGGTCAACAACGAGCGGGCGGTGCAGTTCCGCAAGTGGGCGGGGCAAATTGTCAAGGATTACACCATCCAGGGCTGGGTCATGGACAAGGAGCGGCTCAAGAATTTCGGGACAATCCTTACCGAAGACTATTTCGAGCGGCAATTGGAAGCCATTCGAGAAATCCGCGTGTCGGAGCGACGCTTTTACCAGAAGGTGACTGATATCTATTCGACTGCGCTAGATTACGATCCCTCTGCAAAAATCACCCTGGATTTTTTCAAGAAGGTCCAAAACAAGCTCCACTGGGCGATTCACGGCCATACGGCGGCGGAGCTCATTGTAGAACGGGCTGACAGCAAAAAGGAGCACATGGGGTTAAAGACCTGGGCAGCATCCCCAAAGGGCAAAATCCTTCAGTCCGACGTCGTTGTCGCAAAGAATTATCTCGAAGAAGATGAACTCAAGGCGCTTGAGCTGATTGTCTCGGGTTATCTGGATTTTGCAGAAATGCAGGCCGCAAGGCATATTCCTATGACGATGGAAGACTGGGCGAGGCACCTCGACCGCATTCTTGAGGCTACGGAACACGAACTTTTGACTAACGCGGGTAAGATTTCGATGGAAGTGGCCCAGGCCCACGCCATTACGGAATGGGAAAAATATCGCGTAGTTCAGGATAAGCTTTTCCACAGCGATTTCGACTACTTTTTGGAATTGCACGAAAAAATGGCACAGTACAAAGCGTAACTGTGCCTAAATAGCGGGGGAGTCGCGCGGGAATATTTCAGCTATTGAGAGAAATGTTTAATTTCGTAAACAGGGGCTCGTTTTCGCTAAATGAGCTTATATTTATTTATATCGCCCGCGTGGGTGTGTTGTTTGGGAAAAATGTATGAAAATCAATCATGGTATAAATTTTGCCATGGCGGTATTTTGCGCAGGTGCCGTAAGCGCGAACGCCGCCATTGAATGGGTAAACCAGTGCGCCAGTAACGGCTTTACGCTGATCGCCGAATCGGAGCATTTTGAGGTCTGCAAGAAGCCAACGACGGACGACGGCCAGGCGAACAATGTGTCCATTCCGAACTCGGATGCGCAGGGCGTGCTCACGTCGCTCGAAAAAGTATATTCCTTCTACATTGATTCGCTCGGCTGGATGCTTCCGTTTCCGAAAAGCCCCGATAAGAAGCTCAAGAGCAATATCTACGTGTTCGATAATTCCGTGATGGCGGCGCTCTACGGCGGGCAAGACTTTGTGAAGGGCCTGAACAACGAATTTGGCCCCGGTATGTGGATTGGCGTGGGCTCGCTGAAGGATTACTGGGGCACGTCGCATGAATTTGCGCACGGTTTGCAGGGCGTTGCCGGCTGGATGGGCAACAACAGCCATTCGGGCTGGTTTGCCGAAAGCCACGCGAACTGGATGGCGCACCAGTACAATCCGAACGATGCCCATTGCTCGGAATACCTGATTAATTATCCATACTTGTATTATGGTTCCACACGCGACCGCTACTGCAACTGGCAGTTCTTGGAGCACCTCAAGGAAGAATTCGGCGGCGGCCACAAGGGTGCCCACGAAGTCAACCGTATTTGGATGGAATCGATCCGCGATGGCGAAGACGGTCGCATGGAGCAGACGCCGTTTACCGCCATGATGATGGTTTACGGCTGGACGCTCGATAGCCTGAACCAGCAGTTCGGCAAGTTCGCGATGAAGAACGCGACGCTCGAGTATGCACCCGCAAAGAAGGCTTTGTATAAAAAATCCTATGGCGACTATGAATTCAAGACGCGTCGTGACGCCAGCTGGGGCGACAATTACCGCAGACACACGCGCGTGACCATGCTGAACAAGATCCCGTGTCCGGATTATTCCCCTCGCGAAGGCATGGAAGAGGAATGCCCGGATCAATACATATCCCCGAGTTATTGGGCTCCGCAGCGCTGGGGCTACAACCTGGTGCGCATCTACCCCGAAAAGGCGGGGAAGGTGACAGTCAAGTTCCGCGGAATCGTGCAGGACAAGCCGACAGTGAGCGGGTATAAATGCTTTGGCGACAACACCGACCACTACATGGGAAAATCATACAACTGGTGCAATTACGCGCCCGACAAGCTGCCGGACCCGGCCTCAGGCTGGACGGTCGGGCTAGTCGCGGAGGGCGCGGACGGAACGCCCCGTTACAGCGAGATGAAGCACGGCACGGGATTCAACCTAGAAATTGAGACAAAGGCAAGCGACAAGGCATTGTGGCTTGCCGTGACGGCGACTCCGACTGAGATGCAGACGATTCTCTGGGACCAGTTCTACTACAGCATTTACCGTTACCCGTACATGATCGAGGTGGTAAACGGCGCACCCGAAGGCTACAACAAGGATTTCTGGAAGCCCGCAAATGCGAGCGGCTATACCAAGCACAGTAACGGTGGCGGCCTCGTGAGCAGCAAGGCGAAGGTTGACGCGAGCGTGTTCGTGGGCCCCGATGCGGTCGTGAACGGCGGCACCGTTTCTGGAAACGCCCGCATCGAGGATTTCGCGGTCGTAGACGGCGGAACCATTAGCGGGAATGCCGTTGTCCGCGGGCGTGCGCTCGTGACCGCAGGTACCATCGGCGACGATGCCGTGCTCGAAGAAGACGCGTGGCTTGTAAGCGGAAGCATTAGCGGCAAGGCGAAAGTCGGCGCGCTTTCGATTATCGTGAATACGACTGTAACCGACAACGCTCAAGTCTACGGCGTGATGTGGGCGGTAAATGGAAAGAAACTTTCTGGCACGGCGCAGTTGCGCGGCGACCTCGAAAACAACTTCGACAAGGAAATCTCGAAGGGAATTTTCTACGGTATGGTTGACAACGGAATGCTGAACAATGCAAACTACGGCGCAGATCTCACGACTCCGCCAACCGATGCGACAGCAAGCCTCGACAAGGCCGTATGGTATGCCGTGGCCGACGATTCCACTGGAACGAATCCTACGGGGACTGTTCATGCTCAAAGCCTGCGCCTGAATTTGGCGGACGATACTTTTGAAGTGTTCAATTTGAACGGAAAGTATCTGGGTGTCGTTAAAAATGCGGCCCGGGATCGAATTTCGTTGCAAGAATCTCTGCGCAGAGCGGGCCTCAATGCGGGTTCTTACCTTGTCCAGGGTAAGGATTCACGCAAAATGCACCGAGTAAATCTGCGGTAAACGGGGTTTTAGGGGTGTCCCCTAGGAGAGGAGGTAGCGAACAACGCCGTGTGAGCGAGGGGGAGACTTCCCCCTTTGTTCATTTTTTTGTTATAATAACAGATAGCACAAAAAGGGGAATATTGTTTGCTAAAAATTGTCCTCATAACACTGGCTTTGATCAGTGTGGCAAGTTTTGCTCAGGACCCGAATCTGCATATCTATATTGCTTATGGGCAATCCAATATGGCAGGGGAGGGGGCGCTCTTGAGTTCGGACTATGTGCCGATCCCGCGTTTTTATGTATTGCGCGCTGCTGATTTTTCGGACCAGAAGGTGGGGGAGCTTTATCCGGCGATGCCTCCGATGGGGCATAGTCAGTCAATGATCGGCATATCGGATTTCTTTGGTCGCAAGATGGTCCAGGAGCTTCCGGACAGCATCAGTGTCGCTGTGGCGAACGTGGCTATCGGCGGGCAAAGCATCGACTTGTTCGACAAGGACCGCAATGCGGAGTATATTGAAAGAATGAAAAGTACCGGAACTACCTGGTGGTGGATTCCGTACTTGAACGAATATGGGGGCGACTTGCACCAGCGCATCGTCGAGATTGGCAAGATTGCGAAGCAGAAAGGGGTGATCAAGGGTTTTCTGTTCCATCAGGGAGAGGCGGACAACCAGATGAGCGATTGGCCCAAGCGGGTCAAGAAGGTCTATGACGATTTTATCAAGGAGCTGGAACTCGACCCGAAAAAGACACCCATATTGATTGGCGAACTTGCGCCGACGGGTGACTATGGCTGGAGAAATACGGCGGTCGCGGAGGCCGTCAGCCTGATTCCCAACGCTCACCTGATTTCGGCACAGGGGTGCCCCGTGCTTAAGGAGACGGACGCTTTGACGCATACTTCGTACATGCTTCATTTCACTCGAGAGGGTTACCAGATTTTGGGATCGCGCTATGCGGTAAAGATGCTCGATTTGATGGGCATAAAAGCCAGTACCGATGCGATTGTGGCAAAGCCTCTCGTGCGAGTTGAGGATTCTCGGGAACCGCGACTTTATTTTGATGCACGGAAACAGGCCGTTTTTATTCGGGTGCAGAAAAACGGAAAGGTAGTCCGGTATCGTGTGACGGGAAAAAGAAAATAAGGCGTGCGCCTGGAAAGCAAAAGCCCCGGAATAATGATGTGAACCCCGAAAGTTGGACACAACTTTCGGGGTTTTCATGTACCAGAAACACACAAAAGAAGAATGGGCCAAGGCCTATGAACTCCACAAGGATGGTTACGACTCTCCGTCAATCTCCAGATTGACGGGCCTGGA